>NZ_BATR01000157.1 GCF_000739655.1 Verrucomicrobium sp. BvORR106 | reverse complement strand
GAGGTATTTCCCGAAACTGGGAGTGCCGGTGGCCCTGACCACCACCCAGTTGATGTATCCGGGGGCGTTTATTTTGCGCGATGCTTTGGAGGCGGTTTTCGATGGGAAGTCCGGTGCTGAAGTGAAGGCTGCGGCCGCCCGGGCCTATGCGGGAAATCAGAAGATCTCCGTAAAAGCGGCAGCAGGTGTGTTTGCGGTGCCCGCTGGAGATTGAAGTGGGACGCTGCGGGTGGGGCGGACGATGTGGGCGGTCAGCGTGTCTGGGTTAGGAGGTGTGACCATCCTTCGCTGCCTGAACCGGATGGCACATCCGGACTACGCCTGCTGAGACACTGTGGGGAAGTTTGAATCTTTTTCGATTGATTGCCACATTTGGCGGGAGACAGTGTTCGACCGCTCATCATCTTCCTTGGCCAATGTCGTACTTCCGGTTCTTCCAATATGATGTTGCGCCGGAAGTCACGCGCAGGCGCTTGCCGCACTGGGAGCAGTCGGCGGTTTGCTACTTCATCACATTCCGAACTGCCGACTCTCTACCCAAGCACATAGCGGAGATGTACCGGGAGAAACGGCTGCGCTGGCTCAGATCCAAGGGAGTGGAGAGGGCCTCGGCCACTTGCAGTTGGCGCGAATTGACATCCAAGCTGGACCCCAATGATTTGAGAGAATACCAGCAGGAGTTTTCCCAGGAGTTCCATCATCTGCTGGATGCAGGCCATGGAGAGTGTGTTTTGCGACAAGATTGTGTCCGGCAGCGTCTACAGGAAGTCTTGCACCACTCGGACGGAAGTCGCTATTTCCTCGGCGACTATGTGATGATGCCCAATCACATTCACTTGCTCGTGCAGATGCATCCAGAAATTTCCATGAAGTCCCAAGTGCAGATTTGGAAGCGGTTTTCCGCCAGAAGCATCAACGCCAGCTTGGGCCGCTCCGGGAGTTTCTGGCAGGGAGAATCGTATGACCGGATCGTTCGAAATTCCACTGAGTTTGAGCACTACCGAAGCTACATCCAGGAGAACCCGACGAAAGCAAACCTGCCGATCTCTCACTACCTTCTCTATCAGAGCAAATGGGCCTGAATACCCCCACAGTGTCTCAGCAGGCGTAGTCCGGATGTGCCATCCGGCTCAGTCGCCGGAGCAATTTCACATCCGCATTCCTTCGAATCAGCTCCGCCCATTTACTCCTCCACCCCCCCCACCATTTCTCCATCAGCCGCGCGGTCTCTGGATCATACTTCTCCAGTTCCTTCCGGTCATACGGGTAAAAGTCATTCCGGCTCCAGTACGCCTCGCTGCATTCGGCGAAGAACTCCTTGTGATTCGTCAGCGCATACGCCTTCCGGATGACCCGGGGGCGATCCTTTCCGGGGCGCATCTCCACCCGATCGTACAGGCCCGCTGCCGTGACCCGCTCAAAGGCGGCCAGGATCTCTGGCTGATCGAACCCCAGGACCAGATCATGATAGGCATGCGCCAGCTCGTGCAGGGCGAAGTTGGGCATGCGATCCAGTTCCTCTTCAAACTGGGGGATGTTGGTAAACTCAATGCCTTTGGCCATGGCGACATCGCGACCGTTGTCCTTCAGCCACCCGGCATTCGGGTGGTACTCGGCCCGTGGTGGCACACCGGGGTAGCCGACGGAAAACCAGAGAGGCACTTCGCGCAGTCGCTTGACCACGGGGGCGGGCAGCTTCCGGTCTATCTCCGTCAATTGAACCTCCAGCAGTCTCAGGGCTTTGGCCGTCTCGGCAGGGTGCTGCTCCGCCAGTCGCGGTTGCACATGAACCTTCCAGCCCGCCACGTCTTTGATCTCCTCGCCTTGGGCCATTCCTCCGCCCCCGGCGATGATCAGCGAGGCAATCGCCCAGAGAGGGTAGCGGAGGAGATGAGTTCTCGTCGACATGGTGCTCAAGATGATCAACAACGTGATTTTTTGGTATTTTCACTCGCCGAATCAGAGGAGGAGTGTCGAATTCTTTGGTCAGGGAGTGTGCTTCCTCCTCGGTTAGGAGTCGAGTGTGTCTAAATGGCGCAATATTATCTGAGTCGAGAATAACCTCATGAGACGTATTGTCCCTATATTGCCGCAAGCTGCCCTCCCGCATTGGCGCGTTATGGTGCTCATGCTCTGTGGATTAAGTTCACGTCGGCGACTTGGGCCAGTTTGTGCGTGTTCCCTATTGAAAGGATTTTCGCTATCTCCTCAATCAATCTATGAACCCTGAACGAATCACTGTTAAACTTCAAGAAGCCCTGGCGTCGTCGCAGTCCATCGCGACCCGCTATGGCCATGCGGAGGTCAAACCCTCCCACATGCTGCTGGCCCTGCTGGAGCAGGACGGCGGCATCACCAAGCCGCTGGTGGACAAGGTGGGGGCCAACTCGGGTGCCCTCGTCTCCGGTGTGGAATCTTTCCTGGCCAAGCAGCCCCGTATTTCTGGCGGCGGCGGGGCGGACCGGCTTTCCGGCGACCTCCGGGAAACTCTGGCCAATGCCGAGAAGGAACAGAAGCACCTCAAGGATGAGTACCTCAGCGTGGAGCACTTCCTCCTCGCCCTCTTCAAGACACGCACCGATATCGAAGGCGTGTTGAAGCAGGCTGGGCTGAGATATGAAACTCTGCTGCAGGCTCTCACTTCCGTGCGCGGTGCCCAGCGGGTGACCGACCAAGATCCGGAAGGCAAGTACCAGACGCTGGAGAAATATGGCACTGATCTCACCGCCCGCGCGCGGCAAGGGAAGATCGACCCCGTGATTGGTCGCGACGATGAAATCCGCCGCGTCATGCAGGTGCTCTCCCGCCGCAGCAAGAACAACCCCGTCCTCATCGGCGAGCCCGGCGTGGGCAAGACTGCCATCGTGGAGGGACTCGCCCGCCGTATTGTCGCGGGTGACGTGCCCGATTCCTTGAAGAACAAGCGTGTCATCAGTATGGACCTGGGCGGCATGCTCGCCGGGGCCAAGTATCGCGGTGAGTTCGAAGAACGCCTCAAGGCCTTCCTCAAGGAGGTCACTTCCAGCGAAGGCGAGATCATCCTCTTTATTGATGAGCTCCACACCATCGTGGGTGCCGGGAAGAGCGAGGGGGCGGTGGATGCCAGCAACCTGCTCAAGCCGCAACTGGCCCGCGGTGAACTCCGCTGCGTCGGGGCCACCACCCTGGACGAGTACCGCAAGTACATTGAAAAGGACGCCGCTCTGGAGCGGCGCTTCCAGCCCGTGTATGTGGGTGAGCCCAGCGTGGAGGACACCATTGCCATCCTGCGCGGCCTGAAGGAGCGCTATGAAGTGCACCATGGTGTACGCATTCAAGACAGCGCCATCGTGGCGGCGGCCACTCTGAGCCATCGGTACATCAGCGACCGGTTCCTGCCGGACAAGGCAGTGGACCTGGTGGACGAGGCCGCCAGCCGGCTGAAGATTGAGCTCGACTCCATGCCCACCGAGATCGACGTCATCGAGCGTGACGTCATGCAGCGGGAGATGGAGCGGCAGGTCCTCAAGAAAGAGACCGACCCCGCCAGCCGCGCCCGTCTGGAAAAGCTGGAGAAGGAAATCGCCGATCTCAAAGAGAAGGGGTCCGGCCTGAAGCTCCAGTGGCAGAAGGAGAAGGAAGTCGTGCAGGCCAGCCGCAAGGTGAAGGAGGAAATCGACCGCCTCCGCACCGAGCAGGAGCAGGCGCAGCGACGTGGTGACTTCGCCCGTGCCGGCGAGATCCAGTACGGCCTCATCCCCGATCTGGAGAAGAAACTCCAGGAGGCGACCCAGGCCCATGCCCAAGGGGCTGCCAAGGGGCAGTTGCTGCGGGAGGAGGTGACGGAGGATGACATCGCCAAGGTGGTCGCCACATGGACGGGCATTCCCGTGAGCCGTCTACAGGAAGGGGAGCGGTCCAAGCTCACCCACATGGAGGACCGTCTGGCCAATCGCGTCATCGGGCAGAAGAGTGCCATCAAGGCGGTCTCGAATGCCGTTCGGCGTGCCCGGGCAGGTCTTCAGGATGAGAACCGCCCGATCGGCAGCTTCCTCTTCCTCGGTCCCACCGGGGTGGGGAAGACGGAATTGAGCAAGGCCCTGGCCGAGTTCCTCTTCGACGATGAGAACGCCATGACCCGCATCGACATGAGCGAGTACATGGAGAAGCACAGCGTGGCCCGACTCATCGGGGCGCCTCCCGGATACGTCGGCTATGAAGAGGGTGGTCAGCTCACGGAGGCGGTCCGCCGTCGGCCGTACAGCGTGATCCTCTTTGACGAGGTGGAGAAAGCCCACCCGGATGTGTTCAACTCCCTCCTCCAGGTGCTGGATGACGGGCGGATCACGGACGGGCAGGGGAGGACCGTGGACTTCCGGAATACGGTCATCATCATGACCAGCAACATCGGCAGTCATGCCATCCAGGAGGAGTCCAACCCCGAACAACGGGAGGCTCTGGTCCGCGATGCGTTGCGCCAGTTCTTCCGTCCGGAGTTCCTCAACCGTATCGATGAGGTCATCATCTTCGACCGGCTCGATGCCCGAGATCTGGGCGAGATCGTCAAGGTGCAGCTCCAGCGGGTGGTCGGCCGCCTGGCTAAGCAGAACATCGGCCTGGTCCTCACGGACGAGGCGGTGCGGAAGATTGCCGACGAAGGTTACGACCCCGTCTTCGGAGCCCGCCCTCTCAAGAGGGCCATTCAGAGACTGGTTCTGGACCCGCTCTCACTCGACATGCTGGACGGGAAGTTCGTCGATGGCGATGTCATCGAGGCCCGGCTGGAGGGCACGAGGATCCAGTTTGTGAAAAAGTGAAGATGTGAATAAGTGAGCAACTAGAGACCCGGCACCCTGTGGGAGCAACTCCCCAAGGTCCGGGTCTTTTTACGTAGCAGGCGTTATTCTGCTGCGAGGGAAACGCAGATCAATTCCTCATCGTTACGCACATAGACGCTGCGATGAGCGAAGGCGGGACAGCTCCAGATCACCTTCCGATTGGCGTGAGGAGTGGTTGGCTCTAGGATCTTCGCTTTGGAGATTTGTGAATATCCTTCGCTATCCAGTTTTGCGGTAATTAACTCACCCATTTCATTGAAGATGATGAAATTACTGTTGGTTTTTATGAGAAAGGCGGTGCTGCTATTTTGGCTCCTTCCGCCGACGGGATCGGTAGTTGTCCACAATCTGCGGCCTGTGAGCAAGTCCACACAACGCAGGTCGCCATCACGGTCGAAGCCGTACATCAAGTTATCCACAACCACTGGGGTGCTGTTCTTGGGTCCCAGGGAATTGTTCGGTTTGCCCTCCCAGTTCAGGGTGGCGGTGGGGCTGTGAGCATCCAGTTTGACGGTCGCACTGATCCCCATGATGCCACCTGCAAAAACGAGGTCGTTGTGAATAAGTGGCATCATGATGCTCATCGCGTACATCGGCTTGAGCGGGACCTGCCAGTAGGGTTTTCCCGTTTTTGGATTAATGCCGTTGAGCGCATCGGCGTGCCACACGATGAGCTGATCCACCCCGCCGGCCTGGGTCAAGTTCACCGGTGAGTAGCCCGGCGCGGAGGCGTCGAGCGATCTCCAGACCTCTGCCCCGGTCTTCTTGTCGAAGGCGACAACGACGCCCTTCTGGGTTCCCAGCAGGGTGATCACCAGGTCATCCACCACCATCGGGTGGCTGGAGTATCCCCAGAAAGGAGCCTCGGCACCGTAGTCTTTGGCGAAGTCCTTGGACCAGATGATTTTCCCGGTTTCTGCGTGAATACAATGGAAGTGGCCCATTGCGCCCAGAGCGTAAGCCCGGTCGCCATCGACGGTGACCGTGCAGCGCGGACCCACTGGATAGCTCACCGAGTAGGGGCAGTCGTACTCGACCACCCACTTCTGTTTGCCGGTAGCAGCGTCGAAGCAGAGGACGCGCTCTTTGCCGGAGAGGTTCTGCCTGGCACCGGCGCTGGGTGTCGGGTCGCCGTCGCTGCGGACGTAGTCCATCACGAAGACGCTGTCACCCGCTACGGAGGGGCCGCTGTAGCCGCCGCTGATCGGAGCGCGCCAGAGGATCTTGGGTCCGCCCTCAGGGAACTTTTCCAGCAGGCCGTTCTCACGCCAGTGGCCGTCACGCTTGGGGCCCATCCACTGCGGCCAGTCATCGGCAAGTGAGAGGGAGGTGAGGCTGAAACACGCGCAGGCCAAGGTGGTGGCCGCTGTTATTCGGCGGGCGATGTGAGAGTAGGGGGGCATGGAAGTGATGAATGAATGTTCGAGGAGCCAATGCTTCTACGAAGCCCGAGTTTGATCTGACTGGTTGTTGGAAGAGGTGGATGAACTTGCTTATTTAGGCATTGGCTTAATTAAGTAAATACTTCATTAATGGGTCATGAACCCGATGGAAGCCTTGGCCGACCCCACCCGACGCCGCATTGTGGAGATCCTGTCGGAAGGGGAGCTCACAGCCGGAGCCATCTGTTCCCGCTTTGAGATAAGCGCCCCGGCCATCTCTCAACACCTGAAGGTGCTGCGGCTGGCTCAACTCGTGACCGTCCGCGCAGAAGGGCAGCGCCGGATTCACGGACTGGATCCCACGGGCATCCGCTAGATCGAGGTCTGGCTCGCTCATATGAAGCGCTTCTGGAACCGCAGCCTGGATGCCTTGGCGGCAGAGCTGCGCAAGCCGGAGGATCCAGTTTAGTTTTAATCACGAAAAGAATGTAATAACCCTGGCTTTAGGTCGCGGAGGGCCGCCCTCGCAGCAGTCGAGCCGACTGCGCTCCCCAGTGCTTTGAAGGGTGTCGTCGGGAACTGGTGAGTCCTCGGTGGTTTGGGAAGTGAGCCGCGTAAACGCGGTACTCCAACCCTGTTTGCGCCGCGGAAGGGACGTGGGATTACCTTGAGGGTTGGAGGGGCTTTTCCCGCTGGGAGGCGGGGAGCTGGTGGTCATGAGCGAGCTGTCCTTAGGCCGCCAGCGCTCCCGCGCTCGACCGAACCATTTCCTGTCACAATGAAATTCCCAGTGACATGAAATCTGCAAATACCCCAACCCCAGCCCCCACATGTCGCCTCGCACGCTCAAACTCCCGCTCCTGCGTTCCGCCGCCGCTTTGACCGTCACCCTTGCCTCCGCCGTCACCTTGGTCGTGTCTGGCGGCTGTGCCCAGGGCAAGCCCTCTGGCTTCTCGGCATCGGGCTATCACGTGCGTGGGGCCAAGGTCTATTACCATGGGGGCTTCGGTATCTCCAGCCCGGTGGAAATCGCCGGGGCCGATGGGGCCTCCTTCCAGAAACTGGACGATGTCGAGCCCGCCTCGTTCTACGGCCGGGACAAGGCCACCGTCTATTATTGTGGGAAGCCCATCCCCGGTGCGGACCCTGCTTCCTTCACCCGCCTGCGCAACACCTATGCGCTGGATGCGAAGCAGGTCTACTACCAGGGCTACGCCATCTCCAAGGATCCGGCCAACTTCAAGCTCCTGGACGAACTCGCGGGCAAGGACAGTCGCCGCGTCTATTGGTGCGGGCACGTCATTTCCGAGGATGCTCCGAACTTCCGCTACATCGGGCACTCCGGTGCGGTGGCTTATCATCGTGACCGGCAGCAGGTGCTGGCCAATGGGATCAAGGTGGATGGAGCCGATCCGGCCACCTTTCGTCTGCTGAGCCATGCCTACAGTCGGGATGCCCGTCGGGTCTATCAGCTCACCAAGTCCGTGCCCGGCGCGGATGCCAACACCTTCCAGGTGATGACCCGCTGGTACACCCGCGATGCCCGGCAGGTGTTTTGGGATGGCAAGCTCATCGCTGGGGCCAATCCGGATACCTTCGTCATTCTCAACGAAGACAGCCATTGCAGCCACGACGGTGTGCGGGCCTACCATTGGAACAACGTCATCCCCGGCGTGAATCCCGCCTCCTTCCCGGTGGGGAAGAAATGCAGGTCGTGCTGGGAGAACCGAATTCTGTTTGAGGAGTGAGTGCGGTGGCCCGCTGCGCGGGAGACGCCAGACAAGAAGACACCAGACGTCAGACTTGATGCTGGCGCATATTTTTATGCGCCCCTTGTGGCTCACTCCATAGGACGTGCGCCTGAGCGGGGCTAGGAACCCCCGCCTCCTGTACCCGTGAACAACCCTCAAGGTCAGGTGGCTGCGGAATACAGGAGGCGGGGTCTCCGGCCCCGCGGTATTGTGGGTGGGCGGAGTGGGAAGGGGATCAAGGGACGGTTGGTGCCTGAGCCGGTTGGCACAACCGGACTACGCCTGTGGCGACCTCTCATGCGAGAGTTCGGGTCTTGTGTATTGCAGTCTGGAGTCTCCGGCCCCGCGGTCTGTGGGGTAGGCGGAGCGGAGAGGGAATCGTGGGACGCTTGGCTGGTGAGCCGGTTGGCACAACCGGACTACGCCTGCGGCGACCTCTTGTGCGAGAGCTCAAGTCTTGAGTCTTGTGTCTTCTCGTCTGGAGTCTCCCGCGAAGTGGGCTCGCTCACTCCATTCCCTCAACACCCTGCCGACGCACGGCCACGAACTCCGGGTTGAACGCGAACTGGGTATCGGTGCCGATGTCGCGGCTGGTGCCGACGATCTGCTCCAGCAGCTTGGCGATGTGCACCAACTCCATGCAGGCGTTGATGGCCTGATCCAGCTCGTAGGGCATGCGGGCAGCCACGGTATCGCCGTACTCCTGGGCGCGGCGGATGAGGCCGGCGTGGGCGATTTCCAGAAAGTTCAGGGACAGGGCTTGATGAGTGACAAACGCCTCCACCACCTGGTGATGAAACTTGCAGCAATCCGTGAAGAGGGCGGCCAGGGCGGGCATCTGGGGGATGGGCTCCCAGTCCAGCAGCTTGCGGGCACGGCGGGCAATGCTGACGGCATGATCCGCGATCCGTTCCAGGTTCACGCTGATCTTGATGGTGGCCACGACGACCCGCAAATCGAGAGCGACGGGTTGGAAGCGCAAGATCACCCGCATGGCCTCGGCGCTCAGCTCGCGCTCCAGGGTGTCGATTTCGTCATCATCGGCGATGGCGCGATTGCAGCGTTCCGCATCCCTCTGAAACAGCCCCGCCTGGGCATTGGCCAGACTGCGCTCCGTGAGAGCAGACATCATCAGGACGTTGTCCCGCAGGGTGCCGAGGTCCCGATTAAACTGGCTGGAAATGTGTCCTTGGGAGGGATCGATCATGTCACCGAACGGTGGGGATTGGGGGTAAGCGGATGCCTGTGGAGACCGGTGTCCGTACTCGCCCCGCTGACGACTGAACCCAACCTCACCAGCCTGTCACTGTGGGGCACCTTCCCTGAGTCCAAAGTGGACTTTTCGTCACATTCGCCCCGTCAGCACGAGGTCGTCGAATTCACTGTCCCGGGTCCATTCGGGAATCTTCTCGCAGGATCAGGCTATTTTCCAAGATTGCCACGATTTCTCCGTCAGGCCTAGTATGAACGCACTGCGGCGTTTTCGCCGTCTGGTGCTCCGTCCTCGCACTTCCCCCTGCTCGCTCATGAAACGCTCTTTCCTGAAACTCCCCTGGTTCGCCACGCTCGCGGCACTCGTGCCGGTGGTGGTGTGGTACTCAGCCTTTTCTCTGGACCTGCTGGGCCAGGGGGCTGGCGGCAAAAGTGATGGCGACCAAGCCAAGCTGCTGGTGCGGGCCGAGAAACTGCTGAGTGAGGGCAATGGGGCGGAGGCGATGAAGCTGCTCCAGCCTCTGTTGGACAGCCCCCCCCAAGAATCCGGTGCCACCGATCAACAGGTGCGTAAGGGCCTTGAGCTTGCGTTTTTGGCTCAGCAGGGGCTGGGCACGGCGGGCACCGGGCTGGATGCGCTGCTGGAAGGCGTGCAAAAGGCTCATCCCCAGAACTGGCGGGTGTTGACCCTTTCCGCCAGCATCCTGGAGCGCAGTGCTCATCAAGGTAGTGTGACAGATGGCAAGTATCAGCGGCAGAACTGGACGGGCAAGAGAGCCGACAGCACAGATCGCGACCGCGTGCAGGGGCTCGTCTGGTTGCGCAAGGCTTCCACCCTGGCCTTGCAGGATGCAGGTGCACCGGCAGCGGAGCGGGTAAACGTACTTTTGACGGAGGCCAATGGGCTTCTCTCCGGCAAGGCCCCCTGGGAACTCCAGAGCCTGACTGACCTGGAGAAACTGCCAGAGGTGGAGATCAATGAAGGTGGACGAGGCCAGATGATGTGGCCAGGCCGAGGTCGGGGGCCGTGGGGGTATGCGGGAGACGACACTGGCTATCCCGTGGATGCCGCAGGCAACCCTGTTTACTTCAAGATCCCCGCCTCCTGGGATGCGGCCACCAGTGACGGCGAGCGCTGGCGTTATCTCCTGAAACTGGCTGCGGAGACAGATCCGGCCTCAGCCCATCTGGCGACGTTCGCCTTTGCAAGTGAGATCCAAAGCTGGCTGGATGTGGATACTCTGCAACGGACCGCCGTCTGGCCGCTGATCGTGAAAAGGAGTGAACAGGACGGCAAAGAAGAGAGTGATCTGCGCCAGGGCATTGTCGATCTCCCCACGCTCAAGCCTGAGGAGACCATCACCAAGCTGGCGACCGGGATTCGCCGGCACACACTTCCTGAAGACTACCGGTTCATACCGATCCTGCGGGAGCTTGGAATGGGCAGCACTGCGAGCGCTCCTCAGGCTTTGATACAACTCGCATTCATCCACGAGAACCGCCAGCAGCGCGAATTGGCAGCGGCAGTGTGGAAAGAGGTCATTGAGCGACATGGCAAAGACCCTCTGGTCAAGGAAGTGGCTGAAGGGCGGCTCAGCCAGATTGAGGGTCATCTGGGCAAGTTGGAAGGCAAGGACACCCTACCAGCCGGGCAGAAGGCCACGGTGGACCTCGTGTTCCGCAATGCCAAACAGGTGAAGCTCACAGCCAGACCTGTGAAGCTGGACGCGCTGCTCGATACCCTGCAGGCAGAGTACAAGGCGCGGGCCAATGGGAAGAAAGAACGGGAACAGAGCCAGTGGACGTGGCTGAACCAGGCGTTTGGCTCCTTGCTCAGCGGGAATGTGCCGGTCCGCCAGTCTGAGGTGGAGAAGTATCTGGGAGAGCCTGCCGCTACGTGGGAGGTGGCGCTGGAGCCCCGCGAGAAGCACGCCGACCGCCGCATCACTCTGGAGACGCCACTGAGCCGGGCAGGTGTGTATTTCCTCGAAGCCACGTTCGAGGGCGGCGGTGTGGCCCATTGTATGGTGGAGCTGGCGGATCTGGTGGTGCTGACCAAGCCCGTCCTCAACGGGGCGGGGGCTCATGGCTTTGTGTTGGATGCAACCACGGGACGCCCGGTCTCGAAGGCCAAAGTGCTGGCCTTCGGATATCGCCACGAGTACCGCAGTGAGGGCAATCGGTCCAAGGAGTACTGGTTCACCCGCGAACAACGCATCACCAGCGGTGCGGAGGGAATCTTCCCGCTCAACATGGATGAGGAGAATCGCTACAACTGGCTCTTGAGAGTGGAGTCTCCGGATGGCGGCTTGGCGGTGATTGGTTTCAACCAGTTCTACCGGCACTACATGGGCCAGAATCCCGATGGCCAGCAGCTCAAGCTCTACATCACCACGGATCGCCCCGCTTATCGCCCCGGACAAAAAGTCTATCTGGCAGGCTGGGCCCGCCGGGCGACCTATGAGGAGGGCAAGAATGGCAATGAGTTCGCCAACCAGCGCTTTGTGGTCCGCATCAACGATCCCCGTGGGGAGAAGTTGCTGGAGCAGCATGTGGTCGCGGATGCGAATGGTGCCATGAGCCTGGACCTTTCCCTGGCCGATACTGCCGGGTTGGGGCGCTACTCAGTGAGCTTCAGCAACCACACCCAGATTGCAGGTCATGCCTTCTTCCAAGTGGAGGAGTACAAGAAGCCCGAGTTCGAGGTCAAAGTGAAAACGCCGGAGAAGCCGGTGCAACTGGGCGAGCCCTTCACCGCCACGGTGGAGGCCAAGTACTACTTCGGCGGGGCGGTGAGCGAGGCCAAGGTGCACTATAAAGTGGAGCGCGTGCGTCATGATGCCTCCTGGTTCCCCGTCACACCCTGGGACTGGCTCTACGGCCCCGGCTACTGGTGGCGGAACAATGACTACGCCTGGCTCCCAGGCTACGCCAGCTGCATCCGCATCTGGCCGCCCTGGTGGGGTGTGCGGTCAGATCCGCCGGAAGTCGTGGCGGAGGCCACGGTGGACATTGGTCCGGATGGCACGGTGAAGATCCCTATCGAAACCTCTCTGGCCAAGGAGCTGCATGGCGATCAGGATCACAAGTACAACATCACCGCGGAGGTGACGGACTCATCCCGTCGCATGATCTCCGGCTCCGGGTCGGTCGTGGCCCCGCGCCAGCCTTATCAGGTGTATGTGTGGACGCATCGTGGATTCTATGATGCCGGTGCGGAGGCCCGTGTCTCGGTGCAAGCCCGTACGCCGGATGGCAGTCCCGTGAATGGCAAGGCGGTGCTAAAGGTTCTAGCCGTCACCTATGAGCCAGGCGGCGCACCGGTGGAGATCGAGAAGTCACGGTTCGAGCTGGTGGCCCGCGATGGCAACCCCGCTGTGCAGGTGCTTCAGTTCCCCCAGACGGGGCACTATCGCCTGGCGGTGGAGTTTGACGACGGCGCAGGGCACAAGGTGGAAGGCACGGCGCACACCACGGTGCGAGGAAAGGACTTTGACGGCAAGGACTTCCGCTTCCCGGATCTGGAGGTGGTGGCGGAGAAGGCGGAGTATGCCCCTGGCGAAGACGCTGCCTTCGTGGTGAACATCGCCCAGGAGGGCGGCAGCATCCTGGTGTTCGAGCGTCCTCAGAATGGCGGTTATCCCAAGCCCCGCGTGGTGACGCTGGCCCAGGGCAAGTCCACCCGCATCACCCTGCCCGTCGGTACGAATGACCAGCCCAATTTCTTTCTGGAGGTGGTGACGGTTCATGGAGCCAAGATCCACACCCAGGTGGTGCAGGTGCCGGTGCCGCCCAGCAAGCGGATTGCTGACGTGAACCTCACCCCTTCCCAGGAGACTTACAAGCCGCAGGCCGATGGCACGGTGCAGATCCAGGTGAAGCATCCCGATGGCACGCCGGTGCAGGGGCCGGTCATCCTGACTGGCTATGACAAGGCGCTGGAGTACATCTCTGGCGGGAGTAACGTGCCGAACGTCCGGGACTTCTTCTGGGGTTGGAAGCGGAGTCACTTTATGACGGGGGTGAGCTCCCTCAATACCGTGAACTCCCGCATCTCCTTGCCAGGGCTCAACTGGGAGCCGGTGGGCGTGTTTGGGAACCGCTACCTTGGCATGAGCACGCGGATGAACTTTGCCGTTGGAGGGAGCGGAGGAGGGTTTGGAGCTGGGGTGGGATTCAAGAATGAGATCAAGCGGAATGGCCGGGCGGACTATGACATGGTGTCTACGGGTGCGGCTCCCATGGCGGCAGCGGCGCCCGCGCCCATGGAGGCTGCCAAGTCCAAGGCGATCACCGCGGACTCGATTGATGGGCTGCTGGCTTCCAATCAATCGGTGGCAGGAGCCGAAGAGGCCACGCCCATGATCCGGCAGGACTTTGCCGATCTGCTGGTGTGGCATGCTGCGGCGACCACGGACTCCCAGGGCAAGGTTTCTCTGCCGGTGCACTTCCCCGACGATCTCACCACTTGGAAGCTCCGCGCTTGGGTCCTGGGCCCAAATACGGAAGTGGGCGAGGCTTCGGTGGAAGTGATCAGTCGCAAGGACCTGCTCGTGCGCATGCAGGCCCCGCGCTTCTTTGTGGAGCGGGATGAGGTGGTGCTCTCCGGCATCGTGCACAATGATCTGAAGGATAAGCAGAACGTGCGTGCGGTCCTCGAACTCGACGGCAAGACGCTCGCCCCGCTGGAGGGGCAGGCCACCGAGCAGCGGTTCGAGATCGCTCCTGGCGGCGAGCACCGGTTTGACTGGCGCGTCAAGGTGATCGCCGAGGGCGAGGCCACGGTTCGCATGAAGGCTCTGGCCGCAGGCGAGAGCGATGCGGTGGAGAAGAAGTTCCCCGTCTATGTGCACGGCATGTTGCGGCAGGACGCCTGGAGCCTGGCCATTCGCCCGGATCAGGGGCAGGGGACCATTGCCTTTGAAGTGCCAGACAAGCGTCGTCCCGCCCAGACACGGTTCGAGGTACGTTACAGCCCCAGCCTGGCTGCCGCCATGGTGGATGCCCTGCCGTTCCTCGTGAGCTATCCGCATGGTTGCACGGAGCAGACGTTGAACCGGTTTGTGCCCACCGTGATCACCCAGAAGGTGCTGTTGGATCTGGGCCTGGATCTCAAAGCCATTCGGGACAAGGGTGTGAACCTGAATGCCCAGGAGCTGGGAGATCCCGTCAAACGCGCCCAGCAGTGGCGGCGCTATCGCAAGAACGATCAGGATCCGGTCTTCGACGAGAAAGTCGTCAAGAAGATGGCCGCGGCCGGCATTGACCGGCTCGAGTCCATGCAGGCCAACGATGGTGGGTGGGGATGGTGGCCCGGGGCGGCTCAGGGTTCCGTGCACCTCACCGCCCAGGTCGTGGATGGCCTGCTCCAGGCCCAGGCTGCGGGAGCCGATGTGCCCGCTGGCATGCTGAGCCGCGGACTGGACTGGCTGGCGCGGCATGAGGAGGAGGAACTGCGCCGCCTGAACCTGCCGGAGAAGGCTGAGGATCACAAGACCCAGGCGGACAATGAAGACGCCCTCGTGCACGCTGCGTTGGTCGCCGGGGATCTCGGAAACAAAGGCATGCGCACGCATCTCTACAACGACCGTCTCACGCTCTCGAAATCGATGCAGGCTCTCGTGGGTCTGGCCTGCGCCACCGTCAAGGAGACGGAGCGGCGGGACATGATCATCCGCAACCTGGAGCAGTTCCAGAAGCAGGATGAGGAGAACCAGACCGCGTGGCTGGACTTCGGCAATGACCATCGCTGGTGGTACTGGTATGATGACGAGACCGAGACTCTCGCCGCCTACCTCAAGCTGCGCCTCATCAAGGACGGCAAGGACCCGGTGGCCTCCCGTCTCGTGAAGTACCTGCTGAACAACCGCAAGCACGGGAACTACTGGAAGAGCACCCGCGACACGGCGGCCGCCATCAGCGCCCTGGCCATGTACATCAAGGCCTCCGGCGAGACCACCCCTGATCTGCTGGTGGAGTTGTGGCTGGATGGCAAGAAGGTCAAAGAGGCCCCCATCAACAAGGACAACCTGTTCTCGTTCGACCACGCCTTTGTGATCGAGGGCGAGGCGCTCACCGCAGGCAAACACCAGCTGGAGATCCGTCGCAAAGGGGCGGGGCCGTTGTACGCCAACGCTTACCTCGCCTGCTTCACCCTGGAGGATCACCTCCGGGCGGCCGGGCTGGAAGTGAAGGTGCAGCGGAACCTCTACAAGCTGGTGCCGGAGAAAACGCAGGATCTGGTGTCGGGCGCCCATGGCCAGGCTCTCAAGCAGCAGGGGTCGCGTTATCGCCGCGAACCCCTGGGACCGGAGGCCACCGTGAAAAGCGGTGACCTGCTGGAAGTGGAACTCATCACGGAGAGCAAGAACGACTACGAGTACCTCATGCTGGAGGACTTCAAGCCCGCTGGCTGCGAGGCCGTGGATCTGCAGAGCGGCTACGTGTGGAGCCAGGGGCTGAACACCTATCGCGAGTTCCGCGATGAGAAGGTGACGCACTACCTGGAGAGGTTGCCTCGCGGGAAGCAATCGCTGACCTACCGCCTCCGTGCTGAAATCCCCGGGAAGTTCAGCGCCCTCCCCAGTGTGATCGAGGGGATGTATGCGCCGGAACTGAAGGGGAATGCGGAAGAGCGGAGTGTGGTGGTAGAAGATACGAAGGATTGAGGCGATCGACCGCTCAGTTTGCCAGGAGTCAGCGCTGGATCGCTGGCTCCTGGCGAGTGGGTGAAAGGCTGAAAAAAATGCCAAGGATTAGGGCGGGTCTCCGTCCTGCTCATTGGACTTTCACCTTTCCCCATCCATGAGCTCCAACGGACGTCGTGCATCCCTGCCCATCGGAACTTGTCGGTGGTTGGGGCTTCTGTTGATGGGGCTTGCCAGTCTGGGGGCTGTGGAACCCTCTGGGCCGGATCCCTCCCAGGCGAAGCAGTTTGAGAAATTGCAGGAGATCATCCGAAAGATCGAGCTGCCTCTCCGTGAGGCTGAAAAGCCAGCCGCGCTCTTGGATGCGTATGAAGCGCAACCCTACGGTGAATTTGCCAAGGTAGGGCTCTGCTATCGGAATGCCGGAGAAATCAGCTTCACGGCAAGACGCGTGGATATGCTGAACCTGACGAGCCTTGTCCGGTACAAGGCGACCCTGCCCCCGGCAACGGAACATAACCGGACAGGCGTATCTCAAACTAGTCATCCGCTGACTGCGATCCTTCAAAGGAGAGCCGGATGGCGGACATGGCTGACCAACATGGAAGGCGAGCTGCTGCTCGATCTGCCAAGGAACGCGGTGAGATGGCAGACATCGCTGCCCCCTGGTCTGCCTTATGAGGGCCGCCGCATGGAGGTAATAACGCCGCTGAAGGAGCCCGGCGTGTACTTTCTGAAAGGGAGGCTGGCCAATGGTGCTGTCACCCAGTGCATCGTGGACATCTCTGGACTGGTGCTCCTGGCGAAAATGTCGGCGGATCCAGCGGGCGGTTATGGCTATGGGTATGTCCTGGATGCAAGAACAGGGCATCCCGTGCCTGATGCGAAAGTGCGATGGGCTGGCATCCGTAAACTCGATGCCGAGGAAGCCAGAGCGACGGCCAAGTCATATCGGCAGGTGGAGTTTCCCCTCCCGGTGGGGGCGGATGGCAGCTTTCCACTGGAACTGACGCACTTGCAGGATAGTTCGCTGATGTTGGAGGCTTGGACTCCCGATGGCCGTATGACGTTAGGCGGGCACTGGATGTTGGATCGCTTGTGCAGGCCTGAAGTTCCCGAGCCGATCTCTCGAAGAGACTATTTCCTCGCCTCTGATCGCTCCTGCTATCGGCCAGGTGATCAGGTCCAAGTGGCGGTCTGGTCCCGGTCGCCAAGTGAATCGGGCAAGGAAGTTGAGGTCAAGCTGTACAATGCCAGGTCGCAACCCATCGCGAGGGCGGTCACGACCATGAATGAGCATGGGATGTCTCATCTGACGTTGGACGTGCCTCAGGGTTTGGCAGTAGGGGAATATCACCTGAGTTCAGCGGACTGTTTTGCCAGCGTGCCGCTGATGATTGCCCAAGGTCGCACCGCTGACGAGATCCCGAGGATCAAGATCCATGCCCCCACCCAGGTAGTGGGCCCGGAGGTGGCATTTCCTCTAACCTTCCAGCTGGAGGATCCGCATCAGGAGCGGGGGATAGACACCGTGATCGAGTGTCAGGTGGACATGCTGCCCTCCGAGGTCATAGCCGACAACACCGGTTGGGACTGGCTCTACGGCAAAAATCATCTGACGAATCGTGTGCAGCACTTCAGTGACCTGGGCTGGCCATGGCCTTCCTACGAGCATCCCACCATCGTGGCTCGACGGCAGTTGACCACGGACGCGGAGGGGAAAGCCGCATTCGACTTTGCCTTGGCCTCTTGGTATCAGGCCCGGGCGGAGCTTGGGCAGAAAGACTATCGAGTGACGGCTTATGCGGTGCGCCAGGGGCAGGTAGTCACGATGGCCACGGTGGTGATCAAAGGGCCTCTCTTTGTATCTAGGGAGATAACGGTGGAAGAGGGAATTCGGGTGACCATGGACAAGCCGCACTATCGAGCCGGGGAGGTTGCCCAGTTGAAGATCGAGACCTTGCCGGGAGGTCCCTTGCTGTTGTACGACCGGATTGAAAGAGGGCGGTATGCTCGTGCGAAGTTGCTGGAGGTGGATGCCGGGGGCCGGACCACTTGCCTGGTGAGTGTCAGACAGGAGAATGTGCCGGAAAGAATGGTGGAGATCGTAGGGGTGCGTCGTTCCAGATGCTTCACCTCGCTCGTCCGCATCCCTGTGCTCCCGGAGCGGGAACTGGCGATCGTTGATCTGGGTATTGCAAGGAGCCCTGCGGGTGAGCGGGCCGTCACCTTGAAGGCCGTGCGTGCGGACGGGCAGCCTCTGCCATCCGCCCGGGTGGTGATGAGTGCCTATCTGGCGGATTTGGAGCCCTCTCCGCCATCTCCACCGGCGCACGATTTTCGGAGGTTCCTGGTCTCCGCGCTTCCTGTGGACTACCGCCCCTGGACACCGAACTCCATCGGGGAAATCAATGTGGACCCGGAGCCCTGGGGTTACGACAGAGTGTTGTCACCCCTCCAAACGAAAGCGAACTACCGGAAGCATACGACCGCCTGCGGGGCTCATGAGCCCCATCGGATGCCGGAGGAGTTCGTCCAGAAGTTGCTCGCGCAATCCATACCGTGGCCTGACCGGGGCCAGGATGCTGGTCAGTATCTTTGGGAGACCTCGCTGACCACTTCCGAGGAGGGGGTGCTCCAGGTGCCCTTGCGTGTCCCTGCGAATCTTCCAGATGAAAAAGTGCGCGTGAGAGCGTGGGTGCGAGGCAATAGCGGGGAGTTCGGTCAGGCAATGATCGAGTAGCGGGGCGTTGGGGGTGGTGCTCGAACCCTGCCTGATGCGGTGAAGTTCGGAATCTCATTGCCGCCAATTTGTTCCAGAGCTATGAAGAGGGCCGAAAGAAAGCGAAGGCTTTTCCCGTCCGCTCACTCATCGCTCCCATGAAATTTCGTCTCCGCCCTACACGTCTCGCCTTCGTTTACGGCATGGCCTTGGCCGGAGGGCTCTCCAGTTGCATTGGCCTGCAAAGTCCCAGTGGACAAGGACCGCAGTGGGCAGCGCGCATGAAGGCCAACTCGGAAGCAAAACGGGCCCAGCAGGAGCAAGCTCAGGCGGGAGGTACCGGAGCCGTGGCAGGCCAGGTCGCCGTCGGTCCAGATGGCACCCCTCTCCCTGGTCAGCCAGCCCTCCCTCCTGGATCTGCTGGGGCAGGGGCATATGCGGCACAATCCGGTCCGTCTCAAGACTCGGGCGGCTCGGGTTTCTTTGGGAAGCTCAATGAGGGGGATGCCCCCGGCATTCCTCAGCGTCCTAAATACGATCAGGGTTCACGCCGCCAGCCCATCACCGAAGGGGCAACGACCCTGCTGAGGCAGGAGGTGGCCCCGATGGACCCCGTGCATTTTGACAAGAAGACAGGATATCCCATCCGGCAGACGCAAACGGGCTATGAGTCCCTGCCACTCCCTCGGGATGGGGCGATGGTGGGTGCTCAGATGCCGGCTGCGCCCATCACTCCCGCCCCGGCGGCCGCGGTGCCCATGGATCCCAAGGACATCCAGACCGGCACCCGGAGCACCACCTTTGGGCGGGTGCGCAGCCCATATCCTCCCTACCTGGAGCTGGACTCCTCCGGTGTGCTGCCCGGTTCCCTGGCGAGAGATCCCGCTACGGGCAAGGTTTTCCGCATTCCTTAGAAACCAGGGGAGGCGGCGAATTGCGATCCTCTGGTAGATTGAGTTATTTTTGATCTGCTACGTCCAACCTCTCAACCATGGATTTTCCCCCTCTGCAAAGTTTGCAAGCCGCCGGTCTGTCAGCGCTGCTCCTGATGACCGGGATCGGCTGCGTCTACGATCCCTACGACTACGGCTACTACGAGCCGCCATCGTACATGGTGGATCCGGGGCCACAGGGAGGCCCCCCTCCCAGTCGCTACAACCAGCAGCCGCGGCACGGCTCCCGCCGTTATTATGACGAAGGGTACCAGTATGGGGACCGCTATGAGCACTCCCCCCGGAGCTCCCGACGCCGGGATAACTACTACAACTATGGCCCACGTGGACCACGTCAGGGAGGACGGAACGAGTACTTGAATGACGAACGGGACGGGGATTGGGATGACGAGCGACGGAGCGAGGCTGATGAGCGCCAGCGTTCCTCTGATGAAACCCAGGAACGGACTCCGGCAGAGCCCCAGCCTCAGCCCAGGCTGAGGGATGACGTAGTGCCCTCAGGTCCCAAGCCGGACACGGGCACGCCCAAGGCGGACCCCAAAGACATCAAGACGGCCACCCGGGCCAAGACCCCTGGACGTGTGAAGAGTCCTTATCCTCCCTACACGGAACTGGACGTCTCCGGTCTCAATCCCGGCTCCCTGGCCAAGGATCCCACGACTGGGAAGGTGTTCAGGATTCCGTGAGGGGGAAGAGTTAAGAGTTATGGGATCTTCTCCTGACTCATAACATCTAACTCTTAACCCCTAACTCTATTTCCAAATCATCCCCCACAGCCGCTTCACGGCCCCAGGTTCCATTTCTGTGAACTGTTGCCATTCCACCCGGGCTTCGGGGTGGCCTGGTTGCAGGCGAATGCCCCAAAGGGGGCGGATGTCGTCGGGAAGAGATGCGTAGCGGAGGTCACCCAGCACCTCAGGGTGCTGAGGATGCACGCCGACCCAATCGTCTGAGAAATGGAAGAATCTCCCAATGTCCTTGGCTTGGGCGGAGTCTGGCTGCAGGCCGAACGCTGCCGCCGCTGCGGCCGGGTTGGTGAAGGCGGGATAGTGGGTGGGGGAGGGCGTGAGGATCTCCACGGCACCCAGACCAGTGCGGACGGCCAGCACCCTGACACCATCCGGATCCCGGACCAGGGCCCGCCACACGATGGTGTTCGCGATGGAGGGCTTGACGGTGATCTGAACCGGGGAACCCGATGCATTCCCCGACTGTGCGAGCCATTGCTGGACGGCTGCGATGGCCCGGTGCTGCTGGATGATGGCCAGCCCCAGATAGAGGCTCACCCACACCAGTCCCACGGCAGCGTACTTCTTCACTGAGGGCGTGGTTAGTGCTTGAACCGTCAGTACCAGGAGCGGCAGAGTCAGCAGGGGATCCACCACCGCCACCCAGTCCAGCGAGACGCGGGCGTCGGAAAAGGGCCACCACACCCGGGTGCCATAGCTGGTCCAGAGATCACAAAAAATGTGGCTGAGTCCTGCCAGCCATGCGGGGATCAGGAGGGGGATCAGGGAGATGCTGCGTCGGGCGATCACTCGATAGATCAGCCAGGCGATGCCTGCCGCCAGCGCGGCGATCACGGGTGAAAATGCCAGGCTGTGGGTGAAGTGCCGATGGTACTCTATGAAAAAGAGCGGGTCCGCGGCATTGCGCAGGAAGACGTCCGTGTCCGGCAGGAGCCCCGCCGCCAGCCCGGCCAGGGCCACCTGGCCCTTGGGAGTGTCACGACGTGCGACCACCAGGGCGGTGGCCATGCCAAGAAAGGAGTGGGTGAGGGGATCCATAGGGCAGGCTGGACGGGGTGTCGCGCGTGGCGCAACACCCGGGGGGCTTGAACTCTGGAAGCAGATTACGCCTTTGCCATCAGTGAAGTGGGAGATTTCGCAGTGGGCGTGCCACCAGCGCACAGGTGTCGCGCGATCTTCAGACAACCCCGCATGCCCTTGAAGATGAAACGGTCAGATCTTGATCGCCGCGCCCCCTGTGGTAAAATCCAGTCATCCGCCCCAGAAAACCCCGGGCTTTGCATGTCCCCCCCTTTCATGCATCTCCTATCAGGCTGCCGCACCCTCCTGCGTTGGAGAGGTTGCTCCGTGATCGCGGCGGTCGGGTTGGCCGGCGTCGTGCTGCCGGGACTCGCCGCAGCGGAACTCCCCGCACCGACCGGCGTGATGGCGTCGTCCGCCGTGCCGCCTACGCCGCCGCCACTCACCCTTCTGCGGCCGGATGCCCCGGCCTCCACGCCCGCCGTCGTTCCCGTTCCGGCTGCTCCGCTCACGCCATTTGAGCGCAACCTGCAGCGCGTGTTTGCCAACGACAATGAGGCTGACATCCGGGTGGTCTTCGGCTACGACAATTCGGCAGACATCCGGCACGTGAACGACCCCTTCCGTGCGGAGCACTTCATGGACTACCTGAAGAAGGCGGGGTATAAGCCGGTGGAGCCGACCGAGGAGAAGCGTGAGCAACTGGGCGTGACGGCTGATGCGCGGAACCTGCGTCTGTTCGAGGGGCTCGGCACCAACGGACGTCGGCTCAACATTGCCATGATCTGGAGCGCCCGGACCACCAGCTTTGCCCGCAACATTGGGGCCGAGTATCTGGAGCAGGTGAAGTACAGTGAGGAGGCGCTGAAGTTTATGCAAAAGGCGGCCTCAGAGGCTGAGGTGATGCTCTATGTGGGGCACTCCCGCGAAGGCGGCGGCCCGGATACGTTCCCGCCCGAGATCAAGCCGGATGGGGTGAAGTACCTCCACCGAGTGGACTACACGCCGTACCGGAACACGCGTCCCGGGCTGGCCTCCCTGTCATCCTCCCTTTCCAAATCCAAGGACAAGCCCTACATCGTGAGCTGGGCCTCGTGCAAATCGGACGTGCATTTCGCCGGGTGGTTCAAAAAGGTGCTGGCTCAAAAGGAGCATGACACCAGCCTGATCATGTCCACCCGCTTCACGACCTTCCACCCGTGGATCGCGGAAATTGCCGACAATGACGAAGGTCTCATGGCCACCGTTTGCTTGTTGGAGGCCTTCCAGTTCAATCCCTCTCAGGAGGCCTTTGAGCGTCGGTTGAAGCTCTGTGAGATCGAAGCCGAGCGCATCTCTGGCAAGCCAGCCTGGCGGGTGAGTTCGGTTCCTGCCGCTGTGCCTGCGCCAGCGAGTACTGCCCCCACGACGGTGGCAGAGAAATAACACGCGGGCGGGATGCCGCCCGTGGCTTGAAAATACCAAGGGATGAAACAAACGCCCGGATCTCCAGGCGGTCAGAGACTTTATGAAAACCATCGTCGCACTCGTGGACTTCTCGGATCTGACGTTCAAGATCCTCAAGCAGGCTCACAAACTGGCGCACGCCTTTGGCAGTCACGTCATTGTGGTGCATGTGGTCCCCAAGGAATCGACGGTGGTGGGCATCGGGGTGGCGTCTCCCACGATCCTGCGAGAACCCACGGAAGAGGAAATAGCAACAGACCGCGAGAAGCTGGACGCTTTGGGTGAATCCCTCACCAAGTTTGGCGTGCAGACCAGCACCAAACAACTGCACGGGGCTACGGTGGAGTCCATCGTGGCGGAGGCCTCGCAGCACAACGCCGACCTCATCCTGATGGGAACTCACGGGCACGGGGCGTTGTACAACTTCCTCGTCGGCACTGCCACGACGGAGGTGCTGAAGAAAGCCCCTTGCCCAGTGCTCATCGTCCCCTCCACGGCCAAAGATGGGTAAGGGGGATGTTGGGTCTCGATCCCGTGTCTTGGGTCGTCAGTGCCTCGGGGCTATCTTTGATCCCGTCCGATTGATGATCCGGACCTTGTGCCAGTCGGAGGTCGATTCGCCGGTCCAGACCGGGGCTTTCTCCTTGGCGCCAAAAAGGCTCTTCTGCCGTTCATCTGTCAGGGGTGCGGAGCGATAGGCGGCCCTGATTTCCATCAAGCGCGTTTCGTCGGCTTGCATGGGAAAGGGCAGCACCCACTCGTTGAGCAAGTCCACATTCACGAGCAGGTCATCTCCGGCCGCCAGCGTCAGCACCTTGGGGATGCCCATGCCTCCGGTGTAGCTGTAGCCCGTGTGAGCATGGAATACCTTGTCAGGAGCACTGGCATCCCGGAACTCGATCGACATCGCATCATCGCCCTCTGGGCAATAGGGACGCCACAGCGTCAATGCCTGCTGGGTGGTGTTGGAGATCTTGAGGTGGAAATGGGTGTGCGGCTTGAAGAGAATGATTTCCAGGAGGCTCGCATCTACAGATGCGGCGGACAGGCCGTGAGAATCATGAAGGGTCACGGCAATGGCGCTGGTTGGCGCAGGCTCTGCGGCGTGGGCCAGCCAAGTGGCGCAGACCAATGCGGCCAGGGTGGTGAAAGCGGCTTTCATGACTTCGTTTTAGGGCTTCACGGGCACGGTTGGGTTACCTTGGAAGTTTCCCTGAATGAATCGGTCCTGCAGGCCTGAGCATCTCCTGGTCCTGACAACCTGGAGCGATGCCCCAGGCTCCTATGAAGCCGGGCCGTTGGCCCTTAGTTTGTCCCTTCTCCCCAGCCGCCACCGCCGGGCGTCTCCATGATCGTACGATCACCCGGTTGGACGGTGAAGGTGGCGCTGGAGGGGAGTGCCTCGGGCGCTCCGCCATGGGCAGGCACAAGTGTCTGGCGGCCGCAGGATCCCGTCCCGCCTCCACGCAGCCCATAGGGAGCTGTCACCCGGTGCTGGGTGAGGACGGAGACGGTGAGGGGTTCCAGGAACTCAAACTCCCGCACCACGCCGTCTCCGCCGGGATGAATGCCCTGGCCACCTGAGCCGTTGCGGATGGCGAACTGGTGGAGCCGGACGGGGTAGCGGCGCTCAATCACCTCCACATCGGTGATGGCGGTGTTCGTCATGTGACTGTGCAGGGCGCTGCCTCCTGCGTGGCCCTCCGATGCTCCGGTGCCGCCGCAGAGGGTTTCATAGTAGCCGAAGCGGGCGTTCCCGAAGAGGAAGTTGTTCATGGTGCCCTGGCTGCAGGCCTGGATGCCCAGGGCCTTGAGCAGGGTGTCCACCACCCGCTGGCTGACCTCTGTGTTACCTCCCACCACGGCTGGTGGTGGCGTGTGGTTGAAGTTAGGGTTCAGGAAACTCCCTTCAGGCAGGAGGATGTCCACATCTTCCAGCAGACCTTCGTTGAGCGGCAGATCCTCCTGGAGCACGAGCCGCAGGACGTAGAGCACGGCGCTGCTGACAATGGCGGGGGTGGCATTCAGATTGCCCGGATGCTGCGAGCCAGAACCGTTGAAGTCCAGCCGGAGTCGGCCATCCACCTGAGCCAGTCTGATGCGGATGAGGCGGCCGTCATCCAGAGGTTCCTCGGCCTCACCTGCGGGAATGCGGTCCAGAAATGCCCGCATGATGTGGCTCGACTGATCCAGAATGAACTGCATCTGCTGCGGCAGGATTTCCGGGGCTGAACCTTCAGGGATCAGGCCCAGGAGACGCTCCGCCCCCAACAGGTTGGCGGCCAGTTGGGCCTGCAGGTCGGCCAGGTTGTCCTCCACCGAGCGCGTTGGATGAGGCGCAGTCGTCAGCAGGCTGCGAATCTCCTCCCACTGGACCTCGCCACCCCGACGCAGGTAATGCGGGAAGATGACCACTCCCTCCTCGGGAAGCGTGCGGGCATTGGCCGGCATGGAGCCCGGGGACAGGCCGCCGATCTCGGCATGGTGGGCACGATTGGCCACAAAGCCGAGGAGGTTCGAGGAGACATCAAACACCGGTGTGATGAGTGTCACGTCCGGCAGATGGGAACCGCCGTAGGCAGGGTGGTTCGTGATGATCGTGTCTCCGGGTTGCACGGGGCAGACCTTTAGCACCTCCCGCACACAAACACCCAAGGCGCCCAGATGGACGGGGATATGGGGCGCACTGACCACCAGGCGCCCCTCGGGTGAGAGCAGTGCGCAGGAGTAGTCGAGCCGCTCGCGAATGTTCGTGGAAAGCGCGGTGCGGCGCAGCAGCGCGCCCATGTCCTCCACGATGCTGGTGAAGCGATGTCGGAACAGGTCCGAAGGAATGGATGCGGGAGCATTGCCTTCTGGAGCCTCCTCCTGCTTGAGCACCCATCCCAGCGCCGGGTGATCCTGGGCCGTCCAACCGGGGGCTACCAGAAGGGTGCTGAAGGCATCTTGCACCAGCTTCGGCCCTTTGATCGGATCCGGGAGATTCGCAATATCTGCCGCCTTGGCGGGAGCGGAGGCCGCGCTGGTGGCAATGACGCGCACGCTCACCAGTTCCACCGGCTTGGTGGAGGGCGGAGCATAGCCAAAGAGATGGGTGTACTTGGTGGCGAAGTCTTGAGCCAGGTTTGAGGAATCTACAAACTCCAGTTGCAACGGGGTGTCCTGACCACGCAGGCGCAGTTCAGCCAGTTGGCGGATGGTGCTTCCGTGGCCACCTGCAGGAAGAGCTGACTGGGCCTCTGCCGCCAGGTCTGTCAGCAGCTCAGGCAGGGAGGTGGTGACGTTCTCCAGAGGTTGTAGCACTTGTTTTTCCGCGAACTTCTCTGGCAGCGCTTCCTGAAGGCCCACTGCGCTCAGGATGCCGGCATGGTGCGGTGCCAGCACGGTGGTCATGCCGAGCCGGGCGGCAACATCGCACGCGTGCTGGGGGCCGGCCCCGCCAAAGGCGAGCAGGGCATACTCTGCCGGGTCATAACCTTCCAGCACGGAGATCTTGCGAATGGCATCGGCCATGCGCTCAGTGGCGAGTGCCAGCAGTTGGTGCAGCAGTTCCTCCCGGGTGAGCGAGATCGGTCTCTGGGCGTTGGTGGCGGCCAGCAGTTCCTGGAGCCGGGCTTCCGCGGCCTCCAGACTCAGCGGGATGGGAGCACGGGTGGGGTCAAAGCGTTCCAGCAGCAGATTCACGTCGGTGATCGCGAGCGGACCTCCCTTGCCATAGCAGGCAGGGCCGGGGTCGGATCCTGCGCTCTGCGGACCCACCGCGAGCCCTTGTGGCGTGAGGTGGCAGATGGAGCCACCGCCGGCGGCCGCGGTTTCAATGGCCACGCCGGGGCTCAGGAGCGTGGTGCCGCCCACCGTCTGGGTGAAGCGGTAGGCCACCGCGCCGTCCAATCGCGCCACGTCCGTGCTGGTGCCGCCCATGTCAAAGGTGATGATGCGGTTGAATCCCAACCGCTGCGCCGCATGGAGTGCCCCGAGAGCACCAGCGGCGGGGCCGCTCAGAAGGAGATCCTTTGGCTGAATGGTGGCGGACGATTCCAGCGCTGCCGCGCTCGTCATCAGTGACAAAGGCACGGTGTCGTGGCCCGCTGCGATGGGCGTCGCCACATCGCGGATGAATTGCTCGACCGGTCCCGTTAGGTAGGCATTGGCCACGGCGCTCTGGGCCCGGGGAAGAATGCGGATGAAAGGGGCGAGGCGGCTGCTCAGGGAGACATGTTGGAAGCCGCATTCCCGCAGGATCTTTTCCACCGCCAGCTCATGGGCAGGCTGGATGTCACTGTGCAGCAGGCTGACGGCGGCAGTGACCAATCCGGATTGCACCAGTTCCAGGGCGCGTGCCCGCAGTGCCGCTTCGTCGAGAGGCGTGAGCACGGAGCCATCGGCTGCCAGACGCTCCCTTACCTCGCAGACCTCCGCATAGTGCACCTCCCGCGGGACGTGGTGCAGGGCAAAGAGCTGGGGGCGGCGTTGATCCCCAATGCGCAGCAGGTCCCCAAATCCCTGGGTGACGAAGAGCGCCACCGGGGTGCCCTTGCGCTCCAGCAGCGCATTGGTGGCGCGCGTTGTGGCCAAGCGGAACTGCAAGGGCGGAAAGGCGTGACCCAGCGCCGTGCGGGTCAGGAGTCGCGCCCCCAGCACCGGAGCGGCCTCGCCGGAGCTAAGCTCCACCAGGGTGCCGGGCAGGGCAGGGGTGGAAGTTTCTTCGAACTGAAGCAGTAATCTGCCGTCCAGGACGAATGAGTCACGGACGACGGTGCCGACTCCTCCGGCGACGGCGGAGCGTAAGGTCCAGCCAGCGAAGAACCCCGCTGGCATATCCCAGGTTTGAGCCAGGATAGCGGCGCGTTCGTCGGCCCATTCCGCAAGGCCGCGCAGCACTCCCGAAGAAAGCACTTTCACCCGCCGCTCGTCCCCGGATGGCGTCAGCGCATGGCAATCCGTGAAGGTCCCGCCTGTATCGGCGGCAATTTTCCAGGTGGAGGGCGGAGTCACAGCAGATAGAGGGCAAAAAGGATCTGTTTTTCGGGAATACCCGGCCAGGATGGCGGCTCTCACCTCCGACTACCCGCAGATGGGGTCCCGGTCAATGCGTCAGGACCGAACTCATGGCCATCATCAAACTCAACGCAAAACTGAACCTCCCATGAACCACCTTCAGACCAACACGGGTGTGACGTGGGGCAGTGTGGTCCGCTGGATGGAGCCTCCGGAAAGAGAGATCCCGATTGACCGTGAGCGTAGCCCCACCTTAGCTGGGACGGTGGGGGAGGTGATGCCCAGTTTCGAGCAGATCGTGGATGCGCACTATGCGCCGCTCTATCGTTTTGCCCTGAGCATGTGCCACCAGCAGGCCACGGCCCAGGATCTGGTGCAGCACACCTTCCTGCAATGGGCTCGAAAAGGGGAGGCCCTCCGGGACAAGTCCAAGGTCAAGACCTGGCTCTTCACGACTTTGTATCGAGAGTGGCTGGGCATGGCCCGGAAGGAGCAGCGGCATGAGAAGGTGGAGTTCGACGCGGAGCGCCATGGCGAGGTGGTGGAGAGCGAGGGCGACCCGCCCGTGGTGGACAGTGCGACGCTACAGCTGGCCCTTGAGCAAATGGATGCCACCTATCGTGCTCCGGTGGTGCTCTTCTACCTCAAGGAGCTGTCCTATAAAGAGATTGCCGATGTGCTGGAGGTGCCGGTGGGCACCGTGATGTCCCGCCTATCCCGGGGCAAGTCCGCGCTCCGGAAGATCCTCGAACGATACGCTGATGCATCTCGTGAAGGGAGGCCTGCGTGAGCGTCACTGAACATGACATGTCTGATGCGATGATGATCCCAACGATCCCATGACCCCTGAAGAAGCCAGGCTGAATCTCGATGCCACCACGCTGCGTCCCCAGGACACGGCGGAGGAGGCTCGTGCCCTGGCGGGCTCCGACATTGAGTTGGGGAACTGGGAAGGGAAGCGGCGTCAGTTTGATGAACAGATAGCCAGCGCGATGGCTGACGTGCCAGTGCCGGATGATCTGCGGGCGAGGTTGCAAAAGCTTGAGCACGCTGCTTCGGAGAGGCCTGCCGCCAGGCGTCGATTGGACGTCTGGTTGAGCACGATTGCCGCCCTGGCTGTGGTCGTTGTGGGCGCGGTCGTTCTGTGGCAGGATGTGAGCAGCAAGCGCTCCATGCCGGAGTGGCAACGGCAGTCACTGGCCCTGGTCCGGGAAATCGATTCCGGCTCGGTGCAGCTGGATCATTTTTCCAGCAATCTGGATGAGATCCGGAGTCGGCTGGTGAAGCAGCAGCAGCCCGTGCCGGCCGGTCTGCCCAAAGGGGTGGAAGCCATGGCCAGCCTGGGGTGCAAATCGGTCCAGGTGGGTCCCCGGCAGGTGACCGTGGTCTGCTTTGAAATCATGCCCGGCAAGGAAGCCCACCTGGTGGTGGTGAACAATGCCCAGGGCGGTCTCCCCGGAGCGCCTCCGCTGCATCGTCCGGAGTTCGTGGAAAGGGACGGCTGGAACGTCGCGCGCTGGAGCGATGGCGGTCAGTGTTATTTCATTGCCACCCGGGCTCCGCGCAGCGCGCTGGAGAAGCTCTTTGCCCTGGTCACTCCATAGCCTGCTCGCGCAGCTCTGGAGGCCGGGGAGCTTCAGGACGCGAAGTTCTTGGCCTGCCGTCCCGCCTGCGCCGCCCTCTGGCTGCGGCTCCGGCGGAAGGGGTGTAGGAAACTACTAGTGCGGCCCCTCGATGCTGGCGCCGCCGTCCTCCAGCAGGGCCAGTGCTTTCTGGTAGCTGGCTTGTTCTAGGAAATGACGCAAGCGCCCCGGAAGGCTGCCGCGCAGCCGCTGGTGCTCGGCTTCCAGGGCCTCAGAAACCTCCTGCAGCGCCTTCAGGTGAGAGGCGGGATCAGCATCGCGCAGCGCATGATCACCGATGACGGCGAGACGCTTTTGCAACAGGGCCTTGAGGGTTGGAAAATCTAGAGACATCGCAGGCAAAATAGGTGCCGCTTGCCGCATATGGCAAATGCGGGCAGGTGGAAAGTTTGTGAAGGCTTGATTTCTCGAGGATGGCAAAACGTCAAGACGAACGTCATGGAAAAAATGATCCAATCTTGAAACACTATAAATAAAAATTAAAAATCCGCATTGCTGGCTGACAACTAAAATCTGCTTCTAAAATTATGTGAAGATTTCCTTGTTTGACGTCGTGAAGAGTCCTAAACCATGAGCATGAATTTTAAAAACTTTCCAGGCGGCGAGGGCGGGGTTAAGGGTGCGGTGAAATGGATCAATCAGGGGGCCTAAAAGTACCAAGCGGAAAGATGACAAATACGGTCATGATCGGGGAAGGGGAGTTGGCGAGCGAGCTTCCTTTGTGGACGGGCGGAAGTCCCGAATCCACGCCCGAGGTGGAGCCTTGGGGCCGCATCAAGGCGTTGATGAGAGAGCGCATCGGGCCACTCATGTTTGAGCGCTGGTTCCAGCGCGTGGGCATGCAGTTGCTGGATGATCAGCGTATCGTGCTCCTGGTGCCGAACTTGATGCACCAGTACTGGATCGAGGACAACTACCAGCAGCTCCTGCAGGTGGCGACCAGCGAGGTCCTGCCTGGTGGGCGTGAGATCGACTACATCGTGGCGGCGGATGCGGTGTCTGAGCCGCCCTCGTTGAAGTCTGCCTTGTCTCAAGTCTCGGCCATGGCGGAGACCCAGAGTCCACAGGCTCCCAGTGCGCCCAACCTGGTCCCGGCCAGCTTCGATGCCAATGTCGCAGCGACCGCAAAGGAAGCTGGGAAGAAGATGGACCGCGTCGCGGAAAAGTCGGACGTCGTCTCAGGTAACCTGTTCGACACGGACACCCGCTTCAACCGCCTCCTCATGGAGTCGGGGCTGAACACCCGCTTTTCCTTCAATGCCTTCGTCGTGGGGCCCAACTGCACCTACTCCTGCGCGGTGGCCAAGGCTGTCGCAGAGAAGCCGGGGCGCACCTACAACCCGCTCTTCCTGCACGGAGCAGTGGGGCTGGGCAAGACGCACCTGATGCAGGCCATCGGGCGTGAGATCCTGCAGAACAAGCCCAAGAAGGTGGTGCGCTATGTCACGAGCGAAGCCTTCACCAACGAATACATCGAAGCACTGCGCCACAGCAAGGTGAGTGCCTTCCGCCAGAAGTACCGGAAGGTGGACGTGCTGCTCATCGATGACATCCAGTTCTTCGCCGGCAAGGGGAGTACTCAGGAGGAGTTCTTCCACACCTTTAACGATTTGTTTAACTCCTTTAAACAAATCGTCCTGACGAGTGATCGTGCCCCGAGCGAGATCAAGAATCTGGAGGCTCGTCTGGTGTCCCGTTTCGAGTGGGGGATGGCCACGCAGATTGAGTCTCCTGATCTGGAAACCCGGACTGCGATCCTCCGCCAGAAGATGGTGGACTGGCATGTGCAGGTGGATGACTGGGTCCTGTCTTTCCTGGCAGAGAACATCCGCATCAACGTGCGACGGCTGGAAGGCGCTCTCATGCGTGTCGCGGCCCATATCTCGTTGGGCAGTGGCGGGCCCATCACTCAGTCGATTGTGGAGACGCTGCTCCGTGACATTCTGGAGGAGCCAGATACCAAGGCTGTCACCATCGACTGGATCCAGAAGGTTGTGGCCGAGCACTACGACATTCGTCTGGCGGACATGACAAGCCACCGTCGACCGGCCTCCATCGCCATCCCACGGCAGATCGCCATGCACCTCGCGCGGGAGCTCACCAAGTGCTCGCTGAAGGAAATCGGCGACGCCTTTGGCGGCCGCGACCACGGAACGGTGATCCATGCCTGCAAGTCGGTCGCTGCGAAGGCAAATTCTGAAGAATTTCGCCGGATGTTGGGTGTGCTGACGGAAAAAATTAAAAAGATTTCCTGATCAGATTGCCGGGAGCAAAACGGGTGAGACGAAAGGACTTTTTTCCTTCGACACCATCCGGTTTTGCTCCCATTATGCTTGCTTAATTTTTGCCTCTCGCTAAGAGAAGCCGCAAGCCTGACCATGAAATTCTCCATCAGCAAGGAAGCTTTCCTCACCGCGCTCCAACAAGTGCAACATGTCGTCAGCACCCGGACGACGCTCCCCATCCTTTCGAACGTCCTGATCAAGGCAGGCAACGGCCAGTTGCAGTTTGTCACGACGGACCTTGACGTGGGTATCAGCGGTACGGTGGCGGCGGAAGTTGAGGAGGCTGGAGCCACAACCCTTCCGGCGCGCAAGCTGGTCTCGATCATCCGGGAACTGCCGGCGGACGAGGTAGAAGTGACGGTGGATGAGCGCAATGTGGCGCACATCCGCAGCGGTCCGAGCTTTTTCAAGGTCATGGGTCTGGCGGCTGATGAGTTCCCGCCGCTGCCGACCTTCAGCGAGGCGCGTGAGTTCAAGCTGGAGCAGCGCGTGCTGAAAGACTGCCTGCGCAAGACATCCTACTCCATCTCCACGGACGAGACCCGCTACGTGCTCAACGGCATCCTGTGTTCCTTCAAGGAGAACATGCTGACGATGGTGGCCACCGACGGTCGCCGTCTGGCGATGGTGGAGCAGGAGCTGGAGTTTCCCCAGAGCAACGAGGTGGACATCATCATCCCGACCAAGGCGGTGAATGAGATCCAGCGCCTCCTGGAAGACGAAGGCGAAGTGACCCTCAAGGTGGGCTCCGGCCAGATCGCCTTTGACTTGGGTGACTTCTTCCTCGCCAGCAAGCTGATCGAAGGCAACTACCCGAACTACCGCCAGGTGATCCCCGGTGAGGCCCGTGAGCGCATCGCGCTGGATCGCGAGCCCCTCCTGCGCACTCTCGGCCGTACGTCCCTTCTTCTCAGCGACAAGTCCAACTCGGTGAAGCTTCACCTGACGAAGGACAATCTCGAGGTGGTGGCCAATGCTCCCGACGTGGGTGAGGCCCGCGAGAGCGTCGCCATCAACTACAAGGGGCCGGAGATGACCATCGCCTTCAACCCGGAGTTCTTCATGGCTCCGTTGCGCAATCTCGTCAGCGACGAAGTTTACCTTCATTTGATTGACGAGATCAGCCCTGGCGTGCTGCGTAGTGGGACCAATTTCCTCTACGTGCTCATGCCGATGCGCGTGAATTCATAAAACTCCTTTCTCCTGAAGATGAAGATCTCGACCCTCTTGCCTTTGCTAAGCGCGGGTGCCGTTCTGGTGCTTGCCAGCTGTGAGACCACCAGTTCTCAGCAAACGATCCGCCAGCGGAACACCGGGTACTCGCTGGATGATCCTCCTTCAGGACAGGCCCGCTACCAGACGAGCCCGGTGACCCAGACTGGGGCGCCGACCACGACGGTGGAGTCTTCTGACCCCAACATGCAGCCGACGGAGTCCACGGTGACGTCCTCCACGGATGTGACGCCGCCTTCCGTCCCGGACTCCCCACCGCCAGCTCCGCCTTCCCCTCCCGTGCCGCCGCCGCCGGGGCCCTCCCCAGCCGCCAATACGGGTGCCGCTGCGGGTGGTCCGCCTACCTATGGCAAGATGGTTCCCGGCCGGACCGGTTTCGTGTATCCTCCAGGCGTGGAAGCTAAGCCGGAGAACATGGTGGATGTGCGTGACTTCACCCCCGGCCAGAAGGTGCGTGACCCACGCACCGGCAAAATCTTCCTTGTCCCGTAAGCGTCCTGGGGCGATAGCAGAACTTGAACAGGGCGCGTTGGGTTCCAACGCGCCTTTTCTTTCCCTGGCAACCGCTGCTGCCGTCACGCACGGGTGACCGGGATGAGTCCTGACGACTCTCAGACCTTCCTGAAGAACGCACCTTTATTGTTTCGTTGAATACCTCGCTGCCACTCCACATCGCGATCCTGGGCCCCGGTCTGCTGGGGGGCTCCATGTTGATGGCCTTGCGTGCCAGTCTGCCGGGTGTTCACCTGCGGGCCTGGGCCCGGCGACCGGAAGCGGCTGCGGTGCTGATGGAGCGCGGATTCGCAGACCTGGCGTCCTCTCGATTGGAGGAGATCCTGCCTGGAGTCGGCCTGGTGGTGCTTTGCACGCCGGTTGAGACCATGCCCGCCCTTGCCGCAGAGTTGGTGACGCTACAGAGCCTGGTGGCCCCGGGGTGTGTGGTCACGGATGTGGGCAGCGTAAAAACCACGGTCGTAACCGCCTTGGAAGATGCCTTTGCCCGATCCACCTATCGCTTTGTGGGGAGCCACCCCATGGCCGGCTCAGAGCGTGCCGGGCTGGAGGCTGCCCGGGTGGAATTGTTCCAGCGGGCCGCATGCCTGATCACGCCTACTTTGTTCACCGAGGACACAGCCCTGGCAACCATTCGCGCCTTCTGGGCCCTGCTGGGCTGCCGGGTGCTGGAGATGTCGCCAGAGGAGCATGATCGCAAGGTCGCGCGCATCAGCCACCTGCCGCACGTCGCGGCGGCGGTCACGGCTCTGGCCGCGCTTCATGAGGATCCCTCTGCCGCGGCTTGTGCCGGGAACGGATTCCGCGATACCACCCGGGTGGCGGCAGGGGATCCTGCCCTCTGGACGGGCATTCTCCTGGAAAACCGGGACGAGGTCAGGGCCTCCATTCTGGCTGCCCGGGACCTCTACAATGAACTGCTTGCGATCCTCGACAACGTGGATGACAGGGCATTGCGCCACTTCCTCCAGAACGCGAAAACCCTCCGTGATGGAGTGGTGTGAATCCGGCGAAAGTCGCCCGTTCAGTCAGTCTTCTTTTTTCATACGCCAATACCTCCATGTCCCAGCTCAAGGTCCGTTCTTTGAAACATGTCCCCACCGAACTCGTGGTGCCGGGAGACAAAAGCATCAGCCATCGCGCGGTCATGTTTGCCGGCCTGTGCGAGGGCACGACGTTGATCGAGAACTTCCTTTCCAGCGATGATTGCCTGTGCTCCCTGAACGCCATGAAGGCCATGGGGGCGGAGTATGAGGTGCTCCAGACGGACAGCCGCGGCAAGCCCGTGAAGCTGACCGTCACCGGCCATGGCATGACCCTGAGGGCCCCCTCGGAGACGATCGACTGCGGAAATTCGGGTACCACCATGCGGCTCATGTCCGGCATCCTGGCGGCCCAGCCTTTCACGGCCACCATGGCGGGCGATCCCAGCCTTTCCAAGCGGCCCATGAAGCGGGTGGCGGATCCGCTCGGTTTGATGGGGGCACGGCTGGAAGGGCAGGGGGAGAAGATTTCACCCCCGATCACCATCCATGGCGGTGAACTCGAAGCCATCACCTACACGCTGCCTATGGCGAGCGCCCAGGTGAAGAGTGCGGTGCTGCTGGCTGGCTGGAATACCCCTGGCAAGACCACGGTGGTGGAGCCCGTGATCACGCGGGATCATACGGAGCGTCTCCTGGCCCACTTCGACGTGAAGGTGGTGCGGGATGGGCACGCGATCAGCATCTATGGCGGGCAGAAGCCTCAGCCCAAGGACTTGTTTGTCCCCGGGGACATCTCTAGCGCCGCCTTCTGGCTTGTGGCCGCGGCAGCCAGCCCTGGAGCCAGCCTGACCATCAAGAAGGTGGGGCTGAACCCGACCCGCACCGGCATCCTGAATGTGCTCATCCGCATGGGAGCCCGTCTCAACGACACGGTGGAGGTGAGCGATGGCGAACCTTGTGGTCACATCACAGTGCAGGGCGGAAGCCTGGTGGGCACGGAGATCGGCGGGGCGGAGATCCCGAACGTGATCGATGAACTGCCTATCCTGGCTGTGGCTGGCGCTCTGGCGCGCGGCGTGACAGTGATCCGTGATGCCAAGGAGCTGCGCGTGAAAGAAACGGATCGCATCGCGGCCGTGGCGCGAAACCTGCGTCTGATGGGCGTGCATGTGGAGGAGTTTGACGATGGCATGGAGATTACCGGGGGGCTGGACCTGCACGGAGCCGAGCTGGAAAGCTACGGTGATCATCGCATCGCCATGGCCTTCGCTGTGGCGGGTCTGTTCGCGGAAGGCGTCACCACCATCAATGAGACGGAGTGCATCAGCACCTCGTACCCTGGCTTCGAGAAACATCTCGAACTCTTCCAGCGTGAGCCGCTGGATCCCGAGGCAACCATTCCCGTCATCAGCAGCATTCCTTCTGAGGTGAGTGAACGCCTCGCCAAAGACTGAACATGACGACTCTCGACGACTCGACTCCTGCGGTGCCACCTCTGGTGATTGCCATTGACGGGCCGGCTGCCTCTGGAAAGAGCAGTGTGGCCCGTGAACTGGCGGCCCACCTGGGCTGGACCTATGTGAACACTGGCAACATGTACCGCGCCGCCACGCTGGCAGTGATCCTGGCGGATGCGGACCCTACAGACGAATCCGCCGTGCTGGAAGTGATCGACCGCACGGAGTTCACCTGCCCGGTTCGCGATGGCCGCAGTGTCATCCTGGTCAATGGGGCGGATGTGGACGGGGAGTTGAATTCCGAGCCGGTGAACAAAGCCGTCTCCCACGTGGCTCGCATTCCCAAGGTGCGGGCGATCCTGCTCGATCTGCAGCGAGGGATCGGGCGCTCGCAGCCCTCAGTGATGGAAGGGCGTGATATTGGCACGGTGATCTTCCCCGATGCCCCTTGGAAGTTCTACATCGATGCCTCTGAGGAAGTCCGCGCGAAGCGTCGCGGTCTCCAGGGGCTGACTGACTCGGTGCGTGATCGCGACAGGATGGATTCCACGCGTAAGACCGCGCCCCTCATGGCTGCGGCGGATGCCGTGGTGGTTGACAGCTCAGAAATGAATCTCGCAGAAGTGGTCGCTCACGTGCGCGCCCTTCTGGCATCCCGCAGTTTCCCTGAAACGGGTCCGGTCCAAGCTCCTGCAGCATCCGCATGAAACTCTCTTACTGGTTGGGCTATCATACATTCAAAACCCTCGCCCGGGGGTTCTTCAACTATCAGGTCATCGGTGGTGAGAGGTTGAATCTCGAAGGCGGTGCCTTGATCGTCTCCAATCACGCGAGCTTCGTGGACCCGCCGGCCGTCGGGATCGCGTTCGACGAGGAGATCTACTACCTCGCGAGAAAGTCGCTGATGAGCAATGCTGTGTCACGCGCCATTTACCGCGCCTGGAACTGCATCCCTGTGGACCAGGACAAGCCAGATATGGGTGGCTTGAAGGCCGTGATCCGCCAGCTCAAGCTGGGAGAGAAAGTGCTGATCTTCCCTGAGGGCTCCCGCAATCTGGATGGGAAGATGCTTCCCGGTGAGCCTGGCGTAGGTCTCATCGTTGCCAAGTCCGATGTCCCGGTGATCCCGGTTCGTCTCTTCGGCACTCGTGAAGCCCTCCCGCGTGGCGGCTCCATGCCGGCGCCTTCAGAAGTGACGCTCGTGGTCGGGGAGCCCTGGTACTATGATCCCGCCAACTATCACGAAACCGGCAAGGATCTGTATCGGAAGATCAGTGAAGACTTGATGGCGCAGATCGCCTCCTTGCAGCTCTAGTCGAAAATAGGAGGGCCACCCGAGATCAGGTGTCTCGTGGCCCTTCCATCTTGGTGTTTGCGATGCCAGTGCCTTTCAGACTGGCATCGCGGGGTTGGGGGCTCCGCTGAGGGCTATTCGATTTTTAGAATGTCCTGCTCCAGTGCGGCCTTGATGTCCGCCGTGGCGAGATTGATGCCAGTGTCTCGCGCAATGAGGGTGCGAATTCGACTGAGCACGTCATCGTGAAGAATCGCCCCAATCAGGCTCTCGGTGGAAAGGGATCGTCGGATCTGCCACAATCTCTCCAGCGGTGTTTTCCGGACGATGCCACTCTTCGAGATGAGCGTCAGATAGTGGGCGGCGTCTTCAGAGAGGCCTTTGTTCAGGTCGATGGTGAAGACCAGATGCGGCTCGATCTTGTCGGTCGTGGACACCCGGTAGAGTTTCCAAGTGATGAGGTTGGTCAGCAGTGCCCACTTGATCCCGGAGTAGGCGGCGTAGCTGGTGGCTTGGAAGATTTGCTTCTGCTTCAGAGGCGCGCCGATGCGCTTGACCTCGATTACCACCGAATCGATTCCGCCAGGAGAGAGGACATAGTCAGCGGTGCGTCCCTGTATCTTGTGCTCCGCCTTGATCTCTTCGAGGCTGTAGCCCAGCACCTGTTGCAGGATGCGATCCAGCAAGATGCGGGTGCTGCTCTCGTTCGCGGCATTTCTCAGGGTAAGACCTATCTGGGGCAGGAACGGCTTCATCGCACGCGCGATTTCCTCCGTCTGCGACGCCAGGATCTCCGAACTGGTCCTACGTTTCTTCTTGGATAGCGAAGGAAGCTGCGAAGTGAAGCCGTCTGTCAGTTCCGGCGGAGCTTTGCTGGTGCTGATGCTCGGCGGGACCACCTCAAAATTTGCAGTCTCATCTGCCTCATCCTGCTTTGGTGAAGGTGATTCCTCTGGGTCTCCAGCCATTTCGAGATGCACGCCAAAGCCGGTAGCAAGCGTCGCCAAACCTCCGGAATACCCCTGGCCGATGGCGCGGAACTTCCAGTCGTTTCCCCGCCGGTAGAGCTCGCTGACCTGGAGAGCCGTTTCCGTCGTGAACTCTCCCACCGCCTCAAACCGGACTGTTTCGAGGTTCTGGGTTCGATTGAGGACCCGGAGGTAGAGCTTCTCGATGCATCCGAAATTCTGCCGCCTCTCTTCGGCACCGTGCAACGTCAGACAGAAGACGATCCGCTGAATCTCCGGGGGGATCGCTTCCAGATCGATGGAGAATCGAACATGGTCAGGGTCTCCATCCTCCGCCCCTTTGACGTTTGCGGCGGGGTCGGAAGCGTTCTCAAGGAGGCAGATAAACCGGCTCTCTTCGTCACAGGGTTGATTGTAGAAGATGAAGTCGCCTCCCCGCCGAACTTTCCCATCCTCCCCAAGCAGGAATGCGCTCGCGTCCATATCAATGGGCGAGGTAATGCTGGCAGAGGGGCTGAATCCGAGCGCCACCGAGAGTTTGCCATCTGAATGATCTTCGGATGACAGAGAGATGTTCCCACCTTTGGGTAGAATAACTGGCATGTCGGCACCCTACGCAGTCCGGTGGCTCTTTCGAGAAATTTGCTAGTTTGTCGAAGCAAAAAAGTAACCAATAGGTGGATCCCTGAGGCTAGCCTCGGTTGTAAAGGTGAGTTGCTCAGTCCCAAAATCGTTTCAGAACTGAGAAATGTATAATGTGCAATTGAGAAAATTGTGGATCTGTGTTTATTTTGTCACAACAAAATCCAGACATAATCGTTTTACTGAAGACGTCGGCCTCTGCGGAGGCATAATCTCACCCCTGATCTGGTATGAAACGATATACGTTGGGAATCTGTGGTGGAGTCAGTGTGGAGAACCCTACTGAGAAGGATATTAGAGAAGCCGTCTTCGCGCTCGATTCGAGGGAGGGGGATGCTTTCCTGATCCTGGATCAGCTGGATGATCGGACGTTTCTGCAGGCCAGCGGGGATCGGGATGTGGGGTTTGAGCTGGCGCACCAGGATTCCACCTCCCAGCAATTCCGGGCGAAGCGTGACTTTAGCGCGGGAGAGATCGTGAGGAAGTTCACGTCCTTTTCCCAAGGGAACCCGGACTGGAAGAACGGGATGGAGTGGGAGTTTCTGGGCAAGGCTGAGATGGCCTAGGCGTGCGGTGGATGAAGGGAGGCAAACGAGGAAGGGGGCTGCCGTGGATGGGGTGGCGAGGGGCTGAAAAGTTGAGCTGAGTTCCGGGTCGGGGACCCTTGCGCGGGCCCGTTTTCTGCCCTATCTCAAAGGGACATGTCCGCCTCTTTCGTCCATCTTCATCTGCACACGGAATACTCGATGCTCGATGGAGCGGTGAGGATTCCGGATCTGATGAAGAAGGTCAAATCGCTGGGGATGCCAGCGGTGGCGATGACGGACCACGGGAACCTTTTCGGGGCCATCGAGTTCTATCAGGAGGCCAACAAGGCCGGGGTGAAGCCGATCATCGGGTGCGAAATCTACCTTTCCCCCGGATCCATGTGGGAGAAGAAGGACGTCACGGGACGGAAGCGCAATTCCCACCTCACCCTCCTGGCCGCGAACAATGAAGGGTATGCCAACCTGGTGAAGCTGGTGACGCTGGCCCACCTGGACGGCATGTACCACAAGCCGAGGGTGGACAAGGAGGCGCTGAAAAAGCACTCCGAAGGGCTGATCTGCCTGAGCGGGTGCATCAGCGGAGAGATCAACGAGTTCATTCTCACTGACCGGGAGGATGAGGCCCGCAAGACCGTCCAGGAGTTCATCGACATCTTCGGGAAGGATAATTTTTACCTCGAACTCCACAACCACGGCATGGCCCAGCAGCAGCGCTGTATGGTGAAGCTGCGTGAGTTCTCCCGGGAGTTCGGTCTGAAGATGGTGGCGGCCAATGACGTGCACTTCCTGAACAAGGAGGATCACGAAGCGCATGACGTCATGATCTGCATCGGCACGGCCGCCAACGTGCACGATGAGAAGCGGCTGCACTACTCGCCGGAGGTGTACTTCAAGACGGCGGAGCAGATGCGGGAGCTTTTTGAGGACTTCGAGGAGGCCTGCGACACCACTCTGGAGATTGCGGAGAAGTGCAATATCAAGCTGAAGCTGGATGCCTCCAGCATTGAGAAGTACCCCCAGTTCCCACCGCCGGAGGGCATGACGCGGGATGGCTATTTCCGACAGCTGTGCGAGGCGGGCATGGTCTCCCGGTATGGGGAGGAGCGTGCCGGGAATGATGCCCTGCTCAGGGAGCGTCTGGACTACGAACTGGGGATCATCAACAAGATGAACTTCACGTCCTACTTCCTTATCGTGTGGGACTTCATCAAGTGGGCACGGGATCACGGCATCCCCGTGGGTCCGGGCCGTGGTTCCGCGGCCGGTTCCCTGGTAGCTTACTCACTGGGCATCACTGACCTTTGTCCCATCCGCTTCGGATTGATCTTCGAACGTTTCCTGAACCCGGAACGTGTGTCGCCTCCTGACGTGGACATCGACTTCTGCCAGACCCGTCGTCCCGAGGTCATCGAGTACGTGCGGCAGCACTACGGGGAGCGTTCCGTGAGCCACATCATCACCTTCGGCACCATGGGTGCCAAGAGCGTGGTGCGTGACGTGGGCCGCGTGCTGGGCTGGAGCTACGGGGATGCCGACCGGCTCTCCAAAATGATTCCGACCGAGCTCAACATCGACCTCGAATCGGCGGTCGAGAAGAACCCCGAGCTCAAGGCGGCGATTGAGAACGAAAGCAGCACGCAGCAGCTCTGGCAGTACGCCACCTTCCTGGAAGGCATGACGCGTAACGCCGGCATTCACGCGGCGGGCATCGTTATTGGAGACCAGCCGCTGGACAACTTCATCCCGCTGACCCGGGGAAGTGAAGGGGAAGTTGTGGCCCAGTTTGCCATGGGCCCGCTCACAGATGTGGGCATGTTGAAGATGGACTTCCTGGGGCTGAAGACGCTCACGGTCATCAAGGACGCCGTGGACTTCGTCAGGCTGAGGTTCCCGGACTTCAACCTGGATGCGGTGCCCCTGGATGACAAGGTGACCTATGAGATGCTGAGGAAGGGCGAGACGATCGCAGTGTTCCAGATGGAATCTGGCGGTATGGCTCTCACCTGCCGCCAGCTGGAGCCGGACAAGATCGAGGAAATCATCGCTCTGCTGGCGCTATACCGTCCGGGCCCGATGGACCTGATCCCGGACTTCATCAAGCGTAAGAAAGGGGAGCAGCGTGTGGAATACCTCCACCCCCTGCTGGAGGACGTCTCCAAGGAAACTTACGGCATTCTCATCTACCAGGAACAGGTGCAGAAGGCGGCCAACTTGCTCGCAGGCTACTCCCTGGGTGCGGCTGACTTGCTCCGCCGAGCCATGGGTAAGAAGAAGCCGGAGGAAATGGAGAAGCAGCGCACCATCTTCGTGAAGGGCTGCGGCGAGACCAACCAGATCCCGGCGAAGAAGGCGAACGACATCTTCGACTTGCTGGAGAAGTTCGCAGGATACGGCTTCAACAAGTCGCACTCCGCGGCTTACGGGATTGTGACCTACCGGACGGCCTACTTGAAGGCGAACTACCCGGTGGAGTTCATGGCGGCCGTGCTCTCCTATGAAGTCAACAGCACGGACAAGCTGGCAGGCTTTGTCTCGGAGTGTCAGCGCATGGGCATCACCATTTTGCCGCCGGACGTGAACAAGAGCTCGCTCAAGTTTGCCCCGGAGTGCATTGAGGGCAGCGAGGAGCCTAATGCCATTCGCTACGGACTGGCGGCGGTGAAGAACGTGGGTGAGGCCGCGATGACGGCGGCCATCGCAGAGCGCACCAAGAGCGGGCCCTTCACCAGCCTCGAAGATTTCTGCTCCCGGGTGGACTCCCGCATGATCAACAAGCGCCTCATGGAGCCTCTCATCAAGGTGGGGGGCTTTGACTGGACGGGGCAAGATCGCGCCTCCATGTGCTTTGTTTTGGATGAGGTTCTCTCCAATGCCTCCAGTCGTCAGAAAGAACGCAAGGCTGGCATGATCAGCCTCTTCGATGATGACACCATGGGGGCTACGAAGAACTCCCTGCCGAAGTCGGTCACCACGACGCCATGGACGAAGGAAGAGCTCATGGCGTTTGAGAAGGAGCTTCTCGGCTTCTTCGTCTCCGGCCACCCGCTCGATAACTACCGCCACGTCTATGAGAGCAAGTACATCACGCGTATTGCGGACGTGCAGGAGGTCAAGGAAGAGCGGGTCAGCTTGCGCGTGGCGGGGGTGATCCAACGTCTGGAGGTGAAGTACACCAAGAAGGACAACCGCGCCTTCGCCACCTTCGGCCTGGAAGACTTCTCGGGCACTGTCGAAGTGATCTCCTGGAGCGAGGGGTATGAGAAGTTCAAGGACCTGCTCGTGGACGGCGGGGTCATTGGCATGAAGGGGCGTTGTGAAAAGGATTCCCGCTCGGAAACCATCCGTATGACGGTGCAGGAGGTGAAGCCTCTGAAGCCGGTCAAGCCAGAGAAACTCAACGGCAAGCCCAAGCCGCTGGCTCTCTACATGGACGTGCTCAAGCACGGTCCCAAGGATCTGGATGCCATTCACAAGATCCTCACAGATCATCCTGGGGAAACCCCGGTCCAGCTTCGCATCATGACTGCCTCCGGGGAGGAGGCCGTGCTGCGTGTGGGTCGTTCCCTGAATGTGGAAAACAACGAGAAGCTGCAACAGGCGATCAAACCTTGGGTGAGGTGAGTGTGGCAGGGGAGTGTGGCTTTCAAAGCGGGCCGTAGTCGCCGCGCTGGTGAGATCGCAGAACGGGATCGACCAGCAAGTGACCGCGACGCTGTCGCCGCTACCGCAAAAGGAAAAGACCAGGCACTCCCTAGGGAATGCCTGGTCTCTGAAGTTTGGTTTTCGGTCTTCCGAGCGATGGCTCCAAACCAGCAGGGGCTTCGCCCTGCTCTACACGCTAGGGTGAACCGTTCCGCTGGGCAAAGGGCTTCACTGTGACCGGCGTCGTCGTATTGTACCCGCGCTTGAACTTTCCGTACGCGTTGCCTGGATCATTGAACTTCGGATTGTCCGTGTAGACGTTCGGGATCTTGTTGTACCCCGGCTTCAGCGTCACCACCTTGCCGGTGGCGATTTCCACGGTGGCCCCGGCGATGCTGATGTACTTGCCCTGGATGGTGGAGTTGTCCACGAAGTACACCCGGCCGTTGGCGCCTTCTGCAAAGAGGCGGACGACTTGGTCACCGTTCAGGAACGAGTTGCCGATGCGGAGTTCGCCATTCGGGCCCAGAGCACTGATCTTCAGCACATCGCCCGCATTGATGTAGGAGCGGTCGAGCGTGATGTTGCCCTGCAGGGCCTCGATCTCGATGTTCCGGGCTTCGAGGGTGGACTGAATCACGCTGATGTCGCCGCCGATGGATTCCAGTCGCAGCAGGGCATCGTGATCCCACCAGTTACTCAGCACCTTGAGCTCGGACGAGTTCGTGATGTTGATGTGGCGCTTGGCGGAGATCGTCAGATTCTCTTTGGCGGTGATCTTCTTGTTGCCGTGGCCATGGCCATAACCGTAACCGTAGCCGTAGCCAGATTGGGTCTTGCCCTTGATGTTGACGTCGCGTCCAGAGGCGATGTTGATGTTCTTGGCGGTGACGTCGTGCTCGATCTTCACGTCCTGGCCGGCGCTCAGCAACAGGTCGCCCCAGATGGCCACTTCGCCGAGAAGGTTCACATCAGAGGTGGGGCCCGCAGCCACCATAGAGATGTCCACCCATCCGCCGTAGATGGCGAACCACTTCTCCAGAGAGATGCTGCCCTGGTTCGAGAACAGCACCAGGCTCTTCAGCCCGCTGTACCAGAGGTTCAGAGCGTGCTCATAGGTGACGGAGTCGTTTCCGGGTCCGTAGCTGTTGTCCCGGGCCAGGCGAATATCGCCGTCCGCGGCGAGGATGACATTTCTCACGCCGGATGAGCCGTGATAACCGCCGTAGCCAAAGGTGCTGTAGTCGTCATCCGAAGAAGGGAACTCAAAATACGGAGTGCCGTTGATGAGAAGGCTGCTGAACTTGAACGCCGCCCATTTCCCGTCGCCCTTGGACTCCAGGTAGGGCTGGAAGTTGGCGTTATCCACCGGCAGCGTCCGGCCAAACCCGAAGTAGGTAAAGGGTGACTCTACTGTGGCATCGTAGATCCTGCCCTCAGAGGTGATGGTGTCATTCGGGCCGCTGTTATACGCCGTGACGTGAGGGTTGGTCTGGATGAGAGAGTTGTTGTTCAGCACCGTCGTGCCGGAGATCAGCGGCAGGAAGCCCTGGAAAGGGGTGGGCTGGGTCGGAGGCGGATTGTTGTTGTTATTGTTCGGCGGGTTGTTGGGAGTGGGCGGAGGGCTGGTGTCCTGCACCTGAACGTTCTTGAACAGGTTCAAGCGGGTGTCATTGGTCAGGCCCACCAAGGTGCCGCGACCCGGAAGTACGAAGTTGGTGGCGACCAGTTTGCCCTTCTTGATCTCCTTCTGCTGGTCTTCCACTGCCTGCGCGACTTGCAGGAAGTTCGGCATGCCGGAGTCATTGCCGCTGATCAGATTGGAGGTGGAGAGGAGCAGCTTGAGGTCGATATCCACCGGCTCGGGGAACGCGATCTTGGCCTTCTTCATGTTTCCAGCCTGGATGTCCTCCACCTTCATGACGAGCATCTGCCCGGCATTGACGCTCCTGAAGTTGCCCGGGTTGGAGTTGTCAATGAGGTCCACGGACCCCTCGATCACGATCAGCTTGACGAACCCGCCCGGCAGGTACTCGAAGAGGCAGGTGGTGCCAGTCACTGCTGCGGTGACGGCTGCGGTACGGACTTTGGCCCCGCCGATTTTCTTAGGCACCTGCAGGAGCATGACCCCCTCATTCAGGTCCAGCGTGCGCTGGTCGCCGCGGAGCGTGAAGCGGGAGTTGGCCCCCAGACGGGTCAGCGAGTTGTCGGGGAACTTCAGTTCCGCCCGGGATCCTTCGCCGGTGGCCACGGAGGTCACAGGGTCGATCTCGCCCCCCACGGCAGCATCCTTGGGGGCGATGTTCTCCTTGAGCACTTTGACGTCTTTGAAGAGCCGGGTGAATTCCGCCTTGGTGTAGCCTGCCGCAGAGAGGCTGCCCGGCAGGAGCGGCGTGACCCCGGCGAGCGCCAGGAGCAAGAGGGAGGGTTTCGTTTTCATGTCAGGTGAGGAGGGCGGAAACGGACTGGGCGGAAAGCTGGTGAGCGAGGCGGATAGAGGAAAAACTGGCGGAAAAGCAGGTGAGGAACTGCGTCTAGAACTTGAACTTCAGGGCAAGGGAGGGGCCTGCCAGCTGGGATTCATAGTCAAAAGCGGAGCGGTTGCTTTCGTTGAGGCTGAAGTTGTAACTGGCCGTGATGTCCAGGCACTCATAGGGCTGCCAGGTCAGGCCGACGCCCCAGTTGTGGTACCAGTCCTGTCGTCCGTCGAGGTTGAAATAGTCGTAGTAGCCCAGACGATAGGAGACCCCCAACTGCAACTCGCGAGTGATCTTGTAGATGTACCCGAACTGGGCGGAGTATTCGTGGCGCTGCAGGACGTCCGGCTCGGTGTCGAGCGCCAGAGAGGCTGTCAGGTTGACGTTGAAGCTGTTTAGGCGGTCAATCAGGAAGGTCTTCTGAATGCCAGCCTTGATGTTGTGAGTCTGGTAGATGGCGGAATCACCGATATCCTGGGTGATGCGCTGGTAGTAGTAGTGGACGTGCAGGATCGAGTTGGCCAGTTCCGGCATCAGGACGAGGAAACCTGCGGCGACCTCTCCGTCCTCGTAGTCCAGCTCACTGAGGCGATCATAGCGGTAGATGTGCTGCCCTGCATACACGTCCCCGTAGAAGCGGCCGTGGAGCTGTTGCTGCCAGCTGAGGTTCACGCCTCCAACAAAGAACCAGTCGTCAATTTTGCCTTCGCTCACGTTGGCGGCGTTGTCCGTCCAGTAGCCACCGGAGTCGAGCCAGGCACGAAAGGGGTACGACTTTTCCTGACGTTTCAGGATGAGCTGTGCTCCCAGGTCGCTGTCCCCTGGTGAGGCGGGGGCGTACGCGTTCTCTTCCTCCAGCCCTGCGGAGGCCGCCGCGGCCTGACTCTTGATCAGGGATTGGCTGGCGGGGTCTGGGGTGACGGCAGAAGAGGCGCGTGCCGGGTCGAGAAACGTCTGAGCTGAGGCGCTGGTCCCCCAAATGAAACCGAGACTTAGGGTCAAAAGTGAAAGGTGGCGAGGCAAAGCAGGGATCATGTGCGTGTGGTGAGGAAAATTTGCGATTGGACCGGAAGATGCGCAAAATGTGCCAAGTTGAAACCTAGAGAGCTTTTTTGGCGTTGTCCAGTATGGAATGGACGCCGGAAAGCAGGATCCACACCAGTTGCCAACCCCACTCAAAACTCTCCGTGTCCGAACAACGTCGCCCGAACACCCTTTCTAGCGAAGCAACAACTTCGACGCAGTGGCTCATTCTTCCTCTCATGCTCGCAGTGGCGGGGATTCTGGCCGTTGCCTACAGTTTGGAGGCCACGCGGGGGGCTCTGGACTCCCGGGACCGGGTGGTTCTCGATCAGTACCACCGTGAGGGGCGGAAAACCCCTGTTCGTGACGACATTGTCATCTTGGGGATAGATGATGCAAGCCGCAACCTGGACACTCTGTGGCCGGAGGAACTGGAGGCTTCTCCTGCCCTCCAGCACATGAAAAAAGACTATCCCTATCCCCGCCGGGTTTGGGCGATGCTGGCAGACCGCCTGTTTGCAGCGGGTGCCAAGACTGTTTTCCTCGATCTTACCTTCCATGTGCCGTCGGTTGATCCCGAGGACGACCGCCTCCTACGCGAGGCGGTGGAGAAGTATTCCGGCCGTTTGATACTGGGGGCCAAGTTCGACGAATACATGTCCCAAGGTAGCCGTCAGGTTCGGCTGGCGGATCCGGTGCAGGAGGTGGTAGGGCCCGGTGGTTTGATGAAACACAGAGTTGGCATCCTCAACTTCTTCCAGTTTCGCGATGACATCATCCGCACGATGTTGCCCTACGTGACCTCAGATGAGGCAGAGGGGCTCATTGTGGGGAAATATCCTCCGCGCAACCCGGAGGAAAAGCCGCTGCCTCACGTCACTGTGGTGGTGGCAGAGGCCGTCAAACCGGGCAGTACGGCTCATCTCGGCCACGAAGTCGCCATCCGATTTTGCAAGGCTGATGCCTACCCTGAGGTGCCTCTGTACACCGTTTGGCCGGATTCGATGTGGGAGGGTAACTTTGGGAAAGGGGAGTTCTTCAAGGACAAGATCGTCATGGTGGGGGCTGTAGCCGCTGACTTGCAGGACTTTCAGCGCACGCCATTTGGAAATCCAGCAGGGGTGAAGTTGCATGCGCACACGCTCACAGCCCTGCTGGCGGGTGACTTTCTTCAAGACGCACCCTGGTGGTGGATTGTGGCCTCTCTCCTTGTCGGGTTGTTTGTGGCTTGGGTGCTGATGGCGGTCGTGAAGCAACCTCTGGTCAGCCTTCTGGGGTTGGGGTTGGCGACGGTAGGGGCGTACTATGGATGCGCCTGGGCATTCGACGAGTTGGGCAGGGAAGTGTCCCCGCTGCCCTTTGGTCTAGCTTTGAACCTCTGCGGCCTGACAGGGTTGGCAGGAAACTACTATCTCAAATTGAGGGAGTCGCGCAAACTCTCGCGTTTCCTCGCGCGCTACACTTCTCCTGAACTGGTGCGCGAAATGATGCGGGACCGGGCAGGTCTCTTCACCACCCTTCGGGGGCAGAAGCAAATGGTGGCTGTGCTATTTTCGGATGTTCGGGGATTTACCTCCATGTCGGAGTCTATGGAAGCCTCGGCCATGGTTTCACAACTGAACGAGTACCTCAATCGTATGGTGGCAGCCGTGGTGCAAAATCGCGGCATTGTGGACAAGTTTATTGGTGACGCGGTGATGGCCACCTGGGGGTTGATCAAGTCGGACGGCGACGACGAGAATGCCCTGTCCGCTGTCCGTTCTGGGCTGGACATGAGAAGGTATCTTGCCGAGCTCAACAAAGACTGGGCGGCTCGCGGTATCGCCCCGTTTCACATTGGCATTGGCATTCACCAGGCCGAAGTAGTTGCAGGAAATATTGGCTGCGATTCCCCCAATGAAAAAATGGACATCACCGTCATCGGTGATGGAGTCAATCTCGCATCCCGGCTTGAAAGTCTGACCAAGGGGTACGGTGTGGATCTCGTCATTAGCGAGTCAGTTTGCGCTCGAGTGAGTGGCAACTTTTTGCTACGCTCTGCCGACTTGGTGAAGGTGGTCGGCAAAAAGGTTCCGACCGCGGTCTTCGCCGTTCTGGGCGAGAATGACATGCCTCGCCCGTCCGGACTAGAGACGTATGAAGACGGGGTGAAAGCGTACCGTGACGGACGCTTCACCGAGGCATTGGGACGGTTTAACCAGGCCGCAGACGAGGGGTTGGGGGACACCCTCACTCACGTCTATCAGGAGCGCTGCGAACACCTGATCAAGAACCCGCCGGAGAATTGGACTGGCGTGTATGAGATGACTAAGAAATAGCCATTCCGGACTCCGCCATCGCCACCACCTCGCCGGAGATGATCTTGGGAGGCTGGGAGATCAGCGCGGCCACATTCTTCATCACCCAGGTGGCCGCAAGATGGTTCGAGGCAATAGCGCTTGGCTCGTCCTCGAAGATGCTCACGGCACTGATGTCTCCGTCACCCTCGTCCACCGCATAGTAGGCGATGAATTTTGGTGCCTGGCTGATCGTGGGAAGGAACTCCTCGTTGATCAGATCGATCAACCTCTGGGTTGATCCCGGGTGGATGCTATAGCGGCGGATGGTCACATGCATTTTTGTTCCCCCTATTGTTTTTTGTAACGGATGCCCGTTTCCAAGAGCCTAAGAAGGGATGCGGAAACGTGTCAATCCTCTTTTGTTTCGAATGGAATATTTATTCTGAGATGGTGAAAACGAGGGTGAGAAGGGACTTTTTCAATCTGGATGGCCCAATCTGAAAAAAGCCCAACTTTTCCCCAGACCGACGTCCCCTGAGCCCTGGATTTTTGGGGGGAGAAGTGTTGCGGCTGTTGCGAGTGTTGCGGAAGCGTCGCCACCCGTGGCAACGTCAGAATGGCCGGCGGACGAGCCGGAGGGGGGCGGTGCTCCTATATAGAGGGGATAAACGGGGGAGTAGAGAGCGAGCTGGCGTTTGCGGACCGGATGGAAGCGAGACGATGGGGGAGAGGCTGGTATCGACAGCTGCGCTGGCGATCCATGGCCGTTCTGGAGTGGCCATTCAGCATCACTCAATGGTGTGCGTCGCTGTTGTCTCCGGCGTTTGCGGGAAACAACCGGTCTCGATAGGCAAAATTGGCGCCAAGAAGGGGCGTTTGACCCTATTTTCGGATGAGCTCAGCGATCTGAATCTTCCTTAAACTCAACCAATTGCCCAGAATTTGGAGATCTTGGCGGGTGCTGCATCGAATAACTACCTGCGTAGCTCCGCAAGAGGGAAGGAAAGTGCGAAAAATCTTCAAAAAAAGAGCCTCACGTTGTTGACGAAATGAGGATGTGAGGTACTATCTCCTCCCGCACCGAAAACGAGCGGCTGAGACAAAAAGAGCAACGCAAGCAATTGCGGTTCTCTTCGAGAATCAGAAAACGATCTTTGGCAGCATTAATCAGACTAAACGGCCCGCAAGGGTTGGAGTTTAGTTTGAACCAAGAAAAAGCTAAGTTGTGTACTGCGCGTGTGTGAGAAACAGCGCGTGGTTGTCAAAACAACAACCAGTCAATTTAGTTCAATGTTTTACATTGAACCGTCATTCAGAGATGAATGACAAATGTTCGGAGAGTTTGATTCTGGCTCAGAACGAACGCTGGCGGCGTGGATAAGACATGCAAGTCGAACGGGAT
>NZ_BATR01000158.1 GCF_000739655.1 Verrucomicrobium sp. BvORR106 | reverse complement strand
GTCGGTCCGGCAGCGGAGGTGAGGCTTGAGAAATGCGGTGGCGTCTTTGGCCGCTCGCCGCATCCGCCCGCGTTGGTCCGTACGTTCCTACGGTAACACGGAACCAACCGGCGACCTCCGCGAGCTGCTTCAGTACGTGGCGAGAGAAGCGCAGGCTGCAGGGGGCGATGGCTGGGCGCAGGTGAATTGGGCGTGCGGCCCTGCGGCGACTGAGCCGACGGGGACCGTCGGACTACACCCGTGCGTCGCTTCAGGAGTAGTCCGACGGTCCCCGTCGGTCCGGAAGTGGAAGAGAGGCGCGCGCAATATCGGCGTGCATGTGACCGCCCAGCACTCCCACCGCAACTGCCTTGAAGGGACACCAGTTCTCTGCCCACGAACCAACCTGGCTCTTCTGTGGGCAACGATGCCAGTTTCATCGAGAGATGTCCTTCGGTTGTATTCTGTCCTAGCCACCCAATGCCCGGGCGAATCACACCCGGGCACTGTGGCCGTCAATTTATACTTATACCTGTGAGCTCAAGTCTTGGGTCTTGTGTCTTCCAGTCTTGTATCTCCCGCAGAGCGGGCCGGTCCTACCTCGCCACCACATCGCTGCCATCACCCATGGGCAGGGTCATGACGCGCTGAATCTCACCGAGGCCGTAGTGATTGGGTTCATACATGGCCTCGATGCGGGTGGGGGGGACGATGACATCACCTTCAGCGATGACACGGGCCAGGTACTTCAGCTCAAACTGACCCTGCTCCGTGGCGTCGTTCGTGAAGAAGAGCGCACGGTCGCTGCGGAGTTCGCGATGGTCGCAGAACCAGGCATTGTCTTCGCCTTCTTCATTCTGGCGCTGGTTCTGGGTGACGAACTCCGGGTTCACGGGTTCGAACACGCTGGGCAGCGGATCGTTGATAGCCATGTAGCGGTTCGCCTTGTCCACGGTGATGTCGAGGGTCACCACGATCAGGTCACCCACGCGGAGGTTCTTGGCCGCCTCACGGGTGCCGATGGGGGTGAGTCGCTCGTACTTGCGGCGGATGGTGAACCCCTTGGACACTGGCTGGAAGGTCTTCAGATCCGGATAGGACTTCACTTCCAGACGACCCATCACCGGGCGGGTGTCCGGCAGGGCCACGCTGAGCGGGGCGGGGCCGCCGTTGCGCTTCAGCGGGAACTGGATGGCCTGGCTGGCCAGGTTGTCTCCCAGAACCACCTGGTTGGGCGTGCCCTGCCAGTTGGCCACCAGTGTGAGCGGGTTGGGAGCGGCATCCTTGGCGGGACGCTCGGCGGCGCTCAGGGCCAGCAGGCTCCAGGCGTTGCCAAAGGTCGTGCCCCAGTCACCGCGACCCGTGCGGGTGCGCAGCAGTTCCGTGGCGGCGGCTTGTGCCTCAGCCTTCATGCCCAGGTGGGTGGCCACCAGGAGGCGCAGCGGATGGGCCAGCTCAGGTGCTGCCCAGTAGCGATGCTGCGGGGTGCGCTTGGCGGGAGCCTTGATCAGCTCGGCGATCTGGCGGGGAGCTCCGTTGTTGAGGCACATGGAGAGCGCCAGGTAGAGGCGTGCCGTCTCGGGCAGCTTCTCACGACGCTGGAAGAGCAGCGTGGCATAGGCGGGCTCCGTCTTGCCTGCCTTGGCCAGCACGTACAGGCCCATGGCGGCGTCGGTCAGCTTCTCGTTCTCCGTGCTCGCGGCGAGGTCAAACTCCCGCAGTCCCTTGGAGAGGTAGTCGGTGAGCTTGTCCAGGGAATCCTGCGGTACTGGCACACCCCATTCCTTGGCCTTCATCAGGACGAAGGCGCCATAAGCGCTGCCCCAGTACACGGGGGTGTCCCCGCCGGGCCAGTAGGAGAGGCCGCCAGAATCCGTCTGCATGGCCAAGAGGCGGCGCACGCCTTTGCTGATGGCGTCGTTCGCCTTCGCCTTCTGCAGCAGATCCGGGAACATGGCCTCATAGCGGGAGAGTGCCAGCCAGGGCAGGGTGGCGGAGCTGGTCTGCTCCACACAGCCGTAGGGGTAGTGCAGCGTCTGGTCCAGCGCATCGCGTGCCTCATAGAGACGGCTCTGGCTGAAGCTCAGGTTCAGATCGCCTTCGCTCTCCAGCAGCTGGGGATTGATCCGTTGCAGCAGGTTCTGGCTGGCCGAAGCGGACGTCAGCTCAAAGTATTGCACCTCACGCAGCGCGGGGATCGGGGAATTTACCTCGAACTTGCTCTCCACCGCATCGCTCAAGGCCGGAGCCCCGGGAGCCCAGGTGGTGGTCCGCACCTGCCACTTCCACGTGGTGGTGCCGGTCTTCACAAAGCGCACCGGGAAGGCGACCACGGCGGTTTCGCCCGCCTTCAAGGTGATGGGGCGGCGCTCGCTGCGGCTGGCATTCATGGTGATCCGGTTCCGCACCCCCACGAGGGCGAACGGACGCTGCTCGGTGATGAGGATGGCATTGTCATCCAGCGTCAGTTCGAGCTCCACACTGCCATCATGCGGCGTGGTGTTGTGCACGATCCCCTTGATGAGGATCTCATCACCCAGGTGGGCAAAGCGCGGCACTACCGGCTCCACCATGAGGGGCTTGTTCACCACGAACTTCGATTCACCACTGCCAAAGCGGTCGGCATCCTTGGCGGCGACCGCCATGATGCGATAGCGGGTGAGGCTGTCCGGGGCCTTGAAGGTGGCGTTCACCTTGCCTTGGGCGTCGGTGGTGAGCGTCGCGCTCCACAGGGCGGTGGCCACGAAGTTCTTGCGCAAGGCGGCGCTCGGGTCGGCATCGTCGCCGCCCCCACCGATGACAATGCCCTTGTTCCCGCGGTAGCGGTCGTCCATGGCCTCTTCCAGCAGGGAGTCCAGGGTGCTGTAGCTGTTCACGGCCAGCGCCATGGGCATGTGGAAGAACTCAAACGGCTGCGGCGTGAGGTAGCTCATCAGGCTCAGCACGCCCTCGTCCACGGCATACAGGGTGACATCGGCTCCGGCCACCGGTTGTTTCCCAGCATCCGTCACCGTGGCGGTCACGCTGAGCTCCTCACCCGGGCGCACGGTGTCGCTGGAGGGCTTGGCTTCCACAAAGAGGCGCTTCTTGTCCGAGGGCACGGTCAGCTCGCAGTAGCCCACTTTGTATTCCGGCATGGGGTCCGGCTGGGGGCTGGCGGCCGCGCCGCGCATGACGATCACGGAGACAAAGGCATTCGGGCCGTCTTCGTCGGTCATCTTCAACTTCACCACCGGGTTCTCCGGCGAAACGGGGGCCACCAGATGGCGCAGCACGCTGTTGCGTTCCACCGTCACCAGGGCCTGCCCGGCGAAGGGTGTCTTCACCACGATGCTGACTTCTTCACCCGGCTTCACGGTCGTCTTGTCCGGCTGCAGCGTGATGCGGCTGCCATCTTCCCAGGACCAGGGGAACCCTGTGCCGCCCACGGCGTAGAAGGGCACCCGCGTGAGCACGGTGCGACCCTGGGCATCCGTGGCGGTAGCCGTGAGGAAATAAGTGCCGCCTTGTTTCGGCGTGAAGCTCAGGGTGCCCGCGCTGGCGCGGCCATTGCTGCTGCTGAGCTGCACGGAGGTCTTCAGTTCGTCGATGATCCTGGACTGGTTCTTGGTGGTGATGGCCCCGCCCGCGCCTTCCACGCGCACCGTGTTCCACTCCATGCGTTCCACCTTCACATCCACGCCGACGGGCGCGGTGAAGCTCTGACCCTGGGGCGTGATGGCGGCCAGCTCAAAGGAGAATGACTTGCCAGCGGTGGCGTACCAGCTCTGCTTCTTGGCTCCCACGATGAAGTCGGCCCCGGGGAGCTTGAACTCCGTCGTGCTGGAGATCGTCTGCTGGTTCACGTCAGTCACATCCGCATAGATGCTCACTGTCTGCGGCAGGGAGGCCTTGTGCAGGGGAGGGGCGGGCATCTCGATATCCACGGTGCCATCGTCATTGAGCGTCAGCTCACCGTGAGCGCCCCAGCTGAACTGGGACTCTTCCTCGTCGCTGTCGGCGGTCTCGTCATCGCGATCCTTCTGGCCGTAGTGCCAGAAAGCCGGCGCATCTCCGAAGTGGTAGTCCGCCCACTCGGTGGGGGGCACGTAGTCTTCCGCCAGGCTGGCGCTCCAGCTCACCTTGGCGGAGGAGAGGGCCTTGCCCATGTAGTACTTGGCCGTGAGCGGCACCTTCACCCGGTCGCCGAGCTGACGGTTGCGGTTGCCTTCCAGTTTTACCTCGAACGTGTTGGGCTTGTAGTCATCCACACGCAGTTCCAGGTTGGCGATCTGGGCGTCTTCATCGTCCTCGTTGGCGGCGGCCGGCAGGGGATTGCCCGTGGCGTCCGTCTTGGGGAACTCCAGTCGCAGGCTGTACCAGCCCGTGGTGCTGTCCGGGAAGGTGATGTCATCCGCCCAGGTACCATTGGCGGTGAAGGTGACGGGCTTCGTCTGCACCGAGCGGTTGCGCTCGTCCGTCAGCACCATGGTGGCGGTGGCGGGCTTGCCGCCCAGGGTGAGCGAGTCACCATTGCGATGCCGGGTGATGGCCTTCACGTGCGCCGTGTCACCGGGCTTGTACACCGGGCGGTCGGAGAAGATGAAGGTCTCGAACCGGTCGCGGAAGGGGGATTCCCACGCGATGTTGATGCCGTGACCCCACATGCCGATGCGGTCGCCGCGGCTGCCGAGGTTCATGGAGGTACAGTCCTGGTCCTTGGTGGCCAGCACCCACTCAGCCCCTTTGGACGGCACTTTGGCGAATCCTTGCGCGTCCGTCTGCGCCACTTTCAGGAATCCGCGCTGCGCATCGGCCAGCGTGAGCTGCACCCCGGTGAGCGGTTGACCGGTCTTCAGCGAGAACGCATAGATCAGCGCCTCCTGGTCCGTGCCCTTCACCAGCAGGCCGATGTCGGTGAACTCTACAATCGCGCGGTTCACGATGGTGCCTCCCGGAGCCTGATCCTGGGAGGTCGCCAGCAGTTCGATGAACACCGGGGCAGCGGGGCGCTGGCCCAGGATGTCCTTCCACTTCAGCTCCATATAGGTGGCCTGCTGGAGGGGCTTGTCATTCGCATAGGTCTGGTCGTAGATGACCGTGCCGGGGAAGCTCTCGAATGGGTTGTCCTTCACCTTCTGGGCGGACTTGTTCGTGTCCGTCGCATGTGGATCATAGCTTTCCTCGTAGAGGGCCCGGGCCTTCAACAGTTCGCCATCGGAGAGTTGCTTCACGCGCAGGCGCAGATCCTTGTAGTTCGCGGCATAGACATCGAAGATCCCCTTGCCCGAGGAGAGCTGGGTGTTCGTGGTGGCGGTGGTGGAGACATAGACCGGGCTGGGCTGGAAGGTCACGGTGTCCTTCGAGCGCGTGGCGAGGGCCAGGCCATCGGCTCCAGGGAATCCGGCGGCCAGCGTCACCGTGTAGGGCTGGTGCAGGGTGAACTCACCCGTGATGGCGACCGATTGATAGCTGGCCTCCACCTTCAGGCCCGGTACGGGCGGCTCCACATGGATGAAGGGGGCGATCCGCTGGGCTGCCTGGGCAGGCGGGATTTCATTGCTGCTGATCGCCTTGTTGAAGAGGATGTCGATCGAGTGCGGCCGGTCAAAGTGAGGCTCGGCCACGAGGCGCTTGATGCCCAGCGGGAGGATGTTGCCCCAGGTGCGGGTGTCCTCACCCTCCAGCGTGGCATTGCCCGTAGCATTGGAGATGGTCGCCGGCAGCACCAGTTGCCAGTCTTGGCCGATGGGCAGGGGAGTCGCTGTTTCCAGCACGATCGCATTGGGCCGGGTGTCGGTCAGGCCGATCTTGGGCTTCGTGCCGCTGATCTGCTCGTCCCAGGTCTGCACCAGCTCCGCGTGGTATTGCTTCTTGAAGTCCTTCCCCGTCGCCAGCCGCACCGTGGCCGGCACGCGGGTGGGGCTGGACTTGCTCACGAAGTAGGCCTGCTTCGCAATCTCCGCGGGGTTCACCCGGTCGTTGAACTGCAGGATGTAAAACGGGGTGCGCTGGGCGGAGTCGCCGGAGTAGTAGGGGTAGGCCCGCCATTCATCGGCCACCTTGAGCCCCTCGGTGGCGAACTCGCCCAAGTCCGTCGCCTCCACGGCGGTCCCTTCGACATCTTTCATCCCCGGACGCAGGGCAAACTTGTAGCTCGTGGCGAACGAGGGCGGCTGGAGGAAGCGGAACTGCCCGCTGCGGGAGCTGGTCCAGCGGAACTCGCCTTTCACTGCCGGGGCGGCCACCAGGGGGGACGCCTGCTCCACGGAGCCCACGCGATCCTTACCCACCATGGGCGTGTCGAATCGCAGCTCGACGGTGGTGGACGGTGACAGGGTGTCAGGCTCGATGACAAGTTCCACGGCGGAGGCCGGAACAGGCGCGAAGCCCGCAAAGAGCGCGCAAAGCGCAGCAACGAATGCTCGGGTTTTCATGGAGAAAATAGCGTTTGGCAAAGCCTAGCAGAATCGGACGTCGTTGACGATGGCAGACATTCACCCATTTTTGTCACTTCTAGCCCGGTTGTGACGCGGGTTGTTGGCCTTTTTGCAGCCTGGGTGGGGAGGACATCTGGCAGAGAGAGTTCGACACTTGGGATTACGGAGACCGGCGCGATTTCTTGGGCCAGATCGGAGAGAGATGGCTGCTTCGCATTCGCGGTTGCCGGATGACCACGGTTCGATCATCATGGATCGAGCCATGCATCGCGTCTGTGTCTATTGTGGGTCCAGTTTCGGAAACAATCCGGTTTTTGCCGAGGTGGCGGCGGAGGTCGGGGCCAAGCTGGCGCGCAGCGGTCTGGGCATGGTGTACGGCGGCGGCAGCGTGGGGCTGATGGGCGTGGTGGCGGATGCGGCGCTCGCCCAGGGCGGGGAGGTGATCGGCGTCATCCCGAAAAAGCTCGTCGAGCTGGAGAAGGAACACCGCGGCGTCACCCGGCTGATCGAGGTGGAGACCATGCACGAGCGCAAGCAGGCCATGATGGACCACGCCGACGGCTTCCTGGTGCTGCCCGGCGGCTATGGGACCCTGGAAGAGCTGTTCGAAGTGCTCGCCTGGCTCCAACTCGGTTTCCACACCAAGCCCGTTGGCCTTCTCAACGTGGCCGGTTATTATGATCCCCTGGTGAAGATGCTGGACGCCATGGTGGACAACGAGCTCCTCCACCCCGAGCACCACGGCTTGCTGCTGGTGGACCGTGATGTCGAGGCGTTGCTGGGCCGCATGATGGACTTCATGGTGCCGGACGTGAGCAAATGGCTGTAAGTCGGTAATTCGGTGATTCAGTAATTCAGTAAACCGGTAATTCAGTGAGGCGGTAAGCCGGTGATGCTCGGGGGGAGTGACTCAGGGCGTCAGTGGCCGTGTGACGAGCTATTAGAGGAAGAGCGGCCATCACCTGGATGCGAAGCATCTTTGGAGTGCGCGCGGGAACCGCCGCTTTGGTACCCCTAGTGATGTTCTTGAACCCTTCGCTCCTCAGCAGGGCCAGCGTGGCCGGTCGCGGGCTTCGTTGGCGGTCGAGTGACATTTGCGCGACACAGGACTCCCCAAAGGGGTGATGCTCACCGCAGTCCCAAAATCCTGCTGTGCAGGATCAGGTGTTGGGGGCCTGGGGTGGCTTGGGAGCGGAAGGGGCTTGCGATCCCCGACCTTCGCTCGCCCCTGACCTCAGATCTTGCGTCTTGTGTCTCCCCCGTAGCCATCCGAGAGACTCCTCCAACTCCCGACGTATAACCTCCCATGCTTCGTCGCCATTTTCTCAGTACTGCCAGCGCGGGTGCGGCTATGGCCGTGTTGTCTCCTTATACCCTGGCTCTTGCCCAATCCTCCTCCGGCACCGGGTTTCACGACGCCAAGTGCGAAGGCGTCTATCCTCGCCACCTTCAGGGGATCTGCACCAACGACCGAGACGCCATCTACTGGAGCTGGACGGAGGCGTTGGTGAAGACAGATCTGAATGGGCGCATCCTCAAGTCCATCCCTGCTGCGGACCATCATGGTGATCTCTGCCACGTGGACGGAAAAATCTATGTCGCGGTGAACCTGGGCAAGTTCAACCAGCCCGCGGGCAAGGCTGACTCCTGGGTGTTCGTGTACGATGCGGAAACGCTCGCGGAGCTGTCGCGTCATGCCGTGCCCGATGCGGTGCATGGGGCCGGCGGCATGGCTTTCCGCGAGGGGAAGTTCTATGTCGTGGGCGGGTTGCCGCCGGGGATCAACGAGAACTATGTCTATGAGTACGACAAGGAGTTTAAGTTCGTGAAGCGTCACGTGCTCGCCAGCGGTTACACGCTCATGGGCGTGCAGACCCTGGCTTGGATCAAGGGGGAGTGGTGGTTCGGCTGCTATGGCAAGCCGCCGGAACTTCTCCGTGCGGATGCCTCCTTCAGCTTTCTGGGCAAGACCAACGCGAACGCTGCACTCGGTATCGTCGAGGTGCCGGGTGGGAAGATCCTGCTGGGAGGCAATGCTGTGACCAAAGGCGAAGGGAATCGCGGATGGGTCACCCCGCTGCCCGCTGCGGTGGAGTCGCTGAAGACTGTGTCGCCGTCCTGATCGGAACCTCCCTGCTGAGGGCCCTCCGCATCCGCACATTTACGATTGTGCGAATTGTCTTCAGAGGGTAGTGAAACGGACAATATGCCAAACCGTTTGTCCATCATTACCACGCTGCTTCGCTGGCTGGTCATTGTGTTTGCGGGCGGATATGGAGGGTGGATTCTGGTGGAGGGCGTGCGTCGGTTGTACTTTTCGCAAGCTGATAGCATCGATGTCTCGTCACGAGGATGGCATCTGTTGTTTGTGGCCATCCCGGCGGGAATACTTGGCAGTCTCGCCGTCGCAGCGTTCTTGCGGTGGTATCGCTATCTTGCCACGGTGCTCATGATGCCCGTCGTCCTGTGCGTCTACGCTTATGGTAGCTCAGGTGTGCGTTGGGTGCGCGATCATGTGCCTTTCGACCGGTGGGAGGATCTTCCCATAGTTGGAGGATTGGCCCCGGCACTCCTGGGCTTTTTGCCATTTTTGATCGTCGCCTGGATTTGGTATAGGGGACTGGCTGTCATCTTTCGGTTCATTGATCGCGCGGAAGCCCGCGGCGTTTATCGGGTGTGGGAGGCATCGAAGAATGCCGATGAAAACTTAGAGAGCGTCAGAGATGATAAGACAGGTGGGTAGGCGCCCCAAGTGAGCCCGGGTGGAGAACGGTGAACCACCTGTTCGAGGAGGATGGCATGGTTGGGCTGCTCGTGCGGCGCGGTGGCGCGACCCGAGACATCAGCTGGGCGTCGATGCCTCGTCCTTCTTCGCCCCCCAGACATACAAGCCGGATGGCTGGTACATAGGGGAGGTGACACCCTGGCCGGACAAGTGAAGGTTTCGCTCTTGGCTGGGAGCTTCTCTGAGGTGACTGCGATGCCTGTCACCATGAACTTGAAGGGAACCTGTGATAGGGCAACCGCCAAAGGGGCGCTGGAAAATCATTGTGGCGGGGATTAAACCCGCGTAAAACCGGCTCACTGACGTGTTCGATCGGGGTGCCCCCTGCTGCGTTGCGAATCGTCTGACTCCTGGATTTATCCGCCATCGCAACCGCACGTTTTTCTCTTATGAACGCACCGCTTGATCCATCACTCATTTTGCAAACCGCCTTTGGATTCTGGAACTCGAAGGTACTGCTTACCGCGGTTGAGCTGCGTTTGTTCACAAAACTGGCGGATCGCCGTCTCACGGGGGCCGAGCTCGGCGCAGAGCTGGAGATGCATCCGCGTGGGATCGCAGACTTCTTTGATGCGCTGGTGGCCATGAAGTTTCTGGATCGTGAGGGCGATGGCCGGAACGCCGTCTACCTCAATACACCAGGAGGATCTCACTTCCTCGACGAGGGCAGCCCTCGCTATATCGGCGGCATCATGATCATGCTGAACGCGCGACTCTTTAGGTTCTGGAATGATCTGCCAGAGGCGTTGCGCACCGGGAAGCCGCAGAACGAAATCAAGCACGGGGAGAAGGGGATGTTTGAGGTGCTCTACTCCGAGCCGGCGAGACTGGAGCAGTTCATGGGGGCGATGACGGGAATCTCCCGTGTCAACTTTGAAGCCCTGGCGGAAAAGTTCGACTTCTCCAGCTACAAGACGCTCTGTGATGTGGGAGGTGCCACCGGGCTGCTCTGCATCGAAGCGGCTCGGAGACATCCGCAGTTGCTCTGTACCAGCTTCGATCTGCTTGAGGTGGCTCCCATCGCGCAGCGGCACATTACAGATGCTGGCCTGAGCGACCGCATTCAGACGGCTTCGGGCGACTTCTTTGTCGATCCGCTGCCCAAGGCGGACGTGATCACGATGGGAATGATTTTGCATGACTGGAATCTGGAGAAAAAGATGCACTTGATCCGCGCTGCCTACGAGGCCCTGCCTCGCGGCGGTGCTTTCGTGGCCATAGAGGCGCTCATCGATGATGCCCGGCGTGAGAACGTTCAGGGGTTGCTCATGTCGCTGAACATGCTCATCGAGTTTGGCGACGCGTTTGATTACTCCGCTGCCGACTTCCGGGGCTGGTGTGGCGAGGTCGGGTTCAAGCGGTTTGACGTCATCCACCTGGCTGGGCCGTCGAGCGCGGTGGTGGCTTACAAGTAGGTGACAGCTCTTGGGATGGCAAAACCTCGATCAAACAACTATGAGCTTCCTTCCTCCTGTCCCGAGTGATCCCAAAGATCGTCAAATCTTCACAGAGATCTGGCAGCGCGAGCTTCGGGTCTTTCGACGACGTCCCAGCTTCATCGTAGGGATGACGATGGCGGGACTCAGCGGGTTTGGCCTTTTGCTACTCTCCGACGGGATTCTACCTCGTCTTGCCATCCTTTTTGGCACATTTGGCGTCGCAGCTGTGTATGACACGGTTACACGGCACTTTTGCAACGTGCTCCTTCTCCGGGAAAGTCATCCCGAAAGTGAATCTCGACCAGAGGCATCGGATGGCAATGATTGAGTCTGCTGGGCATCAAAAATCTGCCTGCTGGCTTGTGAATGAGGACGGGTTTGTCATACTTCCAGCATGTGGACTAGTGCTCTTTCACAGAAGCGTGGACCTTTGGCGGCGCATAAGGTCATCACAGTGCTTGCGTCCATGGCGATCGCTGGCGTGACAGAGGCCCAGGCACCGGAGAAGATCGCACCTGGCCCGGCCACCGGACCGGTCGCAGAAACAGCGAAACCCTCCGCGACACCCGCTGGGCTCCCTGCAACAGAGAGTTGGCAGGATGCGCTCTCCGGGTGGGCCAAGGGCGGAATGGACAAGGTGGCCGCCACCGTGAAATCCTGGGCACCTGCCGGAAATGCCGAAGCAGGTAAGCCGGAAATTTCCCCTGGCAGTGCGGCAGAGAAGCAGCTGGAAGCACTGGGACTGAAGATCATGCCAGATGAACTGAGCAAGCTGCAATCTGCCCTGAAGGACAATGCCTTCAAACAGGCAGAGGAGCATGCCCGGAAGCTGGACGAACTCCTGGGCTCTGACTCCCTCAAGTACTGTCTGGAAGTGCTTAAGCTCCAGGCAACCTCGGGAACCGATGCAGCGGTGGCCTCCGTGCAGAAGTACATCGAGACACCCGGATTGAAGGCCGAAGCCCGTAAGGTAGGGGAAGAGATCCTGGGGGTACTCAAATCCGTCAAACGAGACGATGCGGTGGCGATTGTGACTCTGGTAGCGTTCCTCTCGCTGGAGCAAAAGATGGGTCATGGGGCGGCCCCTGCTGCGGCCGTGGCCGGGATGGTGACTGAAGACGTGTGGAATTACGTCGCTACCATTGCCGGTGAAAAAGGCGGGAGTCCACAGTACCGGTGGGACCGGTCCAACATCAAGGCCATGAGCCTCGGTCTGCTTGCTGCGGCGCAAGAAGCGGTGGATCCTTCGGAGCGCCTGGCACGAGGCGTCACTCCCCCGATGGTTGCCTTGGTGAAGTCTTGGTCGGATGCCGTGGCCAAAGGGGATGTGGAGGCCTGCAAGCAGTTGTTTCATCCTGCACGTCGGACGGAGGCGGCTCTGCCCCAGGGCTGGGAAACCCGAAAGTCCGACCAGGTGGAATCCTGGAATATGGATCTGTTATTTCATCGAGGTGCGTTGGTGGGTCTCCGCGTGGAAAGGGGACCGCTGGTATCCCAACCGGAAGGTCCCCACAGCCAGTACTATCTTATCGTTCTCCAGCGCGGAATTGAGCACGATAGCACATGGCAGCTCTGGGACGTCATGCCCTGGGCGGGGGCTGACGTGCCAGGACCGTAGGCCCTCGCGAATACGGCTCAACCTGTATGCGCTGGGTCGGCGGCGGTGATCCGTGTTGATCCTGTGCTGTGTCCTGCCGCCGCTTGCAGGGGGGCAAGTGCCACTTAACCATGCTGGCGAGGCTCTGTTCGTAGTACAAACTTTAGTTTACTCCGTTCGCATTACTCCAGCTCAACTGAGCAATCTAAAGTTTGTACTACGAACAGCTTCCTCCTGAGATGGGGCGTGGCGGTAGTTATGGGCTTGAACCAAAGCTTTTTCGAAATGATGATTCGGGCCTGAAGGGCTCCAGAGAGTGCAATAGCCCACCGCCTACCATTTACCATTCACCTCTTACCGAATCGCCGCTCCAAAATTGCCTCCCACTTGGTCGCCAGGCGTTGCATGCCTTCACTTAGCGGTAACTGCCGCATTTCCTCCGGCGTGAACCAACGCAGCTCGTGGCTTTCCTCACTGGTGACAAACTGGGCGTTCTCCGGGGCGATGAACATGTAGCGCACGTCATAGTGCCAGTGGGCGGGCTCGCCGTTCTTCTCGGGGATGGGGTGAATGTCCAGGTCAAAGGGGCGCTGCGAGGCCACGACGAGTCCTTCCACGCCAGATTCCTCCAGGGCCTCGCGTTGGGCCACGCGGAGGATGTGATCATCCCCATCGCAATGGCCGCCAAACTGGAGCCAGCAATCAAGTTTGCGATGGTGGGTGAGCAGCGCACGGGAGCCGTCTGCGCTCACCACCAGGGCGCTGCCGGTGAAATGGGCCGGGTGACAGGTGCGGTGAAAGCAGTCCTCCTGCTCATCGAGCAGCGCGATCATTTTCTCCCGATGGGGCGCTTCGTCGGCCCGGTGGGGATGAGAGAGATCAAGGTCAGCGAGTTGTTGGCGAAGGTCCTGGCGGGTCATGGGGGCGGGCATCCTTAGCATGCCTACGCCCCGCCCGCTACCGGGGATCCAGCGTGAAGGCAAAGGTGTCCTGAATCCGGTCGCCGGGGGCGGTCCGGGTGAAGAGCTCGAACTGCGAAGCCCAGGCGTGGATGGCCTCGGTCGCGTGCCCGTACGGGCGGTAGTCGGCCAGACTGTACATGGTCATGGGATCCGCCTCGTTGTCGGCGAACTCAAAGACCAACTCACCAGTGGTGGAGTTCCTCACCTTGCCCTCAATGGCGATGTTGCCCTTCGTGAACATGCCGCCGATGCCTGCTAGGGGCCCCACCACGAACTTGGCCGCCGTCTTGACAGCGTTCCCCTTGGGGCTCGTAGGGCTCAGCTCCACCAGCGCCAGTTCCAGGGTGACGGAGCTGGCGTTGGGCTTCTGGGCCAGCACATACCTCGCCTGCTCAGAACGCTGGAAGGCAACGGCGAACTGGTTGCGGAGCAGGGTCGCCATCTCGCGCTCTTTGCGCTCGATGCTGCCCATGGCGATCTCCTTTTCAATCAGCGCCTTGTGGATGGGGCGCAGGTACTTCAGCGTCACCGGGGCCACGTAGATGGCACTCTTCGCCGCGACACGCTCGCGCACGCCGGGATCCGGGGACCGCCAGATCTTGTGAAATGGCACCCGCTTGCGGTCCGGCTTCATTTCATTGGGGTGCTCGATGAAGGCGGAGAGCGGCACCGGTTTGGCCTTGAGCAGATTGTTTGTGCCAGAGCAGGAAACCATGCCCAGCGTCAACAACATCAGCCATCCGGCCATCATCCAGCGCATGCGAACCATAGAAGGGGTAAAAGAGGGGAGGGTCTATTTTGGGAAGTACGCTCGTGCATTCAACCTTCCTGTCGTGAAGATTTTCCCATCTGGTACCACCTTGTTGAACTTCCCGGCCAGCTGTGCTGGAATCGCCATAGCCCGTGTAGCGGGCATAAATGTTCCGCGTCAGCGCTTGGGCGAAAGTCGGCCCGTGGGAGGGGCGTTGTGGACAGGTCGCCCACCGCATCCTCACCACCACCGTCCCGCTGCTCGCATGAATCCCCTCAAGTTTTTCCTCCTCGCCGGTGCTGCCACCATGACGGCGGCACCTCTGGCCCACGCGGAGAACTGGCCCCAATGGCGGGGTCCCCGGCTCGATGGCACCAGCGCGGACAATGGCTTCCCAGTGGCGGTTCAGGACGGCAGCATCCGTTGGAAGACGGAACTCCCCGGCGCTGGGCACGCTTCGCCCATTGTCTGGGGGGATCGACTCTTCACGGTCGCGGCCGTGGCAGAGGGGGAGGAACGTCTGCTTATCTGCCTGGATCGGGCTACGGGCAAGATCCTCTGGCAGGTGCCGGTGATCAAGGCCCCGCTTGAGTCCACCCATCGCCTGAACAGCTGCGCCTCCAGCACGCCCGCGACGGACGGCGAAAAGGTCTTCACGGCCTTCCTGGACAACACGCCCACCGCTGAAACCCAAAAGGCCAACGATGGCAAAGAGATCCCGAAAGGTGAGGTGGCCAAGGGCACCGTGGTGGTCTCCGCACATGACTTCAGTGGGAAACAAATCTGGCAGGTGCGTCCCGGCCTCTTCTCCAGCAAGCATGGCTTCTGCAGCTCACCCATTGTGTACAAGGACAAGATCATCGTGAACTGTGACCACGATGGCGATGGCTACATCGTGGCCCTGGCTCGACAGGATGGCCGGGAGCTCTGGCGCATCCAGCGGCCCAACAACACCCGCAGTTATGTGGTGCCCATCATCCGCGAGCTGGCCGGTCGCACGCAGATGGTCCTGAGCGGCACCAAGTGCGTGACCAGCTACAATCCCGATGACGGCAGCCTTATCTGGATGATGGACGGCCCCACGGAGCAGTTCGTGGCCTCCCTGGTGTACAATGACAAGTCGGGCTACCTTTTCCTCACCGGCGGGTTCCCGGAAAAACACATCCTGGCCATCCGCCCGGACGGGAAGGGGAACGTGACCGAGACCCACATCGCCTGGCGCACCAACAAGGGCGTCTCCTACGTGCCTTCACCCATCTCAGAAGGCGACTACTGCCTGGTCGTCTCTGACTCTGGCGTAGCCCATTGCTTTGAAGCCAAGTCCGGGCGCATCGCGTGGGAGGAGCGGGTGCGTGAGCATCACGCCTCCCCGGTGAGCGCAGAAGGCCGCGTCTATTTCATCAATGACCCCGGCCAGTTGCGCGTCGTCAAGCCAGCCGATACCTACGACCTCGTGGCAGAAAGCAACGTGGGGGAGAAGGTCTTTGCCTCGCCCGCCCTGAGCGAAGGGCAGCTGTTCATCCGCGGCGACAAGTCCCTGATCTGTGTCGGCGAACGCAAAAGCGGAGTGGCCGACCGTCGATAGCGTCCTGACGTTGTTTTGTGCTCGTACTGCCTGGCATTAACTCTCACATTGTCACCATGAACCCATCCCCTCTGCGATCCCGACGTGCCTCGTCGTTGCTGGCCATCGCCATGTCCGTTGTCGCCGCCACCACCTTCATGCCCCCAGACGCCTCTGCTCAAGCCGACGATGATTTTCCCAAGGTGCTCTCACCCGCACTGGAGTCCAAGGCCTTCGAGGGCGAGGTGACCATCAAGGTCGGTTACAAGTACCTCCTTTCCCTGCCGGAAGACTTTGGCAAAGACCCGGCCAAGAAGTGGCCTCTGGTGGTCTTCCTGCACGGGGCTGGGGAGCGGGGCGATGACCTGCGCCGCTTGCAGAAGCACGGTCCTCCCAAGCTGGTCGCCAATGGGAAAAAGATTCCCGCTATCGTGGTGAGCCCACAGGTGCCCTCCGGGGAGGTGTGGAACCCCTACGGCGTGAAGGCGCTGACAGACAGCATTGTGGCCAGTTATTCCGTGGATACGGACCGCATCTATCTCACTGGCATCAGCATGGGTGGCTTTGGCACCTGGGACACCGTCTTCGCCTATCCCGATTACTTTGCTGCCGCCGTGCCGATTTGTGGCGGTGCGGGAGTGAAGTTTGTCATGGCGCAGAAGATCAAGAATCTGCCCATCTGGGTATTCCACGGGGCGAAAGACCCCGTGGTGGAGCCTGCCAATTCCCAGCGAATCTACAACTCCTTGAGCAAGCTGGGCGCGCCAGTGAAGCTCACCATGTATCCCAACCTGCAACACGATTCCTGGACGGTCACCTATGACAGCCAGGAGATGTGGGACTGGCTCTTCCAGCAGAAACGCGGGGTGGTGGCCAAGTGAAGGGAGAGAAAAGTGCCTTGAAACAACCACAGAGGCACCGAGGGCACGGAGACAGAGATTTTTAGACAGAATTAACAGAATCAGCAGAATTGAGTTTTGATATCCAATCCGACTATGAAATCACTCTTGCAAGCTGCCGCCGTTGGGCTGGCCATGGCGACAACAATGGGTTCCACGACGGCAAAGGCTGCCGAGCCTGAGCCTGTCTATGAACTGCGCATCTATACCACCAACGAAGGCAAGCTGCCTGACCTGCTGAAGCGCTTCCGTGATCACACCTGCGCGCTCTTTGAGAAGCACGGCATGACGAACCTCGGATACTGGGTGCCGGTGGACAAGGAGAACGGCGCGGACACCACCCTTATCTACGTGCTCTCCCACAAGAGCCGCGAGGCGGCCAAGGAATCGTTCAAGACCTTTGGTGCTGACCCCGCGTGGAAGCAGGTCCGGGAGGCCAGCGAGGCGAATGGCAAGATCCTGGCCAAGCCACCAGAATCCATCTTCATGACCCGCACGGAGTTCTCTCCTGAACTCAAGGTCTCCGCCAGCGACCCAGAGCGGGTGTTTGAGCTGCGCACCTACACGACCAACGAAGGCAAGCTGCCGGAGCTGCATGCGCGTTTCACGAACCACACCTGCAAGCTGTTTGAAAAACATGGCATGACCAACCTCTGCTACTGGACACCCATTGACGTGGAGCAGGGTCACAACAACAAGCTCATCTACATCCTCGCGCACAAGAGCAAGGAAGCCGGGCTCGCATCTTTCGACGCCTTCCGCGCCGATCCGGTCTGGATCGCGGCCAAAGGCGAGAGTGAAAAGAACGGCTCCCTCACCGTGCCGCAGCCTGAGGGCGTGAAGTCCGTGTACATGAAGCCAGTGGACTTCTCCAAGATCAAGTAACCGGGGAGCTCCCTAAAATGACACCCACTCTGAGAGTGAGAAGACGCTGCCCACAGTTGCTCCTCGCTCTCATGAGTGGGTTCTTTTTTGTTCACGTGCTGCCGGCTGAGGTGCAGGTGGTGCACGTGTATGTGGCCCTCTGTGACAACGCCTCGCAGGGCATCATTCCCGTGCCGGCGAAAATTGGTGATGGCGACAAGCCAGACGCGAATCTCTACTGGGGCTGTTCCGATGGGTTGAAGTCCTGCTTCCGGGCGAGCAAGGCGTGGAAGTCCCTGCCAGCGGTGGCCAGTCCGCGGACTGAGGTGCTCGAGCGGGTGGTCTTCCGCCATGCCTCGCGGAAGGATGTTTATTTGGTCGCCGACGCCTGGCGGGGGCGTGAGATCAAGCCCTGCCTGCAAGCGTTTGTGGATGCTGCGGGTGGGAAAGGGGGAGCGGAGTCCATTCAGGTCAAAGGACCAGACGGCGCAGACGTCACACTGCCGCTTGGGACGAAGGCCCGCTGGTTGGCGTACATCGGCCACAATGGACTGATGGAGTTCGAGGTAACGTGGCCGGAAGCGCCAGCGAGTGCCGCGGCCGCGACCTCCCGCC
>NZ_BATR01000159.1 GCF_000739655.1 Verrucomicrobium sp. BvORR106 | reverse complement strand
CGTTGGGAACCGCGCAGCGATGATATTCAGGTGGGAGGGCCGACAACATGCGCTTTTCCTCCCACCACCTTCAACGCCTCCATGTCGCTCGAATGTGATGTGGCACGAACGTTTGGTTGCGCCTCGCGAGGCCCCACGCTGCGTGCGCTCCCCTGGCTTCTCCGGCCCAGGTCGATCTAAGCAATCGCCAGACCGCATTTCACCACCGAGGTTCCTTGGCAGGCACTAACTGAAGCGTCTGCGGCATCACAATCCCAATCAGCCGTCATTTACTCAACACTTTTCGGCACGCTCACTCCTCGCTAAGCTTTGCTGCTCTCCCGGGTTCACTCGCGGTCATGCTGCGAATCCTGCCAATGAACTCCTGTTCGGGCAAAGATGCCCTGAGCTCGGCCAGCATCATACTGTCGGACCCGGCGGGATAGCGGAGCTTGTCCGCGCCATCGGTGGCGGCGGCATACACCGCATTTGCCACGTCTTCCTCCGTCGTGTAGCTCGTCGGATACTCCTGCATGGATTGAAAATAACGTCCAGCATGCCCGGCATAGGCCGGGGGGACGGGATAGTCGCCCAGCGCGCCGGAGTTCGCGGAAAAATGCGTGGTGGGGGCCAGTCCGGGCTGCACGATCTTCACCCGGATGCCGAGCACGCCAGCCTCGTAGGCCAGCGATTCGGAGAAGCCCTCAATGGCATACTTGCTGGCGGAATAAGCCGCCACCAGCGGCATTGGCGCGATGCCAACGCTGGAGGTCACGTTGATGATCGTGCCAGCGCCGCGTTCACGCATGTGCGGGAGGATGGCACGGTTGGCGGCCATGACGCCGAAGGTGTTGGTCTCAAACAGCTGGCGGATCGCGTGATCCGATACCGCCTCGTGCGCGCCGAAGTAACCGATGCCGGCATTGTTCACGAAGACATCGATCTTGCCGAAGCGCGCGATGCCCGCCCCGATGGCGCTGGCGATGGTGTTCGGCTGGGTCACATCCAGCGGCAGGATCAGCAGTCGATCGCTTTCTTCAAAGAGACCCGGCTTGGGGGTGCGCATGGTGGCGATGACGTTCCAGCCGCGGGCGAGGAAGAGGGAGGCGCTTGCTTTGCCGAAGCCAGAGGAGCAGCCAGTGATGAGAATCGTGGAGGACATGTTTGTTGGCAGTTTTGGTTTGATTGACGGGACCAAATTAGCAAAGATGGGGTGGACTTTCTATAATGCGGAGTCCGCTTGTCATTGTAGATCGTCCAGATGGATGCCCTGTCCGCCATAGTCACCCTGCTCAAACCCCAGGCCGTCGCTGCCAAGCTCGTGCACGGCGCGGGCCGCTGGGGCGTGCGCTACTCCGCGTTCGGGCATCCCAGTTATGCCCTCGTACTGAAGGGGCCCTGCTGGCTGGCGGCGGATGGCGAGCCCGCGCAGATGCTGGGCACCGGGGACTTTGTGCTCTTTCCGGCGACACCCCGCTTCACCCTGGCCAGTGATCCGAAGGTTCGGCCCAAGTTGCTTGAGCCCGTTCCCTCCGGGCAGCAGGTGGAGGTGGCCTTTCATGGCGATCCCGATGCAGAGCCCTCGGCGAGCCTGCTGGGAGGTTATTTCCAATTTGATCCTGCCAACGCTTCGGTGCTCACCGGGCTCCTGCCCAGGATGCTGCACTTGCGAGCCGGGGATCCGGCTGCGGAGGGCGTGAGACCGGTGGTGGAGCTGATCAAGCGGGAAGCTCTTACGGCTCGTCCTGGCCAGTCGCTTGTGTTAAGTCGTCTGGTGGAAGTCCTGCTGGTCGAGTCTCTGCGATCCGTTCCGGAGGATGTTGCCCCGACGGGATTGCTGGCAGGTCTGAGGGATGCCCGGCTGGCTGCCGCCTTGCAAGCGATTCACACGCATCCGGCCCACCCGTGGACGCTCGCCACGCTGGCTCGCGAGGCCTCCATGTCGCGCTCCTCGTTTGCCGAGCACTTCATGCGGGTGATGACGGTAACGCCGCTGCGCTATCTGCTGCAGTGGCGTCTTGCCCTGGCCAAGGATCTGCTAAGCCGCGGAGAGCTGACTGTCGGGGAGACCGCCCTCGCCGTGGGCTATGAATCAGCCAGCGGATTCAGCATCGCCTTCAGCCGGGAGCTGGGCCTGCCTCCGAAGGCTTATATGGAAGGGGCCCAAGAGGCATCCAGCCGGGTTCAAGGGAATTAGTATGCGTAAGACGAAGGAAGGGAGCTTTGCTGCCCAGATCGTTCCGCAGGCCTGAGTGAGATCCAGCGATGTTGGTGGGCAGCCTGCTAGGGAGCGCTCGCTTCATCCACGAGCGAGTCCTTTGATGAGGCTCGCGAGGTCGCGGTGGCGCCGATCGAGGCGGTTACGACGCAGCTGATCGCCAGACATTGGATGATCGAGATCTTCTCGCTCAGCATGAGGAATGCCGCCAGGGCGCCCAGTGCGGGCTCCAGGCTCAACAAGATCCCGAAGGTCTTGGAGTCCAGATGCTTCAATGCAACCATTTCCAAGGAAAAGGGAATGGCGCTGGAGAGCACCCCGATGGCGATGGCGGTGAAGATCAGGGAGGAAGTCCACTCCGTCTGCCACGCTGTCAGGGCTCCAAAGGGGGCGATCGAGAGAAAGCCCACCGTGGTGCCAATGGCCGTGGCATAGCCGGGGTGGATGGAGGTTCCGGCCTTTTTGCCGACCACGATGTAGCAACCCCAGGCCGCTGCTGACATGAGAGCGAAACCAATGCCGACAGGGTCGATGCTTCGTTGAAGGCTGGTTAGAGGCAACAACAAGACAACTCCGATCAGCGCCAGGGAGGCCCAGAGAATGTCCAGCCTTCCGCGGGACATGTAGAAGGCGATGGAGAGCGGGCCCAGAAACTCGATGGCAATCGCAATGCCGATGGGCAGTCTGGCCATGGCCTCGTAGAAGGTCAGGTTCAGGATGCCAAGGATGATGCCATAGGTGACAATAGGCACCGCTTGCTGGCGGGAAAGAGTCGCTCGCCAGGGGCGCCAGAGGGCCAGCAAGACGATTGCGGCCACTCCTACTCGTACGAAGGCGGTCCCCGCAGGCCCCAAAAGGGGAAAGATCCCTTTTGCCGTCGAAGCTCCGATCGCGATGGAAAGCATCGAGCCCAGCACCAGCAATGGCGCGTACAGAGCTGGGCGCACCGGGCGGCTCATGGAGGATTTTTGCATAACGACAAACCAGCGCAAAGCTTTACGATAGATCGTCGCCCAAGAGGGGCTGGCTCCTGAAGGAATGCAGACAAGATCCGTCCTGGAAGATGAAGCCAGATGCCTTCCAAGTTAGGCGAGTTGTGCGACGGAGTCGCGGGTGAAGTTGGATGGAGTGATGGAGTGATGGAGTGATGGGGGCGCCCTGCTGGATTGCTGCCATCGTGTCAGCTGTATCGCCTTGGCTTGTTGACAGCAGGAGTCGGGGGGCCTGGGGGTGCCTGGGTCTGGTGGCGAAGGCTGTTGCTCTTCCACTTTGTGGCGTAGGCCGTGAAGGCGGGGAGCGCATGAGTGACGGGTCTTCCGCGGACATCGATCCAACCGACCCCTTCCATTTCGTTCCACCAGACGTTGGCACAGTCCTGTGGGGCTGAGAGCTCCCGAGCCCATTGACGGGCTTCCTCCAGATTCGGAATAGCTGGTCGAGAGAGATCTATAGATCTAGATCTATCCGAAGATGAAGATGAAGATGAAGATGAAGATGAAGATGAAGGGGTTGGTTTTTGGTTATCCTGGGTGGTTGTCTTTTGGTTGGGCTTTTGGTTAAGCAAAGCGGGGTTCCCTCCCAATGAGCCCGACTTCTTCCGGATCTTCGTCAGCTTGTCGTCCCGGACCATCCGGCGGCAGATCATCGCTCCGGTGTCTTTGTCCTGAGAGGCCACGCCGAACTCGATGAGCCGGGTGAGCGTTTGGGCGAGAAGCTGCTCATCCAGGCCGAGCAACCGGGCCAGGGCCTCGGCGGGCATGGCGCGCCCATTGAGCAGCAACTTGCCGCGCTGGCTGGACTCGAACATGAGGAGCAAGATCTCGAACCAGATGCCCCGGTCGTGATAGCTGAGCGCCTGCACACCGGGATCCTTGCGCCAGTCCCCGGGGTAGAACTGGATGGCGGGGAGTTTTTTGGACTTCTTTTTCACGAGAGGGAGGGGGATTTCCGTGGTTTGCCGTGCCGGATCAGCTCCAGGCACAAGAGGAGTTTCCTAGAACTGTCGTGAAGAAACCGGAGCCGGTTCGGAAAGAGGGGGCACCTTGGGGAGGGCATACGAAGCGGTTTGCTCCCGCTCGTTCCAGCGGTGCAGCGCCTGGCGCAGGGCGTAGAAGGCACGCTTGCGATCCTCCTTGCTGATCTCTCCCTGCTCAATGAGCCAGTCAACCGCCGCCGTGCCGCCAACCCGCGTCGGATCAGCGTGCGGAAGACCGGCAGCAGCTTCACCCAGCGCCCGCCCGAAGCCCCGGCGGCCCTCGAGGGGCTGGCAGCCGCCGCTTTCTGCAGGAGAGCCGACAGGTCGGTCACAGTCCCGGAGCCAGATCCAGTTTCAGATCCAATTGCCGTTTCAACCGGGCGTCCTGCCGTGTGGCGCAGGCTCGTGAGGGGAGGGGGTGACAATTGGTTAACCATGTAACAAATGTATGACAAGTGTCACGAGTGATCAATGGAAATTGGTGGACAATGTGCAGCAATGTCCGACATTTGATACATGAAGACCGAGACGCTCTCCATCCGTGTGGAGTCAGACCTCATCGCCCGGATGAAGCAGTTCGAGGCCTCCACCGGCGTGGAAAAGGCCACCCTCGTCCGCGCCGCCGTGGCTGCGGTCCTGGACTTTCACGAGGCGAACGGTTTCATCTCCTTCCCCATCGAGATCGTGCCGACGGCGGGGAAGGGGAGGTGAGTGGGGGCTGTGTGGACCTCAGATTGAGGGCGTTCAGAGCATGAAAGGCGCCAAGCATAACGAGGCAATGGAGCATTCCCCTTTGAAGGTGCTGACTTTGCTCACCTCAAAAGAAGTTGCAACAGTTGGAGCAAAAAGCTAGAGCTCGCGTATTCTGATACGCGAGTAATGGGGTCTGCGAACTCGTCATTGCAATACGAAACTAATTGGACCTTTTGCGGACGTCGTGAATCGGGAAGCGCTGGCATATGGCGGTTCGGAAGTTCGAACAGGGAGGAACGGTTGGCATTGAGAGCGTTGATGCCTAGCTAGTAAGCAGTCTCGACCTGGTATCAACTGCCACCCACACATTGTCCAAACGCGACAAATTATTCAAATTTGGTGGGACCTTGCCGGATTCAGCTGTTTTTACCTTCTTCAAAGAGTGGTAAAGGAAAGTACTCTCTGGCTCGTCTCACCCGCAACTGACTCCCGAGCAACTCATGTACCTGTTTCAGTGTGACGTGGATGCGTTCTATTGTGCTCGATTTGCTCTCATGCGGCCATGATGCGAGGACATCTATTACCTGCTCAAGCTGGAGGCGTGCCTCTACGATTGGCATTGCGATCTCGGACATTAACGGAGCGGCATTTAGCAGCTTTCGCATGTAGGAAGGAGGTAGGATTCCTTCGGGATTTGTTAGGATCCGCTGCTGTTGTCGGACCAAATCCAATACTTCTTCGAGTATTTCGGATCGTTTGCCGGATGGGTCTGAAGGGAGAGGCGCTTTTCTCGAACCTTCAATTTTGTTTAGGGCGGATTCAAGCTGTAACCACCACACCTCAAATGCCCTCTCCAATGCACTTTCCTTCAATCGTCGATCATCGGGAACTCTGTTGTTTATGCTGCGGATGAGTTTGTAAACATCATCTTTCTCGAAAATTGCGGACTGAAATTGAAGAAGGGGGCCGTGAACATCTGACCGCTTCACTCCAAATAGAAATGGAGTCACATTGGAACTTTCGACCTTTTTGGAGAGGGCTCCGGCTTCAAAGTTGATCCAGGGAGCATCAATGTTATCTTTGGTCACACAGATGATGCCGTAGTTTGAACCTTCCAGCTCGCCTGCAATGTCACTCGTCCAACGCACCCCTTTGTCTATGTCCTCTGAGGAGACGTAGGGTTCGACTACTTGGATGACGGAAGGGAGCCAGTCGCGAATTGTGCATGCGACATCTCTACTTTCTTCGCCCGACCAGCTTATGAAGACCTTCATTAGCCTACATTTGTGGGTTTCCTGGGTGTTGCAAGTATAATTAGAAGTATGAATCCCTTGGTGCCCGCCAGAAGAAATTGGCGCGGTCGAGCATTGATCGCGGGGGTCGCCTTCTCTTGCGCCTGTTGTCGGAGTGTGTGAGAATCCATTGGAAAAATGTATCCGACGTCTGACTCTAGCGTTTGCTGATGCGACGGAAGATGTCTATTTAGTGGTCCCAGGTGCGTCCAACGCTCGAATGGGGTGTAGTATCCAAATCTCTCTTCTATGGCTGATAAGAAGAAGCAACACTTTTTGCCTCAATCGTACTTGAGGCGTTTTGGCGTGCAATCGAACAATAAGATTATTTGTATGCTAAATGTGAAATCTGGGAACTTTAGCGACAAAGCGGCAATTTCCGGGCAGTGCCAAGGTGACTACTTCTACACGAAGGAATCGGATTTTGAGGGGAAGCTGGGAGTGATAGAGTCAAACTTTAGTTCCGCGGTGGGGCAGATGATTGCCAGCGAGACATTGCCGAAAGATCTGAAAGCTTACTATGAAATGTATCTGACTGTGCCGATGATGGTGACTCGCGTTAAAAAGCTGACTGAAGTGGCTTGCGATATGGCCATGGAGAGGATTTTTCGAGAAGGGATTACTTTGACCGATCAAGAGGAATCAGATTTGCGTCGAAGTATGCGTAAACTCTCTGTGAGAGTAGGGGCGCGTAGCAAAAGGGTGTTGTTGGATCTTGAATGTCGCCTTTTGAGATCAGTGACCAGATCTTTTCTTACTAGCGACAATCCGGTGATTACCATAAATCCGGCGTATCAAGATGATGATGTGCCGCCGGGACGGACTGTCGGATTGAGTGCGCGGGGATTGCAAGTGTACCTTCCAATCAGTCCTGCATTTTGTATGATTTACTATGACGAGATGTTCTACAGCATGCCCCGGTCGCATGGAGCGCTTGACATCTCGGCCTCCGATGTGACTGAGCTCAATCGACTGCAGATCCTAAACTGCGACGAAGTTGTCTACTTTTCCAATAGCGCAGAACTTGAAGAGGTCGAGTCAATGGTTAGGGACTGCGTGAGAGAGAAGTCGGGCGGAGGATGCATCCCTCACGTCGGGCGATTTGGTGAAGTGGATCGTCGTTCAAGGCATGCACTTCGATCACCGGGGGTGACTGCTTGCGAGTCAGTTAAGCGACTAATTGTGATCCCATTTGGAACCCGTGAAGTCATGAGTGATGGGTAAAGGGAAGCGGTAGCGGTGTCGGAAATCATTGTGGTTGTATCTGAAGGTGCACCGTAAGGGTCACCAATGGCAACTCACTCATAGATTTGACGGTGTTCAGGCCGCCAGAGACGTCGCTCTCCAAGCCAGTCTTCCATCGTCATGAAGATGCGGCGCTGGGCGCGTTCTTCGGACAGTTCGAAGTAAGTAATTGCGTTCCTGCCCAGCTCTGCACCATGGCGAAGAAATCGCGCGTGGTGGGGGCGTCCTTGTTGTAGTCCACGGCAGTGGCATAGATGTCCGTGATCTTCTGGTAAAAGCGGCGCTCGCTGAGGCGGATCTCGCGGATCTCCTCCAAGAGACGCTCGAAGTAGTACTCGCCCAGAAACGAGCCGTTCTCCATCCGTTTGCGGTCCAGAACATACCCCTTGATGGCAAAGTCCCGCAGCACACTGGTGGCCCATTGGCGGAACTGGGTTGCCCTGACGGAATTCACCCGGTAGCCAACGGAGATGATGGCATCGAGGTTGTAGTGGTCTACCTGGCGGGCGACCTCACGGGCACCCTCGGTTTGAACTATCCGGAAATTCCGGATAGTTGCCTCTCGCTGTAGCTCTGCTTGGTCATAGATGTTCGCCAAGTGCTCGCTGACAGTGCGGACATCCACGCCAAAAAGGTGCGCCATGAGCTTCTGCGTCAGCCAGATTGTCTCATCCTCGTAGCGGACCTCGAGGTCATCGCCACCGGTCTGCGCGGAAAAAATCAGGAACTCTGCGGTGGAGTTCCGGATTTGCTTCTTCTTCTTGGGGGAGTCGTCGTCGCTCATGCTGGCTTGGTATCAATGCGTCCACCTGTTACTTGAGGCAAAATACCGTGCTGTCGTGCTCATGCAAAGGGTTCAAGGAAGAGAGAGTGGCGGTAAGTGTTTCTAGCAACTTCCCAGGAACCTTGACGCGAAATAACTTCCAGACCGCCGCAACTCCTTCGGAGTAGAGATTCTGAAGACGCCCGTACCCCACGTAGGTTCGCTGGAAGCTCGCCAACGTGGGGCTTGTAGCTGCATCCTCTTCGAGGAAGAGCTTCGACTCAGCCTCGTCTCGGTGGTGATTCTCGTTGTGATCACCCAAATGGGCGAAGTTGCCTTGATCTCTTCAGGCCGCAAATCCAGGGGGTGCCTGAACCCTGGGTCTGCGTCCACTTCGTGGCCTTCGCCCTTGGGCTGGGCTCTTTGGGCCTTTCAGGTCCGAAACCGCATGGGACGATGTCGGCCCCATACGAATTGCGTTGCCTGGCAGTTAGACGGGCCACGTGTCAAAAGACCGTCAGCTGCACGCGTACCATTCTCGCGACCCTTCAGGCCGCAAAACCAGGGGGCTGCTTGTACCCAGGGTCTGCGTCCACTTTGTGGCCTTCGCCCCTGGGCTGGGATCTCTGGGCCTTTCAGGCCCGATTCTTCTTGGTTGAATGCTGCTGGCTCATGCAACCGTCGTTAGATGACCGACAGCTGTAGGCGTACCATTCTCGCGACCCTTCAGGCCGCAAATGCAGGGGGCTGCTTGAACCCAGGGTCTGCGTCCACTTCGTGGCCTTCGCCCGTGGGCTGGGATCTTAAGGCCTTTCGGGCCCCGGCGCTTCTGGGTTGGATGGTTCCTTCACTTTGTCCTGCCGTCACATTGAGCATGAGAAGGCGATTGTCGAGGAGGCTCGGATTGGCTGTCGGAAGCCTGGTCGCGTCCGCAAGGGTTAGCGATAATCTCGCGGGAGGAGGTGCCTCATTTTCGGCCACCCTGGCGGAGGGAGAGGGATTCGAACCCCCGGAAACTTACGCTTCAACGGTTTTCAAGACCGCCGCCTTAAACCACTCAGCCATCCCTCCAATTGGTGCTTCCCAGACTCGCGGTGCGAACACTGCGGCAGGGGCAGGGCGGAGTCTAGCGCAGGTCGGGAACATGAAAAGCAAATTCCTGCTTGATTTTTACCCGCGTACTGGCATGCTCCACGCCCACTCATTCACATTCACGTATTCTGTAACGATTACCATGGTTGTCATCCGACTCCGCCGCGAAGGCACGAAAAACCGCCCGTTTTACCGCATTGTGGCCGCTGATCAGCGGTTCCGTCGTGATGGCCGCTTCCTTGAAATCCTTGGTACGTATGACCCGCTCAAGGGCAAGGACAACGCTGAAGTGGACGTGGAGAAGGCCAACGCCTGGATCGCCAAAGGTGCCCAGCCCACGGAAACCGTGCGCAGCATCCTGAAGAAAGCTGCTACGCCTGCCAAGGCCTAAGCGCTTTTCGCAGAGCTCCTCTTTTTTGTCCGCCGCGCTGGTTCGTCCAGCTCGCGGCGGATTTTTTGCGTCCTGATTTGAGGTCGATAGGAGGGGAGGAGGGCTTTGGTTTAACCACAGAGGCGCAGAGGGGGATTCAAATCTCAAAGTTCAAAATTCAAACTTCAATGATCAGCTGGAGGTGAGGCTGGGGTTTGGGGTTTGAGGTGGACGTTGGGGCGAAACTTCACTTTTCACTTTTTACTTACCACTTTTCACTCTCTCTTACCCCATGGACGCCCCTGAAGCCCTTCGCGAGTTCCTCATGTATGTGGTGGCGAACCTGATCGAGCACCCCAAGCAGGCGAGCATCGCCGTGGGGACGACCAGTGCCGGGGCGATCTCGTATCGGATTCAACTCGCGCCGGACGACGTGCGCCGGGTGATCGGGAAGAACGGGTTCACGATCAGTGCCATCCGCTCCCTGGTGAACGTGGCCGCCCAGAAGCACGGAGTGAAGGTGTCTCTGCGCGTGGATGGCGTCAGGGAGGAGGAAGAGGGGCAAGGGGTAAGGGAAGAGGGATAAGTCTTTTTAGACAGAATTTACGGAATTAGGATTTCGGATTTCCAGTTGTTGGCGGCGCTGTGACGACTGCTCTGTTAATTGTGTTAATTCTGTCTAAACCTACTCCCTTGACCCTCTTCCCTTATCCCTGGATGCTCCGGTTCACCCTGTCTAGAAGAGCCTCGGCCTGAGGGGCGTAGGTGCGCCCGAAGAGGTTAAAGTGGTTCAGGATGTGGTAGAGGTTGTAGAGGTCGCGGCGGTGTTCCCAGCCGGGCTGGCGGGGCCAAGTGGCGTCGTAGCCTTCGTAGAAGGAGGGGGTGAAGCCGCCGAAGAGTTCGGTGAAGGCGAGGTCGCACTCGCGGTCGCCGTAGTAGCTGGCGGGGTCGAAGATGACAGGGAGGCCGTGTTCGTCGAAGGCGGCGTTGCCGCCCCAGAGGTCGCCGTGGAGGAGGGAGGGGACCACGGTGGTGCCCGTAAAGAAGGCGGGCAGATTCTCCAGAAGGCGGTCGGCACCAGGGAGGGGGAGGCCTTTCTGCCGGGCGAGACGGAGCTGGAAGCCGAGGCGTTGATCCCGCCAAAAGTCGATCCAGGAATCGGTCCACGCATTGGGCTGCGGCGTGGTGCCGATATAGTTGGCGCGATCCCAACCGAATTTACCCTGAGGTGAGGTGACCCGATGAAGGGCGGCGAGTTGCTCGCCCATGCGGCGGAATTGATGGGAGGCGCCTTTCTGGAGGGCGATGTACTCCAGCACCAGGAAGCTGGAATCCTCCCACGCCTCCCACACGATGGGCTTGGGGACGCGGAGGGTGCCGGTGGCGGCCAGCGTCTGCAGGGCCTGGGCCTCGGCTTCGAACAGGCCGACTTGGTCGGCGGTGTTGACCTTCACGAAGTAGGGCGTGAGGGCCACGAGGACATAACTCTGGTGAATGTCCCCGCCGGGAACGGGGCGAATCTCACAGGCGCCGAGGGGTGAGCCCGTGGCGGTGGTGATAGCGGTGCGGACGCGCTCTGTCAGGGAAGAGGTCACGTGATAGAGTGAGACCTCTTTTAGACAGGATTAACAAGATTTCTATCAGATTAACGGAGAGAGGGAAAAGGGGTAAGGGAAGAGGGATAAGGATTCTTGGAAAGAATTAACAGAATTTACGGAATTAGGGTTCCGAGATTCCGGTTGTTGGTGGCGCTAGGTAGCTGCCGTTTTGAATTCTGGCTAAGCCCTTCTCCCTTGACCCTCTTCCCTTATCCCTGGCCTTGCACCTGTCTTACCAGATTGGCGCAGCCGTCTTCCAGGAGGTCGAGGACGAGTTCGAAGCCAGCAGGGCCGCCGTAGTAGGGATCGGGGACCTCGATCTGGCTGTGGTGGCTGGTGTAGTCGCAGAAGAGCTTGATCTTGGAGTCGTACTGGTCCGTGCGATCTAGCTGGCGGACGTCGCGCAGGTTTTCCTTGTCCATCACGAGGATGAGATCGAAGTCGGCGAGGTCCTGGGCGGTGACCTGACGGGCGCGGTGGACGAGCTTGATGCCCCGGTTCGCGGCGGCGGCGGTCATGCGGGAGTCCGGAGGATTGCCCGCGTGGAGATTGATCGTGCCAGCGGAGTCCACCTCGACCTTGCCCAGCAGGCCTGCCTCGGCGAGCTGGTGCTTCATGACGCCTTCAGCGGCGGGCGAGCGGCAGATATTGCCCATGCAGACGAAGAGGAGGCGGTTCACTGAAGTAAAAAGTAGTTAGTAAAAAGTGAAAAGTGGGGCCTGCGGCGAGAGCCCCAGGGGCCTATTCGCAGCCGCGGACGCTGATTTCCTCGAGGGCGGACTCGATGTCGGCGAGGCAGTTCACGAGGCGGACGTCGGGGACGCGGAGGGCCTGGTAGTAGCCGTAGGCGGCACGGCCTCCGATGAGGAGGGCGGTGTGGGCGGGCATCATGCCGCGGAGCTTGGTGAGCTCATTGGGGACGTTGGGGTCGTCCGAGGGGTACACCATGCTGAGGGCGACGGCGCGGGCCTTGCGGATCTCCACACAGGCGGCGATTTCCTCGGCCGGGAGGGACGGGCCCAGATAGGTGACGCGCCAGCCCAGGTCCCGGGCGGCGGCGGTGGCCAGGAGGGCGCCCACCTCGTGGATCTGGCCGATGGGGGTGGTGACGAGGAGTTCCGGGGCATTGGGCCGGAGCTGGTAATTCCGCGCACCCAGTGCGAGGAAATCCCGCACCACGCTGGTGGCGAGGTGCTCGTGGGAGACGCGCATTTCGCCGCGTCGCCAGGCCTCGCCGACCTCATTCACCAGGGGGGCGATGATGCGGAGCAAGACGGTGCGCTGGCCGTAGCGGAGGCGGGCTTCTTCCAGCAGGTCGCTGATCACGGCCGTGTCCAGCACCTGCACGGCTTCCTTGCAGCGCTGCAGGCACTGTTCGGCAGAGTCGTGAGAAAGGTCCTGCGGAAGCGGCGCGGCAGCCGGGGCGGGGATGACCTCTTTCTTGTAGAGGCCGTAGAGCTCATCCAGGCAGAGGCAGGAGATCTGGCTGATGCGGTGGCCGCAATCCGTCAGCTCCTTCAGGAGGCGCAGGCGCTCGATTTCCTCGTCCGAGTACAGGCGCCGGTTGGAGTCCGTTCGTTTGCAGCAGATCAGGCCGTACCTCCGCTCCCACACCCGGATGGCGTGGGCCGTCAGGCCGGTGCGGTGGCACACAACCTTGATGGGGTGGCGGAGTTCTTTGGAGGCGACTACCATGCGGGGAATAGAGGAAGGGGGAGTATAGCTAGCGTTTTACGTGCGGGCTTCGGGCCGGGAAACAACGGATTTTCCCCGGCGGGGCCCCATGAGAAACGACATCGAACAAAACAGCAAACACCAATATCAGTTTGCGCGGAAAACGGGCAAAAACTGTGCTGGTCAGGGTTGGATACGGATGGGAGGAGTTCTTGGTGCTTCGTTCTTGGTGCTTAGTTGGCGGGGCGCGGGAATCGAGGGGGAGTTTGGAGATTGATTTTTGGATTTTGGATTTTTGCGTTTGGCATTTGCAGTTTCCCCCGCATCCCCGGTTGCTTCCGGGCCTGATCTGCCTTGAGTGCGGCCCCATGCTGAACTACGTCTGGTCTTTTCTGCTGCTCACGGGCCTGGTGGCAGGCGCGCTTTTTGGGAAACTGGACGTGCTGGTGGCAGCGCTGCTGGAGCGGAGCAAGGACGCGGTGCTGGGCATCGCCCTGCCGCTGGCGGGCACGATGATGCTGTGGCTGGGCATCCTGCGGGTGATGGAGAAGGCGGGCCTCATGGAGGTGGTAGCGAAGCTGCTCTCGCCCATCCTGCGCCGCATCTTCCCTGACGTGCCGCCCACGCACCCTGCCATGGGGGCGATCACCATGAACATCGCTGCCAACATGCTGGGGCTGGGCAATGCCGCGACCCCGCTGGGGCTGAAGGCGATGGGCTACCTGCAGGAGCTCAACCCGCAGAAACAGAGCGCGACGAATGCCATGTGCATGTTCCTGGCGCTGAATACGGCCGGCTTCACGCTCATCCCCATGGGGGCGATCATCTACCTCAGCTCCGGCGGGGTGAAGGATCCGTACGCCGTCATTGCTCCCACCCTCATCGCCACCGCGTGTGCCTCCATCACGGCCGTGCTCATGGCGAAGTTCCTGCAGCGTCTGCCCTCCTTCCGCGTGCTGCCGGATGAAGTGACGGCTGATGCTGCCAGCGATGGCGCGGGCAAGTCTGACGCGGCGACCAGCACCACGGACGCCGCTCCTGCGGCCAAGCCCTTCCGCCTTTCTCCCATGCGGGCCATCCTGCTCTCCATCGTCTGCGCCCTCTTTGCCCTGGGCGGGGCCATGGAGTTCTCCAAGGACTTCCGCGCCTCCGTCTTGCGCGCCACGGGCATGGAGGCGGTGATCTCTGCCGCCGAGCAAAGGGCGGCTGAGGCCAAACAACGGCAGGAAGTGCTCAAGGCCGAAGCTGCGGCTGCGGCGGCCGCGAACCCTGCGGAAGCCTCCGCCGTGACGGCAAAAGCCACGGCACCTGCGGACACCTCCGAGTGGCGGAAGGCGCTCAAGTCCGTCTCCGTGCTGGCCATCCCCATCGTCCTGCTCGTAGCCGTGGTCTGGGGCCTCTTCAAAGGCGTGGCCGTGTACGAGGAGATGGTGGAAGGGGCCAAGGAGGGCTTCGGCGTGGCGTTGCGCATCATGCCCTTCCTCGTGGTCATGTTTGCCGCGCTCACCTGCTTCCGGGAGTCGGGGGCGCTGCTGCTTTTGCAGACGGCGGTGCGCCCGCTGCTGGACTTCATCGGCATGCCGGTGGAACTGCTGCCGCTGGCCATCATGCGACCGCTCAGCGGCTCCGGATCCTCCGGCATCCTGAACGAGATCATTCTGCACCCTTCCTCCACCGACACTCTGCGGTACACGGCGGCCATCCTGTACGGGTCCACCGAGACCACGTTCTACGTGCTGGCGGTGTACTTCGGCAGCGTGAGCATCCGCCGCAGCCGGCACGCCCTGGCAGCCGGATTGTGCGCCGATACGGTGGGCATGGGCATGGCTGTTCTGCTGGGCCGTCTCATGTTTTAGCTGGGGACGGCGAGGTAAAACAGGCCGCTCCACCCAGGTGGGGCGTCAGCAGACGGCTTCTGGCACCGCCTGGGGCCTCGTACATTCATTGTGTTCACGAGGTTTCATTGAACCGGGTGGAATCTCCTCCGGACTGGTGAAAATGTGATCAGATCAGGCGCGTGGGTCCTGACGGGTTCCGGTACAAATGTGACCATATGCCGGTGTGGCGGGCGGCGCGGCACACGCGGTGCTGACGGGACGTCTCCGTTCCCCCGTGACCAGGTGAAGGTGTGAGCCAGTCGTGCGGTGTGCCGTCGGTGGCGGGGGGCGAAGCAGCGCCCATCCCATGAAACACCCCCGCCCACATCTGCCCTGCGCCTTCTCCCGTAGCCTGGTTCGACACGCTGCGCTTCTTGCCATGGGCCTCGGCCTGCTGGCCGCTCGGCTTCCGGCGCAGACTCTGACGTGGGATCTCACTCCCGGATCAACGGGGGTGCAGAACGGCAGCGGCACGTGGAACACCACGGTGGCGAACTGGATCGACTCCGTTTCTGGAAACAACGTCACCTGGACGAACAGCGGCCTGGAGGTGGCGCAGTTCGGCAGCACCACGCCGGTGAACCCCAGCGTGGTCACCGTCTCCGGCAACATGAACCTGAAAGGGCTGGTCTTTCTGCCACTGGGCACGACTACACCGGTGTCGGGAACCCAGTACCTCCTCAACGGAGCGGCTGCGAACACGGTGCTGAACTTTGGTGATGGCGGCTACATCGAGATGGCGGACTACTCCTCCGGCGGCTCCCAGTTTGCCGCTCTGGGTGGGAATATCGCGATTCAAGGAAGCAACCTCACCATCCGCAAGACCGCGGGCAGCGGCACGGTCACGCAGTTTCTGAACCTGAACATGGCGTCCAACCCCAATCTCACGGGCACGCTCACCATCGGCAGCTACATCTATCTGGGCGTCACGTCCCAGGCCACCATTGGCAACGTGAGCTCCATCGTGGTCCAGAACAACGGCACTCTCACCTTGGGGCCGACCAATGCGACTTTCACCCAGGCGATCACGGCTGCGGGCTATACCCTCGCCTATGCCGCCATCCGCATCCTGGGTACCAATGTCACCCTGTCCGGCGGCATCACCATGACGGGTGACATGGGCATCCTCACCCACTCGTCCAATACCGGCATCCTCATCAACTCGGCCATCACCGACGGAGGCGGCGGCTATGCGTTTCACCGTTTCTCCCTCACCAAAAACGACGGCACGCTCACGCTCACGGCCGCCAATACCTACGGTGGCAAGACCGTGCTGGGGCGCAACATGGCAGGCTACACCGGCGGCATCACCATTCTCGACTTTGCCGCGACGGGCGCACCGGTGCAGGACATTCTCTACAATGGCGTGGCCACGGCCGGCGGGCTGGAGTTCGCCGGATCTCCCGTGGCGAGCGCCATTGGCAGCTCGCTGCTTATTCTCAATGGCAAGGCGGGGACGGACAACGTGCAGCGCTTTGGCAATGTGTCTGTCACCGGGTTGAAAGGGGACATCCAGGTGAACTCGGGCGCGGGAGGCAGCATGACGCTCCAGCTCGGCACCATCACCCGCACTGGCGCGGGCATGATCTCTTTCACCGGCCCGGTGCAGGGCAGCATCACCACCACCACGCCGGATGGTTTCCTAGGACCCTGGGCCACTTACAAGAGCGGGGCAGGCTATGCCACCTGGGCTCAGGTCTCCGCCGGTGTCATCACCGGCTTCACCGGCAGCACCACCCATGTCACGGGTGTGGCCCAGGCCAGCAATGTGGCCACGCATCTCACGATCGGCAGTACCTCCACGGGAGTCGTCACGCCGGAGGCTGCGGTGAGCTATCTCGCCACCGTATCCATGACGGATACCGCGAGGAATCGCACCGTCGCCATCGGCAGTGGCAATACCTTGCGCCTCGCGGCTGTGGGCGGCGTGCAGATTGCCTCGGATGCGCGGAACCTCACGATCGGTGAACAGGGGGTGAGCAGCTTCCTCTCTGCGGGTGGTTCCTCGGCAGGCACTGGGCAGCTCTATCTAACCAACAACTCCTCCACCTCCCTGCTTACCATTCACTCCGGCATCACGAACAATGCCGGGGGCGGCGCGGTCAATGTGCTCATCAATGGCGCAAGCGGATCCACCACCGTGCTCACGGGCACGGGCAGCTACACCGGGGGCACCACCATCGCCAGTGGGGCGTTGGAGATTCGCAACGGGGCCGCCCTGGGCACCTCCGGGCTCATCTCTGTGCAGGATGGGGCCTCCCTGCGGCTGTCTGGTGGTATTACCTTTAACCGCGCCGTCACGCTCTCTGGGATCGGCACCTCAGTGGGTGTGGAGGGTGCCTTGCGAAATGTCGGTGGAGACAACACCATCGCGGGCGCGGTGACCATTCTTACTCCCGTGAGCATCGTTTCAGACGCCGGCACGTTGCGGCTTCTGGCCGCCACCCCTGCCACCAACGCCATCACGGGCACATTTGCCGTGACGTTCGGCGGGCGGTCCAACATCGTGGTGGATGGGCGCATGAACATCGGCACCGGTACCGTGACCAAGACCGGGAATGGCATGCTCACGCTGAACGGAGACAACAACTTCACCAGCGCAATCACGATCAACGGCGGTGTGGTGCGCGTGGGGCACGCCAACGCCCTGGGCAACAGCGCCGGAACGTTCGGGCTTACCGACATCAATACCGGTACTACCCTGGAGCTGACGGGCGGCGTGACGTTCGCCGCAGAGCCCATCGTGCTGGGCAGCACGGGATTCAACTCCACAGGCGGCATCCGGAATGGCAGCGGGGACAACACTCTCACGGGGCCCATCACGGTGGACAACACCTCGCGCATTGAATCCCTGAGCGGCACGCTCACCCTGGATGTCGCCTCGGGCAATGCCATCATCAAGGACAACAGCGGCAGCAACCGGTCGCTCACCTTTGGCGGGGCGGGAAACATCGTGGTGTTGGATGCGATTGCCCGGCAGAATACCGGAGCCTTTACCGTCACGAAGGACGGCACGGGGACCCTCACCTTGAAGGCGGTGAACACTTATGACGGAGCCACGACGGTGAATGCGGGCGAGATGCATCTGGACTACACCGGCCTGGCCACGCCCACGAACCTGCTCTACAACGGACTGTCATCCCCAGGGGCGCTCCGGCTCGCGGGCGGCACGCTCCGGCTCACAGGCAAGACGGGCGGCGGAGTCAGCACGTCCCAGTACTTTGGGAACTTCTCCATCGGCATTGGCATGTCGAACCTGAAGCTCGTGCAAAACGGCGGGGCGGGCGTCACGGTGGATCTAGGAAACCTCGCCCGCGCCAACTCGGCCAGCATCCTGCAGATCGACGCGGTGACGGACGCGCCTGATACCACTGGCACGGGCGGCCCCATCAATCTCACCACCACCGGAGGCGTGGACAACGCCATCATCAGCCACGACGGCATCGTCTCCTTCACCTGGGGGAAGAGCGACTGGGCGGCCACCACGGCCAAGTCGGGTGACCGGCGGCGCATTGTGGGGCTCTCCAGCATTGCAGGCGGCTACACCGCGGGCACGGCCAGCACCCTGGCCGGAAATGCCGATGTGGTGCTGGGGGCGGGCGTGATCCAGCTCAGTGACTCCACGGACATCACCAGCCTGCGGTTTAATGCAGCGCAGAGCAGCTACCTTGGTATGGGCACCGGGGTGATCCTGACCACCGGCGGCATCCTCGTGGGGGAGGGCGTGGGGGCGAATACGACCTACATCGACGGCGGCATCCTCCGCAGTGCCTCCACCGGCACCAGCTTTGACCTCGCAGATCTCGTGGTCATCCAGAACAACACCCAGGGGGATCTTGTCATCAGCTCTGTCATTGCCAACAACGCCACCGCTGCCAGCCAGACGACGCTGACGAAGGCCGGTGCGGGCACCGTGGTGCTGGAGACGGCGGTGCACACCTTCACCGGGACCGTGTCGGTGGTGGAGGGCACGTTGTGGTTGAAGTCCGGGAGCATCAACAGCGGCACGCAGTTCACGATTGGCGGCGGGGCCGCCAGCGGCAAGCTCAAGGTGGGGAATAACACGGCCAGCCTCACCCTGCAGGGCGACTGGCTGCGCACGGAAGGCTACGGCACGGCGAACGCTGTGGTCGGCGGTGGCACGTTTGTTTCCAAGATTGTCATCGACTTTGACGCCCTGGTCAGTGACTTCCGGCGCGGCACCATCGGCGGCACCGGCATTTATGAAAACAACATCGGTGTCGAGGTGTCTGCCAACGCGGCGCTGCTCCAGCTCGGGGCAAACAACACCTATGCAGGCAGGACCACCATTCAGCGCGGGATCGTAGAGGTGGAGACACTGGCGAACACCGGGCAGACCAGCTCGCTCGGGACGGGGGATTTCGGTGGAGATGCCAGCAACTCGATCATCTATCTGGCCGGTCTTTCGAGTGGATCGGGCCTCACGGTGGAGTCGACCCTGCGCTACGTGGGCTCCACGAACTCCGTGACCAACCGTTCTGTGCAGATCAACAACAACGGCACCCAGTCGGCCATTGCCGCTGCAGTGGGCATCATTGAGAACACGGGCACTGGCACGTTGCAGTTCACCTCGCTCTTTACCGCGGCGGGGACCAACACGAACGCCCGCAAGCTCCGGCTGGCCGGCACCAATACGGGTGACAACCGGATCGTTGGCATCAGCGATGTCGACGGCACGATCAAGACTCAGATTGAGAAGACCGGTGTCGGGACCTGGGGCATCACTGGCAGCAATACCTACAGCGGGGGGACGGCTGTGACTGCGGGGATTTTGCAGGCGCTCAATACGGCGGCGGTCGGCACGGGCTCCGGCTCTGCGACCGGCACGGGCGTGGTCACGGTGGCGGCAGGTGGAACCCTGGCGGGTACAGGGCGCGTGGCTCCCGCTGCAGGAAATCATGTGCAGGTGAGCGGGTCCGTCTCCGTGGGAAATACGACGCTCGCAGTGGCTCAAGCCAGCCGGTTGGAGATCGCCACCAGCGGCAGCGGGGTGCTCACCTTCAAGACCGGCAGCAGCCTGGCGCTGGATCTGTTCACCGGTGTGGGATTGGGAAATAACGATGGTGTGACAACGGCGTCGGACGTCATGGTGGTGAACGGCTCGCTGGTGATCGAGAACGGGGCGACGCTCGTGTTGGGGAATCCCAACCAGATGATGGAATGGACCGCCAACGATTCCTGGAAACTCTTTGACTGGAGCGGGCTAAGCTCCCGCACCGGGGAGTTCAGTGTGCTGTCTCTACCAGCCCTGGGGGGCGGATTGTCATGGGATACGAGCAAGCTGTATGTGGATGGGACGATTGCCGTGACGGCCGTGCCCGAGCCGGGGCGGATGATGTTGTTGTTGGTGGCGGCGGGCGTGGTGGGGTGGCGGCGGAGGAGGGAGTTCGGTAGTTCGGTAATTCAGTGATTCAGTGGGGGTGATGGGCGGTGGGGAGTGGGTTGGTGGTTGTTCGCGCGTTCCTTTGGCGACTGAGCCGACGGGGACCGTCGGACTACGCTGGAGCGTGTCTTCGGGAGTAGTCCGGACGTGCCGTCCGGCTATGGGAGCAGAGGGGTGGTGCGTGGAATACGGTGGGGGTGCTGGGCGGGTGAGGGAGTGGGTTGGTGGTTGTTCACGCGTTCCTTCGGCGTACTGAGCCGACGGGGACCGTCGGACTACGCTGGAGCGTGTGTATGGGAGTAGTTCGGACGTGTCGTCCGGGTGGGAAGCGGAGGGGTGGTGCGTGGAATACGGCGGAGGTGCTGGGCGGTTTTCGGGTGCTCTGGTGGTTGATTGCGCGTTCCTTCGGCGACTGAGCCGACGGGGACCGTCGGACTACGCTGGAGCGTGTCTTCGGGAGTAGTCCGGACGTGCCGTCCGGGTGCGGGAGCGGAGGGGTGGCGCGTGGGAGATTAGGCGGAGGTGCTGGGCGGTTTTCGGGTGCTCTGGCGGTTGATTGCGCGTTCCTACGGCTCTCTGAGCCGATGGGGACCATCGGACTACGCTGGAGCGCTGCCCCCTTATCCCTCTTCCCTTAACCCTTGCCCCTTCCTCGACTCCCTTATTCCCTCTCCTTGGCCTTCCTCGGCTCGGCGAAGATCACGTTCTTCACCAGCATCTGGCCCAGGGGCAGGTTGCTGCGCATTTGCAGCAGTTCATTGGTCACGTCCTGGGTGAGGGTGATGTGGCCGATGCGGAAGATGCGAAACGTTTGATCGGAACCGGTGGCGCGATCGGCGCTGAGGGTGGCGGTGAGGTCGTTGCCATCGAAGAAGGCGCGAATCTCCACGTCGCTGTCCAGCTTGGCGGCGGAGAAGACGATGTTCAGATCATAGGTGCCAGCGGGCAGGCTGGGTACGGTCCATTCGGCCACGCCGAGAGACAAGGTCTTGGCGGAGGGGTCTGCGGGGACTCCCTGTACCTTGGCCATGTTGGCGTGCAACACGAACCCGGGGCGTTTGCCTGGACCGGGGCCAGGACCGGTTCCAGGGGGACCAGGAGGTGGAGGAGGCGATCCTGGCGCTGCCACCATCGGGGTGCCCCCGACCACGGGAGGAGGAGCGGGATGGAGCGCGGTGTAGGGCATGGCTCCACCGTTGGCGATCAACTGCTTCACCTGCTCGATCTCCTTCTCGACGGTTTTGGCGTCGGAAAGGCGGGCGCGGGCGGTGAGCTGCTGGCGGAGCAGCTCCAGCTGGCGCATGTAATCCTGCAGCACTGGGGCGTGCAGGCGGCGCAGGTTGGATTTGTAAGTGGCATCCAGCGTGTCCAGCCGGGACTGAAGGCCGGGTGATGCGGCTGCCGCAGGAACGGCCGCTGCGGCAGCGGGGGCCGCGGCCGGGGCGCTCACTGGCGCGGGTGCAGGGCTCTGCGCGTGCAGTGCCAAACCAGACGAGGACAAGGAAACAACCAACGCTGCCGCACGGCACAAGCCAGGGAGGAGGGAGGGCTGGGAAATGGAGGGCAGGGGGCGCATCACGAGGTTCGCTGAGCAATTCAATTCGCGGTCGTGTTCGTACTCGTATTCGCGTTCGCGGGAAGCGCAGTCTTTTCCTGGTCGGGTGAGACCGCCCAGGCACCTGGCGGGATGGGGCGCTGCCGGGCCAGTTTCTCGCGTTCCTTGAGGTTGGAGAGCGTCATTTCCTCGAAGCGGCGGGGATTCTTGGCCCGGGCGGTGGGCGTGTTCACACAGGCGAGGCCGTTGTCCACCAGGACGCCTGCGAAGTCGCCCACGCCCTCAAGCTGTACGGCCACCAGCAGGTGACCGTCTGGATCTTTGGTGCCGCGGGTCAGGATCTTGAGCGGACGGCCCTGGAGGAAGGCATCGGTAAAGACCTGGGCCTGCTTGCCCAGGAGGTAGACGTCATCTGGCTCCAGGCCAAAGTAGTCGCTGCACATCTTGACCTGGGCCCCGCCGTGGACGGAGAGGGGCGGGCAGGTCACCCACAGAAGGCGGACGGGCACGGACTCGCCCTGGTAGCTGACGAGAAACTCATCGCCCGTGTTGTTCACGCTGGAGATGTAGGTGGCACCTTCCCATTCCTTGAACCCTTGTCCGCGCAAGCTGGTGGTGGGCGGTGCGGCATTGCTCACGGCGCTGATGCGATCTGGCCGCTCCAGCAGGCGCTGCACCGCGCGAGTCTCCCCCTGGAGATCGGCCACGGTTTCCTCGTCATTGCGGGCGTGGGCCTGCTCGGACATCTTGTTCACCTTCTCGACGTAGGCATCCACGTAGGGCTTGATGGCCAGCTGGATGCGGGCCACGCGGCTCTCGTTGATTTTGGTCACTTCATCCACGGCAGGGGCCGGTGGCGCGCTGCCATCCGCCGGGTCAGCCGGGGCGGGTGGGGGCGTGTCACCCTCCTTTACCGGGGTGAGGCGCACTTCCTTCAGGCGCATGACCCCGCCGGAACCGTTGGTGCGGGTAATTTTTACCGCGAACCGGGCGGAGGTGCGGTTGAGCGTGATGGGGGCGAGCTGGAGGTAGGCGGGCTTGTCCCAGCCTCCCGTATCCTTCACCTGGCCGGTTCGGCGGTTCATGCTCGCACCTGCCAGGCTGGAGTCCTCGTAGAATTCAAACTCGCCACCCGTGATGGGGTCCTCACTGACCATGTAGATGCTCATGCGGGTGGGCTGATCACCCATGGGGGCGACGGAGTAGGTCACCACCACATTGTACTTCCCCGGGACGATCTTCTGCACATCCCAGACGGCGATGCTGCCCACGGTCTTCCAGTTGGTCAGGTCACCGGCGGTGCGGTCATAGGAAACGGTGCCACTGGGGCGGGCATCGGCGGCCTTGAGTACCACCACATTGGAAAGCGTGGGATCATCCAGCGACTTCGCGTAGAGGTCGGCCAGCTCCTGGCGCAGACGCTGTGCGGTGAGAGCCTGCTCATAGTCGCCCTCCGCGCCCACCTCACGGGCCAGATTGCCCAGAGCCACGGCATATTGCTCCGCCAGGGTCTTGGAGGAGGAGAGAGCGCGCAGCGCGTACTGCTGGCGCAGCTGGCTCAGCTCCACGGGCTCTCCGGGAATGACGGCGGTGGGCGGCGTGGGGGCCGCGGTCGCTGGCGCTTGAGCAGGGGAAAGGCTGACAAAAGTCAGGTGCGGCAACAACAGCAGAGCAAGACGCGTTTTCACCGGCTTGAGAAATGGGAAAGGGATTAACGGGCAGCCGGCATGAGTACCAGACCATAAACGCGCAGAGAGGAGCTTTTCTCAGGCGCTTTTGCTTTCAAGGTGAGACTGCTGCTGCCATCGCGGACGCGCAGGGTGCCCAGAGACTTCTCCTCTGCCTGCTTCAGGGGCGGGCGGCAGGTCGCGGTCAGGGAGTAGAAGGACTCCTGCAGGATCACCTCGCCATCGTCTGCGGTGTAGCGTAGCAGCACCTCGTAGCCGCCGGGCGGCAGATCGGGGAGCTTCCAGGTGGCGGTGGCTCCCGGCTTGCTGAAGCCGCTCAGGGTGGTGCCCTGGGCATCCAGCGTCAGGCCATTCAGCACGGCATCGCTGAGCTTGAACTCGATCTTTTCCGGCAGGCTCTTGGCCAGCAGACTCAGGGCTTGGGCCTTCAGGGCGGGAAGCTCTTTCTCCAGGGCCGCGATTTCCTTCTCCAGCTTGAAGCGCTCATCCCGGGCGCGAATGGCCCCGGCAAAGTCCTGGGCGAACGCCAGCTTCTTTTCCAGAGCGATCAGCTCATCGCGCTGGGTGCGCTTCTCCGGCAGAATGGCGCCGACCAGATCCTGGCGCAGTTGCAGCTTCATGGACCGCAGATCCCGCTCGGGGGATGTGTCTTGCGCGGCAGAGGAATGCTGGGAAGCAAATAACAATACCGCCAGAAGGGCGGCTGAGACGGCCCGTGAGGGGAGGATAGAGAGTGAGGAGAATAGGCGGACAGGCAAAGGAGACGCGCGGGTGCTGATTTGTACGGAATTACTCCTTATCCAGCATAATGATTACCATGATGGCGGCAAGCCCATTCAGTGGGAACCAGACGTTCGTTTTTCCACGACCGCCTCGATTTCGAGGTCCAGTTCCTGACGGCAGATGTCTGCCTGCAGGAAGGTGGCCTGGTGGCTCGCCAGCCCCAGCTCCTCAGTGAGCCAGTCTTTGATCAGCGGAAGCGCCTCGGCGTGACGCAGATAGCACTTGAAATCCCGGCGCACGATCCCGGCCTTCGCGGCGGCCTCAGGGCCACGCAGGGCCTCCATCATGTCCATACGATCGAACATGATTTCGATGTTGTGCATGGTGGTGCGGAACTGGGTGTGCCAGTCGCCCTCACCCACGGTGCGGTGCCCCTCAATGCTGGCCGTTCCGCTGAGGTATCCCGTGGTGGTCCCGCCCTCGGTCACCAGCACGGCCCGGGCAAAGCTGGGCGGCTTGGGGCCGTAGTCAGAGGGGTAGTGGTAGGCAGGGACTTGGGAGGGATTCTCCAGATAGACCGGGTGGGTCTTGCCCGCGATGAACGTGAGAATGAACTGGCTGCCCCCGATGCCCACGCCGGATGCGGCTGGCATGTAGGCCCGCAGATCCCGACCAAAGCGCTGCTCGAAGGCCATCCACCGGCCCAGGTTGAACTGGCGGTACCGCTCCAGACCGTGGTCGCTCTCATTGATGTGCGGCACATAATTCCAGATCCGGTGGAGGTAGAACCCGCGGGCGGTGCAGAGCTCCAGAAGCTGGGAGTAGGCGGCGTGAATGGGCTCCTCCAGGCGGCCCTCCACATTCACCACCACGGCCCCATGCAGGTGATCGCTGGACTCAAGAAAATAGAATGGCCCCTCCTGGCGGGCGGTGGCTCCGGCGGTGAGCCACTTTTCTTCGAAATGGCCGTGCAATCCTGGGATGGGCAGATCCAGCCGACAGGTGCCTGGAAGGTGGCTCAGGGCGCTGGTCTTGGCGTCAAAATGAACTTCAAAATGAGGGACATGGGGGCCTGCGAGCACATCAGGGGACATCATGGGGATTAACGCTTTTTTAGGATGAAAAGTCAAACTCTTGCACAGTCACTCATGGACGTATGGACCGGGGTGTTTATTCTCCCGCCATGCGATTTTGGATGCGACTGGGGCTGATGATTCTGGTGGCGGTGCTGACCGTCTTTGGGGTCAAGCGGCTGCGCCTGGACACGGACATTCTGGGGACCCTGCCGGCGGACCTGCCGGAGGCCAGGGGATTGCGCATCCTGCGGGACGGTTTCTCTGGTGGGGACGAGTTGCTCGTCGGCCTGGTGGCCCCGGATACGGAGACCGCTGCGGCCAGCGTGGCCGCGCTGGGGGAGCACCTCCGCGGGGCCAGCCACCTCGTGCGGAGCGTGGAGTGGGCCGGTACCTTGGAAAATCCGGACACCGCCGCCGCGCTGCTGGCCTGGGCGCTCCAGAACGTCCCGCCGGACCGGATTGCCCGACTGGAAAGCCAGCTCGGGCCGGACAAGCTGGCCGCCCATCTGGAGCGGGTGTTGGAAAAGCTGGCGAGCTCCCCGGATCCGGCCGAGGTGCAGCGCTGGTCCTATGATCCCCTGGGTCTCCTCGATGCCGTGGATCTGGGAGGGCTGACCTCCATGGACGATGCGGGGTTCAGCACCGCCTCTGCCGATGGCACGGTACGGCTGCTGCTGGTGGCTCCGAAGGAGAAGCTCACCGGGTACAAGCGGGCCAGTGCCTGGATGGCGGAGCTGCAGGAGGAGATTCTCAAGTGGCAGAACGCGGGAGACGACGCCCGCCACCGCCTGCAATTTCTCTACACCGGGGAGCCCTCCTTCATGGCAGAGACCGGGTCCGGCATTGAGCGGGATCTGAGCGGCACCATCGGGCTGGCCACAGTGCTGATCGCCGCCCTCTTCTGGTTCATGTTCCGCCGGTGGAAGATGCTGCTCTGGATTCAGGTATTGCTGGCGCTGGTGGTGCTGTTCAGCCTGGCTCTGGGCGGCTGGGCACTGGGGGAGCTGTCTATTATGAGCCTCGGGTTTGCCTCCATCCTGCTGGGCATCGCGGTGGACTATGCGGTCTTCATCCTGCAGGAGGGCATGGATCACCCGCATCTCTCGGCCGCGGAACTGCGCCGCAGTGCGCTGCCACCTATCTTCGGCGGGGCCTGCACCACGGCCACGGTGTTTCTGGCGTTACTCTTCAGCGGTCTGCCGGGTCTGGCGGACATGGGGCTGATGGTCGCCCTGGGGGTGATGGCGGGCTTCGCCGTCATGGTGCTCATCATGCCGGAGCTGGTGGTTCGCGGAAAGGTGCGCCCCACCGTGCTGCCTGAGCGCCAGTCCACGGTCTCCCCCCGTACCGGTCTGCTGGCCACCGCGGGGGTGCTGCTCATCATGGTGGGCATCTTTGTGGTACGCGGATTCCCGGGTTTCCAGTCCAGCTCGGCCGTGCTGCGCCCCGCGCACAGCCAGTCCATGGCGGGATGGGAGCGCTTGCAGCAGGCACTGGGCAAGCCGGACCAGGCCACGGTACCGCTCATCGCCACCTCGCCTGACTGGCAGAGCGCGCGTGAGCGCATGTCTCCGGGCATGAAGGTGCTCGATCAAGCCCGGCGTGAAGGTTTGATCCGCCAGCATTCCCTGCCCGTGGCATTGCTTCCGGATGCGGCGGCTCAAGGAGCCAACCGCCCGCGCTTGGTGCAGCTGGCCAGTCAAAAAGCAAGGCTGAACGCCGCGGTGTTGGAGGCGGGATTCACAGAAGACGCCTTGCAGCTCTCCGACCGTACGCTGGCTGTTCTTGAAAAGCTCGGGCAGGGGAATGGGGAGGCGCAGCCCTTGCCCAGCGAGCCGGTGGCGGCAGGCGTGGTGGGACGTTTCTTTAATCCTCGTGCCCCCCAGGGCGGTTCCGTGCTGCTGGGCTCCGTCAGTTTCGCGGGGGAACCCGGCAGTCCGGATCTCGCCAAACTGGAAGCGCTGAGCCAGCGCCTCGTGGGGCAGGATGTGCATCTGGCCGGGTGGGAGACGCTCGGACCGTCGCTCTCTGCCCGCATCAAGAAGGATCTCACCCGGCTCATGCTGCCGTTGCTCCTCGTGCTCGCCATCATGCTGGCGCTCACCTTTCGCAACGTGGTGGACTTTGCCCTCTGTCTCCTCATGCTCTTCATGGGCATCGCCGCGCTGGCGGCCACCATGGCCCTGCTGGGCCAGTCTTGGAACCTGGCGAATGTGGCATCTCTGCCTCTGCTGTTGGGACTGGGGATCGACTACGGCATTCACATGCTGCTCGCCATGAAACGGGATCACAACGATATCAGCAAGGTGTGGGCCACCACGGGCAGGGCGGTGTTTTTCTGTGGAGTCACGACCATCATTGGCTTCATGAGTCTCGTCTTCGCCAGCAACGGCGGGGTGGCCAGTCTGGGGATTGCCTGCTCCGTGGGCAGCCTATGGACGCTGGTCTTCGCCCTGTGGCTGCTGCCCCACTGGCGCGCCTGGCTGGGCGGGAATCGGGATGGGGCGGGAGCCGGGCCGACGGAGGGCCGCTGAGGGCGGCGGGCGCACCTCGATGCGGACGCGGGCCAGATCTCCGCTGTCGGGCTGGCGGGCCACCAGCTCATGGTGACCCACGGTGAGCCGGGCATAGGGCTGGTCTTGATCCAGGGCGATCTCCAGCGTGGGAGAGGTCCACTGGAGGCCCTCAGGAGAGGCCTCCAGCATCAGGCGCTGACCTTGGTCCCGCAGGTCGGGATCGAGGTAAAACACGCTGCCGTCCAGCGGGGTGGTGATGCGGGGCGGCGTCATGAGCGGCTCCGCGGGACGCAGGGCGACCATGCCGGTGAGCCAGTGATCACTGCGCGCCAGCCAGGCGGAGTATTCCAGGGGCAGGTAGGCCCGGCCCGTCTCTGTCTGGTAATCTGCCGCGAGAGCGGGCGGGGGCAGGGTGCCGGGGAGGAAGTACTCCTCCCGGCTCATCCCCACCAGCGGGGACTGCGCGGTGACGCGACGGCCGTTGCGGGGATCCACCTTGGCCCGGACGAGGTCTGCGGGCGGCGTGTACCAGGAGGTGCCCCGGGTGTCATGCAGGTGGGTGAAGATCTCCCGGAAGACCGGGCCCGCCCCCGTGACTCCTGAAACCTGGTTCATCGGGGTGTTGTCGAAGTTCCCCACCCAGACTCCCACGGTGAACTCCGGGGTGAATCCCATCGTCCAGTTGTCCCGGTAGTTGGTGCTGGTGCCCGTCTTCACCGCGCAGGGGAAGGGCATGCGGATCACCGAGTGGGGGCCGAAGGTCAGCACCCGCGCCTGGTTGTCAGAGAGGATGTCCGCAATGAGGAAACAACAAGCGGGTTGGAAGAGCGGGGGCGCTTCCGTGGCTGATGAGGCGGGCGCGGTCGGCTGGAGCAGCGTCCAGGGCTGGGTCTTCCCCATGCGGGCGATGCTGGCGTAGGCATTGGCCAGCTCCAGCAGCCGCACGGGCGCATTGCCGATCGTCAGGCCCAGTCCGTAGTGATCCGCCGCCTGGTCCAGGGTGGTGATGCCGGCGTTCTGCAGGGTTTCGAGAAGCAGCGTCTCCCCACCCAGTTGCTGCAGCACTTTCACGGCGGGGATGTTCAGGGAGCTGCCCAGGGCGGTGCGCAGCGTCACGGGGCCGTTGAGCTTGCGGTCATAGTTCTCCGGTCGATAGAGTCCCGTGGGCGTGGTGTACTCCACCGGCAGATCCGGGATGATGCTGGCCGGGGTGAATCCACGCTCGAGGGCGAGGAGATAGGTAAAGGGCTTGAGCGCCGACCCCGGTGAATGCGGGGCCCAGGCTCCGTTGATTTGGCCGCTGTCGGTGCCGAAGAAGTCGCGGGATCCCGCCAGCGCCAGCACCCTGCCGGTGGCATTCTCCAGCACCACGGCCGCGGCCTGGGTGACGTGCTTGCCCTCCAGCAGGCTCAGGCGATGCTGGAGGATTGCCTCCACCCGACGCTGGAGATCGGGGGCGATGGTTGTTTGAAAGGTGTCCGGAAGCTTCCCGGTCGTGGCTGCGGTGGTCTGTTGTTGCAACAGCAACTCCACGGCGTGCGGAGCGCTGAAGCCACCCGTGCCGCGTTGCAGCTTCAGCGGCTCTGCGATGGCCAGTTCATAGGCCTCGCCCGTGAGCCAGCCCGCCTCCTGCATCTTCTTCAAGACATGCTGCTGGCGTTTGCGGAGGGCCTTCAGGTTCTTGAAAGGGTTGAGCCGCGACGGTGCCTGGGGGAGGGAGGCCAGAAACGCACACTCCGCCGGGGTGAGGTCGCGCAGGGGTTTGTTGAAATAACCTTGGGCCGCGCCGCCGCAGCCGGTGAGCAGGTTGCCGTAGCTCACCCGGTGCAGGTATTCCGGCAGGATCTGCTCCTTGCTCCAGGACATCTCCAGGCGGCGAGCCTGCAGGGCCTCGGTGATCTTCGTCAGCAGATTGCGGGGCTTGCGCTTCTCTGCGGAGATCTTGATAAGCTGTTGTGTGATGGTGGACGCACCCGACACCACCTGGCCATGGCGGAAGTTGTCCCGCGCCGACCGGCTGATGGCGAGGAGATCCACCCCGCTGTGGCTGAAGAAACGCTTGTCCTCCGCCGCGAGCGTTGCGTGCAGCAGCGCGGGAGGGATCCGCTCAAAGGGCACGGGGGCGCCGACACGCTGTCCGTCCTCGGTGAGCATTTGTCGGAGAGGCGTGCCATCCGCCGCCAGGAAGGTGGGGGACACGTTTTGGGGTTTCAGGAGTCCCTCTGGAAGCGGGACCGCCCAGGGGAGAATCCACCAGCCGAGGGCGAAGAGAGCCAAGCTGCCGAGGGTTGCGAGCAGGAGCCGCCGTTTGAAGGTGGTCGGCGCAGGTGAGGCTGGGGAAGTGGGGGAAGCGGAGTTGGGTTTCATGCCGCACCTCCTTGGGGACGGGGTGGTTTCGAAGTGCGGAGCGGCTGCGGGGTGCGATGGACGACTGCAGGTGAATTGGGCGTGCGACCCTGCGGCGACTGAGCCGACGGGGACCGTCGAACTACACCCGTGCATCGCTTCAGGGGTAGTCCGACGGTCCCCGTCGGTCCGGCAGCGGAGGTGAGGCATGAGAAATGCGGTGGCGTCTTTGACCGCTCGCCGCATCCGCCCGCGTTGGTCCGCGCGTTCCTAGAGTAAGACGGAACCAACCGGCGACCTCCGCGAGCTGCTTCAGTACGTGGCGAGAGACGCGCAGGCTGAAGGGGGCAATGGCTGGGCGCAGGTGAATTGGGCGTGCGGCCTTGCGGCGACTGAGCCGACGGGGACCGTCGGACTACACCCGTGGATCGCTTC
>NZ_BATR01000160.1 GCF_000739655.1 Verrucomicrobium sp. BvORR106 | reverse complement strand
TCCGGACTACGCCTGCTGCGACGCTGCAGAGTAGTCCGACGGTCCCCGTCGGTCAGGCAACGGAGCGATGGCGAGTGAGGCGCCAAGCGACGTCCTGACTTCTCGCGACGTGCTTCGGCATTCGATCGCCCGTTCCCGCAGCGACTGAGCCGGATGGCACATCCGGACTACGCCTGCTGCGACGCTGCGGGGTAGTCCGACGGTCCCCGTCGGTCAGGCAACGGAGCGATGGCGAGTGAGGCGCCAAGCGACGTCCTGACTTCTCGCGACGTGCTTCGGCATTTGATCGCCCGTTCCCGCAGCGACTGAGCCGGATGGCACATCCGGACTACGCCTGCTGCGACGCTGCAGGAGTAGTCCGACGGTCCCCGTCGGCTCAGCGCCTTCAAGAGCCGAGACTGGTCTTCGCCTGCCCCTGCGCATTGCCAGCCGGATAAAGGAGGCGGGATCTCCGGTCCCGCGCGTGAGCGAAGATGAGCGCGTGTCTTGAGGATTGAATCCTCTAACCGCATGCCACGTTGGCCCTTGTCCGGCTGAGCCGTCTGAAATCCAATGCTACGAGGAAAAAAGGAGCGACCAGTGCGCCTGAGAAGCTGGGGGAGCGCACGCATCCCTGCGTGCTGTTTGCGGCATCTTGCCGCGAACGTCGGGCAACACATGACATCGCATCCGTTTGACGTGGAGACGTTGCTGGCGATGAGGAAAAGTGGATGCGGTCGGCTTTCCCACCTGATTGTCCTCTACGGATGTACCCAGGGTTGACTCGCTGAAGGCTCATCCAACCGCTGGGCTGTGCTAGAGATCCCATTCTGGGATCAACTTCGGACTGAAGCGGGCATCTCCAGGTGGTTCCTTGGGGGCCACTTCAACCGCGTGCGTGGCCGCCAAGGAACGGACGTCCTTCCATGCGCTCAGTCGAAGTTCTTCCTCGAAGAGGATATTGCGACAAGCCCAACGTTGGCGAGCTTCCAGCGAGTCTAGGTTGGGTGCTGTTCAACGAAGATGTTCAGGTGGGAGGGCCGACAGCATCCGCTTTTCCTCCCACCATCTTCAAGGCCTCCATGTCGCACGTATGTTTGGTTGCACCTCGCGAGGTCACCCGTTGGCTGACGTTCCCGGCAAGATGCCGGGAACAGCACGAAAGATGCGTGCGCTCCCCAAGCTCCTCGGCTCAGGTCGTTTTAAGCAATCGCCAGATCGCACTTCACCATTCAAGGTTCCTTGGCAGACACTAACTGAAGCGTCTGCAGCATCGCTCTCCGAGCAAGCGGTCATCTACCCCACACACTCGCGCATTCGACTGAGCCGGATAAACGAGGCAAGACCTCCTGCCTCGCCCGCCCTGTCCTAAAGCTAAAGCTAAAGCAGCGGTGCATCGTCGGATTCTTCATCCGGCTCGGTCGGCTCCTCAGAGGCTCTGGCCTGGAGGCCTTCAGACACCAGCGGGCGGTCCCTGAGGGATTCCAGGAACGCCCTGGATTCCGCGACCAGGGCCTGCTCCTCAGGGGTGAGCGGGGGCGGAGGAGTGCTGGGAGGAACGATCTTCATGGTGGAGAAAGGAAGGGGCGGAGATGAATAAGGGAGGGAGGAATGACTAGATCAGCGTGATCGTTACCGTGGCCACGCCCGGATTCTTCGAGGCGCTGTCATAGTCGAGCGAATCGTATTCGACCTCCCCGGTGCGATCCAGCACCCTGAACTGGTGGGCGGGCGGGAAGATGATCTCCTTCTCATTGGGGAATTTTGAGAGGAAGCTGATGTCGCGGCCGTCTGAGCTGTGGATCACAAACTGGTGGGTGCCCCGGAAAGGCGAGGTGGCCGAGCTGCTGGTGAATCCATAAGTCGCAAAGACCGCGCCCGGCACGCAATCACGGTCCGCTCCGCGCGGTAGATCGGTTCCGCGAACCGTCATGCCGGTGTACACGGGCAGTTTGCCCAGCCCCTGAGCGGCCAGACCGGTCATGGTCTGTGTGAACGGGGTCATGGGCTTTTTGCCATGAAGCTCCTGGTTGATCTTCGTGTATTCCTTGCCGGTGTAGGTGTTCAGGGCGATGAGTTCCCCGGTCGTCAGGAGATCCACCCGCGGATCCCAGCCGTTGTTGACGATGGTCTTGAAGGTGGTGCCGAAGTATTCGGGGAACTTGGTCTCAGGTTGCGTGAGTTCCTGGTGAAGGGGGGTGCCTCGACAATCCTCGTATCTCTGGACAAGCTTTTGAGCCAGGGCTGCGTGCTCAGGTGTTATCTCCTCGTTCTCCTTCAGGTTCAGGGCCCGGAGAACCTGATGCGCCGCCATGAAGTTCTCGCGATCATCACCCTTGAACTGACTGATCAGACTGGAGCGAAGGTCCAAGGCGGAGGCGCTGTACTTGCCCCCGGGATCCACGCGCTCCTGGTACTCTTTTTCGAAGTCCTGCGAGGTTTGGGTCTGGCTGACGGTTGGCGTGATGACGGGATCCGTGGTGGGGCCGCTCATCGGCGTCGTGGTCACAGAGCTCAGCTGGTCACCGAGGTCGAGGCGTTCCTGGTGCTCCTTGTCCGTGTCCACGCCCTGCTGGGGCGGAACCTGCACACCCACCTGATCCTTGCTCCGATCAATCTGCTTGAGGCCACCCGTCTGCGGGGTAGTCGTGGGGAGCAACTGGACCTCGGCATCGATCCTGTCCTGATAGACTTGGTCCACGTCTTGTTGGGCGCCGACCTGACTATCTGGCGGGCTGACGCCCTGACTCATCTGGAGGGGTGTTGTCGGTGGAGTAGGACTGGTGGTCGGAACCGTTGGCGTAGGACTCGGGGTGGTGCTGACAGTCGTCGGTGCCTGTTGCTGCTGCTTTTGCGGTTGCGTTACCGGGCCCGGCTGGGGCTGGACCTTGCTGTTCGCCGCACTCATGACCAAGTCGATCTTGCGGGCGCTCAGCGGCTTGGAGGTCGAGAAGTTCAGTTCGTCGAAGAGCTGCTTGACCGCCTGGGGGCTGCCCAGCTTGGCCACCAGAGCCTTCTCAAAGATCTCGTGGTACATCTTGTCTTTGTCCGTGATGCCCCCCGAGTTCTTCACCCAGGAGACGAATCGACCTCCCACACTGCGATTCCCGATGTGGTCTCTCAGAGCCCGTATGGAGTCGTCAGGCGGGGCGTTCGTGGCAATGCCGAAGTCGTTGGCGCGATTGGCGACGGAACCGGTGGCGTTCATGGCGGCAGAGCGTGAGTGGAGACGGGTTCGAAAGAGCGGGTTGGGATACTGGAGGGGCGGCCTACATCGTCGGTGGCAGAGGACGACCATCCGCCCACGCGAGACAGCACTGCTGGTGAGCTTGGTGTCACCTTGGGTTACCCGCGTGAAAATGTCCAGCTTATCGAGCAACCGGAATTGGCGCAGGGGCTGGTGGGACTGGGGACAATCAGGCCGAGGAGGTTTTTGCGATCATCGTGAACGGAGGGGTATTTGGGATCTCTCAACACTCTCGCCGTCTGGGAGGAGAAGTTACAAGAAATGCGGAGATGGAGAGATGGATGCTGCATCGGCTGAACCAAAGCATGATTAGTGGCACATCGAAACATCAGCGCTTTTGGATGGGGTGGGGAGGTAGGGAAACAACTCGAAAGGAGTTGTGGCGGTCAGTAGTGCCCGTGACACCCGCCTCGCGGTGAAGAAGGGACGGTGGGCAGGCGCAGGTGTCACGCGAAGGACGCAGGGCAGGCCGGAAAGTCCAAGACGCTGCCGCGTTGCTCGAGCATCCTAGACAGGGCAATCTTCATCCCAGCACATCAAAATGTCGCGAAGCGTCTTGGAGTGCGTGCGGCTCGACGCCGCTTTCGCCTGCCGGAAACACTTCCTACCTCTCCTCGCAGTGTTGCCAGCAAGCTGCCAGCATGACTACGGCCACGCCGGGTCTGCGTCAATGCCTTCTGCCAAAGCACCCACAACACTGGCCGTAGTTGTCGACGTGAGGAGAACCAATCAACCGTCGCGCTCTCGGTGGTCACCAAGGAGCCACCTGGAGGTGCCCTTCTCAGTTCGAAGCTGATCCCCAGCGGGGATCTCTACCACAGCCCAACGTTGGACGAGCCCTAAGCGAGTCAACGTTGGGTAACTCCGCAGAGGATGATCAGGTAGGAAAGCCGTCAGTATCCCCTTTCTCCCCACTGCCATCAACACCCCCACGTCAGTCCCCCCAGGTTCCTTCGCAGGCACTAACTGAAGCTGAAGCGTCTGTAGCATCGCTATCCAAGTAAGCCGTCATCTACCAACGTAGACTCGCTAAAAGTTCATTTGGACCACGGCAGCCACCCACACCCTTACACCCTGCTCCCCCCTTGACCAAGGTGCGAGGATAGACGCCATGGATACCGCAGTGGAACCTCCCAAGGGCCAAAGTAAATCAACTGGCGATCTCGGTCGTCGGGATTGGATCCTGCTGGGCCTTTGGACGGCGGCATCCCTCGCTGGATGCCGGTCCACGCTCCGGCGCTCAAAAGCCACCGGAGGGCGACGCTCCCCAGGCGGGACACATGCGGATGATCTCGCCAACGGGAAGTCCCATTGGCAGCGGATTCTGATCTTTGTGGGATGGATGGGCGGAATCTGGATTTATGAGAAGCGTCGGAGGCGATCGACGAATGAGTTGAGGGCGTAGTTGTGACCCAAGCTTGCACGAAGACTTTCATCTTCTGCTGCCAAAATCTTCCTGACCTATCCACACCCGAGGCGGCGGGAAGCTGGGCAGGGTATCGTCCTCCACTTGGTAGAGACTTTCAAACCAGAGCCCGCCGTATCGCTCCATGAAGACTGGCCACAGGGCGACCAGTCCAGAATGCATGGCGATTTCATCGAAGTTCACGGCGAACTGGCTGGGCATGCCAATCGGGAGACCCGGCGTATGAGTTGCTCCCCAGCCGCAGAGACCATCGTTGGGGACAATCAAACGAGGCTCATGATGAATCGCCAGCGCGCTGAGCGGATCGGCTCGGAAGTAGGAGGCATAAGTTCCCGTTTCGTCATTCACGCTAGGACTGACTCGAGGTGCCGCAGGGGACGGGCGTTTGTTCTGGTAGGGCACCGGCCCTGCAAAGGAACGGGAGCTCGTCATCGTCCCCAGCGCGACACAGATGGCGAGAAGTGAGGCTCTGACCAGAGTGTTCATCGGCTGGCGGGGGCAGGGAGGAGGGGAGTTGGTATGCCGGATCGCTTCAAGTTACGCGAGTTGTGCGACGGAGTCACGGATGAAGTTGGATGGAGTTGGGGCGGACGGTGGGCAGGCGAAGGTGCTGCGCAAAAGACGCACGGCAGACGCTTCAGTTAGTGCCCGCCAGGAATCTGGTGGGGAAATGGGGTCTGACGGTTCTCAAAGCGGCCTGTGCCGGGGAAGCTCGGGGAGCGCACGCATCCCTGCATGCTGTTTGCGGCATCTTGCCGCGAACGTCAGTCAGCGTATGACATCAGGTCCAACCGACGTGGAGGTGTTGATAGCGTTAGGCCGATAGCAGATGCTGTCGGCCTTCCCACCTGATCATCCTCTGCGGAAGCACCCAGGGTTGACTCGCTCAAGGCTCGTCCAACCACTGGGCTGTGCTAGATATCCCCTTCAGGGATAAAAGCTGCGAACTGAACCGACGCCTTCC
>NZ_BATR01000161.1 GCF_000739655.1 Verrucomicrobium sp. BvORR106 | reverse complement strand
CCCCGATGGTGCCTGCGGCTCCACGGCCACCTTTGACGCTGACGCCGGAGCTTGCGGCGGGATCGGTGCGGGTCATGGTCACGGTGGGCGGGGCCATCCAGCGGTCGTATGGTGGGGTGATCCTGGCGCCGGGGGTGTTTCAGCCTGCGGTGCCTGCGCAGGCGCGAGCCCGGCTGGGGCTGGCTTGGGTGCCGGACTATGATGAGGCGGCGCTGCGGGACAAAGCCTGCCGATTGACGGTGCAGCGCAATCTCGTGACGGAAGACGGACAGAGTCGATTTGTCTCCCGGCAGGGGACGCTGGTGAGCTACGATGCGGGGGCCCAGATCGCGATTGTCGCCTTCACCGAGGCCTTTCCCTACAGCCAGGACGGCCAGGTGGAGAAGGCGGCGGCCACGCAGTCCGGGGCCGTGTACGCACTGCTGCCGTTGCACGATGGAACCCCGCTTCCCGAGCCGGCGCGGCCCCCAAGCCGGCCTTCGCGCCCGGGGTTCCCGGACTATCCGCCCTCCTACACGCCGCCGGTGCGTTATGCGCCGATGACGCTGGAGCTGGCTCCGGCCCGGTTGGAAGGGGGGCAGCTGGTCTGTGACCGGCTCACCCAGGTGGAGAGCCAGTTGCCCAAGACGATCGTGGTGCTGGGTGAGGAGGGTGGAGTGGCGGGATTCGCCATGCGGGAGGGGGGCCAGGGGTGGCGCTACCGGCCCGCGGTGGTGCCCGCGGCAGACACGCGGGGGGTGCGGTTTACTCCTCGATCCCTGGAGGTGGGTTACCTGCTGGGGGACACGCTCCCGCTGAAGCTGAGGGGGGAGCTCTACGACATCTTCAGCGATGCCGAGACCTTCAAGCTGGCCTACCGCTCCGCAGCGGTGGAGGGGGCATTGCCTGCGCCAGTGGCCGGGGCAGTGAGCCAGCCCGCGCTGGGAGGGGTGGCCGAAGTGCAGACGTACTTTAACAAGAACGAGGGGCAGATGAGCCTGACTCTGCCCAAGCCTGACCGCGCGGCGGGCGATGCCAAGGTGCGCTATGAGGTGCAGGTGGTGGTGCTGGACAAGGCGAAGGAGGTCATCCACCGGTCCCAGCCTTTTGGCGTCACCATCGAGCGGCGCGGAGAAGCCTTTTATCCTTCGGTTCAAGGAATTGCGCTGGAGGGCGCGGCGGGATCGGGGGCGCCCGCTGCCACTGGGACGACCCGGGCCGTGGCCTCCACGTCAACGGGGCAGCAGGCTGGCAGTGAAGTGGCGCTGGTGGTGGCACCGCTCGGGGAGGGGGAGGTGGCCAGCCTGGAGACGGAGTCAAAGATCCTGCGTGCCCTGCCGGGCCGGGGTGGCCGGGAGCTGCTGCTGCGTCTGGAAGGGGCGCCTTATTGGAAACGTATCTCGCTGGAGAAACGAGACTGGCTGCCGCTGCCGGCGGAGCCGCTGGAGGAGTGCCGGGTGGCGGCGAATGAGGAGGCGCTCTTCGTGCTGATGCCCAAGGAGCGTCGTCTGACCCGCTACGATGCCGTCACTCTGGCGAAGGAGGTGAGCGTGCAGGTGCCGGAGCATCTGACTCCGCTGGATATCGCCAGCGGCGCGGCCTCCACGCACGGGCCGGTGGCGCTGATCTGTGCGGAGGGCCGCTATGCCTGTGATCCGAAGACTCTGGAGGTGGCGGTAAGCGGGGTGCCGGGGAAGGACAGGACGAACTCCCGCAGTACGGACCAGTATGAATACACGCTGTCCGGAGATGGACGGGAGCTGATCGGCGCGATGACGGAACGGTCTTCCAGCCGGGTGGGTTATCCCTATGACGACTTTTTCCGCGGTTTCCTGATCGGTTCCAACGATTGGAGCTCTTCACGGAGCGCCGGCACGGTGTCGATCAATATTGAATGGTCATCCTCTGACATTCTGGTGCCGCAGCCCAATGGCAGCAAGCGGAAGCTGGAGATACGCCCGGGGAGGCAGTCATCGTCCTCCCTGCCGGAGGCGCGGGTGGGGCCGCTGCTGGCCGTGCCCTTGTACGCGAGCCTGCAAGCGCCGGGCAAGCAGCAGGTGCCGCCGCTGCCGGGCACGGTGACGCTGTATTCACTGCTCAATCAGGCGCCGGTGGGCAGTCTGGCGACGCAGGAGGTGTCGGAGATGGGTGATCGCAACTTGGGGCAGGTGTTGGGGAGGCTGTTCTTTGATCCTTACAGCCGGTCACTGGCCATTTTTTCCCAGGAGCGCATGGTGAAGGTGCGCCGGATGAAGGAGGCGAATCTGCCGGCGGATGCCGCGCCGGTGTTGCTCAACTTCCCCGATGGCGTGGCGATGAGGGGCCGGAAGTTTGTCTTTGCGCCTCAGGTGCTGGGGCCTCCGGGGTGGAAGCTGCTCGTGGCTCCGCTGATGCAGGGCATGCAGGTGGATGGGAAGGGCACCATCACCTGGGAGGTGCCGGCGAACTTTGCGCCGGGCAAAGTGGATCTCAACTTCAAGCTCGTGGGGCCGGGTGGTGCAGAGGGCTCGCAGTTCCGCCATACGCTGATGATTGGAGGCACCCCTCCCGTGTTGGCGCTCCCGGCAACGCTGGGGAAGGTGGGAATGGAGGCGCTGCTGGGCAAGGTGGCCGCCGGGGAGGCTGCGCCTGCCGAATGTGTGAGCCTGACGTCATGGTTCTACAACAGCCCGCGCCAGGTGGTGGACATCCTGCCGGGGCTCAATGAGTACGTGGTCTTCCGCCTTGAGGACAGGACGCTGGTGCTCTACTCCGTCAAGGATCGACGGGTGACGGGAAGTTACAGTCCGTCTGACCAGACCGCGCTCTTCATGGCGGGGGACTGCGTGCTGGCATATGAGCCGGCGGTGAGCTCCCTGACGCGCCTTTCGCTGCCGGACTTCAAGCCTCAGGTGTCTGTGACGCTGCCTGACCGGGCCGGGCTGCAGGGGGTGGGGGTGGGCACGCTGCCGGACAGTCCGGTGTCGCTGTTGCTCGACTATACGGGGACGGCGGGCTTTAGCTACACGGGCACCCAGTCCCCATTCCGCATGGTGATCGTGGAGAAAAACACGCTGGCAAAGGGCAAGTGGGCGCAGCTTCCGCCCTCCGCCAGTGAGAAGGGATACCCGCACATTGGAGAGCAGTTCAGCCTGCTGGCCTGGCACACGTCAAAGGTGCCCATCCAGATCCCCAGCTCGGCAGACGGGAAGGTGCTCTGCCTGCAGGCGAGCCAGGTGATCATCTCCCCATCTCTGACGGTGGGCGTGCCCTACACCCTGGTGAGGGAGGGTTCGAGACCGGAACAAGTGATGCAGTACTACGCCAGCTCGAGTGACACCCTCCTGGCCTCTCCCACCGGGGACCGGCTGTCTGCGGGCAGGGTCATGTACATCGGGCCCAAGCGGCTCAGTCTGGATGACCAGAGCCGGATGGTCTACTACAGCACGTGCGGCAACTATGCGGCGAGGGGCGGCGTCTCCAGCGGGGGCGTTATTTCCTTGGTCGCCGCCGACCACCCGAGGGGCCTGGTGGATCTCTACAATGTCGGTGTTCTCAGACTCAACGAGGGCTACTACGAGAGAGTTGGCGCCACTTTCAGACCCTTCGGCGATCGCAATCTCATGGTGGTACGCAACAACCAGGGCAGCATGGTCCAGTTCATTGAGTGCGATGTGCCCGCAGTGCTGCGCCGCGCGGCACCGGACACCGTGATGGTGACCTCCCATGTGGTGCCCTTTGTGGCGCAAGGGCGGACGCTGGAGTACAAGGTGACCGTGAACAACCCAGATGCCGTGGCCACCATGCGGCTGAGAGACAGCGTGGCGGGCGCTGCCATCACGGGTGGGGGGATTTTTACCTACCGGTCACCCAATATCATGAAGGAGGCCATGGCACTGCAGATCCTGGTGGAGATCGTGTTGAAGAACGGCACGGTGATCCCGCACGAGTTCCCGCTGAACGTGATCCCGGTGCGCCCCAGTGCGCCAGGGGCCGGGCGATGACTGGGAGCGATGCTTGCGGCGGTGGGAGGGCGAGTGCATTGGGCATCGATGTAAGCCAGCTTTTTAGCGGCAGGGCGTCCGCCGTCCCTTCCAGATGTCCGGCATTCAGGCCCACGACTTCGTGGTCAGCCACTTAAAGAGTCCTACCGAAGAAACTCTTCAGCCGGTCCATGGCGGCGTCCACGTATTTCGGCACCCAGTAGGTTTCGATGTGCGTCGCACCTTCGATCTTGAGCAGCTCTTTGTCAGTGGTGCCGGTGGCCTGGGCGAACGCCTGCTCCGACATGTACAGGCTGTCCGCCTTGCTGCCTGCGATCATGAGCAACGGCTGGTTGATCAGTTCGATCTGGTTGGTCGCGTCGAAGCGCATGAGATCAAGTAATCTGCTCATGGTGTACCTGGCACTGGAGTTGGGATGGCTGTGGGTTCTCCCATAGTACACAAGTCCCTGGCGATACAGCTCGAACGGCAGGGCGGCGATTTGCTCGTCAGTGAGTTGCTGGTCGCCGACATAGCGGACGGCGCCGCCAGCCGCTTCCTGGGCACGGGCCGTGGCCGCCTGTTGAAGGCGTTCCTGGATGGTTTCCATCTGTGAGTCCATGTATCCATTTCGCCGAACCCGGCCGGAGTTGAACATGCTCAACGTCGCGACCGATTTGAACCGCTTGTCAGTCTGCGCCGCGGTCAACGAGTACCCGCCTCCGCCACAGATGCCGAGTAGCCCCAGCCGCGCCGCGTCAACGCCGGGATAGCGGGAAATGAAGTCCGCCATGCCGTGAATGTCCTCCACCCGATACGCCGGCTTGTCCACGTTTCGTGGTTCGCCGCCGCTCGCGCCTTGATACGCGGCATCCGCAGTGATCGTGATGTATCCCTGCTCTGCCAGGCGCTGGGCATACAGGCCTGCGACTTGTTCCTTTACGCCGCCATTCGGATGCGCCACGACCACGGCCGGGAAGGCCTTTTTCGAGTCGTAGCTGGCAGGGGTGTAAACGTTGGCGGCAATTTCGAGGCCGTTGAGTTTGTAGGTGACGGGGTGGATGGTGACTTTTCCCGCCACGTTCTCGGTGATCGCACCTTCGTAAGCGAGAGTGAAGGGATTCTTTCTGTAATCAGCGGCAAAGGCGTCCGTCGCGGAAATCGCGAGGGCTGCGCTCAAGGCGACAGAGTTCAACATTGCGTTCTTCATGGTTGTTTCCTTTTTTCGAGATGGTTTCTGAGTCTGGGGTTTTCCTGCCCCATGATCTCATTTGGTCAGTCCTTTTCCTTCGAGGAACGCGGTCATGTGATCCGCGATTTTCACGTTGTTGAGATCCGACATCGGGAAGTGGGTGTTTCCGCGAATCCCCACCTCAGGCAGGTGGATCACTGTGACATCTCCGCCGTGGCGATTGACGGCATCCCGCCATTGGCGGGCGACTGTGAGCAAGGCACGCCATTGGTCCTGGCCGGGGTTGGTGCTTGGTTGGTCGGGAATGTTGTCGCCATAGTAGATAGGATGGGGATGCGGGTAAGTGCCTTGAACTCCGACGGAGGGACGGCAACTCCACTCGCAAGCCCGCCGACGTGCCGCACTCCGGGTGGGACCTCGCCTTCAGGAAATGGGAAATTGCTCCCAGGCTCGAATGAGACGATGGCCCGGACTTTTTCGTTCTTCATCGCCGTCGCCCATCCTATGCCACCACTGTGTGAATGCGTGACCAGGATCCCGGGGCCAATACGGTCGAACAAGGCGGAACCTGCGGAAACGGTGACGCCGAAATCGAAAGGCCCTGTATTCGGCACCCCTTGCCGGAAGAATTGATTCAGGGCCTCACCGTCGGACGAAAACTGGACGCCTGGGTAAAGGTCTGGCCATACGCCGAGGCGAAAGATGCCGAACCAAAGTTGTTTGTCCGGGGCTGCGGGCAGGTTGAGAGGCTGCGTGCTCCGTGCGGCCCGGCCGCGGCGCGGTTGATCGATGAGATAGACTGGGAATCGATCACGCAGAAAGAGCGTTTGGAATCCCTCACGTCCGTCCGGCGTGGTTTCCCAAGTCTTCGCTGACTGACCATGGCCGTGCCACATCACCAGGGGTAGCTGGCGGGCATGGACGGGCACCTGGTAGAAGACATAGGCATGGTCGCCGTGCAGCGTCTGTCCGGACGTTTCTTGAGCCGCTGGGTTAAAGGCGCCGTGCTTGATCGGGTCAAACGTACCAGGCGCGGTGACCACCGTGCCACCCACCGCGAAACTTCCTTGCTTCTGAATGACGAGCGGTTCGGGCAGGGTACCCTCGGCGGCAAAGGAGGAAGCGGTGGGAATGATCATGGCAGCGACCAGAGGAAAGGTTTGGATAAGAGTTCGATGTTCCATGACTTTTTTAGTGTTTGCATTAGGTGAGTATATTGGCTGTGGCTTCCCAATGGCGGATTCCGCCGGTGATGTGCTGCCAGACAATCGAGGGGCTACTCCGCCCGGCTTTTGAGCACCTGGCTGAGAATGGATCGCGCAGATGCGGTGTCGTTTTGACCTGGCATTGTTTCGAACTCAGAGACGATCTGTTTTAGTTGGTCGGGAGTGAGTCCCACCGTAAGTCCCGCGCTGAAGTGTGCTTGAACCATCGGTTCCACTCCGCCCATGCTGATAAGCGCGGCAATCGTGACGATCTCGCGATCCTGGAAGCTGAGGAGGTCACGTTCGAAGAGATCGGCGAACAAGTGCTCCTTCAATAAAGCCTCCATTTGGGGGCTGAAGGCTGCGTAGCCAGCGCGGAGTTGCTCCTCCGTTCTGCCGGTGACCTTCATCTGTATTTCCTTGCCCCGGTCATAACGGCTGCGGGTGTCTGTGATCGGTGTGGCCTCGCGACCGACCTCATCCTTCTTGCCGCTGGCCCTTCGTTCATCGACCACCGTCATGAAGGTCTGCAGACCACGGATGCTGCGGGGGAATCCGCAGTAGGCATAGAGATGAACTAACACCTCTTTGATCTCATTCACGGTCATCTGTGCATCCAGTCCGGCATGGAGTTCCGCCTTCAGTCGTTCCAGGTCGCCCTTGGCCGCATAGGCGGAGATGGTTGTCATTTTTCGCTGTTTATCACTCAGCATAGGATTGGGTTCCGGGGTGGGCTGAGCATTGACGGTCCCGAGTGGTCCGAGCAGCAGGGCGGCCATCGCGACAAGTGTAAGTTTCATGATGAGTCAGGCTGGGATCAGGGTTGGTATTGCTCATCGCTGACCTGCTCCAACCACTCTGCCGTTTTGCCGTCGAGGTGTTCGGTGATGGCGATGTGGGTCAGTGAGGTGGTGGGAGTGGCCCCATGCCAGTGTTTCACGCCGGGCGGAAACCAGACCACGTCACCGGGATGAATCTGCTCGATCGGGCCGCCCCATTGCTGCACGAGCCCGCTGCCGATGGTCACGATGAGTGTCTGCCCCAGCGGATGGGTGTGCCAGTTTGTGCGTGCGCCGGGCTCAAAGGTGACGCTCGCACCGCGAGCGCGGGCAGGGGCATCAGCTTGAAAGAGCGGATCCACACGGACGGTGCCGGTGAAGTTTTCGGCGGCAGCCTTGGTTGATGCCTGGGTGGCGTTTCTGGTGATGTTCATGGTGAAGTGGGGTGCGGCTTTGGTTTGTGTGTGCCCGAGGGCAGGAAGGGCGAACACGGCGGTGCTCGTGAGCTTGAGAAAGGCACGTCGTGGCAGGGGTGGGTGGGGTAGATCGTGCATCCGTGGCGGGTGTTTCTTGTTCAGAGTTCGAATGGGTGGATGAATCCAAGGGGATCATCTCCCAACTGCATGGGCCAGCGGTGCGGGATTTCGTGTTCGCCACTCTCCCGGCGTGGTGCCCTCCCATTCTTGGAAGGCCCGGAAAAAGGAGTTGGAGTCCTCATAGCCCAGGAGGAAGGCCACCCCGCTGAGGTCGATGGTGCTCTGCCGGAGGTAGTCTTGGGCCATCTCCCGGCGGGTCTCTTCCACCAGGTGCTTGAAGGTCACGTTCATATCACCCAGCTTGCGCTGGAGCGTGCGGGTGCTGGTGCCAAGCTCCTGCGCCACATCCTGCAACACAGGCCGCCGCCCGGCGAGCGAGCGCTTCAGCGTGCGCTTTACCTGGTCCGCCACGTTCCTGGTGGCATTGTGCTGTTCCAACTCGTAGAGGGGATCTCCCTTATGGATTCCAGGGTTGGAAAGGGATGTCTGCATCTGCACCTGCACCTCGCACCGGCGGAGCATCGGATGGGCTGGTGTCTGCATAGGTACAGACTACTCGATGGAGGTTTTCGCTCACTCGCGCGGCGCGCCAAATCACTTGCGAAGCGCGCCACGGTCCTTGGGATCCCCACCTTTCTCGCTTGAACGGAGGCCTGAGCCGCCCGATAGCCTGCCATGTCCTCCCACTCCGACGAATCCTCCACCAGCAACACTCCGGCCGAGCTTTTCAACACCCGTGTGGCGGAGAAGACGGAGAGCCCGGAGCTTCAGGCGCTGGTGAATGCGACGTTCCGCTTTGATCTCTCCGGGCCGCAGGGCGGGTCATGGCTGGTGGACTTCCGCCCCGGCTCTGCGGGGGTGCGTCCGGCAGAGGAGGAGGGGACCTGCACCTTCTCCATGAAGGATCAGGACTTTGTGGCGCTGCTCGCGGGAAAGCTCAATCCCCGCATGGCCTTCATGATGGGCACGCTGAAGGTGAAGGGCGACATGACCGTGGCGATGAAGCTGGGGCAGGCGCTGGGCGCAGCGTGACCCACTCTGCACTTTAACCACGGAGCCGCAGAGAACACAGAGCAGGTATTGTTCTTTGAATCACAGCGAGCATCTCCTATTGCTGAATGGGCTGCCCCAACGGGTGCTCGGCCCTCAGCTATAGGTTCCCAGCACCTGGTGGACGTTCTCGATGGCCATGCTGCCTTCACCCACGGCGGCGCCGCAGCGCTTGACGGAGCCGGAGCGGACATCGCCTGCGGCAAAGATGCCGGGGCGGCTGGTCTCGAAGGGATAGGGCGTGCGGCCTGCGCCCTGCCAGGCCGGGGCGTGCGCAATGGCGGCCCCGGTGAGGATGAAGCCCTTCTCGTCCATAAGGATCTCGGGCGGGAGCCAGCTCGTGCAGGGGCGGGCGCCGATCATGGAGAAGACGGCGGTGGTCTCCACGGTGCGGCGCTCTCCGGTGCGGGTGTTTTCGATCTCGATGCTCTCCAGCCGACCTGTACCGGACAGTTTGCGAATCTCCGTGTGCCGGAGGATCTCGATGTTGGGCTTCGTCTCCACGCGGCTGGAGAGGTAGCTGGACATGTTTTTGGTCAGGTCATCCCCGCGGATCACGAGGTACACCTTGGCCGCTTGTTCTGACATGTACATGGCGGCCTGGCCTGCGGAATTGCCCGCCCCAGCGACCACGGCGGTGCCGCCGCGGCAGAACTGGGCCTCCATGACGGTCGCGGCATAGAAGACGCCCAGCCCCTCAAAGTCCTCCAGCCCTTCGGCGCCGAGCTTGTTGTACTGGGCACCGCTGGAGATGATAACGCATCTGGCCCGGAGCGTGGTGGGGCTGCCCTCGATCTCCAGCGCGGTCCCATGCTCACCTCCGGGGAAGTTCATGGAAAGCACCCGGGAGGGCGTGGAGAACTTGGCCCCAAAGCGGAAGGCCTGGAGCTGCGCCCGGTAGGTCAGGTCTCCGCCGCTGATGCCAGTGGGGAAGCCAAAGAAGTTCTCGATGAGGGAGGAGGAGCCCGCCTGTCCGCCGGGGGCAAAGCTCTCCAGCACCACGGTGCAGAGGCCTTCTGAGGCGGCATTCACCGCGGCCGCCAGCCCGGCGGGACCGGCCCCGACGATGGCGAGGTCGCAGAATATTTCCTCGCGCCCGTCCGAGCACAGGGGGCGCAGGAGCCCGGCAATGCGGGCGACATCGAAGATGGCCGGGTTGCAGGAAACAGAGCCGTCACTGGCGATCAGGGCGGGCAGATCGCAATCGGCAACGCCAAGCCGCTCGCACAAGGCGCGGCACTCCAGCGTGGTGGAATCGATGAGCCGGTGCGGGATGTGGTTCTTGTCCAGGAAGTCATCGATGCGCCGTGCCCCCTGACAGCCTGGGTGGGCGAGGATGCGCAGGCCCGCCAGCTCGCGGTCCCGCCGCAGCCGCTGCCGCCGCATCATGAAGGCCTGCACCACCGGCTCACCCACTCCGGGGAGATCCGCCAGGGCCTTGCGCAGTTTGACCGCGGGGATCTCCAGGATCTCGGTCTCATCCGCTTTTCCCCGCACCCCGGCGATGGAGGAGGTGCCATTGAGCATGGAGACCTCCCCCACGAAGTCACGCGGCCCTGGATTGGCCAGGATCTGTTCCACATCCTCCCGCGTCTCGTAGGCCTCCAGCTCGCCCTGGATGACGACGACCATGGGGAAATCCCGCGATCCGGCCCCGAAGACCACCTCACCCCGCCGCACGATGCGACGCGAGCCCAGCGGCTCCAGCAGGGAGAGTTGGTGATCACTCAGCTTGGGGAAGGCGGTGCTTTCCGTATCGCGGTAGAACCGTTCGTCCTCTTCTTCGTCGTGGGCGGTCAGCATCGGAAGGTCAGGGGTAGGGGGAACTAGGAATTAACCACAGAGACACAGAGGGCACAAAGGAATGAAACTGAGGTTTAGACAGAATTAACAGAATTTACGGAATTAGATTTGGCTTCTGACTAACGTGTTAGCGCACCCGGGTCCGAAGCTGGACTCTTAATTTTGTTAATTCCGTTAATTCTGTCTAAAAAGTCATCCCTCTGTGTTCTCTGTGCCTCTGTGGTTGGTTTTAATCGTTCACCAGCACGATCCGGTACCGCGCCTTGCCCGAGCGCAGGTGCTCCAGGGCATCGTTCACCTGGCTGAGCGGGAAGGTCTCGGTGATTGGGGCGACGGAGTGGCGGGCGCTGAAGTTCAGCATGGCATCGATCACGGTCGGGCTGCCAGTGGGGGAGCCGGAGATGGACTTCTGGCCGAAGATGAGATCCAGGGCGGGCAGGGGGAGGGGTTCGAGGACAGCACCCAGCACGTGGAGGCGGCCGGTCGGAGCCAGGGTGCTGAGGAGTCCGTGCAGATCCAGCGGCACGTTGATGGTGGAGATGATGAGGTCCAGGCTGCCGGCGATCTTCTTCAGCGCGTCCGGGTTTTTGGTGTTGTGCACGTGGTGGGCCCCCAGCTTGCGCGCCTCAGCCTCCTTGCTCTCGCTCGTGGTGAAGGCATGCACCTCACAGCCCCATTTGTTGGCGAACTGAAGGGCCATGTGCCCCAGACCGCCGATGCCGAGGATGCCCACGCGTGCGGTCGGCGGGATGGCGTACTCAAAGAAGGGGGCGAAGACGGTGATGCCGCCGCAGAGCAGTGGGCCGGTGGTGGCCATGTCCAGCCCCTCTGGCAGCGGGCGTACCCAGGTCCACTGGGCGCGGAGTTTGTCTGCAAAGCCACCGTGGCGACCCACGATGGTGCCTTGGTTCTTGGCACAGAGGTTGTGACGCCCGGAGAGACACGCGTGGCACGAGAGGCAGCTGTAGGCGGACCAGCCGATGCCCACGCGCTGGCCGATCTCCAGCCCCTTGGCCCCGGAGCCGAGCGCGGTGACGATGCCCACGGCCTCGTGGCCCGGCACGAAAGGGTAGGCGGTCATGCCCCAATCGTTGCCCAGCATGGAGAGGTCAGAGTGGCAGAGCCCGCAGTGCGTGACCTTGATCTCGACCTCCTCGGTACCGAGTTCCCCGGCCTCAAAGGAGAAGGGTTCCAGCGGGGCTCCGGCGGCTGTGGCGGCGTAGGCGTTGATGGTGCTCATGAGAGGTGATGGGTTGGGGTGACTGAGCTGACTGGGTGGATCTGCGGAATACGTATGGGCGGGGGGACTCGGGCGTCTAAAGGCCCGCCGTTGGAGAAAATGGGGTGGGGAAGTCGGAAGATGAGAGCAGGGGATGCACCGCTGGCGGGCGCTAACTTAACGCGGGTGAGAAATGCTGGTGGTGAAATCGGAACGGAGTTGCTCGGAGAAGGCGCACCGCTTCGTGGGATACGACAAGACGCAATAGCCCACCAAGGCGAGGCCGACGAGGATGATGCCTGCGGCATGGAGGCAAACCCTGCCCATTCTCAGAAGCACCTGCGGCGTGGTGTGGATCGAGGGTGTGCTGGTCGTGGACACGGCAGAGGATTATTTGCTCAGTTCGGGTCGAGAATACCGAAGGGGCGTGCGGTTGCCAAGCTTGCGTGTCCTGCCTCCGCTGGGAGGAGTTTGATCGCCTAGCGTTCCAGCGACTGAGCCGGATGGCACATCCGGACTACGCCCGCGGCGACGCTGCAGGAGTAGTCCGACGGTCCCCGTCGGTCAGGCAACGGAGCGATGGTGCGTGAGGCGCCAAGCGACGTCCTGACTTCTCGCGACGTGCTTCGGCATTCGATCGCCCGTTCCCGCAGCGACTGAGCCGGATGGCACATCCGGACTACGCCTGCTGCGACGCTGCAGGAGTAGTCCGACGGTCCCCGTCGGTCAGGCAACGGGGCGATGGTGCGTGAGGCGCCAAG
>NZ_BATR01000162.1 GCF_000739655.1 Verrucomicrobium sp. BvORR106 | reverse complement strand
GGCGGTGAACTGGGAGCAGGCGTCCCTGGGGGTGCTGAAATGGAAATGGGAGCTGCTCTACGTGGCGGGGCTGATGACGGCGTTTTGCTACCTGTTCGGCTGGTTCACCACGCTCAAGGTGGGGCCGCGGTTGGTGAATTCCATCTCGCTGGTGCCGTTGCTGTTCTGCATGGCAGTGGTGCATGGCTTGCTGAAAGACATGCCAGTGCGGCTGGGTGGACGGACCTTCTCACTGGAGAAACTGCTCCTCGCCGGGTTCCTGGTGGTGTGGTTGGGCTTCACCGCCCTGCATCTGGCCGATGACCTCAACGGGGGCTACTTCGCCGGATAGTACTGATTCTGAGCAAAAAATGCCCGGTGTCGTAACGCCGGGCCTCTTTTGACATCAACTTCTGTCACTTCTTTTTGTAAGGGCCGGAGATTGCCATGAAATTATGCTGGAATTGATTTATCCCGGCCATGCCGTTCGTTTTGGACTTCCGTAGGAACACGAAAACGTCATCCCGACCTTCTCAACATGCCAGCTACAGCAGCCAGTCTCAGCCAGAGTGAATCCCCCGAGAACCCGCCTAACCTGCGTCGTCCGCTGGTGGGCTGGATCTGTGCCGTGGGGCTTGTGGTGCTCTTTGCCGTTTCAATGATGCTTGTCCCACCGGTGACGAATGCGGCCAAGGCCCTGCCGACTCCGGAGTGGGCGCTGTTCTTTGGGCGGTTCCATCCCATCGCGGTGCACTTGCCAGTAGGGGTGCTCATCATGGCGGCCTTCATGGAGGCTCTGGTGATGCTGCGTTTCCCCCTCGGTCAGGCCGTGAAAGGGTCTGTGGGGTTCGTGATGGGCTTCGGTGCCTTCGGGGCGATCGTGGCGGTGGTGTTTGGCATCCTTCTGTCCCGCGAGGGTGGGTACAAGGGAGGGATGTTCGCCGCGCACCAGACCCTTGGCATTGCCACGGTAGTGGGCTCGCTTTTGGCTCTCATTTTCAAGCAGATCTCCGAGGATAGCGGCGGCCGCATCCGGTTCGTGTACCGCGGCTTGCTGTTCCTCACGCTGGGAATCATGAGCGTGGGGGCCCACTTCGGCGGGAACATGGTGCACGGCAGTGACTATCTGCTGGAGTACGCCCCCAAGGATGTGCGCAACACTGTGCGGACGGTGGAGGCCAAGGTGGTGGACCTGTTTGCACCAGCCGCTGTGCACGATGAGGTGAGCAGCGTCAATGCCGACAACGCAGCCCCAGAACCGGCTCCTGTCGGGGTGCCTGCCCCTGCGATGGTGCCGGAAACCAACGGATCTGAAGTGGGGAGCACCCCTGCTTCGCCGACTCCGGCCCCAGCACCGGCCCCGGCCGTGGCCACGGCGGATGCTGCGGGGAGCCCCACGTTCTACGCCGCAGTGGTGGCTCCGCTTATGGAAGCGAAGTGCAATACCTGCCACAACGCTGACAAGAGCAAAGGCGACCTCCGCCTGGACAACCATGAAGCGATGCTGAAAGGCGGCGAAAACGGCGACAACGTCGTGGCGGGCGATCCGGAGAAGAGCCTGCTGGTGGCTCGTATGAAGCTGCCAGTGGATCATGACGACCACATGCCCCCAGAGAACAAGGATCAGCCGACCGTCGAAGAGATCGAGCTGGTGGCGATCTGGGTGAAAGCCGGTGCCAGCAAGGACCTGAAGGTGGCCGATGCGAATGTGCCGGACAATCTGAAGCCCGCGCTCCAGACGCTCCTTTCCAAGGCCAAAGGCGGCAGCGGCGGCAGCATGCCGCCGGTCATGCTGACTCTGGCGGAAGCTGCGGCGCAAGCCCCGGCTGCGGGTGGGGTGGATCCTGCTGTGGCGGAGGCCATGAAGAAGATCAATGGCTCGGGAGCTTCCCTGGCTCCGGTGGCTCAGAATGCCAAGGAGCTGCGCTTCACCGCGCTGAACGTGGCGCGTGACTACAACGACGCGAATCTGAAGGAACTGGAGTCGATCGGGGGATCCTTGGTGGCGCTTGATCTGGCGCGTACCAAAGTCACCGATGCGGGGCTCGCGATCCTGGCCAAGATGACCAATCTCAAGGAACTGCACCTTGAGAACACGGCGGTGACGGATGCGGCTGGCGCGAGCTTGAAGGGATTGGCCAAACTGGAGTATCTGAACCTGTACGGCACGAAAGTGACGGACAAGATCCTCGTGGATCTGGAAGGGCTGAAGGCGCTCAAGTCACTCTACCTCTGGCAGACAGGGGTGACGGAACCCGCTGCGGAAGCGTTCCGCGCCAAGCGTCCGGGCCTGCTGGTGAACATTGGCTGGTCAGAGAAAGACAACGCGAAGGTGGTGGCTGCGGCCCCTGCGCCCGCACCGACACCGGCGCCTGCTCCTGAGAAGCCGGCCGCTCCGGCTCCCGCTGCTGCCTCAGCAGGGAAGGCGGATCCGAATGCCAAGATCTATGCAGACATCGTGGCCCCCATCCTGGCTGCCAAGTGCAACTCCTGCCACGGCTCGGAGAAGAGCAAAGGCAAGCTGCGCATGCACACCTTTGCTGACCTCTTGAAAGGCGGCGGCGATGGTGCCACGACGGTGATCGCAAGCAACGCCAAGGAGAGCCTGTTGCTGGTGCGCTCCAAGCTCCCCCTGGATGATGACGATCACATGCCGCCTAGCGACGAGCCCCAGCTGACCAAAGAAGAGATTGCCCTCTTGGAGTGGTGGGTGGCAGAAGGAGCCAGCGAGACATTGACGCTTGCGGCGGCCAAGAAGACTCCAGAGATCGAAGGTTTTGCCAATGCCTATCTCGCGGCCAAGAAGCCTGTTGCCGCTCCGGCACCGGCTCCAGTGGCGGCCAAGGTGGAGCCGAAAGCTCCTGCTCCTGCGCCTGCGCCAGCCCCAACTCCGGCACCTGCCAAACCTGAAGCCGCGCCTGTTGCGGTGGCTACTGCTGGCAAGGCTCTGGACCCCAATGCCAAGATCTACGACGAGCTGGTTGCCCCTATTCTGGCTGCCAAATGCAATGCCTGCCACGGTACGGACAAGAGCAAGGGCAAGCTCAAGATGCACACCTTTGCCGACCTCCTGAAGGGCGGCAGTGACGGTGCCACCACCGTGATCGCTGGCAATACGAAGGACAGCCTCCTGCTGGTCCGTGCGAAGCTTCCCAAGGAAGATGACGAGCACATGCCGCCATCCGACGAGCCTCAGCTGAGCAAAGAGGAACTGGCCTTCCTGGAATGGTGGATCGCAGAAGGTGCCAGTGAGTCCCTGACCTTTGCCAACGCCAAGAAGACTCCAGAGATCGAAACGATCGCCAAAGCTCTCTACGCCGCTGCCAAGCCAGCCAAGGCCGATGGTGGGAAGAAGACGGTGGAGAAGCCCAAGGCCAAGCCGCTGACGGATGCAGAGAAGAAGACGGTGGCGGAAGTGGCGGCCAAGATCACGGCGCTGAATGCCTCCATGATGGCGGTGTCCCTCGACAGCGAGCAACTGCGTCTCGGCACGGTGAATGCCGCAGACAAGTTCGGTGACAAGGAACTGGCCCTGCTGGCCCCTGTGAATCAGCACCTCATCTGGGTGGATCTGGCACGGACCAAGGTCACGGATTCAGGCCTGGCCATGGTGGCAGGGATGAGCAATCTGGAGCGTCTGCACTTGGAGAACACGGCGATCACTGATGCTGGGCTCGATCACCTGGCGAAGCTGGGCAAGCTGGAGTACCTCAACCTCTACGGCACCAAGGTTACCGATGCCGGGCTGGCCAAGCTGGCTGGGGCCAAGTCCCTGAAGAAACTCTTCGTCTGGCAGACCGGGGCCACGCGTGAAGGGGCGAAGAAGCTGGAAGCTCAGATTCCGGGCTTGGTCGTGAATGTGGGGTTGAGCGAGGCTGAGATTGCCAAACTCATCGAAGCCGCCCAGCCGCCACCGAAACCTGCCGAGGCTCCGAAGCCAGCTCCTGCTCCTGCCAAGCCTGAGGAGAAAAAGCCGGAAGCGAAAAAGCCTGAGACTCCGGCCGCCGCCCCGGCTCCTGCGAAACCCGCCGAAGCGAAACCCGCGGAGGTCAAGAAGCCCGATGCCGCGCCAGTTCCTGCACCGGCCCCCAAACCGGAAGAGAAGAAGCCCGATGCTCCGCCGGCAGCGCCTGCTCCTGCAGCGGACGCCAACAAGAAATAATGCCATGGAAACGGGCGAGCCGAGGAGGTGGCCGGCGGCATGTCCGGAGCCTCCTCAATCGTTCTTCTGATCCTTGAATGACGGTGCGGCGTTTTGCCACGCCAGCAACATCGGTCCGAGCGATCCGCAACGACAACCTGCCCTGCCACGTATATATCCACCTGCCTCCCGTGCCGAAATGAACAAATCGCGGCTTGATGCCGGGGTGGGAGCCAGTCTAAGGAACAAGAGGATGAACCGTTTTTTCAGCATGACGAAAGTGACCGGCCGTGAGCCTGGACGCAGTGTCCAGAAATCCAATCGGCCGGGCCTCACCGGCGTGGGCGTATGCCTGGGACTGAGCGCTGGCTTGATGCTGAGCTCCTGCAAGCCTCTAACGGAGCGCATGGAGATCAAGGAATCCAGACAGATCTCCGAGCACGCCATCATGCCCAAGGCGGAGGCCACCAGCGCAGAGCGGTTCTTCGATACGCAACCCCCGCCACCGCCGCCGGCTGAGAATCCACTCGCCTGGATCACTCCTGAAGGCTGGGCAGAAGCTCCTGCCGGATCCGGTGGTGGGATGCGCTTGATCGATTTGAGATTCGGTCCGAACCAGGAGGGGGAGTGTTACCTTTCCATCATGCCGGGACAGGCGGGAGGCCTCGCGGCGAACGTCAATCGGTGGCGCACCCAAATGGGCCTGACGCCCTACACGGACGCAGAGCTGGCGGCCCTACCTAAGAAGACCTTTGTGGGACGGGATGCCACCTTTGTGGCGTTTGACGGTGACTTCAAAGGTGTGGGTGCGGAGTCGGCTGCCACAGGCTATCGCATGTTGGGGCTGGTGCAGGAAGCTCCGGAGTTCACACTTTTTGTCAAACTTACGGGTCCTAAAGACCTTGTAGTTAAGAACGAAGCCGCCTTCGACCAGTTTGCGAGCTCCATCAGTCTTAAACGATAACCTCAAGATCGCCTGCGTGGATCCATGGTGAGAACTCTGATCTGATCCCCGGCCCGCCCAGAGCGGGAGAGATTGTCCCCGTCTGCCTTCGAATTCCTACTGCGAACCGCAACTTTTTCAGTCAATGCCTGCCGCCAAACCTACTCCGCCGCCGCGACCTGTTGTGCCGCCGCACATGAAGCTCTACCACTTTTTCGCCTCATTTGGTCTGGCGACGGTGGTGCTGGTGTTTCTGCTTTTGATCACCTTCCTGGGGACGCTGGAACAGGTCGAGCATGGCTTGTTTGACAGCGTGCGGAAGTACTTTGATTCCTACTTGATCACGAGCGTGGATCTGGCCTGCTGCCTTCGCGCCATGCATGTTAGCTACCAGGGGAACTGGAATCTGCCGGTGCTGATTCCAGGGGGCATGACGCTGATGGCGATCCTGACGTTGAACATGATCCTTGGTGGCCTCATCCGTATTCGGAAGACTGGCCGTACATTCGGGGTCATTGTCACCCACGGTTCCATCGTGTTCATGCTGGTGGCGGGTCTTGTGTCTTTCCTCTTCAAGAAAGAAGGGGCGGTGCGCCTGGCAGAAGGACAGGTGGCGGATGAGTTTCAGAGCTTCCATGATGTGGTGATTGAAATCGAGCGCCTGGAGCCTGTTTCCAAGGATGGGAAGCGGGTTGCGTTGGTGATTCCGGGACGGCAGTTTCAAGATCTGATTGGGGGCAAGGCCCGCACATTTGAAAGCAAGGATCTGCCGTTCGACCTCATGGTGATGAACTACGAGGTGAACTCTGCACCCAAAAAGGCTGCTGGGTCCTCGACGAGCCGGGAGGTTGCGGATGGCTACTTCCTGCAGACGCTCAAAGAGGAGCTCGAGCAGGAACGCAATGCAGATGGTGCCTATGTGAAGGTGACTCCCAAGAAGGGTGGGGAGGCGCAAAAGGGCATTCTCTGGCGCTTCGCGGCGGCTCCTTTCTCCGTGAAAGTGGGCGACGAGGTGTACGGCATCTCTCTCACGAGAAAGACCTACAAGCTGCCGTTCTCTGTGCGGCTGGATGACTTCCAGCGCGAAGTTCACCCTGGTACGGAGCGCGCGCGCAAGTTCACCAGCGTGATCACGAAGATCACCGGTGAGAAAGAGGAGAAGAAGATCATCACCATGAATGAACCGCTGCGTGACGAGGGGTATGCCTTGTTCCAGTCGGCGTTCGATGTGGGCGAGCGCGGTGGTGCCATGGTGGAGTCCTCCACGCTGCAAGTGGTGAACAACCCCTCCGATCACTGGCCGCTCTATGCCATGCTCGCGACGATGGCCGGCATGCTCGGTCACATGATTGCCCAGTTGGTTCGCTTCCTCCGCAAGCCTGCCTCCCGTACTTCCAAAGCTTTTCAGCCGGAGGCTTCCTCCAGCGCCAGCACCACCAACCCTGCCACGCCATGATTGTTCGTTCTTTCCTCAGTCTGTTCCTCGCCGCAGTGGTGCCTGCGACCGCCTTGGTGGCGCAAGATGCCGCGCCTGCTGCACCGGTGCCAGCTCCTGCCGAAAAGGTGCAGCCTCCCGCGCCTCCGCAGATGCCGGATCTGGCGACTGTGTTGGATCCTGAAGTCATCTCACTTCTGGCAGGGTTGCCCGCCCAGGAGTCGGGACGCATCAAGCCGCTGGATACGATTGCGCGTTTCCGCCTGCTGCGTTTCAGCGGTCGGCAGTCCATCCCGGTGACGGAGGATGCGAAATCCTCTGGCAAGGCGCTCACAGATCCGGTGACGGGCAAGGAATTGCTCAATGCCAAAGGCAAGCCCTACGGCCTCAGTGCGACCGAGTGGCTGGCTCTTACCTGGTTCCGTCCAGACATCGCCAAGGATCTGCGCGTGTTCATCGTGGACAACTCGGATGCGATCATTGAGATCGGCGTCAAGGCCAAGAACAAGCGGGATCGCTACTCGTACAACGAGCTGGTGTCAGGCCGGTCGAGCCTGATGAAAAAGATGCAGGAGATCCGTGAGGTGGACTCCAAGAACCGCAATCCGGTCCAGCGTGCGCTCGGCAAGCTGGCGATGGATTTCCTCGACTACGAAATGATCATGGGTCATTTCGACTTTGCCCGTGATCCGTTTGGCGGTCTGGCTGCTTCCGTGCCGGCTGACATCCTCGCAGCAGGGGAGAGCGGCAAGGTGAGTGCAGCCGTCTTGGTGCCGAAGATTCAGGCCTATTTGCAGGCGCATCCAGAGGCGGCTGCCCCCATGAACAATCCCTGGCTGCGTGAGTATTTCCGCGCGGTGTTGGGCGCGCTGATGAGCGGCAATTCGGAAACGGTGCTCCGCATCTTCCCGCCAGACGACAACAAGGTGGAGATCTGGTACGGACCGGGTTCTGTGCTGCAGACGGCCATTGAGGGCGGCACGGCCAAGGCCGATGAACTGAAGCTGCTGGCAGAGTATGAAAACATCTACCGGAACCGGATGGATGTGGCCAAGTTCAAGACCAGCCTGGAATCGTTTCACAATCATGTGGTGAGGTCCGCTGCCGAACGTGGGGAGAGTGGCCACATCGCCATGGAGCTCAAGTACCACCAGAAGGACTACTTCTACTACGCGCTGATCCTCTTTGTGGCAGGCACGATTGCGCTGGCATTGAGTTGGGTGGCGCCGGAGGCTCTCTGGGGCAAGATTGTGCGCGTGCTGTGCTGGCTGGTCATGCTTGCTGGAGCTGCCTACGGTACGATGGGTATTGTGGTGCGCTGTCTGATCATGGAGCGCCCACCCATCACCACGCTCTATGAGACGATCCTGTTTATCACGATCTCATCCGTCCTGCTGGGCCTGTTGATGGAAGCGGTGGGCCGTCGGGCCAAGGGCTTGGGACTGGCGGTGGCCTGTTTGGCGGGGATGTCAGGACTGTTCCTCTCCCTGCGGTTCATGGAAATGGACGGTGCGGACACCCTGCAGGAACTGCAGGCCGTGCTGATCACCAACTTCTGGCTGTCCACTCACGTTCCCTGCATCAACCTCGGCTATGCCGCAGGCATGGTGGCTGCCATCTTCTCGATGATCTACTTTGTGATGCGACTCTTTGGCATCGCCAAGCACAAGGACGAGACTTCCAAGGACATCAGTCGCATGGCCTACGCCTTTGTGATGGCCGGCCTCTTCCTTTCCTTGGTGGGTACGGTGCTCGGGGGCATCTGGGCCAACTACTCGTGGGGGCGATTCTGGGGCTGGGATCCCAAGGAGAACGGCGCTCTCATGATCGTGCTCATGAACCTGATCATCCTGCACGCCCGCCTCGGTGGGTACATCCGGGAAGTTGGTTTTCATGCTTCGAACATCGTCTTGGGCATGATTGTGGCATTCTCGTGGTTTGGCACCAACCAGCTTGGAGTGGGGCTGCACGCGTACGGATTCACGGATGGAGTCTGGACCTGGCTCTACCGCTTCTGGGCTCTGCAATCGGCGTTCTTGGTCTATGCAGTGATCTTGCACTTCCTGGACAAGTCGTCGGACAAGCGGGAGGAAGGGGCGGCGCTGCCCACCGAGATGGTGAAGGGTTCTTAATGCGAATCGCAAGGCAAGCCGGTGCCCAATAAGGGTGCCGGCGGGAAGAGGTTCGTTTGTCGAAGTTTTTGAAGAAGGCTTGTTGCAAACCCCTCGGATCCACCGTGTAACGGTCGATTTCTACGATTCCAAGCTGGGGTGAGGTGTCGATGCAATCGTCTTGGTCGGCCCAAAGATTGCTGTAAAATCGTGCACGGAGAGATTGAACCGGTCCCGTATAGCTGCTGTCGTTCTTTTTGTCCGAGTTCCGTTTCAGATCGTTGTCCGTACCGCCAAAGACCCCAACCATGGCCGACCCTACACCTCCACCGCTGCGGCACCCCATCATCTGGGTGCGCAACAAGTTCCTGGCCGGACTGGCGTTGGTGACTCCGCTGGTGGTGACTTTCTGGATACTTCAGATCGTTTACGCGAGCCTGAAGCAGGTGAGCATTCCGCTGCTGGAGTTCTTTGCGGCCATTTACAATCAGGCCGTGCCGGTGGCATGGATGATCGACACTCACGACCCGCGGTTGCTGCAGTTCATGAACTTCCTGGGGTTCCTGATCCCCATCGTGTTCCTCGTGGCCTTGGGCGTCATGGCGACGAACGTGCTTGGCGTCAGGGTGGTCTCCGCGCTGGAGAAGTTCCTTTTGCGCATTCCCCTGGTGGCCTTCATTTACAAGTTCATGAAGCAGGTCATGGACTCGTTCAAAGGGTTTGGCGGCGTGAAGAGCTTCAAGCGGGTGGTGTATGTGGACTATCCCTCCCCGGGCCTGAAGATGCTGGGCTTTGTGACCGGTCAGTACATCGATCCGAAGACGGGTGCTGGCATGAGCGCGGTGCTTCTCCCCGCAGCCCTCAGCCCCATGACGGGTCTGGTCATTGTCACAGAAAATAGCCGACTTGAGGACGCTCCGCTGACCGTGGAAGAGGCGATGAAGTTGATCGTCTCAGGCGGTCTCATCAGCCCGAAAACGGAAGAGGAGAAGCGCGCTGAAGCGGCCGCTGCTGTGGCTGGGAAAGTTCGCAGCAAAGGGAAAGCCAAGGCCGCCATTGGCAGCGAGCCAGTGAGTGTGCCTGAAAGCGACTTTGTGAATCTGCCCAAGGCGGATGAGGAGTTGCTGAGGGATGTTGGAGATGTGGTGCCGCCGAATGCTGGCACGCAGACTCCATCAGGAATCGGCGTATCCCCAACTGGTGGCAAAGCTGGATCTCCAGTGGTCAATCTGAAGGCCGCAGCGTTGGTGAGTGCGAACGGAAGATGAGATCCTTGCTACGGCGGAAGCAGTCGTCAGAACGACGGACGTCATGGGCGAAGTGGTCGCCGCTCGAGCGTTGGACAGTGGCTTATGTTTTAGATGATTGACGTCGATGCAGTTGGTGCAACTGTCTGCAAAAAAACTTGTGTATGATCGTCTAGAATGGGAAATATAGCCTATTATCCAATAGAGTGTCGTTACTGGTCGGCTTGGGGTACTTTGCTTGCAGTATTGGTACTTTGCCTCCCGGTCTTCTCCGCCCCTGGGGACTTCGATCCGACATTCTCTCCCGATGCAGAAAGTCGTTTTGGTATCAATTGTCTTTCTATACAACCTGATGGCAAAATTTTGATCGGCGGCGGGTTCACGACCATTGATGGGTGGAGGCGGTCTTACCTGGCAAGATTGCTGCCCGATGGCGATCTAGACCTTGGTTTTGACGCTGGAGCAGGCTTCGATCATGCGACCGCAGTGATCGCCGTTCAAAGGGATGGTCGAATAATTGTTGGCGGCCATTTTCAAAAGTTCGACGGCCATAATCAACCTGGTCTGGTGAGATTGCACCCTGATGGAACAATCGATCTCGGTTTCAGACCAGTGGTAGGAAATTCTGTCAGGGCCGTTGCTATCCAGGACGATGGCAAGATCCTAATCTCAAGACGGGCTTCAGGGAGCGGGGGAGACGATGTGATTCGATTGAATCCAGATGGACAAGAAGATGCCACTTTTATCGTAGAAGTTCCCACCGACGGAATGGTTACCGTGTTGAAAGTCCTCGCAGGAGGCCATATTCTGATTGGAGGGAACTTCAGGAGTGTTCATGGGGTCACTCGCAATGCGCTCGCACGGCTGACTCCCGATGGGGCGGTGGATGAGGATTTTCTGACAGACTTTGGCTATGCTTATCCCAGTGTGAGGACTGTTGCGGCACTGCCTAGTGGCAAACTGGTGGTCGGAGGGAGATTTTCTTCAAGTTCACAGTCGGCACCGGTATTAGTTCGCCTGAATGCAGATGGTTCTATTGAGTCTGTCCTTGCGTCGGTGGATTTGTCAGGAGGGGGGGTCGACGCACTCGCCTTGCAAGCTGACGGGAAGATAGTCGTTGTGGGAGGGTTCTCGATATTGAACGGGAACGCCTGCAATAATATTGCCAGACTATCATCGACCGGAGTTCTGGATTCTACGTTTGTTGCCTCGTTAGATTGGCAGGTGTCCTGTCTTTCTTCACAACCCGATGGAAGACTGATTGTTGGAGGATTTTTTTCTCGGGGTGTGGAGCGTCTTCAGCGTGAAGATGCAGTTTCTGTATTCACAATGGAGACCGCCCGCCTCTTCTGGCAACGGACAGGATCCTTGGAGGAGGCATCGTGGACTGAGTTTGAGTACTTGTCTCCGACCGGCGAGGTTCAGTTTCTGGGGCGAGGGGCCAAAGGTACTGACGGTTGGGAGTGGACTGGCAATTTGCCATGGGCAAACGGGGCGATGAGAGCCCGTGCTTACGTTGGCGGCGCGACGCAGGAAGAGATCCTTGAACTGGGAGAGGCATCGCCCGAAATTGCCTTACAGCAGCCAGTGGGGCGCCCGCTTATCGCCGGATCGGGTCAGGTCCATTTTGGAACGCTTCCCTCAACAGCAGCAATCTCCAGGATATTGACATTGACCAATGAAGGAGGCGCAGCGCTGGAGAATGTTAGTGCAAATATTGTTGGGCCAGATGCTTCTTCCTTTGAACTGGTTCAATCCCCAAGGGACAAGCATCGGGTTGGAAGCAACGATGCAATCGTTGTGAGGTTTACAGCCACCGGTGTGGGAGCGCGAACTGCGACGTTAAGAATAGCCAGCAACGACGGGGATGAGTCTATTTTCGAGGTAGCGCTTTTCGGTGAGTCGGTGGACACGGTGCCGGCAGCAGTCTTCTCCAGTGTCTCATCGACACCATTGGTGGCGGAAGGTTATTCACCTACTGGAAAAGAAATTGGCAGTCTGGAGTTGGGGTATTCTCCTGCCAAGGCGTCAATCCTCACCTTGGTGAACAACACCTCGGGCAGTCAGATAGATGGTTTTTTTGCCAATCTTCCAGAAGGTGGCTATATCCAAGCGTCATGGAACGGGGCGCGACTCTTGTTTCAGGCGAGTTACCAAGGCGGTACGGGTAATGACTTGGTGTTGATGCGCGTTGGTCCAGGAGTGCCGGATTCTTCCTGGAGTTTTCAAGGTTCTGTAGTCTATGAAGCCAATGCAGTCGCGATTCAGCCTGATGGGAAGATGTTGATTGGCGGCTCTTTTGAAGGGAGCGGCACGAATCGTCTCGTTCGTGTACTGTCAACTGGTGAGTTGGATCTCTCTTTTGATTCGGGAACCGGATGCAATGGACAGATTAGTTCTATCGCCGTCCAAGAAGACGGTGAAATCCTGGTGGCTGGCTATTTTACCACTTACAACGGGGTCAACCAAGCCGGGATTGTGCGATTGATGCCTGACGGGGGTCTCGATTCAGCCTTCCCCCCGGAGCCAATAGTGCTCCAGGGAGTTGATTGTATTGCATTGCAGCCTGATGGAAAAATCCTGGTTGCAAATAGTACAAGTAGTTCGGGCAAGCTGATTCGGTTGATGCCTGATGGTTCGCTGGACGGAGCATTCAGATTTAATACTACCCCGTCGTTTGCAACATTCTCTGGTCAAATGCTCAGCATTTTAGTGGAGCCGACCGGTTCTATCTTGATTGGTGGGGGATTTGGCTACACTCGACGTTTCCCGACTCCATCTGTGACGCGCAGCTACATCGCCCGCCTCAGCTCAACAGGCGCACTGGATGTGAGTTTCAACAGTGGTGTTACGTCGCTCGTGGGAGGGATGCAGGTCGCACCGGATGGCAAGATACTTGTTGCGCCTATCGACTCCTTTTCCCGAGTTGTCAGACTCCAGGCAAACGGCGCAGTCGATGCAGAGTTCGGTCTGCTTGATAATCAGGAGGGCTTGGTCGGGTTGCAAGCTGACGGCGGGATTCTGCACCACCAAGGCATGTTCGTAGGTAGTGATGGCACATACATCGAAAACTCGCTCGTACGTACGGCCTCAACGGGAAGTGTCGATGTTGCTTTTGGACTGGGTTTGGGTTTCGACTCTAAGGTGTCCGGCGCAACGCTGCTACCCTCGGGGAAGATCCTGGTGACAGGGTTATTCAGCAAGGTGAACACGCTCCCGCGGAACAAGATCGTGGTACTGCACAATGACGCGGCAGTGGATGTTCTGAGTCGTCCTAATCTTGGATCGGTACGTTGGCGAAGAGGCGGAAGCGCTCCGGAAGCCCAGTGGGTCACCTTTGACACGTCAACAGATGGAGGCGGCACATGGACCCGGCTCGGCACGGGCGCCCGGACGAGTGAGGGGTGGGAGCTCAATGGTGTGACGATGCCAGAGTCAGGTCTGTTGAGGGGGAGAGCCCGGGTTGCGAGCGGACGATACAACACCTGTGCGAGCTTGCTCGAAACAAGAATTGCTTTCAACTCAACACTCCCGGAATTGGTGCTGGAGCAGCCGGTAACGAAGGATTTGGTTTCCAATGTGGACACTGTAAGTTTTGGCAACTCTGTCATAGGTGTGCCAAACGCGAGGCAGTTTACTCTGCGCAACACCAGCGGCGGCACATTGACGATCAACGGGGTCGCCATTCATGGGGATAGTGCTTTGGGGTTTGCTGTGACCAGTCAATCGCCTGCTACACTTGAAGCTGAATCTTCTGCCAGCTTCACGGTTTCATTTACTGCACAATATACAGGTGCCTCTTCGGCAGAGTTGCATATCGAAAGTAATGATTCGGACGAAAACCCGTTTATCATACAGTTGACAGGCAGCGGGCTCTCGGCTCAACAAGGGTGGCGGCAGACTCATTTCAGCACAACTGCTAACTCAGGCAGCGCGGCAGACCTCTTTGACTTCGATGGGGACGGTTTGCCTAATGTCCTGGAGTACGCGTTTGGTCTCCATCCCAAGCAGAACAGTGCGGGCCAGACGCCTCAGCCTTTCTTGGAAGGGGAGTATTTGGTGATCCGGTTTACGGCTCCCGCAGGAGTGACCGGGGTTACGTATGGTGCCGTAGCCAGCCCGGACCTTTCCGCCAATTCCTGGACACCGGTGTTGGACTCAGGCGTCGGTGATGTGCACGAGTTCAAAGTTCCGACTAGTAGTGGAGGACGGCGATTCATGAAATTGACGGTGACGACACCTTGATCAGAGTGCCTTTGAGAGATGAAGGTTGCTGTGGCAGGTCGTTGACCACGTCTTTGGGAAGTCCCTGGTTGAGCAGCGACCCAGCGCGTTTGATCAGGGTATCTTCTCGTTTTAGCAGATCGATGGCTGAGACAGAGGCGAATTCATGGGGGTAATACACCAATGCCTTCGATGCCGCGGCCGTTGTTGAAACGTTGCATGTTGCTCCGGACGGAGAAGCGGATGGTGAACTTCCCGCTTGGGGTGGTGATGGCTTGCTTTTGGGAGGAGGTGCCGGGTGTAGGAGTGTCTCCGATCATGTAGGCGCGGCCGTCTTCTTTGAACATGCCGGCGATGGTCTCGCCTGCGGAACGCGCGCCGGCATCCACGATGACCACCAGGGGGCCGGTGAAGGGAGGCTCGGAAACCCCACGGTGCTGACCGAGTGATTGGCCTTTGGCAAGGAAATGCCCGAGCACGGCTTCGTGATCACTGCCACCGCCGCCATAGGCGCGCATGTCCAGAATCAGGCCAGGGATGTCGCCGAGGGCTTTCATTTCAGGATCTGATCGAGTTGCTGAGGGAGATTGCCTGGGATGTCCCGGAGGTGAATGTAGCAGTAGCCGTCTGCGGATTGCCCATAGCTCTGGCGTCCCACCGTCTGTAGATTTTCTGGCGGGAAGATGGGCACAATAGGCGCGAAATTCGGGCCGCCGTTGCGTTGGCGTTTGATCGTCGGTTCCTCGCTGGCAGCGGTAGTGACTTCGAAGGTGATCTCGATTCCTTCCCAGTCCGCCAGACCCCAATGACACGCGGCGTAGAGTGCTTGATGGGGCGTTGAGAAGCTGAACCCACGTTCTTGCAATGCCTCGGATTGTTGCTTGAGCCAATCGAGCGCAGGCTTTCCGTCAATGCGGTTCACCCGCTGCCCTGGTTTGAGCCCTGCCTGTTCCGCATCCTTGAACGCAGCCCATATCAGCACGGTGTCGTTGCTCACCACGAGGTGCACTCTGGGGCCGGTGTAACGCCTGCCCTTTTGAAAGGTCGTCTGGCTTGATCGTGGATTGAGTGATGCCAGCGTGGCCATCTTGGAGCCGACTGACAAGGCGGGACACCAATTGGTATTGATAATGGTCTGATGTCGCGGTGGGAGCCGCCGCAATGAACTCGGTGCGCACGGCCTTCCGGTCGATCTTCTTGGCGGTGAGCAGTGGGGCAGCATGCGCTTCGAACTGGTCCAGCAGAAACGCGACATCAGAGGGGAAATCACCCTGGACCCGAGCTTGGAGGGAGAGGGGAGTGGTCAGCCTGCCGATAACGCCGATAACGAGCAACGGGAGAAAGCAGGCGCGCATCGGAATAGAAAATGTGCAAGGGCTGGGTAGAGATCCGCATTCATCATACGTCCAAGACGAGGCAATGCATAGCGTCTGGAAAGGAAGAAGGTGGGTTATGGCGTGGGTGTTACAAAAAGATCATGTTGGGTGACAATCTCGCAGCGGGGACGGAGGTGGTGACACTGATATGAAAATGCCCAGTTCCTTGTAAATAGAGGGATTGGGGGCTTAATTGGCTTGCGGTGCTGAAAGTCGGCGGGCACTTTGTGATGGAAATAGTAATACTCTTGTCGCCTGATGCGTATTCCTGCCGCCATGACCTTTCGTCGTATTCCTGCCGCGTACTTCATCGCCCTGACCACCATGAGTCCGTTGCTTCACGGTGCGGAGGTGCCGACGGCCAAAGTGGATCTCCTGCAGTCCATCAAGTCAGGAGGGGTGACGTATTTTGTCAGCCAGAAGCAGACGCTCAAGGACTCCCCGGAGCAGATCTGGACGTTCGGTGACGAAGGGCAGCTCAAGATCAGCGGCCGCGGCTTTGGTTATCTGGCCACCAAGGCGGACTACAAGGACTATCACCTGGTGATCGAGTACAAGTTCCCGGGGCCGACCATGGGTTCGAGAGAAAACAAGGCCCGTGACAACGGAGTGCTGGTGCACGGGCACGGGCCTGAAGGTTCGGTGGGCGGCACCTGGCTGGCCAGCATTGAGGCTCAGATCATTGAAGGGGGCACGGGAGATATCCTGGTGCTTCCGGGCAAGGCCGAGGATGGCACGCTGGTGCCAACCACGATGACCGGCGAGTTCGTCAAAGATCGCGATGGGGAGCTGGTGTGGCAGCGCGGTGCGGAGAAGCTGCCCATGGGGGCCGATGGCAAGCCAAAGCGGCTGAATTGGGCGAAGCGTGATCCTGACTGGGCGGACAAGGCGGGATTCTATGGGAAGAACGATGTGCAGTCGAAGTTCCACGAATGGACCCGGATGGAGGTGGTCGCCCAAGGGGACAAGCTGACCTACTATGTGAACGGCGTGGAGGTGAATGAGGCGCTGGAGTGCAAGCCGGCGGAGGGGCGAATCTGTCTGCAGACGGAAGGGGCGGAGATGCTGGTGCGGCGCTTTGAACTTCATCCCCTGGGCAAGTTCAAGGAAACATGGAATCCGGCATCGGCATCGGGCGGCACCAATGTTCCGGTGAGGAAGAGCCGGGAGAGCGCCTGGTCCCCTGAGGAGACTCGTAAATCCATTGAGCTGGATGGCGCTTACGAAGTGGAGTTGGTTGCGGCTGAGCCTCTCGTGAAAGATCCTGTGGAAGTTTGCTGGGATGCCCAGGGACGGATGTTTGTGGCGGATATGATCGACTATCCCTTGGGCGCAGGTCCGGGGAAGCCGCCTTTGTCCCGGATCCAATGCCTCTATGATGATGATCAGGACGGCAAGTACGACAGGGCTGTGACTTTCGCTGCTGAGGTGGACCATGTGCAGGGGCTCGCCCCTTGCAAAGACGGGCTTATCGCAACCACCCGCACGCAGATCCTTTTCCTCAGGGACACCAATGGCGACGGCGTGGCAGATGAGCGCAAGCCGCTGGTCGAGGGGTTCAACCCCAACCACTCCCAGTTGCAAGTTTCCTCCCCCCGCTGGGGGTTGGATGGACACTTGTACTTTAACAATGGACTGGACACGAAGGAGATCTACCCGGCCGAGTCTCCTGAGAGCAAGCTGAACTTCACCCGGACCAATTTGAAGTGGAATCCGGTGACGGGCCGGCTCAAACCAGCATCTGGCTACGGGCAGTTTGGTGCTTCCTTTGACGACTGGGGACGTCATTTCTTCTGCTCTAACCGGAATCCAGTGATGTTTGCGGTCATGCCCTATGAAGCGGTGATGCGCAATCCCAATGCGGGCATCTCAAGTGGTGCGGAGGATGTGGGGCCTTTCGGAGCGGAGACGCGGGTGTACCCGCTGATGCTGTCTCACACCACGGCGGATGCGCATGCGGGGACCCATACCGCCGCCTGCGGCCTGGGGGTGTATCGCGGCGATCTGATGCCGGAATTGAGAGGCGAGATCTTTGTGCCGGATCCGACCGGTCAGTTGATGGTGCGTTATCATCCTGAACCCAAAGGAGCCAGCTTCAAAGCCACGCGGGTGGGGGAGCACACGGAGTTCTTCCGGAGCCGGGACGAATGGTGCCGGCCGGTCAATGTGACGACCGGGCCGGACGGTGCGATGTATGTGTGCGACATCTACCGTCGCTACATCGACCACGCACGGTTCTTCCCGGAGGAGTTCGCGAAGACGCATGACATGAGGCAGGGAGAGAACGAAGGCCGTATCTGGCGGGTGGTGCCCAAGGGGGGCAAAGGCAAGCTTCGCAAAATTGCCGCTGCTCCGACTGACGTTGCAGGACTGGTGGCGTGGCTGGGGCATGAAAATGCCTGGCAGCGGGAGACGGCGCAGCGGGTGCTGCTTGAAAAGAAAACGGAGGAGCTGAAGGGCTTTTGGGAGGCGGTGGCCAAGCAGAAGCCGACCGAGTTGTTCCGTCTGCACGTTCTGGCCATGAACGAGGTGTCGCTGTCATCGCGTGACCATGGCATGGGCGTGCCTGCGTCGGATGGTAGTGGTGGGGCTATGCAGAAGACCTTGCAGGTGGACGCCAAGGCCAGTCCCCGGCTGCAAGAGGTGTCGTCCGCCTTCATCGTGCCGATGGTTGATGAAGTCACGCTGTCACCAGCAGCCATGAATCGGGTTGAAACAGATGCCCGGGCAGCCTTCATGCAGATCCTGACCGGCGGGCAGAGCTTTGGAGCACGAGCCGCTGATGCAGGCCGGTTTGCAGGAGACGTCTGGATCAACCGTGCCGTTCTGGCGGAATCCAAGGGGGAAGCTGGAAAGGTCCTTTCCGAGGTGCTGAGGGGACCGCTGGCGGCATCATACTCGGTGGAAAGCGCCGAGTTCATCCGAGCACTCGCTTCGGCATCGGCGGCAGACGCGCAGGCGGATGATTTTGCAGCATCGCTTGCGGTCCTCAACAAAGAACCCGGCAAGTTGCTCTGGTGGAAGCCGGCGGTTCTGCAGGGGCTTTCGGAAGGCTTGCCCAAGTCGGGCAAGAAGTTGGGAGTCGGGACTCTCGCGGAACTGGCTGCCAAGGCACCTGCTCCGTATCAAGCCGCCGCGAAGGAAATCAATGCGCTTCTCTCTGAAGTGGACCGCGTGATGGCGGATGGCGCTGCGCCAGTGGAACAGCGCCTGGCGGTGTTGCCGTTGCTGGCCCAGAGATCATGGGACAAGGCTGAACCCGTGCTCCGGATGTTGCTGGCGGATGGGCAGCCGGAAGCGGTGCGTGCGGCGGCCCTGCCTTTGCTCAAGAAGTATGGTGCCGACAAGACATCTTCCTTGCTCTACGAATTGCTGCCCACACTGGGGCCCGCGGCCAAGCGCGAGGTGGTGGCCATGCTCACGGGCAACGGGAAGACGGTGCAGGGATTCTTTGAGCGCATTGAGCGCGGTGAGATCTCCAAAGGTCTTGTGGATGCTGAAACCCGCTGGCGTTACTTGCACACCTCCAGCAAGCCATTGCGTGAGCTCGCAGAGAAGTTGTTCGGCCGGCCGAGCGAAGACCGTGCGGCAGTGATCGCAAGCTATAAAGACTGCCTCTCCATGCAGGGTGATGCTGCGAAAGGTAAAGTGGTCTTCATGACGATCTGCATGGTCTGCCACAAGGTGAAGGGGGAGGGTATGGACGTGGGCCCAGATATCACGGACGTAAAGCTAAAGGAGAAGGAGGCGCTGCTCAGTGATATCCTGGATCCCAACCGGATGGTGGAAGCCCGCTGGAGCGCTTATCAGATTGATACCCGGGAAGGACGCATGGTCTCGGGACTGATCGCTGCAGAATCAGCCGACGCCGTGACGGTCAAGATGGCGGGCGGGATCACTGAGGTGGTGCCTCGCGGTACGATCAGCAAGATGAAGAGCCTCGATGCCTCCCTCATGCCTGTCGGATTGGAAGGCGGAATCAGCAAAGAACAGATGGCGGACCTGCTGGCCTTCCTGAAGGGCGAAGGCAAGTGACGACTGAGGTCTTGTGCAGCACCTCGTGTGCGAATTGATCGCTCAGCCGCCGCCAGCCACGGCGGTCTTGAGCGCATTCAGCCAAAGACCTGCTCCGATCATGAGGACTAGGCCGATGATGACGTAGATGATTCGCAGATTGGTGGGTTCAAACAGACCCACATGATGGTCCACCAAAGAGACGCTGACAGCTCCGACCACAAACATAAGCACACACCGCAACCACGCTTGCTTGACCTTGGCCGGGACATGATACCCTTCTTCTGGTGGGATGGGGACGTCAAAACCTCCAAAAGCGTAGAAGGCACCAAGACAGACCAGCAGGATCAACAAGCGGAGCGGAGCAAAGGTGAAGCTCATGCGTAGAAAATGAGATGGGAGAACTAAGAACCTGTACGCCCCCAGCGTTTTTATCCAAACAGGTTCTAAGAGCTCTCTGGTTCTGCCTTGAACCGCGGGTTGCCTTTGGCAACGCTGAAATCAATCAGCTCCATCTTGGCCAGGAGCAGGATCTCCTGCCGCACGTCTGGATGATCGGGTAGACCCTGCCACTTGTTGATGTTACGAAGGCGGTTCAGCACGGTTCCCAAGCGTTCGTCGAGACCGGCCTGCGTGGGGATGAGATTGCGAAAGTGGGTCATGGCTCTGAGCGCGAGCAAGTGGCCGGCGAGGAACAATTGACTCAGGACGTAAGCGGGCCCGGTCACGCGATGCGCGTAGTAGTCCACCACCAGTGCGCCAGCAGTGTCTTCACCCAAGTCGTGGTAGAGACTGGACTCGTGATAGCTATAGAAGCCGCCGCGCTTCTTCCACTGGCGATAACCTGAATAAGTGACGACGCTCAAAATCAAGAGAGCCAGAGCGTCAAACGCCAGCGCTGGAAACTGAATGCCAAACCCATGGGCCACGAAGGCTGGCATGTAGCGAAAGAACAACCACGCGGCTCCATAGCCAATCAAGCTGCCGAAAGAACTACCAATGCCTGCGAGAATCTGGAAAGTGTTGTAACGGGTGACCATTTGCCCATCTGGTTGGTGCATCCGGTTGACGGATGCAACCAAAATGTTCGGAACAGGCCGGTCAAGACGCCTCGACTGCGGCTTTCATCTGCTGGATCCACCACAAGGAAACGGACATGAGTACGACTCCAAGAATGATGTAGATCCAGCGAATATTGACTGGCTCCATGAGACCAATGCGATGGTCAATGACAGAGACAGCGATCGTGCCCAGGCCGAAGACGATGGCTGTGCGAATCCACTCTGCATTAGCAGGAAGCGAGAAGGCACCTCCATAGTAGAAGACCAGGATGCAAACGACGAGAATAACCAAGCGAATGGGGGCAAAATTGAGACTCATGGATGAACCTTGTTAATCTTTGTGGCCTGTTGAATAAGAACTCATTAGGCGAGGAGAGTGAGAAGGCAAGATGTGAATCGCACGGGATAAAATTTCCGACTGAAATTTTATCTCAACTATGAAGCCGTCGACGATGCGAACTTAGTAAGTGGGCCACACGCCTGGTGAAAGAAGCTCAAGCAGATGTCCGTCGGGATCACGGAAATAGAGGCTGGTACCACCACGCGGCCAGGTGAACTCGCTTTCCACCGTGATGCTGAGGTGGTGAAGGTGTTCACGCCATTCATCAAGCGTCTCCGTAGGGATGGCAAAGCCAACGTGAGATCGACCCGAGGAACCATGGGCGGGGATGTGCCCGCCGAAGGGCATGGTGGTCCCTTCCGGATCACTGCCCTTGAGGAAAAGCAGGAGGACCTGTCGGCCTTGAACATCGAAGGCGCACAGCCTCTCATCGGAGGCAAGGACGGGATAGCTGAACAGCCGGGAGTAGAACTCTCGTGACCGTTCAAGATCCGAGACGCTGAGGGCAGTTTCCAGGATGGATGAGGTGGGCATGGCGGAAGGACCTGCGGCAGGATTCTGTTTGGATGATCTCGTGGAGGGAATACGGTCGATGGGCTGGCGGCGCGTGTCTCCGGCTGCGACCAAGGTAATTTTGAACGGGACGCCAGGACTGGGATCTCATGTGGTGGCCATTAACGAACCTCTCACTACAAAAAAATGGAACTCGTCTCCCTGCTTCGTCCGCTGTTTGCCTCTGTTCTCAGTGCCGGACTTTTGATCGGTGCCCTGGCTTCGTGCGCCAGTTCCAGCAAAGTCAAAGATGAAGGCTCTTACACCACGACGGGGAAAGCCGCGCCAGAGAAGAAGAGTAAGAAAGCGTCCGCAGGAGGAAGCGTGGGGGTGTACACCGGGACGGTCCAGTGAGCCCGCACGGAGGCTCAGCTTAGCCCTTGTCACCCAGTCATTCCCCTCTAGGGTTGGATTGTATGAAACTCCCGTCCACGGTGCGGCCCGTTTTTTATCTGGCAGTCTGGCTTGCCTGCGCTGGACCGGCGCTGCTGCTGTCCAGCTGTGCCAGCAGCAACACGTTCAAAGACGAGGGGAGCTACACCATTGGAGCCCCGCCTGAGAAAGAGCGCGGGGAAATCCATGGGAGTGTGGGGGCGGGAGCGGCCTTTGGGTCCGATGGATACAGCTCCCAATGGACGGGTGGAGAAGTCTATTACACGCGTGGAAACCTGACGGTAGGTGCCGCTGCCGTGCAGGAGTCGGAGCTGTAGGAATGTAGGAATCTTCGGGGGCAAAGTTCGGCCCCGGCAGTCGGCCGCGCCTAGGGCATCAGGTTCTGATTGAAGAACACGATGGTCTCCTGCATGAACCGCTTTTGGTTTTCACGGCTCTGAAAGGCATGTCCCTCGTTTTCCAAGGCGAGCAACTTCGTGGGAGTGCCGTTTTTTGTCAGGGCTTCATGGAGACGCTGGGCGTGGTCGAAGGGTACGATATCATCTTTGGTGCCGTGGATGATCAGGAAGGATGAGGCTTTGGCATCCACATGGCTCAGGGGGGAAGCATCGCTCACCAGGCTGGACTTCTCCGCGACAGGGCCACCGAAGAGCCCTTTGAGGTGGTCATTGACGGCACCTCCCTGCTTCACCTTGCTGCTGAAGTCATCCGCCAGATCGGTCGGCCCGCTGACGTCCACCACACAGGCGACGCGGCTAGACTGATCGGCATATTTGGCGGTGGCGGGATCGCGTGTTTCCCGCAGGCCCAGACTAGCTACGAGCTGACCTCCAGCTGACACACCCACGGCGCCGATACGCTTGGGATCAATACCATACTGTGAGGCATGGTTGCGGAGCCAGCGAACGGCCAGCTGCACATCGTCAAGCTGGGCGGGCCAGGTGTTGGCCGCGTTCGTGGTGAGGCGGTAGCTGACGGGAACTGTCACGTAGCCGAGTTGGGCCATGAGCAAGGCTAGATTCCGAAACTCCTTCTTGTTCCCACCTGCCCATCCGCCTCCGTGCACCATCAAGACCGCCGGGCGGAGTTTGGGGGTTGCAGCAGACCCCGCTTTGGGAGGGGCCACGGGGGGCTGGTAGAGATCCAGCAGCAGTTTTTGACCATCCGCAGTTTCGCCATACACCACGTCCAGTTGAGGGGGCGTCTGAACCGGTTTGGCGGCACCGATTTGAAACGGGGTCGGGGGCTGCTTGGGCTCGGACAGCTGGCCGGGAGCGCGGGTCGAGACCGAGAAAGTGGCCAACGCGGCGCAGGCGGCGAGGATTGAAGGGCGGAGGAAGCGGAATTCAGGGCGCATGGAGAGGGGGCGGGGCTCCACCATGCTCAAGAGGCGGGAGGGTTGTCAATGCTTGAGCGGAATTAGGGGAAGACCGGAAGTCGAAATTTCACGAAGCAAACTTTTTCAGGACAGTTCCAGACAAAAGAAAGATCTGGTGTGTCGGCCCGGCTTCCGACAAGATCGCCCCCGACTCCCCGAAACAGTTCCCGAATCCAAGCGATGCGAAAGCTGCTCGACGACAACCATCTCAGCCATCTGAATCCTAGAGAACGCATCCTGCGATGCGGATGTGACTGGCGGTCAGACATGAGAGCCTGCTCCAGGGGGCGATTTCTGGCGTGGTGGTGCTGTTGCATGACGCCTGCCCTCTTCGCCTGCTGGTACCGGACTTTTTTTCTGCCGCCGATGGCGCTGAGCACCGCCTCCTTGGTTGTCGGCGTGTCAGGGGCATTTGCAGTTCCCCTTGTGTGCGGATTGCTCACAGGTCGGCTGGATACCAATACAGGGCTCTACTTCCGCAAGTCAGAACCGGTGCGTTACTGGATGCATGTGGTCGTCCTGACGGCGGGGGTGCTTTTCCCGGCCGTGGCGCTCATGGGGCATGCGTGGCGCTGAGATGGCTGGAGTCTTTGCCAGTCGTTCAGCCGGGCCCTTGTGGTACGAGGGCGAGCTTTGAAGTATCGAATCCGCTCGCTTTGAGCCGTGCGACAATGGCCTGGTAGGTGGCGGGTGGCAGTGACCTTTCCCGGGCCAGGATCCAGATCAGCTTGCGGCTCGGAATGGTGACGACGGACCATTGATACTCGGGGTCAAGATCCACGACGAGATAGGTGGTGGTGAGCGGCCAGATGAACTGGAGTTTCCATTCTGCATTGGATTCCGGGTTCACCACCCAGGCTCGCGCCTTCCACTGCTGTAGTGGTGCGTCCATCTGCTGCTTACGGAACTGAAAAATATTGTCGATCTGGCCATCGGGTCGCAACCGGTAAATGTCCGCCGTATCCACCTTCCCTTTTTCCAGGAAATAGGGCACATGGGCAATGACGCGCCACTCACCCATGTAGCGGGGGAGATCCACCTTGCTTACGGTGGCGGGACGATCTGAGTGTGTGGAGGCTTGCTTCATGGGCGGCGTGGACCGTGCGGTGGAGCATGCCGCGGTGGTCAGCCCCAGCAGGACGGTGGAAAGTGCCAGGACCAAACGGGGCGCGCAGCGTGACATACGCCCATGATTCGCGGGCGTGGCACATGTTGGATTCAGCAAACGCCGATGGTAGGGGAGTGGCCGGATCCGCTATGAAGGCGTGACGATGCCTTCGATAGCAGAGGCAGCGTCCTCCAGTCGTACTTGAGGCTCCGGCAGTTTTTCCGGAGGGCTGGCACCGGGCAGGGTCACGACGTGTCCGACCTGGTCCGTCTTTACCACGGTCTCAATCACCAGGACATCCACGGAGGCTGCACGGTGCTCAAAGAGGAGGGCGCGATGAGTGACTTTCTTCCCTGGGGCATAGCGGAAGGGCGAGTCCGGAAGGGGGAGGAAACAAACTCTGCGTCCGGCGGAATCGGTGGTCCAGCCCGTTTGCGGCGCTCCTGGCGGGTTCGAGGAAGCGGCCTTGGCCAGTGCTCCCGCAAAACCGGGGCCTTGTGATTCCCCACGACGATACAGGAAGATGTCGTACTGGTGCAGGGTGCGGGTGGCATCCCGGAAGGAATATCCGGCAAAGGCGGGCTGGCTGCCAAAGACGCCCTCGGGCAGCACCAGGTCTCCGGTGAAGGGGCGGCTTCTCAGGGACACCGTGCCGGTGAATTGCATCGTGTCTCCCAGATTCACATCCTTGTTGAGAGAGGCCGGGTTGGTATCGCGGGAAAAGTACCAAAATACCCCCAGGCCTGCCAGGATGATGATGAATGGGGCAAGGAAACGCTTCATGGCGGAAGGAAGGCAGCCTCCGGATGGAGGCTGACACTGGCAGCTTATCTTTTTTTCCGCGGAAGGTAAATGGAACAGTCGGAGAAACGGCCTGTTCGGAAGGGGTCAACTTTCAGGTGGTGGACTCTGGTCCTCCTCCTTCAGACGCTTGCGCAGGCGGCGGACCTCGCGTTCCAGCTCGGCGATCTGGACCTTGGAGGTGGGGTGGGGAGTGCCGTCTGGATGATCCTCGATGGAATCCGGATTCGTGTAGGTGACAAACTGGGCTGGCAGACCGTGGGCTCCAACGATCTCGTCATGCATGAAGTACACGTCAGAGAAGGTGCCAGTGCGGCAGGCCGCCTCATGAAGCCTGCCTCCTGCATCCACATACCGCACCCGGTAGTGGGCCCGGCTCAGGGGGCCGGATTCTGCCCGGTTCCTCCCATGCCACTTGCAGCTCACCACTTTTCCGCCACGATCTGTGATGTAGGCATGAATGCGGGTGGATTTTAGACAATTGCTGATCAGCCAGCAGCTGATCACGATGAGAGAGATGGCGAGGATGATCCAGGTCGATTCCATGAGGCACGCGATATGTACGCAAGAGCCGGTGGAACGTTTTCCGCGCTCGTACAAATGGGTGCAATTGGTCCTAGGACTCAGCCTGCTCTTGGGCCGGTGGAGGTATGCTTGAGGGATCGGTGATCGCCGTGCGCTCCAGCAAATGTCGGGCGAAATGGAGAGGTGAGGCTGGCGATCAGTCGCCCATGAGTTTCAGCGCCGCGGCGACAGCTGCAGTGCGGGTTTCCACCCGTAACTTGCCCAGGATGACCCCGACGTGATGGCTGACGGTGCGGATGCTGGCATTGAGGATGATGGCGATTTCCCCGTCGCGCTTGCCCTCCATGAGCCACAACATCACTTCTGCCTCCCGTCGGGTCAGGCCTAGACGCCGCAGCGCGCTGAAGTCGGTGGTCTGCACCTTCTGTTTCGGGGGCTTCAGGGAATTGATCAGGAGATCGGTCTCAAAGGCGGTGGCGATGTGCGGCCCCAACATGCCGGCAAGCGCCTGCTCCTCGGGCGTGAAATCCCGCCCACCCCGGTTGATCGTGAGTGCTCCCAAGCAGGACTGCCCCTGCACGCCGATGGCCAGCTGCCGGGTGATGGAGACGGTGGTCATCACCTCCTGATAGAGATCCGTTTTGCGCAGTCCGCGCAGGGACATGAGATCGCTCAAGCGCACCGGATCTGTTTCACCTGCAATGAGGAGAGGGTAGATGGGGTTCTCCAGCTTGGCCAGTTCCCCGGATCGTTCGTAAAGATGGTCGCGCTGGGCTTCGGGAAAGGGGATGTCTGCCTGCATGAAATGCGAGCCGTCCCTGCCGTAGATTTGAAAGGCGAACATGCAATCCACAAACACCATCCGCATGGCGGTGAACAACCGCTCATGCAGCGGACCTTGGCCATGACTGTGGAGCAGCCTCGTGGCCTCCATAAGTACACGCAGGTCTCTGGGGGTGAGCTGGGGCACGGGGAAGCATCGCTCATCATGGGCTGCTGTCGAGAAATTCTGGCTTGCCAGCGTGGCTCCCAAACCGGATGATGGATGCGTTCTCTTGTGCAGATCTGGCAGACAGCACCGTTCCGCAAAGCCGCACTTAAGACGTGGTTTGAAATCACCCCGACTTCTCAGAAAATGATACTCAGGACCTCGGCATGTTTGTCAGTGCTTTTACTGTCAATAAGTCTCCTGCTTTTCTCGGGAAAGCTGGCAGCGGAGGAGTTTGATTGGGAAACGATCGGGAAGATCAAGCTCAACACGGCCAAAGATTGGACGGTGGCTGAGAAGGTGCAGGGGGCAGAGGGGTATCACGTCCGGCTTCTGGCTCCGCCGCCGCGCAAGGCTGCCCTGCTGCTCACATTCATGGTGCTGCCCAAGCCAGTGAAAGGAGATGCTGCGAAGCTGGAGATGCTCAACCGCAGTTTTGACGCGGTGCTGCCTCAATCCGTGGAGGGCAAGGCCGACGTCAAATCACTGGGATTGCCCTCACCGTATTTGTCAGGCTATGCCCAGTTCACAGACAAGGACCTGGTGGGGAAAGATCGGGCGGACCACCAGTACCTGCTGCTGCGCGTGGGCCAGATTTGGTTTGACCATCAAATACTGGTGCAGCTGACCCTGTTCTTTGACAACGAGAGTCAGCCGGAGGTGAAAGAGATGATGGACATGGCCCAGTCACTTCGTGTGGTGCAGCAGTTGTAGTTCTTCTCAAATGAGTTGTGGAAAAACTGTTGCCAAGTGGCTGCTGATCGTCGCGGCGGGAGGCTTCTAGGTTATTTCAGCGTCTTCACAAAGCCGTCTGCCTCGGCGATCGCAGAGTTCATGCGGGTGAGGAGCATCTGAATGTCCCCCTCAATCTCCTGGGCGCGTCCACGCAGTGAGCCCAGTGCCTCGGCATTGAGGTTGTGCTTCAAATAGAGGACGTGGTCCTGCAGCTTCTTGAGCACCGGAGGCATGGCCTCATAGGAGCGATGGAGGGCGCTGGAGACGTTGGCAAAGTTCGTCCTCGTCTGGGCCAGCTTGTCCCGGCTGGAGCTTGAAAGCGTAGCGTCATCCATCTGGCGGATTTCTCCCTCCCATTCGCGGAAGAGGTCGGAGGCCACCCGATCCATTTCCTTGATGCGGCCTTGCACGGCCTTCGTATCTGCTGCGCAGGATTCGTACTCGGCTTTGAGCTTGTCGTAGGCCTTCTCCAGATTGCTGCCGCTGCGGCCGTAGATGGCTTGAAGCTGTTGCAGGGCATCCTGGTACTGCTTGCCAGCATCTTGCTGTTCACCGCGGGCGGCCTTCACGGCCCGGCGGAGGAGATCGCGTTTCTCAAAGCCGACCTTCTCCATGGCGGTGTAGTACACCGTGCGACATCCAGCGAAGGCGGGCAAAACAGCAAGAGCAAGCAGGGCGCGACGGGAGGTGTTCATGGGGAGTGATGGCCGATGATGAGGGGCGCATTCCGATGCGGAGTGCGCCTGTGCCATGAGTTGTTATCTGGATGGGAAAATGTTGTCAACCTTTCCCCATGCTTGTTGAGTGAGCGGGTGTCTGTGACGTGATTCCTTCCTCATTGCCCCATGTTTGATCCCGCGAAGTTCACCTTGTTCCTGCTGGCCTCCCTGCTGCTGATTCTCACTCCAGGGCCGGCGGTACTGTACATCGTAACGCGCAGCATCAGTCAGGGGCGCCTGGCAGGATTGGCATCTGTGGCCGGGGTGGGATTGGGGAATCTGACCCATGCCATCTTCGCGGCGCTGGGGCTGTCTGCTATTTTGGCCACGTCGGCGACTCTGTTTTCCGTCTTGAAGTATGCCGGAGCACTGTACCTCATCGTCCTTGGCATTCGCAAGTTCATGTCCAAGCCGATGACCGTGGAGACCTTGAGCTTTCGGGTGGAGCGGTTGAGGGTAGTCTTTTGGCAGGGGTATGCGGTGGGAACGTTGAATCCCAAGACCGCGCTTTTCTTTCTGGCGTTCTTGCCTCAGTTCGTGGCCAAGGGCGCAGGCTATGTTGCACCGTGGTTGCAGATGCTGGTGATGGGATGCGTGTTCGTGATCATGGCCATCCTTAGTGATGGTCTGTACGCGCTGATGAGTGGAACCCTCGCCCCTTGGCTGCGCCGTAGCTCGGTATTGAAACACGAGAAGTATGTATCCGGAGTGGTCTATTGCGGGCTGGGAGTGGCGACAGCGGCGGGTGGGAAGTAGAGCTGAGTGCGGCTGTCGTTCGTGGTTGACGGGAAGGTTCCCTTTTCTCTATCATTTAACAAATCGCTTTGCCGATACCTCGTTTCACCATGAGCCTGTCTTCGTTGCATTGCCTGCGCCCGCTGATCTTCGCGGCATGGGGTGCGCTTGGATTGGGGGCTGCCGTTGCACACGATGTGGTGCTTCGGATTGAACCTCTGGTCGCTAGAATCCCTGCGTCCAGCGGTGCGGCTGTCAAGGTTAGTGTCACCAACAACGGGAGCGAGCCCGTGACCTTGGTACGGCCAGGGGATGGAAGCTTGGAGGGGCAAAAGACGCCCGTCATTGAGTTCTCCTGGGTACCTCGCGATGAGCGGAAGCTTGAGAATCCTCAGGCACCTCCCATGGAGTATCCGAAAAACGGCTGCGCCAACCTGTTGCCGATCACGATGAATGATGTGTTTCGGCTGGCGCCCCACGAAACCCGGGTGCTGGCGGAATTTTTGCCCGTCCGCAAGCTGCCTGCCCAGTCTGGGCGCTATGCGGTGGTGTTTTTTTATCTGAACCTTCCCAGCATGGGGCTGCCTGGTCCTGGCATTCCGAGTGCGGCTTTCCCAAACAAAGCGGGTGGGTTGAGAGAGACCGGGGCAGATGTCGTCGCGGCCTTGCGGGGTAGCTTGCCGTGTCTCCTGCGGAGCAATGAAGTCGTCTTCGAGATCGATCCCGCGGCCCCCAGCCCGGACTACGAATCCTTGCTGAAAGGCAAGCCGTTGCCCGCTCGCTGAATTTCGCCAGTTGCCCCTTGGCAAGGAGAGGGCTCCCCGCTATCCGTGGCGCCATGTTGCGCCTCGGCCACCTATCCGCCTGCCTCTCTCTCTTCACCCTGGGCTTGTGCAGCCCGCTGATCCATGCCCAGGCCCCGGCGACGTCGGCACCCACCCTGGCAAACGTGGCCTACGGTTCGCACCCCAAGCAGGTGCTGGACTTTTGGAAGACTCCCAAGGCTGGCCAGGGACCAGTACCGCTGATGTTCTTTGTCCATGGCGGAGGCTGGATGAATGGGGACAAGGCCAACCCTGACTTCCTGGCCAAGTGTCTGGAGTCGGGCATCTCGGTGGTGTCGATCAACTATCGCCTCATCCCGGATGCCATTGCTGAGAAGGTGTCTCCGCCCGTCAAGGCCTGCCTGGATGACTCGGCCCGGGCGTTGCAGTTCGTCCGGACGAAGGCAGCCGAGTGGGGTGTGGACAAACAGCGCATCGCGGGGTGTGGTGGATCTGCCGGCGGATTCAATGTGTTGTGGCTGGCGCTCCATGATGACCGGGCCGAGCCCAGAAGCACGGATCCGGTAGCGCGCGAATCCACCCGGCTCACGTGTGTGATGGCTTTTGTGCCGCAGACCTCGCTGGATCCCAAGCAGATGCGGGACTGGATTGCCAACAATGACTATGGTCATCACGCCTTCACGCTGCCCAGCTACCAGGACTTCCTGGACAAGCGCGAGTCGCTGATGCCGTACATCAAAGAGTTCTCACCGTATGAACTGGCGTCGAAAGGCGACCCGCCGCTGTACCTGTTCTATGATTCCGTCCCGGCGCTCGGTCAGCCACACAAAGATCCCCCGCACTCCGCCAACTTTGGAGCCGGGCTGGTGGAGAAACTGAAAACAGTGGGCGTGCCGTACGAGTTCAACTACACGGGTGCCAAGGATGTGAAGCATCCGGACATCTTCGGCTTCCTGGTGGAGCAGTTGAAGCCGTGATCGAATCGCGCTGCCAACCCGCAGAAGCTTGCAGAGAGCTTCTGCGGCTGGTTGGATGGGTGGGAATATGATGCGCGTTTCTCTCTTTCTGTGGGGCTGTACTTTGAGTGCGGCATTGAACGCCGCACCTGTGAAGGTGGAGGTGGTGCCGGAAGGGGGGCTCAAGCGCGGCGGGGAACCGTATTTCATTCAAGGAGCGGGAGGGGATGGTCCGCTCAAGCTGCTGAAAACGAGGGGCGGCAACTCAGTGCGCACCTGGGGACACGAAGGGCTGGGGGCCAAACTGGATGAGGCCCACGCGCTGGGGCTCACTGTGGCGGCGGGCATCTGGCTGGAGCCGGAGTGCTCGTGGTTCTCCTACAGCCGTCCGGAGCACTGTGACCGGCAGGCGGCGCGGGTGAAGCAGATCGTGACTGAACACAAGGACCACGCGGCGCTACTGCTCTGGGGCCTGGGAAATGAGATGGAGGGGGATGGGGGGAATGCCGCGCTGTGGAAACAAGTGAACCGGCTGGCGAAGCTGGTTCATGAAACAGACCCTGCCCACCCCACCTTCACGGCCCTGGCTGGCATCAGTGACTTGAAAGCAAAGGGGTTGAACGAACATGCCCCTGATCTGGATCTGGTGGGGATCAATACCTATGGGGCTCTCTCGGGTCTGAGGGAGACCCTGGCGAAGCTGGGGTGGAAGCGTCCCTGGGTGGTGACGGAATACGGTCCACGTGGCTTCTGGGAGGTGGGCAAGACTTCGTGGGGAGCTCCGTTGGAAGATACCAGCACGCAGAAGGCGGAATTCCTGAAGATGGCGGCCACCAAGGCGTTGGGGCCCGGAGCCACGGGGGGATGTGCCGGAGGGTATGCCTTCCTCTGGGGCCAAAAACAGGAGGCCAGTGCGACATGGTTCGGGCTGCTAACGGAGGACGGGGCGGCGACGCCATCTGTGGATGTGCTGCAAGAACTGTGGAGCGGGCAGAAACCCGCCAACCGCGCTCCGGCGGTGGACCCGTTGCGTTGTGACCAGGCGGGCCAGACACTGCGCCCAGGCCAGAAGTTCTCCGCAGGGATGGTGGCGCAGGATCCAGATGGTGATGTGCTCACCTTTGACTGGCGCGTGCTTTCGGCCCACGGAGCACGGGACAAGGAGGGGCGCGAGCTGACGCCGCCCGCCCACCCGGCAGCCCTACTTGAGGTTAAAGGAAGCAACGCCTCATTCGCCGCGCCTGCGCAACCTGGGGAATACCGGATCTATGGCTATGCCCGTGATGGGCAGGGCGGCGTGGGCACGGCCAACTTTGTGATCCGGGTCAGTCAGCCTTGAAAGTTGCCAGTTCCACCGGTGTCTCCTTGCGTCGGCGCAAGGGGACACGGGAGATGGGTTCAATGCGGGGTTGGGGATGGCCGCTGCGTTTGGCCATGATGGCAAACCAAGTCGCCGCCCGCTGGGCGAGCTGGGCCCCATTGTGCACCTGGAGTTTGTCCTTCATCCGCTGGCGGTGGGTTTCCACCGTCTTGCTGCTGACTCCGAGCTCCTGGGCGATGCTGGTGCTGCTCATGCCACGACCGATCATCCGGAACACCTGCAGTTCGCGGTCAGACAGGCGCGACACTTCGGCATCGCGCGGGCGGCCCAGAGCTCCGCAGGAAAGGTCCTGCAGCAGGCTGCTGGAGACACGGTTGCTGGCATAACGCCGACCTTCCTGCACGGCATCCATGGCGGCCAGCACCTCGGCAGGCTCATCCTGTGTGGTCACATAAGCCTCCGCGCCGGCCCGGAAGGCTCGCTGCACCGACTCCGTGTCCACCAGACTGCTGATGACGATCAAGTGGGAAGAGGGCGCGAAGCGATGCAGATCTTTGATCAGCACTACGCCATCCCCCTGGGGGAGCACCAGATCCAGCAGGACAAAGCGAGGTGCGAGTTCTGTAGCGAGAGCCAGCGCCGCTGCCGGGTTGCTGGTCTCTCCACACGTGGCGCATGCGCGTTGTGATTCAACCAACGTCCGCAGTCCAACTCGCACCAGCGGCTCGCCGTGAACTATCAGTACTGAGTGCTGATTCATGTTTACAGAGCATCAGGGGGATCAGGTGGAGTCTTATTACTTATAGTGTGGCATGTGGGTTTGTCGTTAGATTTTTTCATGAAGTGACAACCTGACAGAAATGTCAGGTTGCTGCTGCGAGCATGACGTGTAATCGATTGAATACAAGGTACATGCAACTCTGGGGAGCTCGGAGCTAAGTAAGAGATTTTGTGTCGATTTTGTGCGGCAATATTGCGAATGTTTGCAGGGGCTGGAGTGGGGCTGAAAAGGGGCGGTTAATGTGCTCTTTGGGCCGGTAAGGACTGCCACATCTCAAGGAGCACTGCGCCACGAGTCTTGGCGGTGCTGGAATGAGAGCCTGCTGGAGATGGCTTGCTTTCGGCGATGGCTACAGACTGGGCGAGCTTTTGAGCATCCAGTTTGCCTGCTTTGAGCTTTTGGGTGGCGTCGTCCCAGAGTGCGGCGGTTTCGGGGCGGAGGACGTCGTCCAGCCTGGCTTGATAGTCATGGAAGAAGCCCTGGGTGCCAAAGTACTGGGCGGCCACTGCGACGGGGGACTTGGCGTCTACTTTCACGTCATTGAAGAAGCTGACGAGCTGCCCCTGTTGCGCAAGGGAGCGCACCAGTTCTTCTGAATCAATGGCTGCGGCAGCCTTGCCAGTGCGGCGGGCCTGAGCGGCGGCGAAGCCGGCAGCTTCCCCGGTCTGCATCCAGACAGGTTCCAGGCGGATCGCGCCCCAGGCCACATGGGTGGAGCTCACACACACGGGTACGAGGAGATTATCCACCTCTTTGGAAAGGAGGCTGCGGTAGGGGATCTGGGCGGGGCGCGACTCCTCGGTCAGGATCAGCTTGCCATCGTACTTGTAGCCGGGACGGCTGTCCTTCGTGCAGGAGTGGGAGTCCATGTACCAGTCTGTGATGGCGATACTGTCGGCGTGGACGGGAGTGCGAGCCCCTGGGGCCACGGCCGTGTTATCATGGGAGGTGAAGACATGCAGGCCGACCATGCGGCGGGCCTCGCGGACATACATCTCATAGGGGATGTGGCCATGGTCCTGGAATTCATCCTTGGGCAGGCCCCACTGGCGGAAGCCTTCGCGAGCCTTCTCAGAGATCGACTCGTCGTTCTGCAGGAACCATATCAACCCCAGGGCGAAATTCTTGTGCCGATCAATGATCTTCTCGCGCTCCGCCCACGTTGCCTCGGGATAAGCATGATTCTCGCCCGGCAGGATGGGGCTGTTCATGTGACTCTTCAGATTTGGTCCCGCATTGGTGGCGATGGATTTGCGGTCAAACTTCACATACTCCTCGCGGTTGTAGCCTGGAGGGGGTGCGGTGGGCAAGACACGATTGGCCGGGTCTTTGGTGACACAGAAGCGGTAGTTGTAGGCTTGAATCGCCCCGTCAGCGGTGAAGGGGCTGGTGGGATCCACGGTGCCCTGCCGGGAGCTGTAGTTGCGAATGTTCAAGCCCTCCTGGGATACCGTGGTCGGGCTGCCGTGGTCGATGTTGACGAAGGCCTTGCCGGCGTGAGGCTCATTGTACTCGTCGCGTGCTTCACGGCCCACGCGATAGGGCACCTTGGCCAGGGCGAAGAGGTCGCCCTCGTAGGTGGCATCCACAAAGGTGGCTCCCTGTACCGTGATCTTCTCCTGCGTGCCATAGCGGCATAGGGTGACGCTGCGGATCGTGCCGCCCTGACGATCCACCTGCACGGGGTAGTGGGAGAGAAGCAGGGTCACATTCTTCTCTGCGGCCACCAGGCGGTTGAACTCACGCTCCACTACGTGAGGTTCCCCCCAGCTGATGGGGTAGTGCTCATGCGTGTAGCGCACCGTTTGGTGATCGGGGGAGTCTTTGCCAAACCGCTCCACGTAGTGTTGCTCGATGTTGCGCAGCAGCTCGGTGAAGAGAGGGGCACGGGGGCCTCCGTACAGGGCGTCCCACTGCATGAGGCCGTTGGTCATCATGCCTCCGATATGATCGTTGTGCTGCACGAGCAGCACCCGGCAGCCCTCCCGGGCGGCGCGGACGGCGCAAACGACGCCGCTGCCCGTACCTCCGATGACGATGACGTCGTAGTTCGCTCCTTGAACCTGCGCCGGAGTTGCAGAGGTCGCGAGGCGTACAGGTGCGTCGTCAGGTGCCACGGGGGATTTGCGCGGGGCGGTCTTTTCCGCCAGTGGGGAGAGCGCCGCTTTTGCTGCGGCTGCTTTGGCCGCCGCCGCGGCGGCGGGATCTCCGGCTGTGCCGAGGGAGGTTCGGCTGGCGTTGCCCGTGGGTGGCGCTGAAGGAGCCTCGGATGCGACCTGTGGTGCGGCCAGGATGGCATCCTTCCAGCCGGAAGGGGCTTTGCCTTCCCGCTCCTGTTTGGCCAGGGCCACGGGAATGAACTGCACCGCATCCACCACGACAAATCCGTCAGCGCCATCGTTGGTGACCGTGAGTGCAGCGGGTGTCGCTGATTTGGGGTCAAACCGGAACACCCCAATCGCTCGGGGTACGCCGCTCTTGTCCAGGAGGGGGAGCCTTTGGTCCACCGTTGCTTCCTTAGTCCCGTCCGCTGTCACCAGGGTCACTTTCGTCCGGGTGGAACGGTTGTTCGTGGGCACGTAGCAGAGGCGCACCTCGTACTCGCCTGCTTCAGTGATTTGAGGCGTGAAAGTGGCCTGGCAGGGTCCTTCCTTCTGATGATTGTCATGCCGGTAGGCAGGGCCATACACGGCCGTTTGCTTCGTGCTGCGCACCCAGGCTCCCTGGTAGGTCGCAGCATCGTCATCCAGCACGATGCCTTGTGGCTGGGCGGTGGTTTCTTTGCCCGTTGCGGCAGAGAGGCAGGCAGCGACGGAGAGCAGGGAAGAACCAAGAACCGGGGCGAGCGCGCCGAAGCGGCGGCGGTGCATTTTCAGTTTCATAGGCGTGAGGAAGGGTGAGGTCTTCGTGTCAACGCGGTTTCCGGGTGGTCCTAGCTGGTAACTCTTTTTTGCCAGCATGGAGAAGGGGGCGAAACTGGCGCAATCCATGTTCAAGAAAAACCCCGGAGAGCTGAGCTCTACCGGGGCGGGCAAGGAGTTGGGGGCAAGTGAGAAAGAGACTCTCAGGCTGATGCCGGGGCTGAGGGGGAGGGCAAAGGGCGCTGTAGCACCCGGTCAGTAAGCAGAAAGCAGGGCATGTGCGCCAGCAGCAAAAGGAGGCTAACCCCATAGAACGGGAGATAGTGCGGCCAGGACATGCTTCCAAACCACAGGATCAGACCGTAGACCTCGATGGACTTGACCAGGAGGAGAATCAATCCTGTGGTCAGCAGGGCAACGATGGCGGCGGACCATGTGCCAGGGATGAGGCGGCGGGGTACGATAAGGTAATGAAGGCCAAACCAGCGGACAAAGCCGACAACAAGGACCTGAAAGACAGAACAGGCAACGAGCACTGCCGTGAAATCGTTGTTGATCGGCCGGGGCTGGGAGGGCTGGTTGGGACTATGTCCAAAGGAAGCAATGAGAATGTCCATGCCATAACTCAGGAGCAAAAGCGCCCATGCCAGCCATGCCAGAATCAAGACCGTGATGGAGGCACCAGTCAGGCGCGTTTTAGCGGGGAGAATGGGGGAGGGGGAGGCGGACATGGGTATCGATCAAGACCTTTGCAAGGAGCCGATGAGAGGCCGGGGAGGCAAGGTGAATTTGGCGAATCTGTGTGGAAAATCTTGTCAAAGTACGGTGGATCCAAGCTAATGAAGTGCCCAACTCCCCGAAGAGAGGGCGATGATCTTCGACTTTCCGCAGAGCCCCTCCTTTGCCATGAAGCCCAATCTTCAGATTCTGCTTTCGTTCCTGATCGGTAGTACAATGCCGGCCGCAGATACTCAAACCTTGGCGAGTGATCTCAAGATCCGCCAGATGGAGGGGCGTTATGATCGCTTCTTTGATGCGAAACCGATGACGGAAAAGGAGAAAGACGCTGAGATCGCGAAGATGCGTGATGACATGATCAACGCGCAATTGGCCAAGGGCGAGGAGGACACGGACCGGCATCGAGAGGGCAGGGAGCGATTCCTGGCATGGGTGCGGGAAACGAAGGGGAAGGCCCAAGGCAACCCGTACCGGTACAAGATCACGGTGGGCGGCAACGGCGTGCTCTGCCAATTTATTGCCCAGAGCGGTGGCAGCCTGGTGGAAGGCGGGGTCTCATGGTGCTACGAACGCGAGGGTCTGATGTACGAATACAACGAAGGCGGCGGCGGCTCCGCTTTCATCACCATCCGGGAAGGTACACCGGGGCAAGCGACGGTGTTGGGCGTGATGTTGAATGAGATGGGCCTGCTGGGGCAATCGGCATGGATCCAAAAGATCGCGAATGGAGTTGTTGTCAGCGAAGCTCCGGATACGGGAGAGGGTCGATCCAGGAAGTTGGCCGTCAAATGGCCCTATGGGCACGGCGATGTCTTTCCTCATCGGGAGGATGCCAGACTTTTGATCGGCTCGATTCTTCATTCAGGTCCTGCTGATTTTCCCCAGTTGGTCACCCAGGAGTACGGTGACTTCTTTCGCGCCAGTGAGGCCTTCACTCTGCCTCGCGAGGTGAGGTACAGCTACAAGGGGCCACAATCCAGCCAGCGCAGTGTCATCACGTTGGAGAAGGTGGAGTTCATGAAACAAGGGGAGACGTTGCCCGAGGTGGGGCTTCCGCCTTTTGGCATTGCGGAGGTCGCCGATGTCAGTCACATGGGGCCCGGGCAGGGGGAGGTGCGCTACAAGGTCTTCGATGCGCTGCCCACCCACGTAGAGGTCCAGAAACTGCGAAAGGATCCGGCAGCGAGAAAGGAAATAACTGACAAGACGGAGTGGCTTGAGAAGGCGCAGCAGTCAGTGCCACCGGCCCGGTGAGCGGGGCTGAGGTTGAGTGGGTAGGCCAATTTTTGGCTGTTCATTGGTGAAGAGACTCCATACACTGCTTCAATTCTGCCGGAAAAGGTATCGTGAAACCATGAAGAATCCCGTTGTCCCTCTTCTCATTGGTGTTGCCACGTTCGTGCTAATCGCCTGGACCGTCTGGACCATGCAGCAACTCCCGCCGTTGGGGCCAAAGTTGCCCATGGCGATGATGCCGGTGATGTACAAGCTTTTCAGCCAGCAGCCGGGTGTTCTCCTGGCTGTACCTGTGGTGCTGACTGGGCTTGCTCTACTATTTCTGAGAGTTTGGCCGGGACGTTCTACTCTGTACTATCTGGTGGTGGGAGTGTCGGTTCTCTTCTTGGGCCTGATTGCCGTGGCCGTGCCTCCCACGCTGGAGATTGCAAAGAATGGCCCGACCGTCACCCGTGTGCCACGGTGATGGTAGGAGTCGGTACTGGAGCGCATTCGGCTCAACAAAAAGCCCCGGCGAACGAACGTTCACCGGGGCGCTGAAGAGGATCTATCCTGAGAAACGAAGGCTCCCTAGGCGGCTGCCGGAGCCGCTGCCAGTGAAGGCACGCCGATGGTGACATCGGTGTCGGCTTCGTAGTTCACGCCTTCCAGACCGAAGCCAAAGAGGCGGAGGAAGCTGGACTTGTAGCCTTCGAAGTCACCGAGTTCCGCAAGGTTCTCTGTGTTAACTTCCTGCCAGCGCTGGCCCACGAGTTCCTGGACAGCGGGGGCCATTTCCCAGTCGTCCACACGGATGCGGCCGGCTTCGTCGGGCTGGGGGCTGCCGCTGTACATGCGGTCGCGGAAGAGGCGGTCCATCTGCTCGATGCAGTCCTCGTGGGTGCCTTGGTCTTTCATCACCTTGTAGAGGAGGGAGATGTAGAGGGGGACGACCGGGATGGCGGAGCTGGCCTGCGTGACAAGCGCTTTGTTGACGGAAACCCAAGCCTTGCCCCCGAGGGGCGCCAGGTGGGCGTCGAGCACTTTCTGCACGCGCTCCACATCTTCTTTGGCACGGCCGATGGTGCCGTTCTTGTAGATCGGCCAGGTCACTTCAGGCCCAATGTAGGAGTAGGCGACGGTCTGCACACCTTGGGCGAGCACTCCTGCTTCGAGGAGGGCGTCGATCCAGAACTGCCAGTCATCACCGCCCATGACGGCGACGGTCTGCTCAATGTCATCGCCTGCAGCGGGTTCGATGGTGACCTCATTCACCACGCCGGTGTTGGTGTTGAGGTTCTTGTTGGTGTAGCTCTCGCCGATGGGCTTGAGGACGGAGTTGTACACCTGGCCACTCTTCGGATCCGTGCGGCGGGGGGAGGCGAGGCTGTAAACCACGCAGTCCACCTGGCCGAGGTCGGCCTTGATGGCGGCGATGACTTCCGTCTTGATGGCGTCCGAGAAGGCGTCGCCATTGAAAGAGCGGGCGTAGAGGCCTGCAGCGGCGGCTTCTTTCTCAAAGGCGGCGGAGTTGTACCAGCCAGCGGTGCCGGTGCGGTTGCCTTCGGCAGCGCGCTCAAAAAACACCCCGATGGTGGCGGCGTTCGAGCCGAAAGCGGCGGCGATCCGGGAGGAGAGGCCGTACCCGGTGGAGGAGCCGATCACGAGGACTTTTTTGGGGCCATTCGCCACCACGCCGCGGCTCTTCACGACCGCAATCTGGTCGGCCACGTGCTTTGCACATCCCTCAGGATGAGCGGTGGTGCAGATGAACCCGCGAATTTTAGGGGAAACGATCATAGAGACCGTCAGCGTTGTCCGCTCCGGGCGGGGCCGCAACTGATTTCTGTGAGGCCGGAGGGGGCGGGGAGGGGGCTTATTGAGACAGGATTAACAAGATTTTTGAAGGATTTACAAGATGACTTCGAATTGGCCCAGCGAGGCGGAAAGGGGGTGCGGGGTACCGGCATCCATGGATTGTTGCCGATCTGCCAATCCTGTTAATCTTTTGAAAATCTTGTTAATCCTGTCTCGGTTTCATGAACCCACCTGCGGGGCGATGATCTTCGAGGGGCGGGTGCTGTCGTGCCAGATGGTGTTGATGGCTTTGACGGAGTTCTTCATCCAGTCGCGGGTTTGCGGGCCGCCGGTCTGGTTGTTGGGCTCGTAGAGGGGGGCGCCGGTGGAGGCGATGGTGACGCGGATACGGTGGCCTTTGTTGAAGATGATGCTGGTGTGTCCGACGTGGAAGGAGAGGCGGGTGGGTTCGCCGGGAGTGAGCAGCTTTTGCTTGTCGAATCCTTCGCGATAGCGGGCGCGCATGGGGTAGTCCATGAGCAGCATGCTGCGGCCGTCGGGGTACACATCGCTGAGGCGGATGATGAAGTCGGTGTCGCGGGCGGTGGAGCTGATGTGGAGCTCGGCCTGGACTTCGCCAGTCCATTCCACTGGCTGCTCCAGCACGCCGGTGGTCCAGGTGCGGACCTCTGCCTGTGCTTCGAAAGGACGGGCGTCTTTGGCTCCGGGGAAGGACGTGCCGGGAATGCTCATGGGCTGGCGGGGACCACTGGCGTAGCTGGTGGAACCGCCGGAGGCTGCTGGTGGGCTGGTGGCAAGCTGACCGTCCGATTGCAGGAAATAAGCGGTGGGCGTTGACTTGGGTGGCCAGTCTGCAGTGCTGCGCCATTCGTTGCCCGGGGCGCTTGGCTCACCTGTCGCTCCCATGACGTAGTAGCGCACGGATGGCTCCTTCTCGACGCCGTTGGACTCTCCGTTGAGATAGTGGGAAAACCAACGGATCATGTGCTGCAGTTCCGGGAACGTGGCATTCTCCGGGTAGGTGAGTTCAGCGACCTTGCTGCCTTTGTTAAGCCGGCCGTGCAGCCAGGGGCCCAGCAGAAGCTGTTGGGCGCCGCGAGAGGCGGGGCCACCCTGCTTCTGGCGACCGATGTAGCTGGCGATGCTGCCCTGGTTCATGAAGTCGTACCAGCTCCCGATCGTGAAGCAGGGCACGTTCATCTTGGGGAAATGCCGGGAGGCATCTTCTGCCTGCCAATAGGCATCGAAGTTGGGGTGCAAATCCCATTCGGCGAGCAGGGCATCGTGATCCGCATAGTTCCGTGCCACCTTGCCCATGGCCACGTAGCGTTCCGGACGGGTGGCACCGCCGATGCGGTAGCCTTCATGGAAGAGGCTGAGACCGGTGTCCACCATGTACTGGCAGGTCAGGTGAGGGGGCTGGGAGACAGCCAGGTAGTTCTGCGCATAGCCGCCCTGCGAGCTGCCGAAGGTGCCGATCTTTCCGGTGCACCAAGGCTGTTGGGCCAGCCACTCGCACACGTCATAACCGTCGCGCAGCGGGCCCCACTGCATGGCACGATAGCCCACCCAGGTGCCTTCGCTTTCGTGGGTGCCACGGTAGTTGACCATGGCGACGGCGAACCCGGCCCGGGCCAGATCGGCAGCAGCTTTGCGGGTGCCCAGCCCGGTGAGGTCAGCGTAGCGTTGCTCGAAGATGGCAGGAAGTCTGGCGGGGGCTCGCCGGGGCGTGTACAGATAGGCGGACAGGTTCTTTCCGTCTCTCATGGGGATCCTGATGTGCTCTTCTTTGACCTCCGGATCGCCCAGAGGTTTGAGCGGGGCCGCCGTCACGAGGAGAGCGGAACAAGACCAGAACAAAGCGGGGAGGAGGGGGAGCCGGGAAAACAGCATGGGAACGAGACGCTCGGCCACGCTGGGACCTTTCCCTACAGTGAGGAAAGGAATACAAGGCGTGACAAATGGACCATGGGAAAGGAGTTTTTGCGCCTGCAGTCTGCGCGAGACGTATGGAGTTTGATGCCATCCAATGTCAGAACGCCCTCGCCGTGTCTGGGGCTAGACTATTGTTATGTCCGACCAACATTCATCGTGCTCCGGGGCGAAAGCTCCTCTGATCCCCGAGGTGCCCTCGGAATGCGTCCGGCTCTCGACGCTGCAAGAGCGTTGGCATGGCTCAACCCGTCTGACCCTGGAAGACATGGCGGTGCTGCAGAACGAGAACGCGCAGCCGGAACTGGAGCCGGACCCGGTCATCCTCTGGACAAGCTCCCTGAGGTAGATGCAGCGTCCCTTGTGTTGGGTCTGCGGGAGACACGTCGCCTTACCTCCCGGGAGCACGGGCAGGAGCATGAAGTGTTCTTTGATCCCCAGACGCAGAGAGTCGTCAAGCTTACGAAGCCGGGCTTGTACGGAGCCCGGGGAGGTTTGAGCGACTACCTGAAGCAGATGGAGTATGGCAACCGGAGGTTCCAGGATGATCTGATGATTGAGGGCTGGGCTCTGATGCCAGGCGAACAGGCACCAAGACTGGTCGTCACTCAGAGCTGGTGCGCGGGGAGGCTTTCCACCACCCGGGAGATTGCTGCTTACATGACGTGCTTGGGATTCGTCGAGATCTTTGAGGGGGACTGGTGGCACGCAGGGGAGGAAGTGAAGGTCACGGATGCCTTGCCGAAGAACTTTCGAACCCTCCCTGGAGGGTTGGTTCATCCAATCGATCTTCTCATCTCCTGGCCCCGATCAGCCTCTGCCATTGAACGGATCGAGAACATGGTGTACGCCCGTCAGAGGGGCTTGTGACGGGGGAGTAGTTTCCTAGGTGTGACGTGATGGAAATTATAAGATGGGTCGCCTTGCCGTGCCTTGATTCAGGTCCGGGATTTTCTCTGTACAGGCGTGATGAATTTGGCTAGCCTGAAATCCTCAGAAGCAGCCCCCATGTTTCTCTGGTTCATCCTTTGAAAGGCCAACATGATTCTGCTGCCCCGTGAATGGGTCTGGGAATGGGAGGCGAACCGCGTGGCGCGGCGCTCGGTGCGGCTGCGGAATGCGGAGACGGCCCTTTTGGAGAAGGGTAAACTCGATCGGCAGATCCGGGAGGATGCCCAGGAACTGGTGCAGCGTCTGCGCCGGCTCCAGCGTCTGGAGCGGAGTGCGGCGCGAGCGGCCGATTTTGTGAATGGATGCCGGAGGGGCTACTTCACGCCCGACGAGGATGCGATGGTGCGGCGCATTCAGCAGCACTACCACGAGCACCGGCAGCATTTGTACGGGCTCATTGACCGCTACATCAGCTATCGTCGGATCTCTGATCCAGCGGTGCGAATGCAGGCGTTTTGCGTCGGTTTCGCGGCGGCGGTATCGCTCTACGCCAAGTCTCTCAAACTCATCCGGCAGTACGAGCACAACCCGCTGGTGCGCAGGAAGCTGAACGAGCCGGAGCCGCGATTCCAACTGCCCGGTGGGATGTTTGACGAGATTCTGCGGGCTCACTGCTCCCTCCGGCATGGCTTGTTGTACTTCGCCGCCGTGCGGTTCTGGAAGCGCCACTTCCAGGCAATCAAGACCCTCCACTTGCCGCAGGATCGCGACTTCGCCTTGCTGGTCCGGCTCATCCGGCAGCAGCATCACCGGGTGCGGGCGGGATTCGAAGATCTGTGGTTGCGCCACCTGCGGCGAGACGTGCATGCGTGCTGGTCAGCGGTGGCGGATCCCGTGGTGCACGTGTGGGATCTTTTTCGAAACTGGGCGGCTCATTTTTTCACCCTCCAGCATCAGGCGCCAGTGCGGGACAAGTGCGCATTGAATGAAGGCGTGCTGGAGCAATTGCGGCCGTTGTTGCAGCCCGGCGACGTCTTGTTGATCCGTGCTGAGGGAAGGCTGACGACGACCTTGTTGCCAGGATTCTGGAGTCATGCCGCCATCTATCTCGGGAGCGACCTGGAGGCGGCTGCTCTCGCCATTCCGGCCTCCTTGCGAGCCTTCAATCGTCAGATCATGGACCTGCCAGCTGGCGGTTGGGTGGTGGATGCAGTGAGCCCATGCGTTCGCATTCGATCGTTGGCTGATTGTCTATGTGCCGATCACGTGGCGATCGTGCGTCCGCTGCTCACTGCGGGCGACATGCAACGTGCCTTGAAGGAGGCGCTGAGTCATCTGGGCAAGCCGTATGATCTTGAGTTCGATTTCAATCAGGCCCATCGCATCGTATGCACGGAACTCATTTACCGTGCTCTCCATCGGCGGGGGCATGCGGAGCTGAGGCTCGTGAAACGGCTGGGGCGCTATACTCTGACAGGGGATGACCTGGCGGCGCAAATGCTGGAGGCAATGGCGACTGGGACGGAAGGGCAGAGCCCGGTGTTTCAGATGGTGGCTACGGCGCTGTCCAACCGCCGCGGACGGGTGAACGTGATGTTGGGGGAGGCAGCCCGGAAGGCGTTGGGGCGGGTGATTGATCGTTGAGCGGGCCCGGTCCGGCGTCCCTCCGGGACGCAATGGCATAGGGCGGCAGGTTGACCGGTGGTTGCCACCAACGGATAATTTCCTTGGTCCCTCCGCGACCGGGCAATCCATTGGGATAGTGCTCCTGCGGGACTGAGGACCGCAAGAGCCATCGCCTTAAGAACTTCACTTCACGGTCCGAAGGTACTCAAACAAATCGGACACCTGTTGCTCTGGCAGGGCATCGAGGATGCCCTCGATCATCAGGGAGCGGTTGGTGAATTCAGCCTTGGCCACATCAGCGGCTGGCACGCGTACTTCCGCCCCGCCCATCAACCGCAGGGTGATGCCCGAGTCATCGCGGGTGACCAGGAAGCCTTCAAGCTGGCGGTTGTCCCGGGTGTCCACGCGGAATGCCCGATAGCCGCCCTCAACGGCGGCGTTCGGAGTGATCAGGGCGCGCAGGAGGCCGTCGAGATCCCGGTGACCGGAACCATCCAGAGCGGGGGCCAGGTTGCCTCCTTTACCCGCCAGCGTGTGGCAGCTCAGGCACAGGCCAGCGAACAAGGTCTCGCCAGATTTGGCGTCGCCTGGCTTTTGAGAGATGGTCTTGTACCGGGCGAGTTTTTCCCCAACCACCTGGGCATCGTGGGCGCTCAGGAGATGGGGGCCGGAGAGGACCGGGGCGACTTTGGCCGTCTTGCTGGCCCCTTTCCAATCGGAGAGAGGGGAATGATAGACCACCAGGCCTTCGGGGCGAGGTTCACCGGCAAAGCTGCGGTCAAAGCTGGCGCGAACATCGGCGGCGCTGCGGGCAAGGTTCCACACCCGGTACTCGGTGAGTTCACCCGAGGTGCCCTTCTGGGCGGGGCTGGTGCGGCCAATGTCGCACTGCACGAAGGACTCCGTGGTGGTCTTGGTGCTGGTCGCGTCCAGCTCCCCGTTGAGGTAGATGCGGAAGGTGCCGCCACCATCACGAGTCACCGCCACATGGGTCCAGGCTCCGGGAGTTATTTCCTTTTGAGCCACGACCACGTCATGAAGGCCACCGACATACACGCGGAATTTTTTGCCGAAGAAGTTCAGATCCAGGTTTTTCCCGTTGGAAAGGATGCCATCTCCGTTGTCGATGCCCTCATCGAGCTTCACCCAGGTCTCAACGGTGAAGGGGCCGTTGAGGTCCAGGTTGCTGTCCACATAGCTGTCGTTCTTGCCGTTGAGCTGCAGCACACGGACAAAGTTCTTCGCCATGCGGTCCCAAAGGGATTTCATGGCGGGATCTTCTGGATAGAGTCCATTCAGGCGCTCCAGCAAGGAGGCATCGATCTCATTGTCTTTCAGGATGCCTTTGTCGATTGCCGCGAGCAGGACCCGAGCTGAGGACTTGGCTGAGGCGAGACCGGCGGTCAGGCGACTGCGTTCCACTGGACCCAGCTTGGGCCAGAGGCTGTTGAAAGCTGGGGCCAGAGAATCTTGCTTGCAGGGAGCCAGGGCGACTAGAGCCGCAACGCGCAGAGCTGGCGAGACGGATTCATCCTTTAACAACGGTTCCAGCGGAAGGGCGGCATCGGGGCTGAGCAGTGCAAGAGCTTCGATGGCAAGCTGGCGTCTCGCTTCGGCCTTGGGGGCGGGGATGAAGTTGGCAGATGCTGGCGCGGTGGATTCATCCACGGCATGCAATGCGGTGTCCACCAAGGTGGGCGCGAGGTCCGGAGTGGGGAAGCTGGCGGCATAGGCGACGAGGTCCGCATTCATCTGGGCGCCAGCACCTTTCTTGGCCAGAGCAGAGGCCGCCAGGCTGAGCATGCGGGCGGCGCGGGCGCGGTCCACCCGGTCGCGCTGGCGCACAGCTGCCAGCAAAGCGGGGAGACGGTTGGTCTGCTGACCAAGCAGGATGGTGACGCCTTTTTCCAGAGCAGGAGGGGCCTTCAGCAGGAGCACGATCTCTTCGTCCGTAGGGGCGCGGTTGGCTGCGGCGAAGGCATTGACGAAGCGGGGTAGGGCCTCCAGCTCCGGCAGGGCCAGGGAAGCGAATAGTTTGGCCTCGGCAGGAAGAGGGGCAGCATCGGGGCTGTCCAGGAAGGCGGCCAGCTTGGCGGGATGCTGTTCCAGTGTGGCGCGCACCAGGAAGCGCTGGAACTCGGCCTCATACGGCGTGGCAGAGTCCGGTGGGACAGAAAACCTTGCCGCCAGATCGAGCACGGCAGGCTCCGGCTGTTTGATGCTGTTAAGAGTAAGAACCGCAGCAAAGCGCACCTCGGCATCGGCATCAGTGAGGACGGGTTTCAGGAGATTAACAACCTGGCCCTGGCCCAGCTCCGCGGCAAAGGTGCTGATGGCACGGGCTGCCTCGCGACGGAAATCACGGTCTGCTTCCTTGAGCAGTCCGGCGAGCGGGGCGGAGTCTGCACCACCTAGTTCCTCCCAAGTCCAGAGCGCGTGAATGCGGGTGTCGCTCGATTTGTTCTCGTCCATCGCGAGCGCCTTGAGGGTCGGTGCCAAGTCTTTGGCCTTGCGCAGGACAAGCTGCTGCCACGCAGCATTCTGGGCCCACTGGTTGGGTGACTCCAGGTAGAGCAGGAGGTCATCGGTCGGCATCTTGGTCATGTCCGGCACTTGGGCGGGGCGTTGGTCCTTATGGCGGATGCGCCAGATGCGGCCCCGGGTCTTGTCGCGATCCGGGTGGATGCGGGGCACCTCATTGTGGCTGATGATCTTGTTGTACCAATCCACCACATAGAGTGCACCATCTGGGCCGAACTGAATGGCGATGGGGCGGAACCAGGGATCCGTGCTGGTCATGAAGTCGTCCAGCTTGGTGAAAGTGTAGCCAGAGCCAGTCGCGGTGGCCTTCACCGCCTGCACGCGGTTGGTGATGGGATTGGCCAGGTAGAAGATGCGGTGGTCGCCTTCACCCGTGAAGGAGGCCGGCCAGTCAGACTCCTCTTTGAGCGCCAGGCCGGAGAGGCCCGTGCCGCCCATTTGGGGCGGGCTCAGAGAAGGGGGCTGGACCGGGGCATAGGGCTTGAGCTTTTGACTGCCCACCCCTGGGACATGCGTGCCGGGGCGGAAGGGGATGATGGGATAGCCCATGTCATTGGCTTCCTGCATGAACATTTCCCCGGTGCGATCCACGGTAAGTCCCCAAATGTTGTTGGGTCCGCTGGAGACCAGTTGGAAGTCGGAGCCATCGGCCCGCATGCGGGCGAGCTTGCAGAAGCTGAAGGGCACACTCTTCTGCGGGTTGGCTGAGAACAGGCCTCCGGTGGCAAAATCACTGCCGTCTGGGCGACGCACTTCGCCGTGGTTGAAGGCACCCTGAGCCAGATAGATCCAGCCTCCCGGTCCGGGCGTGAACTGGTGGGCGAAGAGGTGCGAGTCATCAATGCCGAACCCGGAGAGAATGGTGTCAAAGCCATCCGCCTTGCCATCCCCGTCCTTGTCCCGGTAGTAGCGGATATCCGGGCCATGCTGGGCATAGACACCATCGCCCCACGGCAGGATGCCCAGCGGGATGGCCAGTCCTTCCGCAAAGATGCGCGGCTTGGCCGGTCCCTGGCCATAGGGTTGATCGTAAACCACGAGCTTGTCGCGGCCGCCATTTTTATATAGTGCCTCGGCAAAGGGCCGGTTCTCGTTGGCATCCACGGGGTAGTCCAGTGCGGTCATGGTCCACATGCGGCCCGCATGATCCCAGGCCACGGAGATGAACTTGCCAATGCCCTCGGTCTCTGCGGCCACGAGTTCGACCTTGAACCCATCGGGCACCTTGAAGGTGGCCAGTTCCTGCTCTGGGGAGAGGGCGGAGGTGCTGACGGTGTTGTAGCTGATGTCCCTCTTGGGCTTGCTTTCGGCGGCCTTCGCCGGGGCGGGGAGCTTGGCCTTCATCCCTTCATAGCCGCCGAGCTTTTCCCAGGTGGTGGCTCCTGCGGTCGGGGCGAGTTCTTCAATGGTAATTTCCTTAACCTGGACGAGGGCCTTGCCTCCGCCGTGCACCTGAATGCCAATCCGCCCGTCCTGGGCAATGGTTGCTTCGCCTTCGGTGTAATCGAGTGCCGGTACCCCGTTGATCCATGACTGGATGCGCGGTCCTTCGGCTCGGATCCGGTACTCGTTCCAGCCGTTCTTCTTCACTGCGGCAGTCACGGAAGCGGCGTCTTTGGGTTCACCCACCACCTTGTTGCGACGGGACTCGTCATAGAGCTTGCCCCACCAGCCGTCACCGGCGTCCACCTGATAGCCGCTCATCTCGCTGTTCCCCGGCACCCGCACACTGCGGATCTGGACCCCGCTGTTGATGAAGCCTTCGGTACCGGTGACTTTGATTTTCAGCCGGAGGTCAAAGTTGTGATAGCTCCGGGTGGTGGCCAGGAAGTCGTTGTGAGCCACCTTCTCCGTGAGCGAGCCGCCCGTGATCAAGCCTTCCTGCACACTCCACAGTTTGGCATCACCCTCCCAACCCTGAAGGGTTTTGCCGTCAAAGAGAGTCACCGTTTCTGCGTGCGCGGAGGGAAGCGCGAGCAAGGGCAGGAGAAAGAGGAGCAGTCGGATGCGGGTGAGAAGCATGGAGCGGGAGAGGGTGGACAGGGGATTAAACGCTGCACGGAGGACGGAATCCATGGCAGAAATCCACCAGCGGGAGATGCATCTGAAAGGGGTAATGTGTTCCTGCGGTAGTCTTGGGCCGAACGGGTGGATCAAAATACCTGTCCATTTTTCGGGGTGGAGGACTCACCGTAGCAGAATTCAATCTTGCTCCATCCTTTCATGTTTTCCCATCTGTTTCCGCGTTTGAGGCACCTTGCCGTGGCTGCTCTAGGTCTTGCTGCGGGTGCCACGGTGGCACCGGCGGCCTCGTTTGATCTCGTGGTCTATGGAGGCACGCCTGCGGGACTTGCCGCGGGCATCACCGCGGCGCGTGAGGGGGTGTCGGTGGTCGTGATCGAGCCCACCAAGTGGGTGGGTGGGATGGTGACGGGCGGGCTTTCCTCCACAGATCTGGGCAGGCAGGAATGCATCGGTGGGTTTCCGCGGGAGTACTTTACAAAGGCCGCAGTGGTCAAGCCGGAGACACCCCTGTGGTATGCCGAGCCGCAGGCCAACATGGACGCGTTTCAGGCCATGCTGAAAGAGGCCGGGGTGAAGGTGGTGACGGAACAGTCGCTGAAAGCACTGGAGAAGAAGAGTGGACGGATCACGAGCCTCACCACCGCCGATGGGCAGGTGTATGAGGGGCGGGTCTTTGTGGACGCGACATATGAAGGGGATCTGCTGGCGGCTTCTGGCGTGAGCCACACGCTGGGCCGGGAGAGCAAAGCGCAGTACGGGGAGCCTCTGGCGGGCATTCACCCGATGCCCGTTCGCTCGCATGGCGCGGATGTCATGGGCGTGGCGTGCAAATGTGTGGGAGGCACCGGGCCGCACTACATCCATGGCACGCCGTGCAAAATCAATGCGCGGGGAGACGACGGCAAGTTGCTGTTTGGGGTCACGGAACTCAATGGGAAGCCTGGCGACGCGGACAAGCTGACTCAAGCCTACAACTTCCGCGTCTGCGTGACGCAGCGGCCGGACATCCGTGTGCCATTCCCCAAGCCTGAGGGATATGAGCCTGCCCGATACGAACTGCTGCTGAGATTGATTCAAAGCTACCCAGAGGTGGCCTTTGGTCGTCTCGTCCATCTGGGGCAGATCGGTCATGGCAAAGTGGACTTGAACGCGCAGGGTCTCTTTTCCACGGACTATCCTGGTGGGAATGTCGGCTACCTGGAAGGGGATGCCGCTACGCGTGAAAGGATCGCGAAGGACCATGTGAACTATGTGCAGGGGCTCCTGTACTTCCTGGGCAATGATTCCCGCGTGCCACAGAAGCTGCGGGACGAGACCAACACCTGGGGGCTCTGCAAAGATGAGTTCACCGACAACGGTCACTGGCCCTATGCGCTGTATGTGCGGGAGGGGCGACGCATGATCAGCGACTGCGTGATGACCCAGCGGGATGTGCAACGCGAGATCTTCAAAACCGATACCGTGGGCATGGGCTCCTTTGTCATTGACTGCCACATTGTGCAGCGGGTCGTGGCGGAGGACGGCACAGTCACGGACGAAGGTTCTTTCCAGGATGCTCCAGCCAAGCCGTACCAGATCCCGTACCGGTCCCTGGTCCCCAAGAAGTCGGAGTGTGATAATCTCCTCGTACCCGTTTGCCTCTCTGCCTCACACATTGCCACCTGCTCGCTGCGGATGGAGCCGGTGTACATGGCGCTGGGCCATGCCAGCGGGCTCTCCGCGGCCATGGCGGTGAAGGGCAATGTCGCGGTGCAGGATGTTTCGGTGCCGGCACTGCAGGCGAAACTGCGCGAGCAAAAGGCAGTGCTGGATCTGCCCAATCTCGTGCTGGGGCCCGCCTCAGATCAACTGGCTGGGGTGGTGGTGGATGATGCGCATGCGGAGTTCACCGGCTCCTGGGTGTCCAGCGGCTATGGGGCTCCCGTGGATGATGCCAGTCACAACGACGGGGATTCCGGCAAGGGGGAGAAGGCGGCCAAGTTCGTGACCCAGCTTCCGGCTGCCGGCAGATATGAGGTACGCTTCGCGTACTCCTCTGCGCCCAACCGGTCCGCGAACGTGCCCATCGAGATCACCCATGCGGGTGGCATCGCCAAGGTGTCGGTGGATGAACGCAAGCCGGGGGTGCATGACAAGGTGTTTGTCAGCCTGGGAACCTTCGACTTTGTTGCCAATCAGCCTGCCGCCGTGCAGGTGAGTAACGCCGGGACCAAGGGCTTTGTCTCAGTGGATGCGGTGCAATGGCTCCCGGTGAAGTGAGATGGGGCCTCAGTGATTTCCCTTTTTTTCTGAGTCGGGTGGACGTAGGCTTCGGCCATGTCCGACCCGACTGCACGTTTCTCCGACCGTGTTGACAACTACGTCAAATACCGGCCGGGCTACCCTATGGCGGTCCTCGACCTGCTGAGGCAGGAGGCCGGCTGGAATGAGCAATCCGTCGTGGCCGATGTGGGATCTGGCACGGGGATTCTCACTGAGATGTACCTGCAGGCGGGGAATGAGGTCTTCGCGGTGGAACCCAATCTGGAGATGCGCACGGCCGGGGAGCGCCTGCTGGCTGGCTACCCCCGGCTGCACAGTGTGGCGGGCACGGCCGAGCAGACAGGACTGGCGGACCACAGCGTGGATCTGGTGTCCGCCGGGCAGGCGTTTCACTGGTTTGACCCAGTGCGCGCCAAGGTGGAGTTCCAACGGATCCTGCGGCCTCAGGGGGCGGTGGCGCTGATCTGGAACAAGCGTCTGACCACAACCTCTCCGTTCCTGATCGCCTACGAGGCATTCCTCTTGCAGCATGGCACGGACTACAAACACGTGGACCACACGAGGATCTCCGAGGTGATGCTGGCCGAGTTCTTCCGGCCCGGCCACTTTGTCTGCCATTCCTTTTTCAACCGGCAGGTGTTTGACCGGGAAGGATTGCGGGGGAGGATGCTGTCCTCGTCCTATGTTCCCGCAGCGGGGCAGTCAGGCTATGGGCCCATGCTTGCGGACCTCGATGCCCTGTTCGAGACGCATCAGGAGGAGGGGAAGGTCTTCTTTGACTATGACACGAATGTCTATCTCGGCCGTTTTGAAGACTGACGCTCCCTTCGCATCATGAAATCTGGCAAGGAGGAGATGGAGTTCGTGGAAACGACGCGGGATGGCCCGCGGTCGAAACGATGGGTGCTGGAGACCGGTGATTGTCGGGAGCTGGCCGCCCATCGTATCGCCCGGCTGGGCCTGGATGAGGCCCGGGTGCCCTATCGACGGGTGCGGTTGCAGCCAGCGGGGAGTTTTGTGCTCGCCTGTACGGCGGGAGTGGGCCGGGTGCTGCTGGACGGACGCTGGCAGCGGGTCAGTGCTGGCATGGTGTGCATGGCTCCGCCCCGGGTGCTGAATGCCTTTCACGCAGAGGGGGCGGAGGTCTGGCGCTTTACCTGGCTGCGGTACGACGAGCCAGCGTTCGTATCGCCGATGGTGGGCGCCTCCTCGCCGGTGCTTGCCGGTGAAGGGGCGATGGAGATTGCCCGGGCTGTCGAAGGGTTGCGGACGGAGTGGGAGGGGCGTCGCGATCCCAAACTGCTGCATCACTGGATTGAGCTGGCCCACGGGTTGGCGCGTCGCGTGGCGCAGCCGTTTGAGATGGAGGCCCGGCTCTGGACCTTGTGGACGAGTGTGCAGCAGACCCTTGCTGAAGAGTGGACTCTGGAATCACTGGCCAGGGCCTACCACTCCAGCGGAGAGCACCTGCGGCGTGTCTGTCAGCGCGAGCTGGGCCGCAGTCCCATGCAGCACCTCACTTACATGAGGATGCAACGGGCCCGGCAACTCCTGGAGACGACCAGTGACAAGGTGGAGGTGGTGGCTGGTGAGGTGGGCTACCGGGATGGGCTGGTCTTTTCCCGGGCATTCAAGCGCTGGGTGGGCTGTGCTCCGAGCGAGTACCGCCGACGGTGATGCGCAAGAGGATGGACGATTTTTCCATTTGGATAAGATTCGTCAATCCCCACGCAAGAACGAGTGGGCTGGGCGCGTCCAGAGTTCCATTCGACTCGTTTGGCCATGCCTTCACCCTTTGATCCTGCCTTAAGCCGCCGCCAGTTTCTGGGCGGCACCGGCATGAGTCTGGGGAGCGTGGCGCTGGCGCACCTGATGGCGGCGGCCCCTTTGAGGACGGCTGATGCGGCCGGTTCCACGGTGGGGCGCGGGCCTCATTTTGCCCCTCGGGCGAAGCGGGTCATCTGGCTCTTCATGCACGGCGGTCCCAGCCATGTGGATCTCCTGGACCCGAAGCCCGACCTCCTGCGCTATGCGGGGAAGCCGCTGCCAGACAGCTTTGGCAGTTTCGAGACCCGTCGCAAGGTGGCGCAGAATCCTTTGCTGGGGCCGGTGAAGCCGTTCCGACCGCGTGGTCAGTCTGGCATTGAGATTAGCGACTTCCTGCCGCACATGGCGGGTCTGGCGGACGAGCTCTGTCTCATCCGGAGCTGCCATGGGGATAGTGTGAATCACCCCCAGTCTGTGTACCAGATGAACACGGGCTCCATCCTGATGGGGCGGCCCAGCCTGGGCAGTTGGGTATCCTACGGACTGGGGTCCGAGAACGAGGACATGCCCGCCTTCGTGGTGATGCCTGACCCGGGCGGCGGTCTCAAAGGTGGCCCACCGGCTTGGGGGAATGGTTATCTTCCCGCTACCTACCAAGGGACGACGATGCGTCCGGGTGAACAGCCCATTCTGGATCTCAAGCCCGCTGCGAGCATGACTTCGCAGAGGCAGCGCTCCACACTGGATCTCGTGAGGCAGATGAATGAACTGCACGCCGGCCAGCGGGAGATGGACACCCAGCTCATGGCCCGACTGCAGGCCTATGAGCTGGCGTATCGCATGCAGTCCGCCGCACCTGAAGCGGTGGACATCAGTCGCGAGACCGAAGCCACTCGTGAACTCTATGGGCTGGATCACCCGGTCACGCGGGAGTTTGGCACCCGCTGCCTGCTGGCGCGCCGAATGATCGAACGCGGCGTGCGGTTTGTGCAGCTCTACTCCGGCGATACCAACGGCTGGGATGCGCATGAAGATGTGCTCAAGAATCACACACTGCACTGCGAACGAACGGACAAGCCCGTCGCGGGACTGCTACGCGACCTCAAGCAGCGCGGTCTGCTGGAGGATACGCTGGTCATCTGGGGCGGGGAGTTCGGACGCATGCCCATGAGTGAGAAGGGGACAGGGCGGGACCATAACCCCTACGGCTACACCACGGTGATGGCCGGAGCGGGGGTGAAGGGCGGCCATGTGCACGGTGCCACGGATGAACTGGGGCTGCGGGCGGAGCGGGACAAGGTGCATGTGCACGATCTGCACGCGACCATCTTGCACCTGCTGGGCGTGGATCATGAACGGCTGACCTACCGTCACCACGGCCGCGATGACCGGCTCACGGATGTGGCCGGCCAGGTGGTGAAAGGAATCCTGGCTTGACCTTATGAGATCAACGTCCATCACCGGCCTGGCTCTCATGGGCGTGTTATGGGTGGGAACTCCCGAGCTCGGGGCCCGGGCCATCAAGGCCTCCAGCGATCCGGTGCGGGATGAAGCGCCGGTCACTGACAAGGATCGTGAGCACTGGGCCTTTCGGCTCCTGGTGCGCCCCGAGCCTCCGGTGGTCAAGCATACCGATCAGGTACACAATGCCATTGACCGCTTCATACTCGCCAGACTGGAGGACAAGGGGCTGGCGTTGAGTCCTGCTGCGGACCCCGCCACGCTGATCCGACGGGTGACCTTTGACCTCACCGGGCTGCCTGCCACCAAGGAGGAAGTGGCGGCCTTCCAGGCGGATTCGTCCGATCAGGCCTATGAGGCGCTGGTGGACCGGTTGCTGGCATCCCAGCGCCATGGCGAGCATGCCGCGCAGGGCTGGCTGGATCTGGCGCGGTTCGCGGAAACGGATGGATTCGAGCACGACCTGGACCGCAAGCAGTCCTGGCGATACCGGGACTGGGTGATCTCCGCCATCAACCGGGATGTGCCGTATGACGAGTTCGTGCGACTCCAGATCGCCGGGGATGAACTCACTGAAGACCAGGCGATCGCCACAGGCTTCCTGGTGGCGGGGCCGGATATGCCTGACATCAACAGCCAGGACGAGCGTCGGCATGTGGTGCTCAATGAGATCACTACCACCGTGGGGGCGGCCTTTCTGGGGCTGACCATTGGCTGTGCCCAGTGCCATGACCATCCCTATGATCCGCTGAGCCAGGCGGACTTCTACCGACTGCGGGCGTTCTTTGAGAACATCGCCGATTTCCAACGGGACAAACAACTGCCACCCGGCATGGTGGAGCGGGGTCCGCAGGGCCAGACCGCTTTGGTGAGCATTCGCGGGGACTTCCGGCGTTTGGGGCCTTCGGTCGCTCCTGCCTGGCCCCGTGTCGCGGATGCCCAGTCGGCTGCGGCGGTGATCTCGCCGACCCAGCGCAGCAGTGGACGTCGCAGTGCCCTGGCCACCTGGGTGGCGCGGCCGGAGAATGGTTTGTTTCTGCGAACCACGGTGAACCGGGTGTGGCAGGAACATTTTGGGCGGGCGCTCGCAGGGAGCCCGGGCGATCTGGGCACCCAGGGGGAGGCTCCCACTCATCTGGAACTTCTGGACTGGCTGGCCAGCGAACTGCCCCGGCAGCAGTGGAGCATGAAGTCACTCCGCAAGCTCATGGTCATGAGTGCCACCTACCGGCAGGCCAGTGTGGTGCCGGCAGGATCCGCTTGCCTCACCGTGGACTCAGCGAACCTGGACTACTCCCGCATGAACCGTCGCCGCCTCTCCGGCGAGGCGTTGCGGGACTTTCTGCTGTCCGCCGGAGGACGGCTCAGTTTGAAACAGGGAGGACCGGGTGTGAGGCTGCCCATGCCCCCGGAGGTGACGGTGACCATTCCCAAGGGGAAAGCCAGCGTGACGGAAGATGTGGCAGAGCATGATCGTCGCAGCATCTATGTGTTCGCCCGGCGGAACTTGCGGTACCCGCTCTTCGAGATCTTTGACCGCCCGGATGCCCTGGCCTCGTGTGCCCGACGGGAGGTCTCCACCACGGCTCCGCAGTCGTTGATGTTGATGAATTCGGCCTTCAGTCTGGAACTGGTGAAAGGCCTGGCTCGGCAGATCCTGGCTGCGGGGCAGAGTGATCACGACGCCATTGTGGAGGCAGTATCGTGGCGGTGTCTGTCCCGTGCAGCGAGTCCGGCGGAGAGGGCGTTGGGGCGCGAGTTTTTGAACCGGCAGACGGCGGTGACAGAGAGCCTGGAGGAGGCGGTGTCGGATTATTGCCTGGCGGTGATCAATAGCAGTGCCTTTTGCTACGTGGATTAGGCGGAGAGCGCGTGGGGGAGAGGGGAGGAGTCTGGCGAAACGTGGTCTGACGGTTCTTAAAACGGCCTGTGCTTGAGAAGCTCGAGGAGCGCACGCATCCCTGCGTGCTGTTCGCGGCATCTTGCCGCGAACGTCAGGCAGCACATGACCTCGCATCCGCCTGACGTGGAGGTGTTGATGGCGGTGGGGAGAAAGCGGATCCCGTCGGCTTTCCCACCTGATTATCCTCTGCGGAGGTACCCAACGTTGACTCGCTTAGGGCTCGTCCAACGTTGGGCTGTGTTAGAGATCCCCGCTGGGGATCAGCTTCGGATCTGTCTCGGGCGTCTGGCGCTGCTCCAAATCAATCCTTCTGCGGAACTGGGGCCCTTCAGGTTGTCTGCTCGCGATTCAGTCCCCTTTCCCTGATGCCGGAGGCATCGAAGCCACTAGCCGGATGGTTGAAGGAGCCTCGCGACTGATACCTCCGGATCCTACGGTGGTGGTTTGCATCCTGAAGGGATGCCAGCGACGTCCAGTTGCATGGGTACGTTTTGCTGTCACCCCTCCGGGGTGAATGCCTATTTCTCTCTTCCGGGGGTATCGCTGCGCTCAACCCCCGGCTAATGGCTGGGATGCCTCCGGCATCCAACATGCCAGACTCAGCCGTGAACTTGCGACACCATCCCGAGCCTCTGATGCGGGCACCGGATGCACAACGTTTCATGCGACTTTTGAAACCAAACGTCCTCCTCCGGCGAATCATCCGCAGCCGACCTGAATGCGCAGGTAAGTTTCCCAACCGCCGATGAAAAACAAATTGTGGAAATACGTCACTGCATCTGGATCACCCGTGCTGCGCGGACTGGGTGGGTTGGCGATGTGCCTTGCGGTTGTTTCCTGCGGAACGGTGGCGACACCCGGGGTTCTGGTTTCTTCCCATCGATTTCAAAGCGGGGGTAAATCGATTCAGGTGGATCGCTACCGGCCTGAGGCTGTCAAACCCGGACCGGCGCCCACCGCCGTCCTCGTGCTGCATGGGGCAGGGGGCATGGTCTTTGACGGGCCGGAGATCAAAACCATGGCGAAGGAACTGGCCCTGGCCGGGCATGATGCCTATGTCGTGCACTACTTCAACCGTGCGGGTGGGCCGGTGACGTTTGATTCCGGAATGACCCGGCACTTTGATGTCTGGGTGGGCACCGTGCGGGATGCCGTGACCTGGGTGCGGGAGTCGGAGGGGCAGAAGGGGCCGCTTGGCCTCTACGGCTACTCGCTGGGTGGTTTCCTCACCGTGGCAGAGTCGTTTCATGATCCTAGGGTGAATGCCGCCGTGGTGCATGCGGGCGGCATTTGGGAGGGGTATGACAAGGACGTGAAACAGGTGCCGCCGATGCTGCTGGTGCACGGCCGTCAGGATCACCGGGTGGAGTTCACCAAGCATGTGCCGAAGATGCAGCGCTTTGTGAACTCAACGCATGGGGCGGCGCAACTCTCCACATCGATCTATGACGACCAGGATCACCGGTTCAAGGAAACGGCCTTGATCAAGATGCGCCGGGAGACCGTGGCGTTCTTTGACAAGGAGCTGAAGCCCCGCCAAAAAGCGGCCGTGACCCAGTCAGCACAGTAGAGCAACCCGTGCGGACATCGGGCGCCTGCCTCAATCCACGCCCGTGAGCGTGCCGCTGGAGTCCTGGAAGGTGTTGGTTTCGACACCCATTTTCTGGATGGTCGAGAGCAGGAAGTTGGTGAGCGGCGGGCTTTTCGTCGGAACGTGGGCGAGGTGCTGGCCGTGCTTGTAGCCCTGGGCTTTGCCGCCTGCCACGAGCAGCGGGAGGTTGGTGCCGAGGTGGCCGCCACGTTCGCCGTTGTTCATGCCGGAGCCGTAAACCACGGTGGTGTTGTCCAGCAGGCTCTGGTTCTCCTCCTGTGCGCTCTTGAGTTTCGTGAGGAAGCGATCAAGGCACGCGAGATGGAAGCGGTCGATGTTGGCGAGCTTCGCGAGCATGCCCGCATCGCCACCGTGGTGGGACAGCTCGTGGTGGCTTTCACCCGAGCCGCCGAAACCGTGGGATTCGGTGGACCACTCGAAGGTGATCACCCGCGTGGTGTCCGTAGCAAAGGCCAGATAGCTGATGTCCAGCATGGTCTCCAGCCAGGCAGCACGATCCCGGCCGGTGGTCGGCTGGCTTGAAAGACGCAATCCGTCAGCGGAGACGTTCGGCTTCGGGACATCGATCCATTCGACTTGACGCTGCAGCCGCTGCTCTGTCTGGCGAACGGAGGCAAGGTATTCATCGAGCTTCTGTTGATCGCTGACACCGAGTTTGCCGCGGAGCGATTTGGCCTCGCCAAGCACGTTGTCCAGAATGCTGCGCTTCTCCGCATAGAGCTGCAGGATCGCCTCGCGGGAGGAGGCGTCTTCTGGCACGAACAACCGCTCAAACAGCCGCTGGGGACTGTTCTCCGCCGGGAGGGGCGTGCCGTTGCGATCAAACGCCAGGGTGTGGGTTTGCAAAGCCGCCCCAGTGCCGGATTCATCCGAAAGCTCCAGCGAGGGGAAACGTGTCTGCGCTCCGATCGCCTCCGCGATGACCTGGTCGGCCGAGATGGTGTTGGAGTAGTCCTTGCCGGGAACCGCCTTCAGGCGCGCACCGGTGAGCCAGGTGTCCGCGCCGCTGTGGCCGCCCTCAGCGTGATGATGGCTCAGTCCACTGATCACGGAGAAGTCATCGCGATGCTTTTCCAGCACCTTGAGGGTCGGGGAAAGCTGGTATCCGTTGCCGTTGTCCTTCGGGATCCAGTCGAAGATGTTCACGCCATTCGGCACATAGCAGTAGATGATGCGGGGCGAGCTCTTGGCACCCTTCGCTGCGGTCTTCAGCGCGGAGGCTGAGTAGGAGGCGCGTGGTGCCATCGCTTCCAGAAGCGGCAAGGCGATGCTGACGCCCAGTCCTCGCAAGACAGTGCGGCGGGCGAGCGGGGTGTTGGAAAGGATGTGCATGGCTTACTTGGAGGCAAAGGATTCGGAGGCGACGATGGCCTGGATGAGAGAGCGCAGCGTGTAGTGGCTCGATTTCATTTTCGCGACACTGGCATCTACCATCGGCTGATCGGAAAAGCCGAGTTCGCGGCCGAGGGCGTAGGTGTGGAGCTTGGCAGAGAGCCCGCCGAGGAATTTGTCCTGCTGCTTCAATAGTTCGTCCTGCAGCCCTTGTACGCCGACGAACTTCGTGCCGTCCGGCATGGTAGCAGAGGCGTCGATCTTGGGATCATTCGGCTGTTGGCGGCCGTTCCAGCCGCTGGACTCGATCTCCCGCCATTCACCTGCGGCATTGAAGTTCTCCAAAGCGAAGCCCAGCGGGTCGATCTTGTCATGGCAGCGGGCGCAGGCGGCCGCCTCGCGGTGGATGTTCAGCCGCTGGCGCACCGTCGCCTTGCCGATGCCGGGTACCTTGGAAGGCAGTTCGCCGGCATTGGCCACGGGCAGGCCGGGATCGGTGTTGAGCATCGTTTTCAACACCCACACGCCACGCGAGATGGGTGAGGTTCGCGTGCCATTGGAGGTGATCGAGTGAATGGAAGCCTGGGTGACGATGCCGCCGCGGTGTGACTCTGGGGACACCTTCACTCTCCGGAATTCATCGCCCTTCACACCCGGGATGCCATAGAACCTGGCGAGCCGCTCGTTGATGGTGACAAAGTCGCTTTTGATCAAGTTCCGTGAGTCCAGGTCGTTGCGCAGAATCTCCTCAAAAAACGCCTCACTCTCGCGGACAATCGAGATCTCCAGGTGGCGGTCGTATTCCGGGTAGATGTTTTTCACCGGTGGATTTGATCCCACCTTGCGCAGGCCGAGCCACTGGCCGGTGAAGTTCTGCACCAGAGCCTCGCTCTTGGGATCGGCCAGCATGCGATCAATCTGTGCCTTGACCACGTCCGGCTTCATCAGTTCTCCGCTGGAGGCCAGACGGAACAGCGAGTCATCCGGCATGGACGACCACAGAAAATAGGAGAGACGCGAGGCGAACTCAAAAGGCGTGAGCTTCTTCTCATCTCCAGTCCTCGCGGGTTCGATGAGATAGATAAAGTTCGGTGAGGTGAGCACGGAAGCGAGCGGCACCTTGATGGCTTCCTCGAACGATGGCTTCTTCGGCCGGTTCGCATCGAACATCTGCAGGCGGCTTTCGATTTCCTCTTTGGTTACGAGTCTACGAAAGGCCCGCGGCATGAAATTCTCGAGGATCTTCCGGGCCCGCTCACGTTCGTCGGCGATGGAGCGATCGCCCACCAGTCGGTTGGTGCTTTCCGGCGGCCAGACGGTGTTGATCGGTCCTTCCAACTCGAACCAGTCGATCAGCAGGAGCGGGGCAGCAAACTCCGGTTTGATCTGCCAGTCGCGGTCCAGCACGGAAGGTATCGAGTAAGCATACTCGAACTGAATGTGGGACTTCTGTTTGGTGAAATCCGCGGTCACCTCATACACCTGCGGCTCCGCTTCCGTGGCGTTGATGTCCATTTCCGCGATCACCTTCGGCACGCCGCCGATGTTCGTCACCACCTTCACGCGGGGTGCCCCGTAGTCATACATGCGGTGCGTCTCGAAGTGCTTGAGATCGGCATCGTAGAGGCCCTGTTGATATTCACGGCTGGAGCCCTTGGCGATGGCCTGATCGCGGCGCTGGGCCAGGACGACCTTTGCCCCTTCGATCACCTGGGCGCGAGTGGGAATGCGACCCGCAGCGCGGAAGCGGATCGTGTATTTGCCGGGATTGGCGAGCGCGAGATTGCGGGCATAGACCACGCGGTCCCATCCGGCGTGGTGCATCACGGCGAAGCCGTTCTCCGCGGGCAATGAGCCCTTGCCCAGAATGATGTCCTTGCCATCGCGCTTGATGCGCGCGCCGTCGCTCTTGTCCTTGTGCTCTTCCGGCTCGAAGTGCCACCTGATGGTCGGCGGTTTCTCGCCGGTCACGATGGCGCGATCAAGGATGCGGCGCGCGGTGGCGTAGTACAGCTCCATGTGGAGAGGCGAAACCGTGAGCGCCTGGCCGATGTTGTCGAAGCCCCCCGCCGGCGGATCCTGTGGGAAACTCTCTGAGGCATCGAAATCGAGGCCTACGAGATCACGGATCGTGTTGTTGTACTCCGCCCGGTTGAGGCGGCGCATGACCGTGCCGGAACTGCGTTTCGCGATCTCCGCGCGCCCGAGTTCTGAGGTGAGCCAGTCGGTGAATTTGCCCGCGCTTTCTGGCGTCGGCTGGTCCTCCTCCTCCGGCGGCATCTCGTGACTGTTCACGGTGTTCAACACCTCCGCCCATTTCTTGGCCGTTGTTGGATCCGAGAAGTCATTGGGCAGCGTGTCGAGGCGGAGCTCGCCTTTCTGCTTCTTCGGCCCGTGGCAGCTGATGCAGTTCTGCTGGATGAAGGGCTGGGTGATGCTGGCAAATCCCTTCGCATCCGGCTGGTGGGCCGGAACTGCTGCGAAAGCCTGCGCGCTGGCGAGAACGAGGGGGGTGACGGAGAATCTGGAGAACAGCATCGCTATAGTCAATTGTCACCAGCCCGCCAGTCCAGCACATCAAGTGACGTCCCTCAGGGGGGCAGGACTCAAAGGCCGCAGCAGGCGTAGGTGAGGCCCTTAGGGGGCCTTGGGCGGTGCGGGTACCAGGAGTTTCCCCTTGTAGGAAACCCGCCAGATGCAATCGCCCGCGTCATCGCTGACGAGGAGGGCACCGTCCTTGGCGACGGTCACTCCCACGGGACGCCCCCACACATCTCCGTCCGCAGTGACGAATCCTGTGAGAAAGTCCACATACTCGCCCGTGGCAGCCCCATCGTTGGTGGGGATCTGGATCACCTTGTAGCCAGTGCGGCGGGTGCGGTTCCACGATCCGTGCTGCGCGGCAAAGGCGCTATTTCGGTACTGGGCAGGAAACTGGTCATCGTTGTAGAACGCCAGATCGAGCGAGGCGGAGTGAGACTGGAGCATCACGTCGGGCGTGATGACCTTGGCTTTGAGTTCGGGATGTTTACCGGGATGCCGGGGATCCTGACGACCGCCCATGTAGTACCAAGGCCAGCCATAGAAACCGCCTTCCTTCACGCGGGTGACGTAGTCCGGCACCAAGTGGTCTCCGATCTCGTCGCGTTCGTTCACTGAGGTCCAGAGATCACCTGTGATAGGGTGAATGGCCAGCCCCACCGGATTGCGAATGCCGGTCGCGAACACCTTCATGTCACTGCCATCCGGTTTCATGACAAAGATGCGCGCACGGTCGTTCTCCACCTCATCGTCGCTGGCATTGGACTTGGAGCCGATGGATGCATAGAGCTTGCTGCCGTCCTTGGAGAACACGATGTCCCGCGTCCAGTGGCCGCCTCCGGTGAGTTGACCGCCACCTGACAGGCTGGCGATCTGCTCGGGCTTCGACTGGGCCTTCATGAGATCCTTGGTATAAGGAAATCGCACGATGGAGTCCGTGTTGGCCACATAGACATGGGTCGGCTTGTTGCCGGGCGGATAAAAGGCAATGCCGAAGGGTTGCTTGAGATCTGTGGAGAAGACCTCAGAGGCATCAGCCTTGCCGTCGCCATCGTTGTCGCGCAGGACAGTGATGCGATCCGATTTGCTCTCCGCCACAAAGATGTCCCCGTTGGGGGCTGTCACCAGCACGCGAGGTTTCTTCAAGTCCGCAGCATGGAGATCCACCTTGAATCCCTCCGGTACCTTGGGCCAGGCGTCCTCGGGACGTTTCACGATCTTGGGCTGGTTCCGCACCGATTGCTTTTCGTTCGGTGGGGGGAGGTCCTTCAGGGTGAGCTTGCGGCGCACCCCGGGAGCATCAGTCGTCCAATCACCCATGGCGGACTCGCCGGTGAGGAGGTCGAAGTTCTTCACCTTTGCCTCCTGGCCAACGGCAGGGTGGGTGAGGAAGGGGAGAATGAGCAGCGCTGCGGTGCCTGCGCTCAACAGCCGGGAAGGGGACGGGTGTCTCATGGGAACAGAGAGGGGTACCCAAGAGATCGTGATGTCGTTCCAACCCGGCTGTAAAAGGCTCTTGGGGCTAGGAGGAGGGGCCTGCCTCCAGCCAGAGCAGGATGGGCCGTTCACCCACCTTGAGGGCCCCCGAAGCATCAGGCGCAGTGGTGGCGGTGGACTCGTCCTTGGCCAGCGGCATGCGTTCCTGGCGGAGCACCTTTTTTCCGGCCAGATCAAGGGTCAGAGAATGGTCTTCCTTGGTAGGATGCCAGGCTGCCCAGATGATGGGATCACCGGTCTTCTCCGGTGTGAACTCGAACACATAGCCGTCGTCGAGCGACTTCTTGACCGCCTTGGTGAAACGGTAGTTCTCCAGCGAGCGGAGCATCCACGCCACCGCATGGTAGGCGGGCTTGGGCTGGTAGTGCCGGGTGAGGCCGGAGGCGGCGTGCAGCTTGGCTTCGTCCTCGTCGTTGAAAAAGTAGACGAAGGCCTTGTCCACACCCATCTCGGCAAAGAGGAAGAAAGAACGCACCACCCAGCGGGCTTGTTCTTCGTCGGTGCTGTCCTGCCACTTGGCCCACTCACCCTTGGGGTCCGGGGTCTTGCTGCTGGCGTCCCAGCCGAACTCCGTCACCCACACGGGCTTGCCCGCAGCGTGAGCATTGCGCCAGTCGATCAGATCCTGGATGGCGCTCAGGTAAGGCACCTTGGGGTTCTCGGGGTAGGTGCGACGCCAGACCGGCCACTGCTCGGCTATGGCATACCGGTGGATCTGTAGCACATCGTAGTGGCTGCCGAGATTCCGGAAGAGCTCCGCGCCCTTCCAGTAGCGGTCGCTCTTGCCTCCCTCGACATTGCAGGTGGCGATCTTCATCTTGGGATTGCCCTCCCGGATGCCCTTGGTCATGGCCTTGAAGAGCGTGATGTAGGTGGCGTCGTCGTACAGCCCGGGTTCATTGCCAATCTCCACCGTCTCCACATAGGGCCACTTTCCGCCCGGACCGAAGTTTTCGGCAAAGCTGCGGGCGTAGGCCTCTGCGTCCTTGGCGAGGTCCTTCCACGCCGTGACCTTCATGTTGTCGAAGATGAGGCAGACGTTGATCTTGAGGCCTGCCGCATGCCAGGACCCGTACACCTTCTCCCAGGAGACGCGGTTTTTGGCAAAGGGCCACTCTGGCAGAGTGCTGGTGTCATCCTTCAGGTCCCACTCCACGGGGTGGTAGTCCCGCACCACCCGGCAGACGGGTTGGTAGAGGTCCGGCTTGAAGTTCACGGTGTGGCCGTTCAGCCCGACAAATTCCCGGAAAAGGGGGGCGGGTTCCTTCGCCTGAGCGGGGGCAACGGAGAGGGTGGTGAAGGCCGCCAGAGCAGCCAGCAGGGCGACGGACGGGCGGGGTGCCCGGGGGAGGGAGAGCTTCATGCGATGTGAGTGAGGAAGAAGCGTAGCGGCCCATCAGGCAAATGGTGATGATCTGGGCACACCCGCTGCTACGTTGCGAATTGAGACTTTTTCGCAGTCACCTCCGCAACATTCGTCCTTCAAGGCACGTAGTTTCTCAGTCCATGCCGAGTTTCATCATCCCCCGTGAACCGCTTTCCCGCCGCCAGGTGCTTCGTGGCCTTGGCGCAACTATTGCGCTGCCTTTCCTGAATGCCATGGTGCCCACGGCGAGGGCGGCAGCGGCTAGCGCTGGGAAGCCTCCGGTGCGGATGGCGTTCATTTTTATGCCCAACGGCGTGCGCCAGGATCGCTGGACGCCGGAAGGCGAGGGGGCGGACTTCAAGCTTTCACCCATCCTCCAGCCGATTGATCGCCATCGGGGCGATATCAACATCCTCACGCACCTCGGTCACGAGAACTGCGAGGGTGGCGACGGCCACTATGCGAAGACGGCCAACTGGCTGACCGGGACGAAGATCGCCAAGACCACAGGCAAGGACCTGCACTGCGGCGTGAGTGTGGACCAGGCCTTTGCCCAGCAGTTCGGGCACGAGACGCGGTTCTCCTCCCTGGAGTTGGGCACGGAGCCCATCCATACCGGCGTGGATTTCAATGTGAACTACACCATGCTGTATGGTTCACACATCGCCTGGCGCACGCCGACCTCGCCGCTGCCGCCGGAGATCAATCCGCGCTTTGTCTTTGATCGGCTCTTCCGCGAGAACGCCCAACAGCGCCGTGCCTCGGCGCTGGAGAACAAGAGCGTGCTGGATCTCGTGCTCTCTGATGCCAAGACGCTGCGTTCCAAGGTGGGAACGGAGGACCAGCAGAAGCTGGATCAGTATCTGGAAAGCATCCGCTCCGTGGAGCAGCGCATCGAGGCGGACATCGCCCGCGTGGCCACGGGTGAGAACCTCGACCCCGGCTTGCAGGGAGAGATCAAAAATCTGGACGAGCGCATCAGCAAGATCATGGCGGGAAACAACGCCGACCCCGGCGGTCGTCTGCGGCTCGATCACACGGAGCACTCCCGCCTGATGATGGACCTCATCACGCTGGCCTTCTGGAGTGACAGCACCCGGGCCAGCACCTTCATGTTTGGCTGGGCAGTGAGCGGCAAGAACTTCTCATTCCTGCCCGGCGTGACCCAGAGTCACCACGAGCTGTCCCACCATGAGAACCGCCAGGAGAAGCTGGATCAATACGAGAAGATCAACACCTGGCACGTGGACCAGTTTTCCTACATGCTGGACCGCATGAAGTCCATCAAGGAGGGCGAGGGGACGCTGCTGGACAACAGCATGGTCCTGTTTGGCTCCAGCCTGCGGGATGGCAATTCCCACAACCCCAACAACTTGCCCCTCATTCTGGCGGGCAAAGGCGGCGGGAAGCTGGCCACGGGACGTCACCTGATGAATCCGAAGGACACACCCATGTGCAATCTGTTCCTGAGCATGTTGCAGACGGCAGGCATTAAGACGGACCGGTTTGGCGACAGCAAGGAGCCGCTCAAAGGTCTCGCGTAGGCCGGGTTCTAGAGGGTGACAAAAAAGTCGATCTCGGTGGCTTGTTTCGTTCGACGGGCTGCATCCTAGTTATTGGTCGGAAGGGTAAGTGCAAAAGTGTAGAGCGCCTCATTGCGTCGAACAAGAATCTGGATGGTTTCACCCGCACGCTTTTCGCATAGCTGGGTAAGCACCTCTATATCCAATTTGTGTGCGTCCATCTCGCCGCACTGTACGAGTACGTCCCCTTTTTGAAGTCCAGCATTTTCAGCGACTCCTGAAGGCTGCAAGGCAAATACCGTGGGGGAGTCGCCAAAACGGAGGATCATCCCAAGCGACTTCTGGCTGCTGAAGACCTTGTTTGTCGCACGTTGCTTGTAGTGAAATTTTTCTCCTGCGTAGTCGATCACGGAATTGAAACGGAGCAGAAACCGCGATCCCACGACTCCATGTGTGCCGCTGCCGGTGACGATGGTGCCAGAGAGATCGATTCCAAACAATTGGAAGTTCTTGAACCTCCCTCTCGTGGTTGCTTGTGAGGTAGAGGTTGAGAGCAAGCGTCCCTTTCCGGTTGTTTCGATCATTCCATCACTTGTCAGAGCCGCAAACTCTTCTGAGGATAGAGCGATATCTTCATTGGAAGCCAAGTCTATCATAAGATTCAGGTCTCTCTGCCCTCCTTTTGCAATCAAAAAGGGGACTGCGTCCACCATCACAAGCCGACACGTTAGATAGCCATTGGCTGGAGGGGAGTCGTCCCTGAGGAGTCTCAGTTTTTGCGCGTCATAATTTAGTTCTAACTGGAGATTCGCCAGGCTGGAAGATCCCAACACTCCCTCCACGGCAAATCCGGTCATTGACCGAATCTCAGTCGTGTCGAACGCACCAATGACGGAGTCGGGTAACCTGAGCTTGCCGACGGTTAGCGCAGGGCTGGCATAGAGAGGGACGTCTATTGAGCCTGAAGGAGTCTTGACCACAGAGACTGCCTTGCTGGTTCCCAGTGGCCCATACAGAGTCGGATCAAGCAAGGTGTGGGTTGAGCCGGTGTCGACTACAAGCTTGAATTGCCGGTCCTTTTGCGAGCAGGTTACCCGACAGGGCACGGCGTACGGTGATAAAGCCGTCTCATACAATACCTCGGCGGAAGTAGGTGACTGAATTGAGAGGATGAGCAGGATGGAGCTGAAAAATGTCGGTAAACAGTGAACGTGCAAAAGCGAGTTCATGTCATGCTTTTACGAACCGATCAACCGCGGCACAAGACATTTCCCTCTCTCGCAACGAGTGGGTTGAACTCAGGGAATTGCTGATCCGCGGTCCAGTTGAGAGTAGATGGTAGTTTCGGTCCGCTTCCACGCCGGGGACCAAAACAAAAATCCCAGGCGGGACATGGCCAGCCCGGGATGAATTGGGAAGGAGATGCTCCTGTCGGGCAACTCTTAGTGCTCGTGGCGGATGTCCTTGGCGACACCGGCGTACACGGCGTCTTCGCCGATGTTCACGGAGTGGTCGCCAGCGCGCTCGAGGAAGCGGGCGATGAACACGAGGTCGATGTAATCCTTGAGGCGAGAGGTGTCTTCCTCCATGCGCTTGGTGAGGCGGATGATGAACTCGTTCTGCTGGTGGTCCAGCTCCTTGTCACGGGCCTTGAGGCTGGTGGCGAGGGGCACGTCTTCCACGCTGAAGGCCTGCACGGAATCCTTGAGGAGGGCCATGGCCTGGGCGTGGATCGGCTCGATCATGCGGGTCTCTGGCAGATCCAGGCTCTGCAGGATGCGCTTGGCACGACGGGCGATGTTCACGGCCTGGTCACTGATGCGCTCCAGGTTGCTGGAGGCCTTCATGGTGCTGACCACGCGGCGGAGGTCCTGCGCGAGAGGGGTGAAACGGGTCAGGATGGAGATGCCGGTGGCGTCGATCTTCTTCTCGTACTGATCCACCTGCTCGTCTTCGGCGATGACCTGATTGCAGAGGTCGGTATCGCGTTCGATCAGGCCACGCACGGCATCGTTTAGGTTCTGCGTGGTGACGCTGGCCATATGAAACAGATCCTGGCGCAGTTGATCGAGGGCTTGGTCAAAGCTGGAGAGGATGTGGCGGTCGTTCATGATGACGGAAGACGTACTGAGATGGAATGGTGGAATTTGTGCACCACCCAACATCACAGGGGGGCTGCAAGCTAATGCTGACATGTGAAGTTTGCGTCACATTATCCGATTCCAACGGACAAAATGCGATAGAAAGCCTCACACGGTCCCAATCATAATCTCACCCCGGCGACACGCAACAACCACATGGTGAGCAGGTAGAGTAGAAATGTGCCGACGATGCAAAGCCCCAGTCCCGGCCAGAAGCCCCACCCGCGTCGCAACAGGAGGGGCAACACCAGAAACATCGGCAGCGTGGGGAGGACGAACCAAAAAGTGCCGAAGGCATGGCTCGCGATCAGCTCGGTGTCCTTTTTCTCCGCATAGAGCCAGATGAAGGCGAGCAGGGAGGTGAGGGGCAGGGAATGAATAATGGAGGCGGCGAAGTTGTTGCGCTTGGCAACTTCTGTGACCGCGACGATCACCGCGGCGCTGAGAAAGAACTTCAGAATCTGGAACGCGGTCATGGTGAGGATGCGGGTTGGGAACGGGAATTCTGATCGTGAGGATTGATGGAATTGTCAGAATTTACAGAACTTTGGAAGTTCCGAGGCTAGGGATCGAGGAAATGAAGGGGAGCTTAAAAAAACACCCTCCATGCAGGGAGCAGGGAGGGTGCCGTGGATCAGAAGAGAGCGGAAATGCCGGGATTACTTCTTCTTCTCTTTTGTTTCACCTTCAGGGGCGCATTTGCAGAGCCATTCGGCAGCTTTGCACTCCTCGCAGATTTCTGCGTTGTAGTGGAGGCGGGCGGTCACGGGCTTGGCTTTGGCGCTGGCCTTGAACTGGAAGATCACCCAGTAGGCTTCGCCTTTCTGCATGGGCACCACGAACTTGCCGTCGGCTTTGGTCACTTCCACCTTGGTGGGCTTGTCGCGGTCTCCTGCGGTGACGGTGAGCGTCTGTTCGGCCAGGGCGACTGGCTTCATGTCCTTGTCGAGCAGGGCGATGTGGAACTTGCCATCCTTGGCAGTGACTTCGCCGTGCATGGTTTCGTCCTTGCTGAACTCAAGGATGCGGCCGCCATTCGGTCCCAGTTCCACGCCGCCATGGGCGAAGAGGGAGTTGGCAGCGAGCAGCACGGCGGCGAAGACGGAGGCGATTTTCAATTGGGATTTCATGTTATTGTTTGGCTCAGGGTTGTGAGAGGGTTGGACTTGGTTTGATTTGAATCGATTCGGTTTTTGTTGGTTTGTTTTTTGACTGTCGTGGGTCCCCTGGCATTCAGGGGAAAGGGGCTAAATTGCAGAACATCAATGGGCAGCGGGTGCTTCCAGCCGGATCGCTTTCTCCGCAGCCTTGCGGCCAAAGAGGGAGAAGGCGGCTGGCGTGACGAGCAGGTCGAGCAGCGTGGAGCTGACCAGACCGCCCACGATGACCACGGCCACAGGGTGGAGGATTTCTTTCCCCGGCTCACCAGCAGCCAGTACCAGGGGGATAAGGGCGATGCCAGCGCTGAGGGCGGTCATGAGCACGGGAACGAGCCGCTCCAGTGTACCGCGGGTGATCATTTCCCGGGTGAAACCCTCACCCTCATGTTTCATGAGGTGGAGGTAGTGGGAGATCATCATGATGCCGTTGCGGGCGGCGACACCGCCAACGGCGATGAAGCCCACCAGCGTGGCGATGGAGATGTTGTTCACCACCTGCCACGTGAGCACCAGACCGCCCATGAGGGCGAGGGGAATGTTCACCAGCACCTGGAGAGCCAGGGAGACGCTCTTGAAGTAGCCATAGAGCAGGACGCTCACCACCGCGAGAACGAGGGTGAACAGCAGTGTGATGCGCTGGGCGGCTTCTTGCTGGGCCTGGAACTCCCCTTCAAAGCTCACGAAGTAACCCGTGGGTAGTTGCAGCTTCTCCCGCACCTCTTTCTGCAACCGGGTCACGATGGACTCCAGGTCGCGCTCGCTGGTGTTGGCTCCTATGACGATGCGGCGTTGGGTGTTCTCGCGGTTGATGACGTTGGGCCCTTTCGAGTCCTTCACATCCGCGACGAGGTGCAGCGGGATGCGGCGTCCGCTGCTGGTCTCGATGGGCAAGTCCCGGATCTTTTCCGGGGAATCCCGCCACGATTCCGGCAGCCTCAGCACGAGGTCCATCGTGCGCTGGCCTTCCCGCAACTCGGTCACGGTGGTACCCCCCACCAGCGCAGAGAGCTGGGCGTTGAGTTCCCCCGGTTGCATGCCGTAGGCGTGAGCCCGTTCACGGTTCACCTCGATCTTGAGCTGGGGGATAGGCACCTGGGCCTCCAGGTTCACGTCAGTGAGCCCGGGTATCCCACGGGCGATGGCCTCTACTTGTTTGCCGAAATCGCGCAGCTTCTGCAGATCCGATCCATAGATTTTGACTGCGATCTTGGCGCTGACCCCGCTCAACATGTGGGAAAGGCGGTGGCCGATGGGTTGCCCCACGTTCACAAAGGTGCCGGGAATGGTGCCTAGTTTCTCGCGGATTTCCTTGAAGACTTCGTTGCGATGACGCCCGTCTTTGTTGAACTCGACATCGAACTCGTTGACCGAAACCGGCACGACGTGGTCGTCGCGCTCAGCGCGTCCAGCGCGGCGGCCCACGCTTTTCACCTCGGGTATGCTTTTAAGAATGCGCACGCCTACTTCACCAATCTCGTTGGACTGGCGAAGGCCGGTACCGGGAGGCCCGGCCAGGGAGATGGTGGCGCTGCCTTCATTGAAGGTGGGCAGGAACTCCTTGCCCATGCTGGGGTAGAGCATGAAGGAGCCCATGAGGAGCACGGCAGTGACACCTAGAACCAGGAGCGGATTGCCCAGGGCCACCTTCAGCAGGGTGTGCTTCACGCCACCCTTGAGCTGGCGCACCAGCCATCCATCGTGGGAGCCGTGGGCTTCCTTGACTGGCTTGGGATTGAGCACCAGAGAGCAGAGCACCGGGATGACGGTCAGCGAGACCACGAAGGACGCGATCATGCTGGTGATAGTCGCGATCGCGATGGGGGTGAAGAGGCGTCCCTCCAGCCCTTCCAGTCCCATGAGGGGCAGGAAGACCAGCACGATGAGCACAGTGGCGTAGAGGATGGAGTTTCGCACCTCACCCGATGCCGTGGCGATGACCTCCAGCTTGGGCTTGGGTGTGGATGAGGAGGCGTTTTCCTGGAGGCGACGCCAGACGTTCTCCACATCCACGATGGCGTCATCCACCACCATGCCGATGGCCACGGCCAGACCGCCGAGGGTCATGGAGTTCACGCTGACCCCCTGCCACTGAAACACCAGCAGCGTGATGCCGAACGAGAGCGGCATGGCCATGAGCGTGATGAGGGTGGTACGGACGCTCAGCAGGAAGAGCAGCAAGACCACCGCCACCATGACCGCTCCTTCGCCAATGGCGTCTGCGAGGTTGTCGATGGCGCTTTTAATGAAGTCCCCCTGGCGGAAGAGAACCTCCAGCTCCACATCCTCCGGCAGCGAGGGCTTCAGGTCCTTCAAGGCCTTCTCGATGCTCTCGCTCAGTTTGAGTGTGTCAAAGCCGGGGGCCTTGTCCACGCTCAGGATCACGCCCATGTGTCCATCTACGCTGGCGTCTCCGCGCATGAGTTGGGGGCCATATTGGAGCGTGGCTACATCCCGGATGAGCACGGGGCGATGGTCGAGCTGCTTGACCACGGTGCGCCCGAGCTCGTCGAGATCGGTGGTCATGCCCAGATTGCGCACCATGATCTCCCGGGTGTCGGTCGTCAGGTAGCCGCTCGTGGAGTTGTCCGCAGCACGGGTGGCCGCCTGTTGTAACTCCTCGAACGTGATGCCGTACGCGGCCAGCTTTTGCGGATCCGGCAGGATTTGGGCCTGCTTCACGCCTCCGCCGATGGCCAGTACTTCCGCCACGCCATTGATGCTCTGCAACCTTCTGCGGACCGTCCAGTCAGCAAGGGTACGCAGGTCCATGGGGGCGGTCTTGTTGTCCTTGCTGCGGATGCCCACCAGCAGGATCTCGCCCATGAGGGAGGACACGGGTGTCATACCGGGCTGGGTGCCTTCGGGCAGGGTATTGAGCACGGCCTGCATGCGCTCCTGCACGAGTTGACGTGCGCGGTAGATATCCGTGCCCCACTTAAACTCCGCAAAGACCAGCGAGAGGCTGACGTCTGAGCTGGAGCGCAAGCGATCCAACCCACCCACACCTTGGAGGGCGGATTCAATGGGCTGGGTGACGAGGGTTTCCACCTCCTCAGGTGCGAGGCCCGGAGATTCCGTGAGGATGGTCACGGTCGGTTTGGTCATGTCTGGCAGCACTTCCACCGGCAGGTTCTTCAAGACCTGCCATCCAGACACCAGGATCAACAACGCCGCCGCCAGAATGAGGGGGCGGTGTCGCAGCGAGAATCGAATGAGATGATTCAGCATGACCGGGGCTTACAGGCTGCGTTTGCGGAAGATGAAACTCAGCGCGAGCATGCAAAACAGCAGCGCACTGGTGCCGGCGAAGAAGGTGGTCAGGCGGGTCCACCCGCCTTCACCACCACCGTCATGATCATGGTCGTGGCCGCCTTTGCCGCCTGCCGCGATCTGCTCCTTGGTCATCTCCGTGCCGTCCTCATTGTGAGGATGGCCGTGGGCAGCATCGAGCGCTTCACGCAGTGAAACGCTGCCAGCTCCAGCGAAGCTCAAGGCATAGGCTCCCTTGGTCACCACCTGGTCACCTGGCAGCAGGCCGCTGAGGATCTCCACACGCTCATCGTTCTGGGCACCGATCTGCACCGGCGTTTTCACGAAGGCATTTTTCAGCTCGTAGTCCGCGATGAAGACATACTTCTCCCCGGCATCACCCTGAAGGGCAGAGCGGGGAATGGAGAGAACGGCGTCACGCTTGCTGGTGACGATGCTGAACTCCGCACGCATGCCGGGGCGCAGCAACTTGTCCGGATTGGGCACATGGAATGCGGCCTCCACAGTGCCGGCGGTTTCATCTGCATAAGCCCCGAGGTGGTTGAGCTGGGCCTCGAACACCTTGTCCGGGTAGGCAGAGATGCGGATGCGGGCGTGCTGTTCCTTGGCCAGCTTGCCAGCCAGATGTTCGGGCACGCGGGCGGCCGCCTCCACCTGGGAGAGGTCCACGATCTCGATGAGTGACTGGTCCGGGCTGATGGGCTGGCCTTGGGCGATGTCCACCTTGGCAATGGTGCCAGCGATGGGGGCCTCCAGACGCACGGTGGGCGGGGGATCGCCGGGTTGGCGGCTCTCCACCCACATCAGCTCCTCACCCTCGTCCACCTCCTGGTCTGGCAGGGCCAGCACAGAGAAGGCGCGACCGGCGATGCGGCTGCTCACCACGGCTTTCTTGCCCGGCAGCACCTCGATGCCACCGAGGGCAAAGATGGCTTCTTCGAATTCTGTTTCCTCGGTCTCCGCGAGTTCCAGGCCCAGGTTTTTGATCCGGGTCTCGTCCAGAATGATGGTGCTGTCCTTGCGATTGCCGCCTCCTTCGGCGGCGTGGGCAGGGAGGGCGTGCAGGATCACCAGGCAGGCTGCTAGCATAAGCAGCCTCATGCCGCGCCAGGCGGCGGTAGAAGTAAATGGGGTCATGTAACGAAAAGAATAAAATGGGGAACGAGGAAACTATTTTCCGCTGTGGTTGCGAAGGGCGGGCTGGGTCGCGGTGGCGGCTTCATGCCGTGCCCGGGCCAGATGGTAGCTCTGGAGAGCGTCCAGGGCGGCCGTTTCGGCATGCAGCTTCTGTTCTCTGGATCGCAGCAGCGCCATGGCGTCCGCTTCACCCACACCGTAGGCCTTTTCAATGGTCTGCGAGTGCTTCTCAATGGTGGGCAGAAGCTTCGTCTTGGTCTCGTTGTAGAGACGGGCGCTGGCGGCCATCTCGGCTCGGGCGGCGGCGGCCTCGCTCTGGATGCGGGACTCGAGCGCCTTGGTCTCGAGGATGGCCCGCTGTTGGGCAGCCTCTTTCTCGGCGATCAAACCTTTCTGCTTGTTCCAGAGAGGGAGGGGAAGGCTGATGCGGAAGCCGACGAAGCTGTCGCCTCGGATGCCTTCAGGAGCGTCCTCGCTCTTCTCATGCTCGACGGTCAGACCCACGCCGATGTCTTCCCAGCGGGATGACTTGGCGAGATCCACCTCACTCTGGGCGACGGATTGAGCGATTCGGGAGGAGTCCAGATCGGGACGACCCTGCACGTCGATGCCTTTGGCCCCATTGCTGATGGCCGGGAGCGATCCGGTGAGCGTCAGGCCATTCGTCGCACTCACGCCCAGCAAGGGCTTGAGCTCATTCACGAGGACTGCTTTTTGTCCCGTGATCTGCTGTAGTTCCAGCAGACGATTTTGGTTGTCGATCGCCAGTTGGGCGGCATCGCTGGCGGCAATTTCTCCCGCTTGCGTGCGTTTCTCGACCACCTCGACGAGCGAGTTGGAGACCTTCAACTGGGCTTCCACGAGGGCCAGCTTTTGGTCGGCCACGAGGAGTTTGATCGCTGCGGCATTGACCTCAGCGATGAGCTTGCGCTCTTCATTGCGGACTTCCGCCTCGGCCTGCGCCAGTTGCTGGCGGCTCAGGGTCTTCTCCTGGCTGAGCCGGGCGGTGAGGGGGAACTTCTGGTTGAAGGCGACGCCGACATTTCGCTCGGAGCTCCGCGGGTTCTTGTTGTAGTCGAACTCCAGCTCGGGGTTGGAGAGGCGGCCGGCCTGATGGAGGCGGCCCTGCGCCTCCACGATGCGCATGCGGGCAGCAGCGATGTCAGGATTGTGTTTCAGCGCGTAGGAAGGCGCGCCGTTGATTGAGATCTGGACGTCGCCTTTTAGCAGGGCGGGGCACAGCAGGAGGCTGGAAAAAAGCAGGGGAGTAAAGTAGGAACGTGGTTGCATGACGGGTGCATGAAGCAGGTGATGCGCGAGCATGACGAAGCCGCGCAGGTTTTATTGCGTAGAAGGTGGTATGATCACCACCACGTTCCGGCTCAAACGAGCAGGACGACGCACTCCTTGACCTGGAGTGCCGCCGGGGGACTCTCCGCCAGATGATGTGGCGGACGAGAGTCGATTTGATCTTCTGCGATCAAAAGGGGAATGACCGGCCGAGCAAAGTCGGGCAGGTCAAAAAGCATCACGGGAGCGGGGGCCTGAATCGTGACCGTGGCAGTGGTCTTGTTCTGCGCCTTGAACTCCTTCTTAAGTGGAGTGTGCGGCTGGGAGTCGTGATGATCGGCGTGTTCGTCGTGACTGCCTTCATCATCGGTGACCACCTGGCTCCCGTGGGCGTGGCAGTGGTCAGAGGCCACCTCCACCGGCTCCCCGGTGCAGACGCACACATAGTGGTGATTGAGCCCCGCCACCTGCGCCCAGCCCACCGCGATGAACGCGAGGAAGAGGATGCAGAAGTTGGTGAGGGACTTGTTCACGTTGGGTAGTTAGCGACAGGGAGCGCAGAATGTCAATCCTTCGCTTCAACCCGTGCTTGCGGTGACAATGAGACGGCGACCGCGGGGTTTTTGTTCAACGCATGGTGCGGAAAGGCGATAAGTCGCGCAGATGGGCCATCCGCAAATCAGGTCGGACGCCCACAAGGAGCGGCGGTTTGTGCTTGCACAACCGCCGAGGGAAAGCGGAGCGCTCGATTGCCAAAACAACTACCACCTTAGGTGGTCTAGCCGCTGGCTTCTTTCTTTTAAGCACCCTTCCTCCGGTAACCGTCGGCGGTTGTGCAAGCACAAACCGCCGCTCCTTGGACCCTTTGGCGTGCGAGGCTCGCTCAGACCATCAAGCCAGGGCGGCTTGTTGGATTTGCTCCAGCTCTTCCCAGCGCGCGTAGAGGCGGGCGACCTCTGCACGGGCCTTTTCCAGGGCCTCGATTTTGGCAGGGGCCTCAAGCGAGCGGGTGACGAAGAACTCGGGATCGTTGAGCGTGCGGTCCAGTTCCTCGACCTTGCCTTCTGCTTCGAGGATGAGGGCTTCCATACCTTCCAGCTCCTTCTGCTCCTTGAAAGTGAGCTTGCGAGGCTTGGCGGCAGCGGGCGCAGTGGGCTTGCGGGCGGCCTTGCCCGGCTCTGCCCAGGAGGGGCGGGCGAGCAGGTCGCGTTCCTTTTTCTTTTCCAGGTAGTAGGAGTAGTTCCCGGGCTGGACAAACACACCTCCGTTTTCAAAGGCGACGATCTGGTCGCACACGCGGTCGAGGAAATAGCGGTCGTGGCTCACCACAAGTACGCTGCCTTCGAAGTCCACGAGGGCCTCTTCCAGCATGCGCAGGCTGGGCAGGTCAAGGTCGTTGGTGGGCTCATCCAGCACGACGATGTTGCCGCCGCGCTTCAGCACCTTGGCCAGCATGAGCCGGGCTCGCTCGCCTCCGGACATGAGGTCGATGCGCTCCCGCAGCCGGTCATCGTTGAAGAGGAAACGGCGCAGATAGGTGCGCACGCCCATCTTCTGCCCGCCGAAGGAGACGGTCTCATCCATGTCCGCAATTTCCTCGATCACCGTCTTGCTGCCGTCGAGCTGCATGCGGTTCTGGTCGATGTAGTTGAAGCTGACTTTTTTGCCGATGGTGACGGCACCCTCGTCCGGCTGGCGTTCGCCCAGGCAGAGACGCAGCAGGGTAGTCTTGCCCACGCCGTTGCGACCCACCACGCCGGTGCACTGGCCGGGCTTCAGGGACATGGTGAGCTGGCGGAAGAGCCAGCGGGCTTCGTCGCCCTCGCCCACGCGGGCGGAAGCATTGAGCAGGTCCACGCCGATATTTCCCATCTCTGGGGCAGGGGGGATGAGCACATCCATCTCGCGCTCTTCCACCGGGGCATCCTGACCGGCGATGGAGTAGTACTGATCCATGCGGTGGCGGGACTTGGTGCCGCGGGCTTTGACCCCGGAGCGTACCCAGGCCAGCTCCACCTTGAGGAAGCGCTGGCGACGGCGCTCGGTTTGCTCGGAGATCTCCTGCCGCAGGGCCTTGGACTCCAGATAGGCGGTGTAGTTTCCCGGATGCGAATAGGCCTTGCCGTCAAAGATCTCGATGATGCGGGTGGCGATGACATCGAGGAAATATCGGTCGTGCGTGACGAAGATGACTGCTCCGGCAAAGGTGCGCAGGTACTCCTCCAGCCAGCGGATGGACTCGGCATCCAGGTGGTTGGTGGGTTCATCCAGGAGCAGGAGGTCCGGCTGGGTGACCAGGGCCCGGCACAGGGCCACGCGACGTTTCTCCCCACCTGAGAGAGGGCCCACGGGAGCATCCAGCGGAGGGACGTCCAAAGCGGTGGCATCTGCCTTGATGCGGGCCTCCAGATTCCAGCCATCGGCCGCCTCAATGAGATGCTGCAGTTCTGCGAGCTCGGCCTCGCTGCCATCGCCAGCTTCATAGCGCCGGAGCCAGCCCATAAGATCGGCCACGCCGGACTCGATGTTTTCCCGGACGGTCTTGGTGCCATCGAGCACGAACTCCTGCGGCAGATAGCCCACGCGCAGGCCGCGGCGGCGGGAGATGATGCCGCTGTCGGCCTGGTGTGCCTCTGCCAGAATCTTGAGCAGGCTGGTCTTGCCGCAGCCGTTGCGGCCCACGAGGCCGACTTTCTCCCCGGGGGCCACGGCCAAGGTCACGCCCTCCAGCAGGTGCTGCTGTCCGTAGGACAGGAACAGATCGGTGGCGGAGATCAGGGCAGGGACGACGGCGCTCATGGGGCGGGCAATAGACCCCGCTCCGGGGCGGGTGTCCAGTGCGGACAGGATGTCACGCAATGTCTCTTGAAAGGATCGTGTGCCCGTGGCCCGTTTTGCTCGCTATGACGTTCACGTTGAATCGCCTGCTCCCCCTCCTGGCCGCCAGTATGGCTCTGCCCCTCTCCGCCACCGAGATCGTCGGTCACCGCGGGGCCTCCCATGACGCCCCGGAAAACTCCCTTTCTGCCATGAAGGAGGCCTGGAAACAGGGGGCCGATGGCGCCGAATTGGATCTCTGGCTCTCCAAGGATGGACGCCTCGTGGTCATGCATGACGGCACTACCAAGCGGATTGGCGGCGTGGACAAGAAGATTGTCGACCAGACCTGGGAAGAGCTTCAGAAGCTGGATGTGGGTGGCTGGAAGGATCCCAAGTTCGCCGGGGAGAAGATCCCCACCTTGGAATCCATCTTTGAAGCGACCCCGGCGGGGAAGAAGATGGTGCTGGAGATCAAATGCGGGCCCGAGATCCTGCCGGAACTGGCCAAGGTGATCAAGGCCTCCCCGCTGTACCCGAAGCAGTTGGTCATCATCTCCTTCAACTACGAGGTCATGAAGCAGTCCAAACCTCTGTTCCCGGAAGTGGAGCACTATCTCCTGGCTGGCTACAAGAAGGACAAGGAGACTGGCAAGCTGCCTGAGTTGTCCGAGTTCGTGGAAAAAGCCAAAGCCGCCAAGTTGGACGGTCTGGACCTGAACCATGGCTGGCCGATTGATGAATCCTTTGTGAAAGGTCTCAAGGACCAGGGGCTGAAGCTCATCACATGGACGGTGGATGATCCGGAGATCGCCAAGCGCCACGTGAAGGCGGGTGTGGATGCCATCACGACGGATCGTCCGGCTTACCTGCGGGAGAATGCGCTGGGGAAGTAGGTGGCCCTTTAGACAGGATTAACAAGATTTAGGGCAGATTAACAAGATGGATTCAGGTGGGGAGGGAGTGACTCTTTTCCCCAAAAACAAAAAGCCCGCTGGATCATTCCAGCGGGCTTTTTGTTTGAATTTGAGATGACGGGCAAGCTTTACGCTGCGGCCATGGTGCCGGAGGGCTGCTTGGGCTGCACGTCTGGGACGGAGGGGCCGCGGGCTTGGGCGAAATGGGTCTTCGCACGAAGCATGAGGGTGCCGAGGACGAGGTCAGCGAGGGGGAACACCACGTTGAAGTTCTTGTGCATGTAGCGGTGGTGCAGCAGATGGTGGCCGTTCAGGCGCTGGAAGATCCAGGGCTTCTCCACGCGGCGGTTCTTCGGGAGGTGCATGCACCAGTGAAGGTACTCATAGATGCCGTAGTAGGCACCCGCGGCGAGCACTCCGCCCAGGGCCAGAGGCCAGATGCCAAACACCAGGGCGCTGAGCGTGGTGGGCAGGGAGCAGAGCAGGATGAGGACGGGACCGTTCCACCATTCCATGGGGATCTTCTCCTTGTCCTTCTCATTCACCAAGTGGTAGGTGTGGTCCGCCTTGAAAATGTGGTGATGGACGACCGCGTGGGCCTCGAAGGCGTACCGGAACTTCCCTACCGGGCGGTGCATCACGTACTTGTGCAAGTACCATTCAAAAAACGAGGCAAAGGCGAAATTGGCGACAAAGCCAGCAAGGCACCAGAGAAGGATGACGGTCATAGGGAGGGGATGAGCCCCGGGGGGCAGGAGCCGCAGAGCCTCCATCCTCGCGTCAAATCCTCAAGCGGGATTTTGCAATTTTCTTGCGAAAGTGAGGAAGGGGGGGCGTCCAGCGGCTCCTGATGTCGCGATTATTCCTCCTTTGCCTGGCAGAAGCAGGTGGCTGACGGGGTGACGTCAGCATTTGCCCAAGCTTTGCGAAACCGGGCGTCCACGGCGTCGGACTCCTCCTTTTTGCCCTGCTTGGCCAGGGAATCGCGCAGGCCCATCAGCGACCAGCCGTTTTCCTTGTACTTGTCCAGGTCCTCGCGATACACCTGCTCTGCCTCTGCCGCGCGGCCGGCCCGGAGCAGCACTGCGCCCAGCGTGTGGCGTACGGGCTGGATCCAGTCTGGCGGTTCGTCATAGCGGAGCGAGTCTTCCTTGGCGGCGCCCTTCTTCAACAGGGCGATCGCCTCCTCGAACTTGTCCTCCTTCGCGGCCATCTCGCCGTCCAGGGTGAAGGCGGCCACTTCCAGAAGGTCGGCCCCGGAGTTGTTTCCAAAGAACCGGTCCGCAGGCAGGCTGGCCTTGGCCTTCAGAAAGAGCTCCCGCTCCTGTCGGGCTTCCTCCATCCGGCCCAGGCTGGTGAATGCCACCGCCCGGGTAAAGCGCCAGAGGGCGCGGGCGATCAGGAAGGGCGCAGCAGGCTCTGGCTCTTGAAGCATCTCCTCCCAGCGCCCGAAGCGCATGAGCACCTCGGAACGGAAGACCATGTAGCCATCCACCACGGGACCGAACTCGGTTTTGAAGTCCTCCGGAACATCGTGCACCATGGATTGCGCCAGCTTCCAGGACTCTTCGTTGCGTCCCTGCATCATGGCGGTGAAGGCCAGAAAGTGGGTGTTGTGAGCCATGTACATGGCATAGAACCCGGGACGGGGGTATGCCTTGCGGAAGAGCTTGTCTGCTTCTCCCGCGTGACGATTGGAATCGGCAGCCTCCTGCCACTTGCCGACCCGGGCATAGATATGGGAGGGCATGTGCACGAGGTGGCTGGCATCCGGGACCAGATTCAGCAGGCGGTCTGCGGCGGCGAGCGCCTTCTCCGGCTGGTTCGAGGCTTCAACGGCGTGGATGTACAGGTGCAGGGCGCCCGGGTGATCGGGGTTGAGCTGGATCGCCTGTTCCAGAGCGGTCACGATCTCTGGCGTCCAGGGCTGGGGGCCGGTCGCCGTCCACAGGTCCCAGGGGTGCAGGTCCATCAGCGCCTCGGCGCAGAGCGTGGCCACATCGGCGTTTGTGGGGTGCTTTTGCCAGAGTTCTTTCATTGCCCCGGCATAGGCCTGATCCAGTGGGGCGCGGTCCGCAGGATGGGGGCTGGCGTAGCGCTTGAGCTGGGCGGCAATGAGTTGCTGCTCCAGCGGGGTGGCCTTGGGGGCGAGAGAGGTCGCCTTCTTCAGTGCTTCCCAAGCCTCTACCGCGCGATCTTCCGGCACCATGGGGAAGTTGATGTGTGGCCCGTTCACCAGGGCGATGCCCCAGTAGGCCATGGCACACCTGGGATCCGCCCCGGCCGCAGCGCGAAACTCCTGCTCCGCCGCGTGGTGGCTGAAGGCATAGGCCAGGGTGAGACCGCGGTCGAAGGCCCGCTGGGCCTCCTTGGACTTCGTGGTCACGGGGAAGTGGTGCTTGCCCAGTTGTTTTAACTGGGAGGAAGCGGGTGCCGATGGCGGGACCTTGGCTTGAGCGGTGCAGCCACCCAGGGCGTGCAAGACGGTGAGGCCGAAGACTCCGAGGGCAACATAGGAGAGGCAGAGTTTCATGGGGTGGGGAAAGGGTTATGGGTTAAGAGTTAAGAGTTGTCTTGAGGTGGGGCGGGTTTCAGGCGGCCTTTTTTAGTTCATAGAACCGGAAGAACTCGTTGTGGATGGGGAGGACCTCGCAGGAGGCGAATCCGGCGTCCGATGCCAGCTTCTGAACGATGCCCGGCCGGATGGCGGTGCCGATAGCGGCGGAGGGCTGCTCTGACATGGAGACGGGCAGGCAGTGGCTGATGCTCCAGCCGTACATCATCCGCTCGATCTCGCCGCCTGGGGCGGCAAAGGTTTCCTCGACCCGCTCGTCCGCGATGACGATGGACCCCTGGGGGGCGAGGGCTGCGCCCAGAGCGGCCAGCACCTCCTGCGGGCGGGACATGTCATGCAGCGTCTCCAGGAGCAGCACCAGGTCGAAGGGGCCTTCGCCGGCCATCTGGGCGGCGTCGTGGGTGGAGAAGCGAACGTTGACTCCTTTGTCCGCAGCATTGCGTGCCGCATCATGGATGGACGCTTCGTCCAGATCATAACCCCGGACGTCCGCCTGCGGAAAGGCCTGGGCGAGGCCGATGGCGGCCCAACCACCGCCGCAGCCCACATCCGCAATGCGGAATCCGGGACTGGATTCCAATCGTGCCATCAGTCCCGGCACGGCTGGGAGCCAGTGGTGCGTGAGGTCATGCAAGAAAGCGGGCCGATTGATCCCTGACTGCCCGTAGCGGAAGTCCGGGCCATAGCGCTCGTAACTCACGCCACCTCCGGTGCGGTAGGCAGTGACCACTTCGGGCAGGGCGCCGGCGATCCCCACCACCATGTGGGCAAAGGGGGCTACGTGCGAGGCGTCGTCATCATTCACCAGCACTCCGGTGTATTCCAGAGGCAGGCGGTAGACCCGGTCCTCGGGTGTGCCGTCAGCGGGTTCTTGATCGACGGTGAGGAATCCAGCAACGGCTTGCTGCTCCAGCCACTCCCAGGCGTAGCGCTCAGCGATGCGGGCTGTGGCGGCGAGTTGCCGGGCGCTCAGCGGTCCATGGCGATGGAGCGCCTTATAGAGCCCGAGGGTGCGCCCCAGATACACGCCGAAAAGCTCCAGCGTCTGAATGGTGGCTTGAAACAGGCGTCCGGCGATGGCGTCCTGTGGAGGGATGATCTGGCACATGGGGTGGTTCCTTTCCTTGAATGGGGTTGGTGTTCACCCATCAGGCGTAAGGAACCGCCTCACATTGTAAGGTCAGGCCCTCACACAAACCATTTTGTGTCCTTTTCCGGAGTATAGCTGCAAAACACGCCGGTGCGTACCGCGTTGCTGAAGTGCCGGGAGAGCGCGGGGTGGACCGGCTCCAGCTTCTTGATGGCATGGCGGATGCGCCAGGTCACCGCGGAACGGGCGCGTTCGGCCGGATCGCCCATCTTCCGAGTGCGTCCGCCCAGGCCGGTGGCTTTCTTGATCTCCTCCACGAGGGCGTCCTTCTCCTCCTCCAGCTGGGTGGCGCGGGCGGAGTCGTGTGCGGCTTCCGCCTCGGTGAGCTCGGCATTGATCTCCTGAAGCCGGGCGTGATAGGCGCGCTTCGCCTGTTCATCCAGCATCTCGGTGCCGCGTCCCGCGTGGGTGTCCTGCGGCAGGCCTGCGAGAGTGAGACAGTGGATCTCACTGCCCGGGCAGGCGAGGAGCTGGACGAGATCGAGAAATCCGCGTGACTCGGCAAGCTGCACCACCTCGTGATCGAAGGACGCTGTCCAGAGCTCGCCTTCTTTGCGGAAGATGTTGGCGATGGGCCAGGCCAGCGGGGCAGAGCGGGGTGCCTGGGGAAGATTGCCGTCCAGTCCGGCCAAGCGCACGCCTTCCAGGAAGTGCTGGGTGTCTTCCTCGCGGCGGAAGGGGTTCACATGTCGCAGCCAGCTCAGCGCCTCACCGACCTCCGGCTCCCGACCATAGGTGATCCGCTGGGTGAACTCCTGCCGGAATTCGCGCAGGAAAAAGTCCGCCCGCTCTTTGCGCCCCAGATAAGCGTAGGCCGCCGCCTGGTAAGCCCCGGTGTCCACCAGTCCAGGGCCCTTGGCCGCCATGAGGGCCGCTTCTTCGTAGTGCTTCAGGATGAAGCGCGGGATGGCCGCAAAGGTGAAGTACCACCCAGGGCAGATGGGATTCAAGGCCATGGCCCGGTTGCTCAACTCCATGCCCAGCTCCGGATTGCCGTTGTAGGCAAAACAGGCGGCCAACTGGATGAGCGTGGAGGCATCGTTGGGGGCGAGTTGCAGTGCCCGCTCGAATCGTGTGGCGGCAGAGTCAAACTGTCGGCGGTATTGCTCAATGCGGCCCAGGATCACCTGCACCAGCTGGTCATTGGGGTCCAGGGCCTCTGCCTGCTTGGCGCAATCATAGGCACGCTGCTCTTTCTCCTCCCACTGGTTCCAGGCCTGGCAGCTCCATTCGTTGAAGTGAGAGAGAGACATGCCGCCCATGGCCCGGGCGTATCCGGGATCCAGGTCCAGGGCTTTGGTGAAAAACTGTCGCGCCTCGGCATCGCCTTCACAGGTGCCTTGCTGCACGGCTTCCATGCCGCGCAGCCAGCACTCATAAACGGCCAGAGAACTGGGGGGAACCTTCCGGCTCGCACTGAGGGCCGACTGATCGATGCGTACTGCGAGGGAGTTGGCAATCTTTGCCGCAATCTCATCCTGAAGCCGGAAGAGGTCCGCTCCGGGGACATCAAATTTTTCCGCCCAAAGATGCCGGCCGCTGGAGAGATCGATGAGTAAGACGCTGATGCGAATAATCTCGCCCGAGCGGCGAATGCTCCCGCGCAAGAGGTAGCTCACTCCCAATCGCTGGCCGATGGCGGTGTCATCCAGGTCCGTCGAGGCCGCGGCAAATGACGACTGGGAGGCGATGACGCCCAAGGAGGGGAAGCGGGCGATCTCCGTGATCAAGTCCTGGACAAACCCGGCAGCCAGCAGGGCCCCATCCGGGGTGCCAGACAGGTTTTCGAAAGGCATGAGGGCGATCTTGATGGAGCGCTCGGTCACGCCTGCTTACTACCTCAAAAGAGGCAAAATTCCAGCGAATACGGATGCGGGTGCCAGGGGAGGCCGAAGACTTGAGGCGATGCCCTTGGATATTGTCTGCACGCAAAAGTTTCCGGATGGCGATTCAGCTGCAACTCATCCACCAAACAGAAATCTATGAAGCTCAACACCAGCGTCGGCACCCTCCTTCTCGCCATCTATCTCATCCTCATCGGCGTCAGTGCCTTGTTTGGGCTGAGACTGGGGCAGGCGGAGATTGTGAAGCCTATTCTGGCATTGATTGCCGGGGTGTTGTTGCTGGTTGGGAAGTAGGTGAATTGTGCGCCTGTGGCGTAGTTCGACGGGAGTGGTTGCAGTCCATCGTTAGTTGTTTCCTAGGTTGTCCAGCCGAGGAACTTTGGAAGTGAAACCAGTCAGACCGCCACAACTCCTTCGGAGTAGAGATCTCTAACACCCCCATACCCAACGTAGACTCGCTGGAAGCTCGTCAACGTTGGGCTTGTAGCCCCATCCTCTTCGAGGAAGAGCTTCGACTGAGCTGAATCCTTGGCAGCCACCCCGAGTGCGGCGGTTGGTTTTATTCTCGCATGCTGCAAACACAAAAAAAGAGCCGCCCTCGCAGGCGGCTCTCGATGCATAAAAACTGTGGCGGTGCAGTTCAGTTCGCGAGGAACCTGCTTGCTTGCTTACTTCTTGAACGGGCTGGCCACGAGCTTCTTGAAGGACTCGGTGGCAGCAGCGGTCGCGGCTTTCGGGCCGGTCAGCTTGATGAAGACGGGGGCGTCTTTGCCCACGAGGATCGCGCCCAGCATGGTGTAGTCTGCACGCGGGGTCTTGGTGCCACCGAAGGGAGGGCCGTCGAGGTAGGTGCCGTGGATGGTCACGAGCGTCACCTTGGTGCCGCTGTAGTCCAGATCTTCCTTCTTCACTTCAGGCGTGCCCTCGAACTGACCGATCCAGCGCTTCACATTGGCGTCCACATCACCACCCTGGCCGGTGCCGAAGTGGTAAAACTTGGCTTCCAGCGCGGTGCCGCCTTCCACGGGGTGGGAGAGCACGGCCTTGGTCATCATGCCGGTGTTCTGGGCTTCGGTCCAGGGGGCGGCGACGGCAAAGCTGAAGTCACCGACGGCGACGGTCTTGTCTTCCGCCTGGACGGAGGCGGTGACGGCGGTGAAAAGGAGGGCGGCAGCGGCGAAGAGTGCGGTTTTCATAGGGTGATGACGGAGCTTCTTTAACGGAGGAAAGGGGACATCCGCAGGGGTTTTCCTGCTACTGGGCAGAAAAAAGGACAAGGGTGGAAGCAGAATCTGGCTGCTGACCCTTGTCCTGTACGGAGATCGGAGTGGCTTATTTCTCGACCTTCATGTTGCCCTGCATGAGCATCCAGTGGCCGGGGAATGTGCAAAGGTAGGGGTAGTCGCCAGCCTCTGCGGGGGCGGTGAACTCAAGGGACTCGGTCTGGCCGGGCTGGATGAGCTTCGTGTGGAAAAGGATGTCCGTGGACTCAGGGATGTAGTTCTTGGTCATCGCCTGGGGGTCGCTCAGCATGCCGTTGGCCAGGGCGCCGACTTTCATCAGGGTGCCGGGCTTCACCACGAGGAAGTTGTGCGGCTGGGGCACGGCGCTCTTGTTCTCAAAGGTCACCTTCACCTTCTGGCCGGCTTTCACCGTGAAGGTCTTGGTGTCGTACATGAGGGGGTTGGCGTTGTCCGGCTTGATGGTGACGGACACATCCTGGGCGCGGGCCACAGTGGAGAGCAGCGTCAATGCGCAGGCGGCGGTAAGCAGAGTACGGATCATTATTTCGGCAATGGTGGGTGTTGGTACCCCTTTTCCGCGGCAGGCACGGCAAAGGGGAGACAACAAACGGACTCACTGGGAGGCCTTTTGCAAACGAAAAGGCGGGAGAGCTGTCTCAAAAATTTGCCGCGTTCGCAACAATTTGTCCTAGGAAGCGCGGCATGGTGTCTGCTGAGATTCTTTTGCAGCAGCGCCAGGAAGAGCGAAAGTTTGCCACCCTGTCAGGCGTATCTTGAAGAGAACCAACCCTTTCAAATCCCCCTCCTAACTAGCGACCATGTCCACCTCTGCATCACAAGTTTCCCGCCGGGCGTTTCTTCGCAGCGCCAGCACTCTGCTGGCCCTGCCTGCCTTGGAATCTTTCGGATTCAGGGCATTCGCGGCAGAAAAGGCTCCTGAGGCCATCTCGCGGATGGCGTTCCTCTACATTCCCAACGGGGTGAACGTGCACAAGTGGAACGTGAAAGGCGAGGGGGCTGGCTACGAGCTCTCCCCGACGCTTCAGCCTCTGGCAGGCCTCCGAAATGATTTTTCTGTCATCTCCAACCTGGCCCATGACAAGGCGGAATCCAACGGGGACGGCGCAGGAGACCACGCCCGGGCCACGGCCACCTTCCTGACCGGCTGCCAGGCGAAGAAGACTGCTGGCAATGACATTCGCATCGGCCAGAGCGTGGACCAGATCGCGGCCACTCAGCTCGGCCATCTGACCCGTCTTTCCTCGCTGGAACTCAGCACCGACGGTGATCGCAGCTCCGGCAAGTGCGACTCCGGTTACAGCTGCGCTTATCAGTTCAACCTTTCCTGGAAGACGGAATCCATGCCGATGGCTCCGGAGATGGACCCGCGCCTCGTATTCGAGCGTCTCTTCGGTACCATTGCCGCTGGCGGGAACTCCGCTGAGGCCCAGCGCCGCATGAAGTACCAGAAGAGCATTCTGGACTTTGTGATGGCCGACGCCAAGAGCCTGCAGAAGCGGCTTTCCGGCAACGATAATCGCAAACTGGACGAGTACTTCTCCTCCGTGCGCGACATCGAGCAGCGCATCCAGAAGGCAGAGACCATGAAGGTCGAGCTGCCCTCTGGAGTGCAGGTGCCGGCTGGAGTGCCCTCCACGACGCAGGAGCACATCCGCCTCATGTTTGATCTTCTGCTGCTGGCCTTCCAGACGGATTCGACCCGTATTGCCACCTTCCTCATGGCGCATGATGGTAGCAACCGCAGCTTTCCGGAGATCGGCGTGCCGGACTCGCACCACAACATTTCCCACCACCAGAACAATCCGGAGAAGCTGGAAAAGATCGCGAAGATCGACCACTTCTACGTGCAGCAGTTTGCCTACTTCCTGGAGCGCATGAAGGCCTCCAAGGAAGGCGACAAGTCCCTGCTGGACACCTCCATGATTGTGTACGGCGGCGGCATCAGCGATGGCAACGCCCACGACCATGACCGTCTGCCTGTGCTGGTTGCCGGCCGCGCCAATGGCACGCTCAATCCTGGCCGTCATATCGCCCTCAAGGACAAGGTGCCGATGACCAACCTCTATCTCTCCATGCTCGACCGCATGGGCGTCAACGCAGAGCGCGTGGGCGACAGCACCGGCGTGCTGCAGGGGATTTGAGTCTCGGATTGGACCGGTCCCAGCGAATTTGAATCATCAAGAAGGAGCCTCTGCGGAGGCTCCTTTTCCTTTTTATGCCGGTGCCTTCGGGGTTGCTGCGGATCGGATGGTTATTTCCTTGATTCGAACGCCATGCGCACCGCCAGTCCGGCAAGAACGGTTCCCATGAACCACCTCTGCACCCTGGCCCAGAGGGGGCGGCGGGACAAGTGGACGGCGATGGCCCCGGCTGTGAAGACGATGAGAGTGTTCACGGTCACGCTGACTATGATTTGGGCGGTGCCAAGAGCCAGCGCTTGAGTGAGCACGCTGCCGCGTTGTACTTCGATAAACTGTGGGAGGAGGGAGAGGTACATCACCGCGATTTTTGGATTGAGCAGGTTCGTGATAAAGCCCATGGTAATCAGCTTCGCAGGGCCCTGCTTGGGCAAGTTCTGCACTTCAAACACGGACCTCGCTCCTGGTCTCACTGCCTGCCAGGCCAGATAGAGCAGATACACGGCTCCGCCAAAGCGCAGCGCATCGTAGGCGTACGGGACGGCCATCACCAGGGAGGTGATGCCCAACGCCGCGCACAGCATGTAGAACAGAAATCCCAGCGCCACGCCTATGAGCGAGATCAATCCTGCGGCTTGCCCCTGGCAGATCGTGCGTGAGACCAGGTAGATCATGTTGGGCCCTGGCGTCAGCACCATGCCCAGGGCGACAAGGCTGAACGCGATCAAGCTGGAGGTGGCAGGCATCAGAGGGGAGTGTTGCCGCAAAGGCGACCGTTGTCTATGAGGTGCGTGGGGTGGGGTGGGATCGACGAATCAATCTGATGCGCAACAATCTATAAGGCTGTGGACAATCAGAACTGGACGAGTCCATGCGGGCCAACGTCGGCTTTCTGCATAGAAGCCATCCGCCCGCTCACGCATACGCGACCCAGCCTCGAAAGGTGAATCCTGTGTAGAACAAGCTGACGTCTGTGAAGCCTGCCTCACGCAGCAAGTCTTCTTCCTCTGCGGGATCCAGGATGTCGAGCTGGGATTGAATGGCGGGCACCGCTTTCTCGGCCATGGCGGGCTCGACGCCGGAGGCCACGGCGAAGGCGACATATCGTGAGAACCAGAGTGAACGCTCTGGCTCAGCTTGTGGAAAGCTGAGATGCGCCACCACAAAGGGCGCACCGCTTTTGAGGCGCTGATGCACTTGCTGAAGGGTGGAGAGCCTGGCCTCCCGCGGCACAAAATGGAGAGTGAGCAGGCAGGAGGCGGAATCGAAGGGTCCCTGGGGTGCCGCATCGATATAGCCTTGGTGAAGCCGGACTCGAGATCTCAGGGGGCCCAAGGTCTCGCTGGCCAGCTTCAACATTTCCGCGGAGGGATCAACCCCGTCGAACTCCCACTCGGGATGCGCGTTGGCGAACTCTTTGAGCTCCAATCCGCCGCCCGCCCCCAGTACCAGGACCCGGCCTGTCGCGGGAGTCCGCTCTGCGAGCAGCAGGGTGGTCATGCGTTGCAGACCAGCCAAACCTGGAACAAGACGGGGAGGTTTGGCGGCATAGTCGGCTACGGCTTTGGCGTCAGAAAAGGGGCTGTCTGAGAGGTTCATAGTGGATAGCGTGCCGCTAGTTACGTCTCTCCCGGGGCTGGCTGATGCGGTGCCAAATGGAGAAATCTGCGCCCAAGACCGTGTTTTCCCGCAGAAATAGCGCATTACCCTCAAGTTGGAGCCTTGACTCTCCCGTAATTTTTGCACAATTTCTTCCCATGGCGAAAAAAGCAGCAACCATCAAAGACCGTTTCTCCAAAACTCAGATTCTGGAGCAAATCACGCAGGACACGGAACTCAGCCGCAAGCAGGTCTCCGCAGTCTTGGACAGCCTCACGGAGATCATCAGCTCCCACCTGAAGAAAAACTCCGTCGGTGAGTTCGTTCTTCCCGGCCTCTTGCAGATCAAGACCGTCCGCAAGCCGGCGGTCAAGGCTCGCAAGGGAATCAACCCATTCACCAAGGAGCCGACCGTCTTCAAGGCGAAGCCTGCTTCCACCGTGGTGAAAGTGCGCCCCTTGAAGAAGCTGAAGGACATGGTCGCCTAGACCTCGATTCCTTCGCACTGAAACGTGCATTCAGGGCCAGCCTCGGCGCTCACGCGTCAGGCTGGCCAACTTGCGTTAAAAGGGGGGCGTCACTTCTTCAGTTGGCCATAGGCAAAGCCGGCGCTGGTGAAGCCAACATACACCTGGCCGAAGATGTCCTTGTCTCCGTCAATCGCATCGATGGTATCAAAGATGCCCAGCGGGTATTCCACGATCCGGTCCCAGGTGAGCCCCTTGTCGGTGGAGCGGTGGATGCCGTGGACTCCTGAAACCGTGCCAACGAGGAAGAGGGTGGGGTAGCCGCCGGGTTGGGCGGGTTTTCCTAGGCCGATGTTGTGGGCGGCATTCACTCCAGCAATCTCCTGCCAGGTGACTCCACCGTCAGAGGTGTGCAGCAGGCCGGTGCCAGGGCCTGAAGCGAACCAGAGATCTCCGGCATGGCCGGGAGTGGATTTCAGGATCGCGTTCCAGCGGGTGGCCATGGGATTGCCGACCTTCGCGAAGTGTCCTCCGCCATCACTGGAGCGGAAGAGGCCTTCTTGAGGAGTGTAGAAATAGAACGTGTCCGGCGTCACCCGATCCGCACAGAGAGGCTTGAGAGACGTGTAGGGGGCATGTAGCCCCGTCTCGCGTGGTCCGCCAAAGTCTGAAGGCTGCCATGTGGTGCCGCGATCCTTGGTAAAGTAGGGGAGCTTGCCTGCGGTGGGGCACCAGACGATGTTGTCCGTTTGAGTCGCGGATACGGCAATGACTCCGTAGTCGAGCTCTTTTGGGAGGGTGGCTTTTTCCACCGAAGGGAAACGGGTCCAAGTTTTGCCGCCATCCGTTGAGAAGCCGCTGGACTTGGCATTCGGCACGAAGTCGAGGTGACTGCGGAAGACGGAGACGAGGAACTTGGGGTCGGCAGGGCACCAGTCGAGCGACCATGCGGACATGAACGTAGGCTGGGAGCGCTGGGCGTCATAGGCATCCACATTGCCGAAGTGAAAAACGCCAGCGTCCCACATGGCGGCTACTGGCTTCCCGCCGGGAGGGGAGATGACGTCATTGCCGCAGACTTCTTCTATGCCTTCGCTCGCGGCTTGCCAGGGGATCTGGGCGGGGGAGAGGTCACGCGTCCACCAGACGCCAAAACCTTCCGCATACCAGACCTTTCCCTTCTCATGAGGATCAAAAGCCAGCTCACCGGTACTAAGGAAATAATTCGTCTGTGTCCCGAGCCATCCAATGTTGGGGCTGTTCAAGGCGAAGTGATGCAGGCTCCAGGTCGCGCCCTGATCGTGAGAGACGAAGGTCTTGCCGCCATGGATCATGGCGACGACATGGCGGGCATCGAAGGGATCCACGGCGATGGCCCAGTAGGATTGGTTCTTCCCACCTTCCTGGCCGGGAGGGGTGAGCTCCGTCCACTTGCCTTCCGGGTTGCACTTCCACACGCCACCGGTGGCTCCTTTTTCATGATCATACACGACGTAGTAGGTGCCATCCGGACCCACGGTGGCATCTCGGGGCTTGCCGCCATCTCCGAGGCCGGAGTCAGAGATCTTGCGCCAGTTCTTGCCCGTATCGATGGTCTTGAAGATGCCGCCTTCCTCCACGCTGGCATAGATCACGTTCGTCTTTGAGGTGCCGTCTTGGCCCTTCGTGGTGCCGCCACTCGGGTCAAAGACAATGGTGGACACCCCGTGGGGAGCTTTGCCTGCTGGCACTGCATCCACCTTGAGCCATTTGCTTCCGCCGTTCTCCGTTGTCCACAAACCGTCGCCGATCGATCCAAAGTACACGACCTGACTATTCGCTGGATCCACGGCAAGACGTTCCCCTTCCTGTCGGCCTTCACCGTTGGCTTCCACCTTTACGCCGGTCGCTTTGAATTGGGTGGCGGTCCAGGTCTCCCCCCGATTCTCGCTGCGGTAGACCTGGCCGGCCGTCAGCGCATAGGGCTGACTGCCCAGCACCATGTAGGCGACATTGGCGTCGCCCGGCGCCCCCACAATGCTGTCCACCCCGAGATAGCGCCCATAGCCGACTGAATCTGGGGGCATGCTTGAAGAAGTGACCACCTGTTTCCAGACAGCCCTAGCGGGATCCCAGCGGTAGGCTCCTGACACATCCGTTCGGGCGTAGATCAGCCCCTTCTCTGCCGGGCTGGCGCTGAGTCCCACCACCCAGCCGCCTCCGCCGATCTTCATGGGGTTCCACTCATAACCTTTGCTGAGATCAGCAGCCTTTCCTTGAGGCAGCAAGAGCACGAGCGTTGCAGACAGGCTGGCGAGACGCAGGGTAAACATCATAGTGTGAGAGAAGAAGGGAACACTCTTCCCTCAGATATAGTGCGGCAGACGGACGAGCTGCAACCGCCAATGATGCGATGGAGACAACCTTTTGTGGTCCAGGTGCGCCGCATGGCGGGTGCATTCCTGAAACCAAGGCGAAGGATCTATTGATCGATCTGAGTAGGGCCAGCGTAGCTGCCAAAATCTCCCTAAAGGTAGGGAAGAAAGTGGCTCGGGACGGAATCGAACCGCCGACACGAGGATTTTCAATCCTCTGCTCTACCGACTGAGCTACCGAGCCTTTCGTTTGTGGGACCGCTAGTATGCCGAGCACGCGAAAGCGTGCAACTGGAAAGTGCTGTTTCTTGAGCTTGATCCTTATTTTTTTCTTCGCTAGCCTCTGAGGATGATGGGTATTGACCGATGGCGCTGGATGGTGGGCATGTGGTCGGCAATATGGACGCTGATCGCGCTGACGGGAGGACTGCGGGCAGTGGAAGTCATTCAGGGGCCGGACGCGGTGATCGATGCCTCGGGAACGAAAGCGACGCTGACGTGGCAGACGGACGCTGAATGTGGCACCCGCGTCCGCTACGGGCTGGCCCCGGACAAGCTGGAGTGGAAAGCTGGGGATGGAGTGGCCGTGCAGCACTCTGCGATCCTGGAGGGGCTGGCCCCCGGCACCACTTACTACTACACCGTGGGCACTGCCAAGGTCCGGCTCAAGTCGGGGCAGTTCACCCTCCCTGCGAAAGGGGCGACTCCTGAGGGGCCGGTCCTCAAGAAGAAGCCGCCGACCGAATCTGCTGCGGCTCCCCGGGCTCCGCCAGCCAGGGTGACGTGGGGTCACCTGCCCAGTCTGCGGGACCACTTTGAACGGCACGGTTCCGATTTCGCCGCGAAGAATGAGGAGGACTATGCGCGGCAGGCGTGGGAATTTTTGCAACGGGCGATGACCGAGGGGTTACCGGCCAAACAGGACGCTTCGGACGGCACCCTGCGCGTCTATGATCCGGCCAGCGGGGCATTCGCTGCCTACAATCGCGATGGCACCACGAAGACTTACTTCAAACCTGGCAGCTCCGGGTACTGGGACAGGCAGCCTGGCCGTCCGGTACGATTGAGAAAACCTTGACGCCTCCCCATCCCTTTCGACCTCCCATGAACACTTGTCCTGTCTGCGGCTATCCAGCGTTGCGCGAGCCGCCTCACGCGCCTTCCGGCGGCGGCTCCTATGAGATCTGCCCCTCTTGTGGTTTCCAATTCGGCGTGGACGATGATGACAAGGGCATCACCTACACGGAGGCCAGGGAACGCTGGGTGGCGGCCGGACATCCCTGGCGCAGCAAGGGGACAACCGCTCCGGCGGGCTGGCAGGGAAGGGAACAGTTACAACGCCACTTGAAGGCGGTCTCTGCCAGTCCCACAGGGCAGCAGGGAAAGCGTCGTCCCTAGGTTGAGAAAAGCCTGTTGGGGGATTTATGAAATAAAATCAGACCGGGCGACCTGGCCTGTTCAGGTCTCTGGTTGGCGCAAGATGCAGTCCTGCCAATCTCGCCAGCGGCCCTGGCTGGATGTGTGGAATGGGTGAAGAAAGCGTTTCACTGTTCTGCTTTCTCACCGGAGTGCTTGTGCATTGTTTGTGTTCATGGAGAAAAATATTCTATCAATCTTGGCCATCTTGGCCATCTTGGCGGTGGCTGGCGGTCTTGGGGCGGAGGAGATCTTGCCGGGCAAGTCGGGCGCAGCGCTGGTGCAGGGGCTCCGTTCCCAGTATCAACCGACGCGTTCTCTGAGCTACCGGGAAGCCCGGCAGAACATGTTTGGCCAGATCGACAACTATGGCGGCCGGGTGGTGCTGATGTATACCGGTGAAAGCTACTCCACGAACACCATCCCGCCGGAGCGCGAGGTGAACACCGAGCACACCTGGCCGCAATCGCGGTTTGAGGATTCGGTGGGACGTGGGCGAATGAAGTCGGATCTTCATCACTTGTTCCCCACCTCGAACAGTGTGAACAGCCGTCGCGGCAACAATGCTTTCGGCGATATTCCTGACGAGCGCACGCAGTTCTGGTATCGGTCCCCATTGGCACAGCAGCAGATCCCCAATGATGATCGCGACAGCTATTCGGAAGCCACTGATGGCGAGTTCGAGCCCCGCGAGGATCACAAGGGCAACATTGCCCGGGCGCTCTTGTACTTCTACACTGTCTACGGTGATCAGAACATTGAGGTGGAGTGGTTCAAGCCCCAAGTGCCCACACTCCTGAAATGGCATGAGCTGGATGCAGCAGATGCCCGGGAGATCGAGCGTACCCAGCGCATCGCAGCCGTGCAGGGGAATCGCAATCCTTACGTGTTGGATGCGACGCTTGCGAAGCGTGCCTTTGGCGGTCAGGTGCCTGTCGTGGCCTCACACGAGGACTCTGCGATGGTGTTGCGGAGAACGTCGGCAGCGGAGGTCACCCCAGCCGAACCAATCGAGCCCCGTGAAGTGCGCCCTGCCGATGAAGCCGTGCTTCTGGCGGGGAACAAGCTGCGGATTGGAGCATGGAACATAGAGAACCTCGGCACCCGATCTGCGGACAGCAATGCGGATGACCAGGAACCCGAAGCTCTGGCCGAGTACATTCATTCATCCCAAGTCTCCCTCCTGGCATTGGAGGAGATTCATGATGATGAGCAAGACAGCTCTGAAACTCCGGGGCGTGCTCCTTGGAAAAACAAGATCCTGGATCGCACCATGGCGGAGCTGGAGGAGCGTTCCGGCCATCGCTGGAAGTATGTGCTCACGGCTCCTGGTCCGGCCAACATCCGCCAGCAGTTGACGGGTGTGGCTTGGGACACGGAGGTGGTGGAGCTCATTGGCCGCGAGCCAGTCTCCGTGCCTGGCGGCGAAGTGGATGGCGCTGACGTGTGGAATCGTCGTCCCGAGGCATTCCATTTCTCCACGGGCGAGGGGCAGACGGACATTGCCATCATCCCCCTGCACATGAAGAGCAACAACACGGTGAATGGTCGGAATGTCGGGTTGGCCACCCGGGTCCAGGAGGCGCAGCAGCTCAAAGCCCAGTTGCAAAGCCTTACGGAAGCGCTCCAGGGCGAGAAAGACATCGTGCTCCTGGGGGATACGAACATGCTCCACGGTGAAACCACCGCCGCTGTGCAGTGGGGAGGCAAGTTCCGTGACCTGAATACGCGTGAGCTCTACACCTACATCAAACCATTTAGGAATCAGCAGTTCCCGCCGTTCGACCGCATTTTCGTTCCACTGGGGCAGCCCGAGTTTAATGGGGCGGCGCAGACCGTGCATGGCCCGTATGGTGCCGACCGTGAAGCGCGGAAACAATGGCGCGAGAACCACCTCGAGACGCGCTCCGATCACCTGTTGATCTGGGCAGACATCTCCATCACGGCGGATGACGATTAACGGAGCGACAAGCTCCACCGCGGCCAGTTCGTTACCCGCATGTACCGGGGATGGACTGGCCGTTCTTTTTCAACTGGCTGGAAACCGGCTCCCGCTCAGTATCAGGCCGAGGAATTCATGTGGAGATGCTCCAGCAAGACATCTCAGATGTCTATGCCGCTGCTGGCGGCGTGCAAAATGTCGGCAGGATCAATCCCGTCCCAGTGTCAAAAAAGGACCCGCCAAGTCGCATATGCTCGGGAAGGCGCTCGCCGCAGTCCCTGATCACGCTCTTCTAGTACAATGCATCCCACCAGCATTCGGAATATCCTTCGAGCGCACCCTCAAGAAACGTGTTATCCCGCAACCAGGAATAGGGCATTGCATAGCGCTGAATCATTTCCGGCGATCTTCTGCTGTCGGCGTAAGGCTTAGCAGTCAAAAATTCCAAAGGAGGAACGCTGAATACGTAGAGGATCGGCAGGATGGGAAGCAACAATAGCCAAAAAGAGCCTCGTGCTTTTTGTTCTGCCTTGTTGATCATGTGGGCAGCATATCGTAAACTGCCAAGGATCTGCAAAGCGAAAATGGCACTGCCCAACCATTTGAATGACGGAACAATTGTCGGAACCATTTTTGCAGATTTTGCGAGCTGCTGGGATTTCGGACGCCGCTCTCAAGAGCTCAACTCTACGTTCTCGTCTCTATCACGATTTGGGGATGTATGGAGACATCGCACAGTGGTTTGTTGAGGACCTCTCCAAGCAAGTTGATATGACAGGGTTTGAATTCGACCGTTATTTTCCTCCGGAGTTCTATGGCAGCCATAGTTTGGAGCGTCTCTTCTTTTGGCTTTGCCCGTTTGCCGCGGCTATACGACGCAGGAAAATATTTTACACTTCAATCACCCTGGGGATTATTGCAGAGGCCTTGGAAACAAGAAAGTGGACGCAGGTCGAGCGTCGATAGTAGTGGCTGGCAAGACATTCAGACGGCGGAAAGGTTCATCCACACCATGAAGAAATGCGAACCGAATAGTGCTAACATCGCGATGTGGGCATCGTTGATTGTGGCATTGCCTGTGATTTACGTGTTGACTGCGCCTGCGCTGTACGTTGTGGCGGACAAGATAGGAGTGCCGGAAAAGCCGTTGGACGTATGCTGCGCTCCTTACGATTTGATCGGCGATATCGATCTCGTCGCAAAGCCATTGGGAGACTACTGGTTCTTTTGGATGCGCGTCGGATATGGGAATTACTAAACACTTGGTCTCCGGAAGCCGCCTGTTAGAGTGACTTATCACAATGTCATCTAGATGCCGCCCTCCCCTCGGCAGTGTCGATAGTTATGGCGAAAGCTCAGGAGTGCTCCAGTTCTAAGGTGGCATATGGAAGCTGCGATGGCTAAGCTGGCAGGCAGCGGAGGCGCTACGGGGTACTCCTGTTAGAAAAGACAGCTCCGCACAAGAAAAGGCAGGCGCGGAGGAGGACTCGTGCCTCCAGCCAGCATCATGCTCTCGTGATTCAAGCTTCAGATCGGGCCCCTGTTGCCTCACGTTGCCGGTAATCACGCACATCCAACGCTCTGGCCAGCAAGCCGCTTAGCGGCAAGGACACTACAAGGAATTCAAAACCGGCTAGAGCGCCCAAAATCGTCAGCAAAAGCGCAAGGGCCGCGAACTTTACTGCTCGCTTGGCGTTCAAAGGCGCTTCGAAGAAGAGGGCGCGTACATACATGAGCACATTAAAACACGAAACGGGGGAAATTCTTGAAGTATCGAGCAATAAATCTCCCCCAAGTCTTCAACCCCGCAGCGCCAATCTCGAGGATCAGGAAAGCTAAAAAACGGCCAAAATAGACTGTCCAGGTCGGCAATGCACAGGCGGCGGCTGCCATCAGTTAGCAGGAGCACGGTTGCTGGCATCAGAGTATGTGCTAGGGTAGGGCTCCTCTCCATGACTGGATGACACATGAAGAGTTTCGAATGTCCCTTGCAGGCCATTGTGATTCATAGCGGCGGCCAGTCCTTTTTCCTTGAGAAGGGTGTCAGCAGATCGATATTACGCGCATGCGTGAAAGCTGCTACCTTTTAAGAATTGGCGGCGGCTTGCTGGGTGCCTTGTTTGTGACCTGCGTCGTCATTGCGTTCGGCGGCGGCTTGCGATCTTGGGTTCTGGGTGTAGTGGGCTCCTTTGGGCTTATGCTCCTAGCGATGGCCATTTTTGCGCCAAGCAAGAAACTGGAGAAATGGTTTGGCGGGCTTTGATGCCAGCGTTTGCATGGCTCTGTGCTTTGCGGCAGGCGGCAATCAGCCTGGTCCGGTGGGAAAATGGCGGACGATGCTGAAAGGAAATGCGGAGCCCGCAATTCGGGCTCAAGGGAGTGGTATGAAGACGGAGAGGAGCCGCGGTCGGGCGGCTACGATGTGCCATTTAAGAGAATCAGGACGCCGAACCCCGCGCCGCCAATCGCCATCGCGTCGGCGTTGCATCATCATCAGCGACGCGATGAGTTTCGCCCTTGGAACGAGCTGAAGTCGGTGCCCGCTATGATGGTTTTAGTGGATGACCTGCGGACGTGGTGGGATCTTGGTGAGGATGCCGTTCTCAACCGCCGTTATCCCGACGAGTGCGGCCTAAAAGTGACCTGAAGAGATTTGAGCTGTCGTAGAGTGGTAGCTGATGGGGGCTGAGATTTTTGAAGTTCGGACAACATGCGGGGTGCTCTCCCACGAGATGTGGGATGTGTCGGGATGCTGCAAGGTGACGGCGGCTGACTTCCACTGGTTTGTCCTGGGGGTTGTCGTCCGTGCGGGCGCTATTTTACGATGAGGAAACTTCTGTAAGAAATTAGGAGACGAATACAAATCCCGGGTAAATTGTGTCCTTTCGTCGGATGGAGATTTCTCCTTCACGTGCCTGTAGCTCAGCGGTTAGAGCAGGGGACTCATAATCCCTTGGTCCAGGGTTCGAATCCCTGCGGGCGCACTTAACTTTTCCAGGATTTGGAAGGGGGCGGCGATAGCCTCTCCACGCTGCTCCCGATCTGATACGATCTCCTCGCGCCACGCCACCCCATGCCCAGCCATGAATCAAGACATTGTGAAGCTCCCGGCGGTCAAAGTCTCGACCCTCGCCGAGTCCTTGAGAGCCTACGCAGCGGTGCCGGTGGAGGAATCCCTGGAGGCGCTGAAATCACAGCACGGAGTGAGTCCGGCCACGCCCGATCCCGCAGCGGCGGCGCTGGCGATCTTGAATTCCTCGAACCGAGAGCCTTCCTGAACCGCATCGTCCCGCTGATGAGGGCTGCAGGAGCGGAGCACGAGGTGCGGTTTGATCTGGCCGCAGGCCGGGTGGTCAAGTTCACCCTGCAGCCAATGGAGGTCATTGATCGCTCCGAAATCGAACTCTACCTGGAACGACTGGCGCTCACCAATGAGGTCTTTGGTGACGATTACAAGCTGGCGGGCTGGATCGAGTTTCCGGGGGAGCAGGGGGTGCGGTTGGTGGTGACGCAGCCCTGGTATCGCACACGCAATGGCGCTGCGGTACATCCCAATGACAGGCAGATCTGGGCCTACATGACCATTCTGGGGTTTCTGCGCGTGGGCGAGGGGATGTATCACCATCCCCTGCTTCGGCTGGCTGTCTCGGACGCGGTGGGGAAGAACTTCGTCCTGGATCTGGACGGGGCTGTGAAGCCGGTGGACCTGCAGGTCATGCGATCCGAAGGAGACATGCTGGAGACGCTTGAACGTCTGGCGAAGACTCAACCTGCGGTCCGCGTGGCCGAATCGGCGGATTCGACGCTCTGATCGAATCGTGACGCTTACGATTTGTCGGGCCTGGCCCCACTTTTTCGCAACGCCGCGCAGGCAGGAACTGTCTCAAGAACGGATAGGGTGAACAGGCTGCCCGGGCCTGTCCGCCGTGGGGTGCTTGCCACCTGTGATCAGTCACCCACCTTGCCATGAAGCCGCCAATCTCCGGATTCCCGGTGCGGACCGGTGGGAGAGCTGTTTTTCCAGCTCGGGCGCTACTCCTGGTCTTTGGGGTCTTTTTTGTGATGGCTGGAGGGGAGCTGCTCGCTCGTGAGGCAGGGAATCGACCTCCGGTAATCAATGTGTGGGTGAATGACAAGCAGGTGCCGGTGATCGAGCACTGGGTGGAAGGCCGGCTAAACTGCACTTACGCGCCCCTGACGCTACCAGGCTCTGCTGAGGTGGAGGTGGAGGTGCCTGGTGGGGTGCGGCACTGGGCGATGAGCCCTGAGAAGTGTGATGTGCCCACTCGGATGGAGCGTGGCCGTCTGAAATTCACCATGCTCACCTCCCACTACATGGTGGTGACGGTGAACGGGCTGCGACTCCTCCTGCTGGCGGATCCACCCGAGGATGAACTTCCAGAGCGCCAGAAAATTCTGGATGTATCATCTGCGCCCTACAATCTGGATCGGTCCGGGGCCAAAGACAGCACCGCGATGCTTCAAAAGGCCTGCGATGACGCAGGGGCGCTGGCGAATGAGGCGGTGGTCATGTTGCCTCCCGGCCTCTACACCACCACGGGTATCCACCTGCGAAGCCGGACCCAGCTTTACCTGGCTCCTGGGGCGGTGCTGCAGGGCAGCGATGATGCGGAAAGCTACCCGGAATATCCCACAACTCCGGGAAAGACGGGGACCACCGCCCTGATAAAAGTGAATGGTGCGGAGCACGTGCGGATCTTCGGGCGGGGCACTCTGGATGCCCGTGGCCAAGCTCTGGCAGGGGAGGCCAACAACCGGGAGGGGAGGAGATTGCTGGCCAGCTGCGTTTCCGTAGAACGATCACGCTGTGTGACTCTGGAAGGAGTGATCTGCAAGGAGGCGACTGCGGTGGCGCTGCCAGTGACGCATTGCGAGGATGTGGCCATGCGGAGGGTAAAGGTGATCAATGACCTGAGCAGTAACGACCGGGTGGATGGCATCCGGCTCGCTGGCACCCAGCGTGCCCTGGTGGAGGACTGCCTGGTGTACACCACGGAGGACGCCTTTGCCGTGACTTCCCCAGAGGATGCGGTGAGTGAGCAGGTCGTGTTCCGCAGACTGATGGCGCTTACGAGCGGGCGGGCCCTCCGCTGCGGACCGCAGGCCCATTCTCCGCTCCAACGCATTCGGTTTGAGGATGTTGACATTATTCACTGCCGGGATGCCATGAATGTGATGCACGGGGAGGGGAAAGCGGACTGGGACGAGATCGTTTTCAAAGACATCCGGGTGGAGAACTGCGGCCGGAACGGCATCGTGATTCAGCTGCTGGACGGGGGAAGGGTGAATGGGGTGCGGTTTGAGGACGTGAGCTTCAAACAGCGTCGCCCGGGCTTTCTGCGGGGTTTGGGACCGGACAGCTGCATCCGGGGGGTGACCTTCGCAGGGATGGAAATGGCAGGGCTTCCGGTGGTCTCAGCAGAGGGTGCGGGGATCAAAATGGGCGAGTTCGTTGAGGATGTGCGCTTTGACGATTGAAGGGGGAAGACGTCATCCGACCGGTCGGACTGCCTCAGGATGAAGGACCTTTCATTCATAGAAAGGTGACAGCCTTGTTCCTTGACTCTTTCGGCACGCCCCGCACCGTTCCCCGTGTTAAGGCCGCACTTTCAAACCCCGATTCATCTACCTGGCTGACGCACATCGCATGGTTATCGACCTTTCCTCTCGTTTGCAGGGACCTCTTAAGCGGAATCTCTACAAACTCGCAGCCCCTGTCGTAGAGCGTGGCCTCGGCATCCGTTCGTTCAATCATCTGTATGAACGCACTCGTGATCGCTACGTGAAGCACCCGGACTATCCGTCAGCCCGGGCCTGGTTTTCATCGGGTCTTCAAGAGATCGGCACGAAGTATGAGGTGGATCTGCCTCAGAACTTCACCTTCCCGTCGGAAGGACCGCTCGTCATCGTGTCGAACCATCCCTTCGGCATTCTGGATCCGGTGATTCTGGGGGATCTGATTTCCCAGTATCGGCCCTACGTCCGCTTCATGACCAACTTCCTCCTGGGGGAGATGGAGGAAATGCGCCCCTGGATCATTCCGGTGGATCCTTTCAACGGGGAAAACAGTGCCCAACGCAATCTCGGCCCGATGAAGGAGGCGCTGCGTTTCCTCAAGCAGGGGGGCGCGCTGGCCATCTTCCCGAGCGGTGAGGTGGCCCATTTCAAGATGGGACGCGGTGTGGAGGAGAGCCCGTGGAGCTCCCATGTGGGGGCTCTGGTCCGTCGTACAAAGGCCACCGTCCTGCCGGTCTATTTTGAGGGGCAGAACAGCGTGTTGTTTCATGGAGCCGGTCTGGTGCATCCCATGCTGCGCACCGGCCTGCTCTTCCGGGAGTTGTTTCATAATGACCAGGGCGTGGTGTCGGTGAAGGTGGGGCAGCCCATCCCCTTCAACCGTCTGCGCAAGTTTGAGGACGATGAAAGTCTGACCCGCTACTTGCGTCTTCACACCTTCATCTTGAGCCAGCGACCCAAGGCTCCCCTCAAAGGGCTCGGTGGAGGCTCCGGTTCCACAGCGGCACCTGCGGCTTCTGCGCCGGGAATCGCTGCCGCTCCAGTGGTGCCGCTGGCTCCTGACAGCCCGCAGTTGCAGCAGGCGTTCGAAGCCGAGATCGCCGCGCTCAGGCAGACAGGCGGACCCATCGCGCAGCAGGGCAACTTCAGTGTCTTCATCGCCTCTGCTCCAGAGATCCCCAATCTCCTCCGGGAAATTGGGCGCCTGCGGGAGGTGAGTTTCCGGTTGGTGGGCGAGGGCACCGGTGAGGAAGTGGACCTGGACAAGTTCGATGACTACTACCTCCATGTCTTCCTGTGGGACGACAAAGAGCGCCGCGTTGCAGGGGCGTATCGTCTCGGCCGTGCTGACATGATCATGCGTCGCTACGGGGCCAAGGGGCTCTACACCAGTACGCTGTTCAAGTTCCAGAAACCCTTCCTGAAACATCTGGAACAGGCACTGGAGATGGGGCGCAGTTTTGTGGCTCCAAACTATCAGAGGAGCGTCACGGCGCTGCCGCTCTTGTGGAAGGGGGTGCTCACTTGGGTGTGCCAGAATCCCCACTACACCAAGCTCTATGGTCCGGTCAGCATCAGTCAGGCCTACCAAGGGCTTTCACGCAAGCTCATGGTGGAGTTCCTCCGGGAGAACAACTTCCACCCTGATCTGGCTACGCTGGTAAAGCCGCGCAAGCCCTTCCGCTATGGGAAGAATCGCAAAATCCTGCGGGAGTTTATTTCCGCGGACCTGGGCAACGTGGATGACTTCTCCGCCTTGATTTCCAGCTTGGAGGAGGACGGCAAGGGTATTCCGGTTTTGCTTAAACACTACCTGCGCCTCAACGGCACGCTCTTGAGCTTCAACGTGGACAAGGACTTCGGCTCCTGCCTGGACGGACTCATCCTCGTGGATGTGACGGAAACCGATCCGAAGCTGCTTGCGAAGTACATGGGAGAAGAAGCCTGCGCCAAGTATCTCAAGCACCACGGTGTGGAGGTGGCGAAGGAGACGGAGGTTAAGGGTTAGGTGGGGAGGCGTTAAGTGTTAGGGGTTATGAGTTAGATGACGAATGATGTGGGGTGCACAGGGCGTGCACTCTGAGGACGGGGCTGAGGGTTCGGAGCAGATTTCAGGTTGCTCAGGCAACTTCCGCCATTGTGCTTCGTTACCATTTTGTGCCGATTGCCAATCTGCGCTGCTGGTCAAATGCCTGCGTTCACGTGCTCTGGTTCGAGGTCTACACAGGACTCCCGAAAGCGGCGATTCTCGCCGCACTCCACAGATGCTTCGCATCCAGACGCTGGGCATGACGTGATGACTTGGAATTGCAAGAGCCTCCGACATCGCAAACCCTTGCGGTACCCAAACCATCCCGCCTTCGATGTCGCATCGAAGTTGCCCGGTGGCAGCCAGTCAGGCGCTCTTACATCCACTCCTGCAATGCATCCAGCAACTCCCGACCATCGGTCTCGCCGTGCATGATGTCTGCCACCACGGGGGCGAGGTCCATGGATTCCAGCACCATGCGGTTTGAGATGCTCGCGGCATCACGCTCTTCGTGGGCGTAGTTCAGCACCAAGCCAGCACACTTGAGGCCCCGGGCCTGGATGTTCTTCACTGTCAGGATCGTGTGGTTGAGGGCTCCGAGACGGTTGTTGACCACCACCAGCACGGGCCAGCCAATCTCCTGGGCGTAGTCGGCCAGGGTGTAACCCGGAGCGAGGGGGACTTCCCAGCCACCCGCACCCTCTATGAGCACGTGATCGACCCGGGAAGTGAGGTTATCGAGGCTTCTTCGCAGTCCGGCAAAGTCCAGCTTTCGGTTCTCGATCAGTGCGGCGGTGAAGGGCGAGGCGGGTGTCTTGAGCCAGATGGGGTTGATCTCATCTAAGGTAAACCCGGGGCCTTCGGCGCTCCCTTGGTGCAGCAAAATAGAATCCTGCCGCCCGCCACAACAAAAGGGTTTGAAGCCTGCGGCCTGAATGCCGCTCTGCTTCAGGGCATCCAGCAACAGTCGGGTCACATACGTCTTGCCTGCGTCAGTGTCGGTGCCGGTGATGAACAAGTTCAAGGGGGAGTAGAGCGGGAAGTTGAGGCGCTGCGCTGGTTGAGGTGGCCCGCAAGCGGGCCCTTGAGGCGCTACGCTGGTTTAGGCGCTACGCTTGGGGCAGGCAAGGGGCAATCTTTGATAGGTGGGGTGCCCCGGCAGTGCTTCATCAACCCTTGGCGCGTTTCCTCCGCAACACCAAGGCTGCAAATCCCATGAAGAAGAGGATCATCCGTGATGGCTCGGGCACGGCGATAGCGATGATGCCATCGGAGGCGAAGCGGGTGGTGTCCCACTGATAGCCTGGTGCCAGACTTGGCAGCACGAGATCGCCCAAGCTGTCGGGGTTGAAGCCGTTGAGGGCGATGGAGCTCGCATCGATGATGTCGAAGACTTCCGAACCAGTGGGGGTGAAGGTGCCAAGATTGACGTTGATGATGGTGTTGGCATCCAGGCTCAACAGCCCGCCCACGCTCAGCTTGTCGAAGACGGTGCTTGAGGCGAGGTCGAAGTTGATGGTGCCGGAGACGGTGAGGCTGGAGTCAAAGGTCAAGGTGCCGATGCCAAAATCTGTGCCTACTGCGGCGGTGTCTGCGCCCATGATGAGTCTCCCACCCACGCTGACGACCGTGCTGCCCGCGATGCGGCCGGTGCCACCCAGACTGCCACCGCTGGCTACTGAAACCGCCCCCGTGCCCGTGCCGGAGCCGGCGAGATTGGTCACCAGCAGGGTGCCTTGAGTGACCATGGTCGGTCCATCATAGGTGTTGGCATTGCTCAGGGTGAGGATGCCAGTGCCGGTTTTGTTGAGACTGTTGGAGACTTGCGTGCGCAGCAGCGTGCCGGAGCCATCGTCCTGGAGTTTGAGGTAATCACTCGCATTGAAGGAGACGACCGGGGTCCCACCCGCCATCGGGTTGTAACCGAAGCCGAAGGTCGAGGTCCATCCCGAACCCACCACGGGGCCGGCCCCGCCCCCACCATTGCCAAAGCGGATCTCAATCGTGTGCCAGCCGTCGCCATTGGTCCCCATGCCGAAATCGGAGGTGATGTTGCCCGCGGGAGCGCCGTTGGCCGTGGTCGAGTTGGTGGTGGTGACGACGTTGTAGGTGGAGTTCGTCAAGACGACTTTGCCGTCAACGATGATCTGTACGGAGTCGTCGATGTTCTCGGCAAATGCAAACTTGCCATCGGCATCAAAAAACTGGCCTGTGTAAACCCATGTCTCCTGATCGGCCCATTTTCCAGCGGTTGTCTTGTCTGCGGAGTACCCTGCGATGGCTGAGAGCACCTGTGCCCCACCGGGGTTGACTGTGGTGGTGTTGAACGAAGATCCAGCTGTGACGCGTCCTTCCTTCAGACCTGCCACATAGCCCGTCTGGCCTGAGACGACGCCGCTGATGATGGTGTTGCCCGCTCCCGTGACGGTGAGGGCGTAGTCGGCCTTCACATTCCCGGCTAATGTAAGCGTCTGGCCGGCCGTGGCGGAATTCACCGTCGCGGCAGAACCGAGCGTCACGGGACCGCTCACTGAGTTATTTCCTCCAGAGCTTTTGAGGGCTCCGGCACTCGCCACGCCGGTGCCATTGATGATGATCTCCTCTGGTGTGGTGATGTTGTTCTGCAACTCAAGCGTGGCGCCCGCGACCACGCCGGTGCCAAAGGAGATCCCCGTAGTACCCGTGCCCAACGCATTGTTGTGGCGGGCTACGAGGGTGGTATTCGTGCTCACCTGGGTGTAGCCGCGGTAGGTGTTGTTTCCTCCCAGCACCACCGTGCCCGTACCGGTACTGCTGGTGTACACGGAGGAGTCACCATCGAAGTTATTGTTGGAGTTCCCACTGATGATGCCATTGAACACCACGGTGCTTGTGCCTTCGGCTCGCAAGTTGAGCTGCTGGCTGTTGCCACTGTTGTTGTTGGTAATGTTCCCGTTGAAGGTGGTAGTGCCAGTGGCGGCCTGCGTGCCCAGCGTGGTGATGCCGCCCGAGGCGTTGACCTGAACGCCCCGGCTGATGGTGTAGCTGCCGCTGGTGATGAGACTGGCCGAGGCCACCTGGATGGCGGCCGTGCTGCTACCCAGATGCCCGGAGGACGCGCCGCTGGCGATGTCTTGGTCCAGCCGGAGGGTGCCCCCGGCTACCACAGTGGTGCCGGTGTAGGTGTTGGCTGCAGTCAGGACCAATATGCCAGAGTCCGCCTTGATCAGGTTGCCGGTGCCGGTGACGACGCCGTTGACGGTGAGGGTCAACCCGGAGTTCACGTCCAGGGTGCCATGAGCCGACCCCAGGGTGATACCCCGGTTGACGTTCAGTGCGATGCTGGTGCTGATTTCAAGCCCACCTCCGTTCAGAGTGAGCTGGTCTGCCGCGGCGTCGGGCGTTGGGGCCGCCCCCAGCGCGGCCTCGGCTGCAATACTGAGCAGGCCTCCGGTGACGCTCGTCTTGCCGCCGTAGCTGTTGGCTGCGGTGAGGGTGAGCCGCCCGTTGCCGGTTTTTATGAGGTTGCGAGCGGTGCCGTCATTGGTGATGGCCCCCAAGCTGACAGTGGTGTTGCCACCGCTTGCCGTCGAGTTCACGATGTTGAAGGTCGCGTCAGCAGAGAAGGTGGTGGCCCCGAAGGTGAGGGTGGTCGCGGCGTTGTTTGTCACATTCAGCGTCGTGCTATCGGCGTTCACGGTGAGAATGGCGCTGCCCATGGCCAGGGTACCCATGGCGAAGGTCTGCCCACCGTTGCCCGCAGTGAGGCGCCCTAGGGTCACGGTTGTAGCGGTCGAGACGGTGGTGTTGCGGTTGAAGGCCAGCGGGGTGGTCGAGTCATTAGCGAGCCAGAGCGTTCCACCATTGAGATTCACGGTGGCTGCCCCGGTGCCCAATGCGCTGGCGCTGGTGGTGGCACGGAGAATGCCTGCGCCTGTCGTCATGGTGCCCGTGAAGGTGTTGCTGCCACTTAGTATCAGGGTGCCACCGCCCGACTTGGTCAAGATGCCTGAGCCGCTCACCACGGAACTGATGCTGCTGGTGCCCGTTGCCACCGAGACGACATCCCCACCCAGATCCAGCGTGCCACCTGAGAGATTCACCGCGCCCTCTTCCACGGTAATCCCCAACGGATTGATCGTGCCGGAGACGGTGATGGTCTGAATGCCGGTGCCATCTGTGCCTGCGCTGAAGACGGCGATGTTTCCATCAGCCCACAGACCTGGCGCCGCAACTCCAGTGGAGTCAGTGCTCCAGTTGGAGAGTGTCGTGTCCCAAGTGCTGGTGCTGGTAGCACCCGTGCCGGTGGTGGTACCATTGGCATCCCAATACAAAGACTGGGCCTGGATCTGCGAAGCAGACATCAGAGCGAAGCCCGCTGTCGCCGCCAGAGCGTTCAGGATGAGAGTCATCCCGCGACGAAGCAGGCGGACATCTCCCATTGAAGGGGATGAAGTTGGAAAGCGCATTTGGGGGTTTGATTTTTCGGGCTGAAATTTATCAAACCCGAGCGGCAAAACCTAGAAGAATTGCACTCTCTAAAGAAGTTGCTTAGTACATACAGGAAGTTGAGACGCTGCGCTGGTTGAGGCGCTGCCGCTGGTTGAGGCGCTGCCGCTGGTTGAGGCGCTGCCGCTGGTTGAGGCGCTGCCGCTGGTTGAGGCGCTGCCGCTGGTTGAGGCGCTGCCGCTGGTTGCTTTTGCGTCCATCCATGGCTCCCGGCCAGGTGTGGACGTGGTAGCCGCTTAGTCGGAGCGTGGAAGACCGCCGCAACTCCTTCGGAGTAGGTTTCGTCTTCTTGTCACCCTAACGTAGACTCGCTGGAAGCTCGTCAACGTTGGGCTTTTAGCCGCATCCTCTTCGACGAAGAGCTGTGAATGAGGTGAGGCGGAACGGCGGCGCAACCTCACCAGCCGTCCAAGCGATATTCACTGACGCACTGACCACTGCCCACTGATTTACTTGGCCCGGAGGCCAAGCTCACCCAACAGGATCAAACGTCCCTTAAACTATCTTCCTCAACTAACCGCCGCCATCACCCTTGCCTTTGCCTACGGGGGCGAGGAGGGCTTCGTGGGTCACAGCCATGGCGTAGTCGCGATTGAGCTTGGTGATCCAGCGGACGCTGATTTCTTTGGGGCAGGCGGCTTCGCACTCGTACTGGTTCGTGCAATTGCCGAAACCGGCTTCGTCCATGGTCTTGACCATGCCGAGCACACGGCGGTGTTTTTCTGGCTGCCCCTGAGGAAGGCTGTTGAGCTGGCCGGCCTTGGCGGAGACGAAGAGCATGGCGCTCGCGTTCTTACAAGAGGCCACGCAGGCACCGCAGCCGATGCACTCGGCGGCATCCATGGCGGCGTCAGCTGCTTCCTTGGAAATGGGCAGCGCGTTGGCGTCCTGAGCGGAGCCGGTGCGGACACTGATGAACCCGCCTGCCGTCATGATGCGGTCGAAGGCGCTGCGATCCACCGCGAGGTCCTTGATGACCGGGAAGGCTTTGGCGCGGAAGGGCTCGATCCAGATGGTGTCGCCATCATGGAACTTGCGCATGTGAAGCTGGCAGGTGGTGGTGGCGCGCTCAGGGCCATGGGGGATCCCATTGATCACCATGGAGCATGCGCCGCAGATGCCTTCGCGGCAGTCGTGGTCGAACGCGATGGGATCGCCACCCGACTCGATGATGCGCTGATTCACGATGTCCAGCATCTCCAGAAACGAGGCCGTCTCAGGGATGTTGTTTGCCTCGATCTCCTGGAAGCTTCCTTTGGCATTGGTGCTGGATTGACGCCAGACCTTGATGTGGAGATTAAGAATGCGGGCCATGGGTGGAGCAGTGAAAAAGTTGCGGAACGGAGTCGAAAACGAAAATGCGGAGGTGACGGGAAACTACACGTAGCTGCGGACGGCGAGGTGCACCTCTTCGTAGTTGAGCGGCTCACGGTGCAGCACGGGGGCGGAAACGTTGCCGGAGTACTCCCAGGCACCCACGTAGGCGAACTTGTCGTCATTGCGGAGCGCTTCACCAGCCTGCCCACGTTTGGCGGCCTCGTCCTCCTTGGTGTACTGGTACTCCACACGGAAGTGACCGCCGCAGCTCTCTTCACGATGCTGGGCGTCGCGGCACATCAGCTCGCCGAACTCCAGGAAGTCGGCCACGCGGCCGGCTTTCTCAAGCTCCTGGTTGAACTGCTCGCCGGAACCGGGGACCACGACGTTGTTCCAGAACTCATCGCGGAGCAGGGGAATCTTGTCGATGGCGCGCTGCAAGCCTTCGCGGCTGCGGGCCATGCCACACTCTGACCAGAGCAGGAGACCCAGCTCACGGTGGAAGCTGTCCACGCTGCGCTTGCCTTTGCTGTCCAGGAACTTCTTCGTGCGGACGCTGACAGCTTCTTCCGCCTCCTTGAAGGCGGTGTGGCTGGTGGTGACTGCGCCGGGCTTCTGGCTAGCCAGGTAGTTGGCGATGGTGTAGGGGACGACGAAATAACCATCCGCCAGACCCTGCATGAGGGCACTGGCACCCAGGCGGTTCGCGCCGTGGTCGGAGAAGTTGGCCTCACCCAGCACGTGCAGGCCGGGGATGGTGCTCATGAGGTTGTAGTCCACCCAGAGGCCGCCCATGGTGTAGTGCACGGCGGGGTAGATGCGCATCGGCTGGTTGTAGGCATTTTCCCCCGTGATCTTCTCATACATCTCGAAGAGGTTGCCGTACTTCTCTGCCACCACGGCCTTGCCCATCTCGATGAGCTTTTCCTTCGGCATCTCCTTGCCACCGGCCTTGTCATTGCCGTAGCGCAGGATGGCATCGGCGAAGTCCAGATAGACGCCCAGGCCGCCGGGACCAACGCCGCGACCTTCATCGCAGGCTTCCTTGGCGGAGCGGCTGGAAATATCACGTGGGGCGAGGTTCCCGTAGCTCGGGTACTTGCGCTCCAGATAGTAGTCGCGATCATCTTCCGCGATCTCGTGCGGAGGTTTGCCGCAGTCTTCCTTGCGCTTGGGCACCCAGACGCGGCCGTCGTTGCGGAGCGACTCGGACATGAGCGTCAGCTTGCTCTGGTAGTCGCCGCTGACGGGAATACAGGTGGGGTGAATCTGCGTGTAGCAGGGGTTCGCAAAGAAGGCCCCCTTCTTGTGAGCGCGCCAGTTGGCCGTCACGTTGCAGCCCATGGCGTTCGTGGAAAGGTAGAAGGCCGTGCCGTAGCCACCGGTGGCGAGGATGACGGCATCTGCCGAGTGGCTGCTCACCTTGCCAGTGACGAGGTCGCGCACCACGATGCCCTTGGCGTGACCGTCCACGACGACCAGCTCCAGCATCTCCGTGCGGGCGTACATCTGCACGTTACCGCGGGCGATCTCTTTATTAAGCGCGGAGTACGCGCCCAGCAGAAGCTGTTGTCCCGTCTGGCCACGGGCATAGAACGTACGACTCACCTGAGCACCACCGAAGGAGCGGTTCGCCAGCAGACCGCCGTATTCACGCGCCAGGGGCACGCCTTGAGCCACGCACTGGTCGATGATGTTCGCGCTCACCTCAGCGAGGCGGTACACGTTGGCCTCCCGGGCGCGGAAGTCGCCACCTTTGATGGTATCGTAGAAGAGGCGGTGAATGGAGTCGCCGTCGTTCTGGTAGTTCTTCGCGGCATTGATGCCACCTTGGGCGGCAATGCTGTGCGCACGACGGGGGCTGTCCTGGAAGCAGAAGGACTTCACCTTGTAGCCCATCTCAGACAGAGACGCCGCTGCGGAGGAGCCCGCCAGCCCTGTGCCCACCACAATGACCGTGTACTTGCGCTTGTTCGCCGGGTTGATGAGCTTCGAGTCCTGCTTGTGCTTGGACCACTTCTGAGCCAGCGGGCCGGAGGGAATCTTGGCGTTCAGAGCAGGATCGGGTTCGATGGTCATGGCAGGCAACGGAGAAAGGTCGAGGTCAGAAAAAGGGGATCGGAGCGGAAAGGGAAGGTGGGTTGGCTCTCTCTTACTTCACCCAGCCCAACATGACGGCGAGGGGGATGGAGCAGTTTCCGATGAAGATGAACGCGGCATAGGCCAGGCCGAGGGCCTTGAACACCGGCCAGCTGCGGGCGGTGGCGAGACCCAGCGTCTGGAACATGCTGGAAACACCGTGGCTCAGGTGGGAGCAGAGCAGCCCCATCGCGAAGATGTAGAAAATAGAAGCGGGCTTCCAGGAGAAGCCGTGAATCACCATGGTGTACACATCATGCACAGTCTCTCCGTGGAGGTTGGTGTGAAGCTCTCCGTAGTTATTCCCCACGTGCAGGGTGAAGTGCAGGATGTGGTAAACGATGAAGGCCAGGACCGTGAGACCGCTGAAGATCATGTAGCGGGAGGACTTGGAGGCCTGGATGGTCGCCTGGTAGCCGTACCGGCTTGTGCGGGCCACACGGTTTTCACGCGTGAGCTTGATCGTAAAGATGATGTGGATCGCCACCGTGACCAGCAACCCGATGCGGGCCACCCACAGCAGGGCTCCCATGCTTTGCAGCTTGTGCCCGTAGGCATTCAGCGCATCCGGACCCAGAAAGATCAGGAGGTTCCCGACCATGTGGCCAAGAATGAAGATGACCAGAGCTGCCCCGGTGAGGGCTACAAGAAATTTCTTGCCAATGGATGAACAAATAAACGCGGAAAGGGACTTAGTCAGGGCGCTCATAGGCAGATATTCCAAGATGGCGATACGCCGCCGTTTGGCAAGAAGAGGCAAAAGAAAGTCTCAATTGTCTTGTGATAATCGGCCACGGCGGTTGGGGTTGTTTGGTTGTGGTATGGGTTAAAACTGTCGCTGTCTTCAGCGTTTCGACGCATTTGCGAAGTGGAAAAATGGCCATCCAGCGCTGGGTTGACCCAGATTCTCCTGCTCGAATCGTCCTTTTCGGTTGGCGGATCGCATTGCTGCCAGCTCTGGTTTCACATCGGCTAGCTGGGGGCTTGCCAGCAAGCGGTCGAGCAGCCGAATCTCCTGTGGTGAGAGATGAGGAGAATCTTCGTCTTCGCGAAAATTCATGTGCAGCGGCTGGATGGGCCGGGCGAGGCGGGTTCTCAGGTCACGAAGGATGTCAAAACCAGCGGGATCGGTATCGCCAAAATGCCAGTATTCCAAGTCAGCAGGGAGTCGCTCGAACAACTGCAACACGCCAGAACCGGGGTAGCTCGTGTGAATGAGCAGCACGCCACTCTGCAGCCGCACCAGTTGGTGAAAGGTGGTTTCATTCTCCACACTGAGGCAGCGGGTGGCGGTAGTGGTCAGAGCGAGAGCGTTCTCAATGTCCGCAGCAGAGATGCGGGAAGCATCCTTCAACAACTCAAGATTCACGATGCCTGATTCCGTGTGAATCTGCAGAGGACCGTGAAGCAGGACGGATCGTGGGGTTTCCGTCAGCCCCGCGCCTTCAAGACTCGTGATCAGCCCTTCGGAGAGCTGATTCAAAGCTTGGCTCAGGCGAGGGGCCATTCGTTCCAGTTGCTTGGAATCACCGCAGAGCGCGCAGCTCGCAACCCGAAGGAGCGTTGGGCCCTGCCATTTGAGAACGCCTTTCAATACCCTTTGAAATTCGGGGGCGGCATCCTTGTCGGTGAAGGAGAAGGGGGCGATCGACTGTCCTTGATCGGCCGCATTCGCCAGGCCAGTGCACCATCGGGACCAACGATCTAGCCAGGGTTCAGACAGGCCGGACAGGTCTGCCGCAGCGGCGTGGAAGAAGGCAGCCCATTGAGCCCGAAGTTCGGCGGGAGTCGGTTTTCCTAACGTGTCAAAGAGCCACGCTTCACCACCGTCCGCCTGCAAGCGAACCTTCCAGATGATGGAGGGATCGCGTGGATGGCGCTCCAGGACCAGCTTGCTGTCTGGCAGGTTGGAAGCGGCGGTCAGCTCTCTTTCTGCTTGGGCACGGGAATCTCCATCGGTACAGCCAGCCAGTTTCAGCAGGTCCGGATAGTCCACCTGGAAGTCGCGCACTCCTGTCCCGGTGCGCCCCTGCTTGGAGGCGTGATAGCGCCTCGCAAGTGCTTCGAGAACGGGAAAGGAGGGCATGGAAATGGGGCTCAAGTTAGAAGAGGGACGGAGGCGGGTCGAGCGGGGATTTGGAATAAAGGTTGTTTCCTGCATGCGAGGTCGGCCGGTCTGGCCAGCGAATGGGCCGTTTGTCTCGACGTTGGGGATACGGCAGGGTAAAATGGGCCGCGATGAAAACCCTCCTCCTGTCATTGTCGATCTTCCTGGCCATGGTGTGTTCCCGGGTGCAGGCGACCACGCTTGGCCTTGGAACCGTCAAGCTGCCCGTGTACCTCCATGGCTCGGACAGCGACACTTACCTCACGATCATCGATGTGCCTTTTGTCGCCGGAGGGGCTTCGCCGGAGTGGTGGGTCCATGCGCTGGGGCTTCCCTTTGTATCGCCTTCAGACCAGTTTTGGCGGGAGAAGGGCGATGTGAACATGGTCTCTCGATATGGCCTCTCCATCACCTGCCTGGTGGGCAGCTTCGATGAGGATTTCTTGGTCACCATCGATGCCACCAAGGCGAAAGTTCCGGAGGGGTATCCCTTCACGATTGAGCAAGTCGTCGATTCCGCAGCCACCTGCGTGAGGCTCATGTACCCTGACCGGCCTAAAGGCGAGGGACGGCTGGCTATCAAAATCATCCCGGCACCCAGTGCTCCGGCTGACGCCGAGAAAAAGGCAGCTCCCACATCGCCCGAAGCCAAGCCAAAGGCCGGGGTATCGAACTGATTGATGACGGCCCCACTCAGCCATGAGATCCATCATGCACGTCTCCCGCTCTCTCGCCGTTGCCTTGCTTCTGACTTGCCTGCCTGAAGGCCGTCTCAGAGCGGAGGGACATGAGGCCCCGGTGGCGGATCCCAAGATCTTGCTCAAGGTGATCGATGCTCTGGAGAGCTCCGGACTGGATGACCTGACTTCACGCGACCACAGGGAAGGTGGTGTCCGCGCTACCTATCATCTCAAATCCGCGGACTATCTGGGGACATTGACGTGGCAGGGCGAAACGGTCGTGCTCGCGACGGCCTTTTACATCCGGTCACGTCTGGCTGATCGCGATACTCCTCCGGCGAGAGGGCATTTTTTCCTGGTTTGCCTGGATGCTAAGGCCAGCAAGGTGGTCGCCCATACTCGGCAGGACGTCGTTCCCTACCATCTCGATGGCGAAGTCCTGAAGCGTGGGAACTTGGCAATCATTGACTTCGGGAACCATGACGACCTTACACGCTACCGCGGTTATCTGGTCGACGGAGCCCTGTTGCCCTACCCGTTCAAAGATCGGATCACAGAGGCAGATTGGGAGTCCGGCGCATTCAAGAAACAGCCGTAGCCAGACGATCAAGGCAGCTCCAGCGCGACTTGCTTGCCATTGACGGTGATGACGGCGGTGCCAGGAGGCAGGCCGGTGAGATCGACTTCCACCGTGCGCTCAAAGGGGATGATGGCCAGGGTGGCCATGGCATCGCGGGGCCTGGAGGTGATCACGGTGATAAAGACGCCCCCCGAGATCTTCTGCTGCTTGATCTCATGGAGGCTGGTGGCTCCATCGTTCAGCAGGCCGGAAATGGTCACCGTCGCCTGGCGGGTCTGGCCAGGTAAGAGGGTGACGGCTACGGACTCTACGTCGGCCATCTTATAGATGAACCGGGCATCCGTGGGGGTGGCGGGCGCAGGGGTTGAGGCTGGCGGAGAGGTTTTAGTTTGATCCCCCTCCTTTTTCCGAGCCAGATTCTGGCAGGAAAGCAGGGCGGTGGTGGCGAGGAGGAGGCCAGCCATGGGGAGGGCCGACAGAAAACGGGAAGGGCTGGGGGCTCCGTTCATGGCTGGGTGCGGATATCCATTCAATACCAATACGGAACGAGCATTGTCCAACCTTTGCTCGCTTTTGTGTGAAGCGTGGCGTTTCCGGGGAGAATTTTTCGTAACATGGTGCTTGCGGACTCGAATGTGCGTGGCAGTAGGCCTGCGAGATGGTACATTAGGTGCCTCGAAATTCAGGAAATCACAAGCAGCACCCCCGGCGTAAACGCGGATCAGGAAGGGGATCGTGACCGGTCATGCGGCAAATTGGAAGTTTCAATCACTACGAACTGGCGATGAGCGCGGGGGAGGCCCCCATGCCTTTGTTCAGGGCGTCTTGCGAGGACGTGTACCTGGCGGTGGACCGGCGGCACCGGCAGTTGGTGGAGGTTCATCTGGTCGCGGAAACGGCTCCTGAGTTCCAGATTTCCCTTCCTCCCGGGAGTGATCAGGGTGGCGAACCCGTTCTGGATTCTGGCGAGGTTCAAGGCACTGCTTTCTATGTCACCGCCTTCCGTGACGGCGAGTTGCTGGAGCATTACATTGCCCGTCGCGGTGCCCTCATTGCGCCCACCGCCTTCAGTCTCGTCCTGCATCTTTTGGACGAGCTCATGGAGCTGCAAAGGGTGCGTGGGGATCTCCAGGGGGTGAGTCTGGAGAGGGTGCTGGTCTGCCTGGAGGATGACAGTTTGTTAAGGCTGCGCATTCTGGACTATGGGCGTTGTCGTTCTGCCGCGGGCAGCGCTCCGGATGAGATGGCCCGCCAGGTGCGTGAAGTGTCTCTGGTGTTGAGTCGTCTGCTTACCGGGCCGTTGCGGGCCGGGATCCATCCCGACCGGGTGGCGGTGCTCAATACTCTGCCGGGCCGTTTGCGCAGTGGCCTGCGGGCCTGCCTGGGAGTCGCGGGGGAGGTGCCCGCCTCCCTGGAGGCGCTTCGTGCGCAGGTTCAGGAGGCCTTCCTGGCTCAAAGTCGTGACCTCCACGGCAAGGACACCCGCCGCCACGTCGTGGCGCTGGAGAGCATGGTGCCTCACTCCTCGCTACGGGATTTATTGTTTCCTAATCCCCCCAACATGGAGGTGCTGGCCCGGCGTTATCAGCTGGAGGACGTGGGCGGGGAGCGGCATCCTTTTTCCCTGCCGGTGACGGAGGCCCCTTCCGGGCGGAAACTCACGGTGCAGCTGCTGCCGCCGCCCGGGGTGATGAATGTGCTCAATCCTTCCTGCCTCGCTCCGCAGTTGGGAGATCTGCAAACGGACGCGCATCCCAACATCATGCGATGTGCCGGTGCCTGGGAGGGGGGGAGTCTTGCCTTTCTGCTGGAAGAGCGCGCTCATGACCTGCCGCTCTTGCACGTGCTGCGGGAACGGGGATGCTTGAAGCCGGTGGAAGTCCGCCTCTTGCTTGCCCAGGTGAAACAGGCGGTCGAGCAGGCCCAGTCGATCGCGTTGCAGGGACTGGATCTGCGCCCTGGGAACTTGGTTTTGAGAGTGACGGCGCGGGTTTCGGATCGGGAGGTGGAGAAGCTCGCTTACCGCCATCTCGATGCCTGGCCCAGCTTCCTGGTCCTGGCCCGGCCCCACGCCACTCTGCGCTGCCTCATGGAGCCCCCATTGGAGCGTCAGCCCTCAGAGGCGGGCGAGGGTGGAGACTACGTCCGTGAATTCGCCGCCCTCGCGGTTGCTTTGTTTGGTGGCGCTCGCAGTGTCTCCAAGCAGGCCGTCAAAGAAAATGACTCGTGGTCTGCCGAGCTGAAGGCCCTGGTTTGTCGTTTGCAGCAGGCGCTTACGGACTTGGACTCGGGCTCCCTGCCGGTTCCGGCTGATATCTTGAATCAAGTGGAGAGTCTCGTGCCCCTGCCTGTCTATGCTGAAGGCGAAGATGATTACGGTGGCGATGCCGGCGGGGCCATGAATCGTGCTGACCCCCGGGAGGCGCTCCGGCAGCGTCTGCGTGGCCAGCATCCGGTGGATGAACCCATGGAAAGCATGGGCTCCGTCTCTGACTTCGATGAAGACTTCGACGTGGCTGGTGATAAGCCGGAGACGTCTGATGACGATGCCCGCGAACCTGAGCGGGGTTCAGGGAAATCCTCCTTCATGGACTTTGGCAAGAAGTCTTTCCTGAAGGGACTGTGGACCCTGGCCGTCTTTGTTGGCGTGTGCTGGTGGTAAGCTGCGGTTGCCACTGTCAGAGATCGGTGGAAGGATGCGGTTCTTTCCCCCAGTGGGAGTTCAGCTTCCCGCCCCCCCAAGCCCCGACAGTTTAGCATTGCACCCTGAGAGCCCAGAGTTTGAGCAGGAGTTCGCCTTCCAGAACGAACTGGTGGAGGAGCTGCGCCCCAAGGCTTACCGCGACCCTTCGCGCATGGGTCAGTTGATGGTGGAGGTGCATGTGCTGGCGGAGCTGTGGTTGTGCAAAGGGGCATTCCATCAAGCGGAAGCGCTGTACCGTCGCATCCTCTATCGCTTGCTGGATGCTCCGGTGATGGATGGCGAACTGATCCTGGGGATCAGCTCACTCCTGGCAGAATTGCAGGTGAGGTGGGGTGAGCCCCAAGGGGGCAGAGAGCTGTATGAGAAAGCGGCTGAACTGGCGGCTCGGTTGGGGATTTCGTCCTCGCCCACACTTTCACTGCTGATGAACAACCTCGGCCACATCTGCAAGGGCCAGGGGGACTTTGAAAAGGCGGCACATTGGTACGAGGAGGCTCTGGCAGGGTATGTCACCCACCATGGTGCCGTCTCTGCGGAAGTGGCGGATGTCTCGGACAATATAGGTGCTCTAAACTACCGCATGATGCGGCTGGAGGAGGCTCTGGAAATGCACCAGAAGGCTCATGCCGTTCGCATGGAGCTCGGCCAGTCGAGCGATGAGTCGGCGGCTGCCTATGCCCGTACCTGTCGGCTGCTGGTGCTGAGCCATCGCGCGCTGGGCCAGTTTCAGGAAGCAGGAACTCTGGCCTCGACGGCCGCCGAGATCGTTGCGGCGCTGGGGCCGCTCCCGCCGCCGTCACGCGGGCTTCACGCTGCGCTTGCCGTGGATGATTCAGTGCAAACTGTTCCGCAGACTGTTCCCAGTCCGTTGCCGCATGACAGCCATGATCTCCGCAAGGATGCTGACGGCGATCTCCATGGGTGAATCAGCCTGGATGTCCAGGCCCACCGGGGCGTGGACGGTGGCGAGTGTTTCCGGGGCAACCCCCTGAGCTTGCAGTTCCTCCAGGACTGAGCGCACTTTTTTTCTGCTGCCCATCATGCCCAGATAGCCCGCGCCGGGATGCAACAGCAGCGCCGCCAGGGCGTCCCGGTCCAGATGGAAATTCCGCGCAACCAGGACGGCCGCATCGTTTTTCCGCCAGACTCGCGAGGCGATGTATTCAGAGGCTGGTCCTTCATGCAGCACGTGAGCGGCACCTCCCTGCAGGATGTCCGGCCGGTCATCCACCAGAGTCACATGCCATCCGCAGTCCATGGCCAGCCTGGCGAGGGCGAGTCCACAATGTCCGCCGCCAAAGACGTGCAGGCATTCCCCCAGGGCCTGGGGTTCTAGGAAGACGGTCGCCTCACCCCCGCAGATGGCACCAAAGGAGTCTGGACTGGCTTCGTGCAGCGGGTAAGTCTTTAGTACGGGGCGGCCATCCGTCAGGGTATCTAGGGCATCGGCAATGACGAGGGCTTCCATCTTGCCTCCGCCTATGGAACCGAGGATGCGACCATCTTCAAAGATCAGCGCCTTGGCTCCGCTGTCGCGCGGCACGGAGCCCCGGACGGCGGCCACTGTGGCCAGCACACAGGGCTCACGCCTTGCGCGGGCAGCGAGGAGTTCGCGGAGTAGACCGTCTGTCGTCATGGATGAGGCTCGCTCAGGCGTCAGTTGCGGGAGAGGGTGGCCTCGATCTGGCCGTGAGGTTCCTCAGAGGGAAGCAGGAGGACATTGGTGTTTTCGATGCCAAACGCCCGCAGGTTCTGGGAGAAGTAGTGAAGATTGGGGAGCGTGAGGGTGATTTCCTGAATCTCTGGGCAGGCCTCGAACGCGGATTCTGCCATCTGCCAAAGGGTGGCCTGGACGGAGGGGCTGTGGTTTCCGGCAAATGGCACCACCAGGGCTTTTAGCAATGTGTCGGTCGTGGCCTGATAGCTGGCTGGCACGGTGTTCCAGGTCCAGCGGGCCTTGAGCGTGGTCGCGAGCAGGCGGTCCTCTGTGGGGGCCAGGGTGGTGTGCTCACAGGTGGCGAAGCCGCTGAAGCTGGATCCGGTGGTCTTCAGCAGGGTGAAGTCCTGGACGCCGGATTCGAGTGACTGGGAGGTCCGGCTCTGGATGAGCTTCACCAGCGGTGTGGCCCGCTGGGTCTGGGCGAAACTGTGAGGGTGGGGGACGCCGTCCACCTCCAGGCGGCTCCAGGCGCGTTCCTCAAGCTCCACCGTCACCTGAGTGACCTGCGTGTAGCGGTTCAGGAAATGTTCTCCCACCACGAGGGCGAAGGGCTCGTTGTCCGCTCCCAGATGATGAAAGGCCAGAACATTGATCGCATTCTTCATCGTATCCGTTGGGACGATGCAGGAGTTGTCCCCCGACTGGTAGCCTGAGGTGAACTCGCCCTCCAGGGCGATGCGTACGGTGAGCTCCTTGACGGAGTGCACGGGGCCATCCCGGAGCACCTTGCAGAGTCGAACCCGGGCTTTGCCGTAGTTTTGAGAGACGAGCTTCATGATGGAGCGCCTGATGTCGTGCTGGAGAAGGGGTGCTGCTGGTGCCAGTGACGGGCAATATCGACACGGCGCGTGATCCACACCCGATCGTGTTTGGCCAGGTGATCAAGAAACCGCTGCAAGGCAACAAACCGACCGGGTCTGCCCAAGAGGCGGCAGTGCATGCCGATGGACATCATCTTGGGGAGCTCCGCCCCCTCTTCATAGAGGACATCGAAAGTGTCCCGAAGGTAGGTGAAGAAGTGGTCGGCGGTGTTGAAGCCCTGCGCCGTGGCGAAGCGCATGTCATTGGCATCAAGCGTGTACGGCACGATCAGGTGCGGCTTGCTTGCACCGGAGGCGGTTTCCACGGTGGTCCAGAAGGGCAGGTCATCGCCGTAGTAGTCGGAGTCGTAGAGGAATCCGCCATGCTCCACTACGAGCCTGCGAGTGTTGGGGCTGTCCCGTCCAGTGTACCATCCCAGAGGCCGGCGGCCGGTGATTTCCTCGATGATCGCAGTCGCCTGCTCCAGATGGCTGCGTTCTGTTTCCTCATCCACTTGCTGGTAACTGATCCAGCGGAGGCCGTGGCTGGCGATCTCGTGCTTTTGTTCCGCCATGGCGCGGGCCACCTCAGGGTGGCGCTGCAGGGCCATGGCGACAGCAAAAACCGTGAGGGGCAGGTCGCGCTTTTCAAACTCTCTCAAGATACGCCAGACCCCGCTCCGGCTGCCATATTCATAGATCGACTCCATGCTGAGGTGACGGCCCGGGTAGCTCGGAGCCCCGATTATTTCAGAGAGAAAAGTCTCGGAGCCCGGATCTCCATGCAGCACATTGTTTTCCCCGCCTTCTTCATAGTTGAGCACGAATTGAACGGCGATGCGGGCCTTGCCCGGCCACGCGGCGTGGACGGGCTCTCGTCCATAGCCAATCAGGTCGCGCGGGTAGGTGGAGTCTGAATTCATGGCACCCGCGATTGTGCCCCGGCGGGCGTCAAAGGGCAAGCCGTTGGTTGCGATGTGTCTCGCAAGAAGTGCGGATCAGCTCCCCCGGTAGGTGCTGTAGGACCAGGGGCCTACCAGCAGGGGAACGTGATAGGCGGCGTGAGGGCTCTCCACCCCAAAGCGGATGGGAATCAGGTCCAGGAAGGGAGGGTGGCCCACTGGCACGCCGGAGTCTTTGAAATAATCTCCCGTGTGAAAGAGCAGCTCATACACCCCGGTGGTGATTTCCTCGGCATCCACCATGCTCTCGTCCAGCCTCCCATCGACGTTCGTCTTGGCGGTGAACAAAGGCTCCCGATACTCCCCGGTCAGGCGATGGAGTTCCACCAGCATGCCCGCAGCTGGCCTGCCGTGGTAAGTGTCCAGAACGTGGGTGGAGATGCGGCCTGACATGGAGTGTTATGGAGCCTTGATCTAGAATACTCGCTCCAGCCGCAGTCTGGCAATCTTTTCGATCTCGGCCAGGGCGGTGGCGATTTCGGTGTCGCGATCATGAGGCAGGCGGTTCTCGAAGGCGGAGAGCATGCTCGCGGCATCGTTGAGCCGGGCGCAGAGGATGAAGGGGAAGCCGAAGCGTGCTTTGTAGGCGGCATTGAGGGAGTGAAACCGGGCTTGCTCCGCAGCCGTGAGTTGGTTGAGTCCAGCGGCCGCCTGCTCGGAGGCAGATTCCGGGGTCAGTGTGGCAAGCCGGTCACCCAAGTCTGGGTGGGCGCAAATCAGGGTGAGCTTCTCTTCCTCTGTTGCTTCGTGCATGACGGTGCACATCGTCTCATGCAACGCCTCCACACTGGCGAAAGGACGCAGTGCCCAAGTCCGAGCGGCCACCCAGTCCGAGTGCTCGAAGAGCCCGGCCAATGCGGCTGTGAAGGCGTCTTGAGGAAGCGTGTTGAGTTCAGGCAAGGAGGGCATGGCTAAAGTGGGAAGACGGAGGCGTTCATGCCTTGTGGTTTTCCTCCTTCTGAGTCCACTCGATGAGTTTCTGGCGGAGTAGCTCTTTGGTGGGCAGGTAAAGTTTGTATTCTCGGGCGTGAATATTGGCGTCGGGTGGGAGAGTGAGCTCCACGATGGCGTCTTTCTTGCGCTTGCAGAGGAGTATTCCAATCGTTGGGTTTTCCTCTGGTAGTTTCACTTTGCGGTCAAACCAGTTCACGTACATCTGCATCTGCCCCAGATCCTGGTGCGTGAGCTTGTCCAGCTTAAGGTCGATTAGAACGTAACAGCGCAGGAGCCGATTGTAGAAGACAAGGTCGACGAAGTAGTGATCTTCGTCAAAAGTGAAGCGGCGTTGACGGGATTCAAAGAGAAAGCCTTTTCCAAGTTCGAGGAGAAATTGCTCAATGCGGTCAATGATTGCTTGTTCCAGGTCTGACTCCGTGTAGCCAGTTTTCTCGTCCAGACCTAGAAACTCAAGAACATACGGCTCCTTCAAGACGTCTTCTGGGCGAGTGACAGTCTGTCCTTGGAGGGCGAGGCGACGCACATCCTTTTTCTTCCGGCTTAGCGCCAGCCGTTCGTAGAGGCTGGAAGCCACTTGACGTTTTAGCTCAGCCAATGACCAATTTTCTTGGATGGCTTCGACTTCGTAGAAGCTGCGCTCGTCTGCGTCCTTGATGGTGAGGAACAGGACATAGTGAGACCAACTTAAGGCGAAGGGAGATTTCCCAGACTCTATCTGGGAAATTGCTGGTGCGCGGTCTCTCCAAAGAAGAAAGAACTTTCGCATATACTCCAAGTTGGCGCGAGAAAACCCCTTCCCAAACTCTCTGGTGAGTCGGGAGGATAGCTCTTTCAGCACTGCAGCGCCATATTCGGCCCTTGTGGCTCCTTTCTGCTCATGCTCAACGATGCGTCGACCAATTTCGAAATTCGTGAGCACATGCAAGGTGTTGATTGCCGAGGAAGCAGCGTGCCGAGAGGATTGGACAAGGCGGCGGATTTCCGCAACCAAGGAAACAAGGCTGTTTATCTTCACCTGATTCTCGTCGGAAAAGGAGGCCTTTTGGCGATGCGCTCCTGATCGGGACTGTTTGCCAACCGTTTCGGGATTGGTAGGTTCTTTTTTCTTCCCCTTCATTGTCGCATGAGGGCTTCTATGGTCACGGAATAGGAGGGAGGCGAGGGGAATCGTCGTATAGGCATCAAAATCAAAGATGAAGAACGGGAGGGGTGCAAGCGTTTTGATCGAAGACATAGTGATCAAAGTCTCCCGAACTGGAAACTTTACGCATGAATGACCCAAAAGATTCCGGCTTCTGCAATCAGAATACCCATGATGATTCCCAGGCCGCGCCAGGTCGTATTTGTGATCGATTTCCTCGGGTCGCCTTCGATCTTGCCGGGCATCAACCACCACCCGAATCTTGCCACCAGGATCGGCATGGTGATGTAGGTGGTGGCGGCGACCGTCAGGATGTTGAGGATCAGCGTGACCAGAGTGATGTCCAGACTCGCAAACAGCGGCCGGACATAGCGAAGATTGATCATCACCAGGGGATAGAGGCCGACGAGGACGAGCAGGCCAGTCTTCCAGCGGGGTGGAGCGGCTCCGGTCTTGGGATCCACTGGGGTCCAGCCGGGGAAGGGTGACTTGAGGCGGGTGGCCTCGGTCTTCTGAATGACCTCCCGAGCTTCCTCCAGGAGGGCGGAGCGCTCCGGCGAATGACGCCAGCGATCCAGATTGGTCTCTGAGTCGAAACGCAGAAGGGTGGTCCATTCAAATGAGCCGTCACCGGGTGTGGGAGCAATGATATGGACACCGCGAAATCCCTCGAAACGTGCCTGGGTCTCCTGGGTGCGTCGCGTCCAGAGACGGTAGGCTTCCTCCATGCCGGGGCGGATTTGGGAGCGGATGATCTCGGTCACGCCGCCTGGATGCGAGGTTTCCTCTTTGTCGGGAAGACTTTCAGAAAAGACCGCCCCGTCTGCCAGCAACTCTTCCGCCTCGGCAATGAGCCAGCCGCGCTCGGCAGAGAGCATCCACTGCTCCAGTTGAGCGGGAGACCGGAAGCGCACGATGAGCTTCCAATCCCGGCTGCCGGCGTGGGGCGGAGGGAGGAGGTCCGCGCTCATGAACCCCTCAAACCGGATGACCTTGGTGTGGAAGCGAATTTGCCAGGCAGAGACGGCCCGGTGGATGCCGGTGCCGGAGCGGGCCGGAAGGGTGCAGATGAGAGTGGCGTGGGCTTGCGGGTCACTCATGGGGAAGCGGGACTGAACGACTAGCGAAAGTCAGGCCAGTTCCTCAATGATCTGCGGCGCAAAGTAGTGCACGAGATGCCGCCGGTGGTCGGCTGTGCCATGGGGATCGTTGAAATAATCTGACGATTTCACCGACTCCTGAAGGCGATTGGAGAGCTCAGATACGGTAGGAAGGGAGGGGAATCGCAGCTGGATGGGGCGGACGGTGGCGGCTGTGATGGTGAGCAAGACCTCGCCCGTCTCCGGACAACGGGTGCCAATGAGCAGCGCTGTCGAGCGCCCTTCCTGAGTCTGGGAGAAGCGACGCCAGGCGGGTTGTTTCTTCAGAGCCCAGTGCGGCAGATGGATGCTGCGGAGCAGGTCTCCGGGACCAAGCGTCGTCTGCTGAATACCCGTGACGAACTCGCTGGCCAGAATGGATTGTGGAGCGCCGCTGCGACGCCAGACAATGCAGATGCCTTCCAACGCCGCAGCCAGTGAGATGAGACCGCCGGCGGGCAGGCCCAGGCACAGGTTGCCTCCCACGGTGGCTTCATTCCAAATTTTGAAAGAGGACTGGAGCGCCTCGCAGCAGGTCTGGATGAGCGGAGTCGCCCGCCAGGACTCGGGCAGAGAGGCGCTGCCGCCAAACTCATGGAGCTGGGCAATGGTGCAGGTCGCGGCGATCTCCAGGCCGGTCCCCTCATCGGCTTGCAGAGCTGACCAGTTGAACTTCCCCATGTCCAACAGGGTGTTGAGTCCCGGTTGGGGTTCAGAGAAGAGCCAGGTTCCACCCGCCAGCCAGGCAAACCCCGGCTCCCACGCCTGGACTTCGTCCGGGGAGAGGGGAGAGCGTTGCGAAGTGATGTGGTGGAGATCCATGTTCGGGGCCACCATCTTGGCGGCGTCAGATTTGGGGATGAGGAATGGCCGGAATGATCTACGCTAGATCGTGAAAAATTGCAGCCATCGTTTTGGGGTTCTCGTGCTGGCCGCCGGTGCTTCCAGGAGGATGGGGCGTCCCAAAGCGTTGCTACCATGGGGAGAGGGCACGGTGCTGGCCCATCATCAGAGGGTGTGGAACTTGGCCGGTGCCCGGCAGATTGCGGTCGTAGTGGATCCTGCAAATGCCGCTGTCCTGGACGAGCTGAAGCGATTGAACTGGGTGGATGTGATCGTGAACGATCACCCGGAGGACGGCATGATGTCGTCCTTGCGCGCGGCCTCTGCCTGGCCGCAATGGGACGAGGACCTCCAGAGTGTGGCGGTGGTCTTGGTGGATCAACCGCAGTTCCCGATGGAGGTGGTGAAGCTGCTCGTGGATCTGGCGGCAACTTATGCCGATGAAATCTGCCAGCCCCAGTGTGAGGGACGCCGTGGGCACCCGGTGGTGTTGCCGATAGAGGTCTTCGCGGGTCTGGCATCGACCGCGGACGCAACGATGCGGGACTATCTAGGTAGACTGCCGATCCCGAGGCGGGGGCTGGAAGTGGAAACCAGTTGGTGGCTGGATGACATGAATGTGCCCGGGGCGTATGAGCGGATCTTGGAACTCAGTGCGGAAAGCGGGGGCCTGGCTTGAGTTCCTTAGCGAACTACACCGCACTGGCCAGTCTCAAGGCATGGAGGTTGTGCTCCTCGATCACCTGCGGCATGTCCACCGTCATGACCTGCCCGTCTTTCACCACGGCGCGACCTTGAACGAGGGTGTGGCGCACTCGTTGCGCAGCGCAGAACACCACGGCGGCAACGGGATCATGAAGCGCTCCCGCGTAGTTTAGGGTGTGCAGGTCCAGGGTGAAAAAGTCTGCGCACTTGCCGGGTTCGAGGGAACCAATGTCCTGGCGGCCCAGAACCTTTGCCCCACCCAAGGTGGCCAGTTCCAGGGCTTCCCGCGCGGTCATCCAATCCTGCGGTGCGGGAGGCGGAAGATCGGCCGGACGCAGCCCAAGGGCCAGCCGGGCCAGTAGCATGGTTTGGCGCACCTCCAGCAGCATGTTTGATGCATCATTGCTGGCGGAACCGTCCACTCCCAGGCCCACCTTCACGCCAGCGGCAAGGTACTTCTTGATGGGGGCGATGCCGGAGGCCAGTCGCATGTTGGAGCAGGGGCAATGAGCGGCCCCCACACCCGTTTGGGCAAAGCGCTGGATTTCCTCGTCGCTGACGTGCACGGCATGGGCAAACCAAACGTCCTCACCCAGCCAGCCGAGCGTCTCCATCCACTCCACTGGGCGCATGGCAAAGCGTTGCAGCGTGTAGCGTTCTTCGTCCAACGTCTCGCAGAGGTGGGTGTGGAGTTTCACCCCGTGCTGGCGGGCCAGGGCCGCGGAATCTCTCAAGAGCCCCGTGCTCACGGAAAACGGGGAGCAGGGCGCCAGAACGACCTGGGTCATGGAGCCCGCCTTGGCATCATGATGAGTGCGGATGACCCTTTCGCTGTCGGCAAGGATGAAGGCCTCGTCCTCTACGCAGTCATCGGGGGGGAGGCCGCCTTGGGATTGACCAAGCGACATGGAACCGCGACTGGCATGAAACCGCACGCCCAGTTGCCGGGCCGCTTCGATCTGGCAATCCACGTTGTTGCCGCTCTGATAGAGATAGGTGTGGTCAAACACCGTGGTGCAGCCGGACAATGCAAGCTCCGCCAGGCCGACGAGCGTGCTGGTGCGGGATGCGGCCTCCGTGGTTCCGGCCCAGATACGGTATTGGGCCTGGAGCCAGGGAAAGAGGTTGTTATCCTGCGCTGCCGGCAGACAGCGGGTGAGCGTCTGATTGAGGTGGTGGTGCGTGTTGATGAATCCAGGCAGCACGATCTGCCCGCTCAGATCCAGCACTTCGTCTGCTGTGGTGGGCAATGAGGCGCTGGGGCCCACCTGTTGGATGATACCATCCACCGCATAGAGGCCGGCATTCCTTAGTTCACGACGCTGCCCGTCCATGGTGACGAGCACGTCGGCGTTGCGGGCCAGGAGCGTGGGCATGGAGGAAGGAAGGGAGGTGAGCGACTATTTCTCCATCACCTTGAACAGCCACTTCTCGAAGAAGTGCAGGAGGAAGATGATGGCCAGCGCATAGGTGAAGGGCGTCAGATCGCGGGGGCGGGCGGGCGGATCTTCCTCGAACTCCCGATGAAGTTCAGTCACTGCGGAGGCTTTGCCCTTGCGGTTCGTGGTGCCCAGGGAGATGACGGTGAGCGCGATAAGGCCAATGCCAATGCCTGTGCTGATGCTGAAGGTCATGGGCATGGCCATGAGCGTGAGGATGGCAGGGGCGGAAACCTCGAACCGGGTGAGGTCGATCTCGCTCACGCTCTCAAACATGAGGATCCCGACAACCACCAGCGCAGGGGCCACGGCTACGCCGGGGATCATGAGGATGAGCGGGGTGAGGAACAGCGCCAGGAGGAAAAGAATGGCCACGACCACAGAGGTGAGGCCGGTGCGACCGCCTGCCTGCACGCCGGTGGCGCTTTCGATGTAGCTGACCACGGTAGAGGTTCCCAGCAGGGAGCTGAGGATGGCGGCCAGGGAGTCCGCCGTGAGTGCCCGGGGCAGGCCAGGGACGTGACCGTTCTTGTCCATGAGTCCGGCGCGCTTGGTGACCCCGATGAGCGTGCCGATGTTGTCGAAGAGGTCCACGAGCAGCAGCGTCATGATGACAGGCAGGGCCTTGGCGGGTTCCTTAAGGAGGAAGGTGAAGTCCAGCTTCAGGAAGGTCGGTTCGATGGACGCAGGCAGGGACAGAATGCTGGTCGGCATCTGGGTGATGTTCCCCCCTTTGCCATCCGGCAGGAAGAAGCCGATGAGGGTGATGACCGCCATGGAAATGATGATGGCTGCCGGCGTGCCCCTGGCCACTAGCACACAGGTGAGCAGCACACCCACGCCAAAGAGCGCCACCGAGGGGTTCGAGATGTCTCCCAATGTCACAAATGTGTGGGGGTGGCCTACCACCAGACCGCCGTTTTTCAGGCCGATGAAGCCTATAAATAGCCCGACCCCGGCACAGACTGCCGCCTTGAGCGAGTTGGGCAGGGCGTTGACGATGCGTTCTCGCATCCCCGTCACGGAAAGGAGCAGGAAGATGCACCCGTTCACGAACACCAGCGCCAGCGCACTCTGCCACGGGACGCCCATGGTCAGACACACCGTGTAGGCGAAGAAGGCATTGATCCCCATGCCCGGAGCGAGAGCGAGAGGGAAGTTGGCCAGGAAGGCCATCAACAGACTGGCTCCGGCGGCGGCCAGGGCCGTGGCTGTGACCACGGCGGGCTGGGGCATGCCCGCGTCTTTGAGGATCTGCGGATTCACCACCAGGATGTAAGCCATGGCAGCAAAGGTGGTGCAGCCGGCGATGACCTCACGATTCACCGACGTGCCATGGCGCGAGAGCTGGAAGCGGCGTTCGAGGAAACCAGAGGAGGCGGGACGGGGAGGCGTCATGAGTGAGCGATGTCGTGTGCGAGTAAAGGGGAAAGCTGGGCAAGCGCAGGGTACAGACGCGGTGCGGTGAGCGGGAGATCGGTGAACCGGATGCCTGTGGCATGGGCAATGGCATTCGCCAAGGCTGGAGCCACGGGATTGACCGGGCTTTCGCTCATGGGCTTGGCCCCCATGGGGCCGATGCGGTCATGCGTCTGCGCAAAGTGGACTTCTGTCTCCGGCAGGTCTGCCATGGCCGGGATGCGGAAATGTCGCAGGGTGGGATTGGCCACCCGGCCCTCCGGGGTGAGCTGCATGTCCTCCGTGAGCACCCAGCCGATGCCCTGGGCCACGCCGCCCTCCACCTGCCCGCGGCATTGCATGGGATTGAGCACCTGCCCGGCATCTGCTGCATGCACGCTTTGCAAAATGCGGACTTGGCCAGTGATGCGGTGCACGGCCACGCGGAAGCCATGGACATTGAATGCCACGGATCGGGGTGCGGCGTAAGCGCGACGGACCGCGCTGAGGCGATGCCCCTCCTTCTCGGCCCGTATGAGGAGGTCGCTCAAAGGAAGGGGATGGTTCGCGCAATCAACAGAGGCGCTCTTGAGCTGGCAGGAATCCAGCGACTGACCTGAGTAGCGGCTGGCGAGCCGGAGGAGTTGTTCCTTCAGCACCTTGGCCGCGGCGAGCACGGCTCCGCCTCCCACCAGCGTGCCAGTGCTGGCAAAGGTGCCGGTGTCGTAAGGCGTCTTGTCCGTGTCCGAGGTGACCATTTTGACTGATTCGACCGGACACCCCAAAACAGTTGCCGCAATCTGTCGCTGCACCGTGAGCGTGCCGCTGCCGAATTCTGCTGAGCCGATGGACACTTGATAGGTGCCGTCAGCGAGGAGATCGATGCGGGCTTCTGAGCGATGCTCAGTGGGCGGACCACAGTCCAGCATCGCGAGGGCCAGCCCCTGACCGGTGGACCACTCCGGGCCTTGCGGTGCGGGCTCGCCGCGCCCGCTGCTGAGAGCCTGCTCCACCAGATCCAGGCACTCGGCCAAGCCATAGCTGCCAATCTCCAGATCGCCAGGGTGGGGCCAGATGCTCAGGAGCGTGTCCCCGGGCTGGATCATGTTCCTCCGGCGGAGCGTGGCAGGCTCCATCTCCAAAGCACCAGCCAGTTCATCCATGGCGCACTCCATGGCATAGGCGGTCTGAGTGAGACCGTATCCGCGGAAGGCTCCTGCGGGGATACAGTTCGTGTAAACAGCGTAGCCATCCGCCTGCTTGTTGGGGCAGCGATACACGGCAAAGGCCTCATTGAGCGAATGGCCCAGCACCTCGCCGCCGTGGTTGCCGTAGGCGCCTGTGTTGCTCACCACCCGCATGCTCATGGCGGTGAGGGTGCCATCGCGTCGTGCGCCAAGCTTCACCTTTACACGGAAGGGGTGCCGCGTGGTGGTGGCGGTGAATTCCTCCTCACGGGTGAACTCCCATCGCGCCGGTCGACCGGTCTTGAGTGTGACCAGCACGCAGAGGTCTTCGGTAAGCACCTCCTGCTTGCTGCCAAAGCCGCCACCCACCCGCTCGGTGTACACATGAAGATTCTCGGGATAGAGGTCGAACAGGTACACCAGCTTCACCTTCGTGAGGAAGGGGGTTTGGCTGCTGGTGCGTACATGCAGCCGCCCATCCGGAGAGAGGTAGCTGAGGCTGTTGTGTGTCTCCAGGGTGACGTGGGGCTGCCGGTGCGTGGCATAGGTGTTCTCCACGATGACGTCCGCTTCCTCGAACCCGGCAACCACGTTGCCGTTCTCGCCATGGATCTCTCGCAGCACATTGCGCTCCGGGTGGGAGATGCGTGAAGCGGCATCTTTGCCATGATGCAGGATCGGGGCGTCGGGGCGCATTGCCTCTTCGGGATCAAACACGGCGGGCAGGATCTCGTAGTCCACCTCGATCTTGTCGCAGGCGAGCGCGGCGGCCTGCTCAGACTCCGCTGCCACCACGACGACGCGTTGCCCGACGAAGCGCATCACCCGGTCCAGCATGAGGGTGTCATCCGGATCCACGTGATAGTCATCGTGCGTGGCGCTGGTGAAGGGGCGGTGCAGCGGCACATCTTCCCAGGTGAAGATGCTGTGCACCCCCGGCAGCTGGAGGGCAACGTCTTTCCGGATGGTCAGCACCCGGGCATGGGCGTGGGGGGAACGCACGACCTTGAGATACAGCAGGCCCGGGAGCGGGGGCTCGTCAGCGGTGAAGCGGGCCCGCCCTGTGACCAGAGCTGGACCCAACGGGCTGCCGAGGCTGCGGCCCACACTGGCTCCAGGCAGGTCTTCCTGCACGTGCCGACGTCCTTCGATCGCGTCCCGGATGGCGCGATACCCGGTACACCGGCAGAGATTGCCTTTCATGACCCGCTCGATGGGGGCGCTGCTGGGGCAACTCTTCGCGGCGGGTGTCATGATGGCGCCTGCGGTGCAGAAACCACATTGGAACCCCTGCGCCGCAAGGAACTGCTCCTGCATGGGATGAAGCGCATCACCGTGGGATGCCAGGCCCTCGATGGTCGTGACCTGCCGTTCCTCTGCGCGGAAGGCCGGGTAGAGACAACTGTGCACGGGGATGTCATCCACCCATACCGTACAGGCACCGCAGTCACCCGCATCGCACCCTTTTTTCACCCCATACCAGCCTTGCTCTCTGAGGAGCGTGCGCAGGCACTGTCCCGGTCGCGGGGCCACCTCGGCGGGAGTGCCATTGATGGTCAATTGCATGGGCCGACGGTGGGAAAAGGCTGCTGAGGGAAGGGGGCGACAGTAGGGGAGTCTTGGCACAATAGAACAGCACTCTGTGGGGGATGTCGCGCAGATTTTGCGCGACTCACGAGCCTGCTGGGGAATCGTTAGAACTCGAACTCCAGCACGGCCTGCGGCACCACGTCGTGTTGCCCCTTCACTCCGTATTCATTCACCCAGATGTCCACCTCCGTGCCGATCCAGAGTTTGGACTTCTTGCCAAATAGCTTGGCCCCCAGGTCCATCATGAGCTGGGGACTGGTGTGGAAGGACTCTGCGAGTTCCCCTTCGGCACCGTTGTAGTCGGCAAAGCCCCGGAACATGAAGTCACAACCCGCCAGGCGGAAGGGGATGCCCCATACATAGGTGATCTGCCAGGTGCTGCCGCTGATGTCGAAGTCATCCCGCCAGAAGAAGTTGATGCTTGAGTAAGCGAAACCCGGAAGGTCGAGCTCCAAGGCCATGCCGTGGAGCTGGCGCAGCTGGGTCTTGTCGAGATGAGTGCCGAAGGCCCGGTTGATGTTGGCCAGGGAGTCGGAGGTGCCGAACTCCAGCATGCCCGAGTAGAAGTAGATGTCCTTCACCGGCCCAAAGCGGTACTCCTTGCCGGTGAGCTTGCCCAGGCTGAGCCGAGGGTTCACTTCGCCGTAGAGATCAAACCCTGTCTCAGGGTGACCTCGTCCCTCCGTCGTGAGGTTGGTGAAGTCGGTGAAGAAGAAGAGATCCCCCCAGGCGTTGTCTTGAAAGTGTTCCAGCGTGATCAGGTCCCGCTCGTGGCTGGAGGCAAAGGGCTTGTCCCAGTTGAATCCATACAGGTACCAGAGGCTGGTGGTGGAAAAGTTGATGAACTTGTCCGAGTTGGGGGCCTGAACCGGGCTCGTAGCTACAGCCTTCTCCGAAGTGGGAGTGGGCTCACCTGCCTGAGCATCGGCTGGAGTCAGGCTGGCAAGCGCCAGGGCACTGGCGAAGGAAAGTGAGGTGAGAGGCTGACGGATGTTGGAGAGGGAACAAGACTTCAAAACAGGGAGTGCTGACGGTGTGAGGTGATCGGCAATTTTGAGAAAGCGAAAAACGGCCGGGAGTAAACCGATCAATTTAAGGAAAGTAGTGGAGAAAATAGAAAGTCGCAGCAGTGAACATGCCCGCCCGCAGTCCACATGCTTGAGATGCGTACTCCCTTGGTGGTATTTCGATGTGCTGGCTATGGCAGATCAACTGCGATGCATCGAACTAGGGATCGATGGGGTGAGCCTTTACCAGATTGACCAGGGCTTTGGCCGCGTGGGAGAGATAGAAATCCCGGCACCATGCGATTGCGATATTCCACTGAATGTCGGGCTCTTCGAGGTGGATCACCGCGACGGCGTTGGTCCCTCGCACCACGGACATGGGGAGCAGGGCGATGCCGAGTCCGCTGTCAATCAATCCCGCGATGAGCGAGAAGTGACTGCTGCTGGCGGCGATCTCTGGAGTGAATCCGGCGGCGGCGCAGGCGTTCCTCACGGTGTCGTTGAGCGCGAAGTCTTCGGGGAAGATGATGAAGGGCTCGTCTTTGAGCTCTCTTAATTTCACGCTCTCCCGCTTGGCCCAATGGGAATGGAGCGGAGCTGCCAGTGCGAGGCGGTCATGAAAGAAGGGGACGGAATCGTACAGGGCGGAGTCCAGCGGCAGAATCAGTGTGCCAAGCTGCATGTCTGCACTGAGCAGGGCGCGCTCCGTCGCTTTTGACCCTTTCTCGAACAGGACGAGCTCGATGTCCGGATAGGTCTCCTTGTAGCGCTTGATCAGGGGGACAAATAGAGTGCCGCTGAGGGGAGGGATGCCCAGGGTGAGCACCCCGCGCTTCAATCCTGCGAGGTCCGCCAACTCCGTCTCGAGAGCGGCGTGATCCCGCAGGAGGTTCTGGGCATGCCGGAAGAGGATCTTGCCCGCGTCCGTCAGCACGATGGAGCGATGCTGACGGGTGATCAGGACCTGACCGACGTCATCCTCGAGCTGCTTGATGACCCGGCTGATGGAAGGCTGGGTAAGCGCCACCTTGGAACTTGCCGCCGTGAAGCCGCCGCGGCGCACCACTTCGACGAAGACACCAAGGGAACGGAGATCCATGCCATACGGTTAATGCATGGAACACATACGTACAATGCATTTCACAAATTGATTGCTTGCGAACACAATCGCCAACGTGAGCGCAACTCCCTACTCACCAATTTCTTACGACGGCGATTTAGTTGCCGATTCCAAGATTTTCATCGGGAAACAACAACCTGACGAGGCGACAAAATGAAACTCTCTAGCGCAAAGGTCTGCGTAGTCGATCCAGATGTTTCTGGAAGGTTCCGGATATTGGAATGGCTGGATGAAGCTGGCTGTCAAGCGGAAACGTATTCGAGCGGCAGGGGATTTCTCTCTGGCTGTCAGGCTGCGAGTCCGGTCTGTGTGATCCTGGAAGTGGATCTCCCGGACATGACGGGTCTCGAATTGCAGCGGCATCTGAAGGAGAGAGGTCGAAGCGATCAGATGGTGTTCGTGACGGCGAGACCGGGAGTGGAAGCCTGTGTCTCCGCGATGAAAATGGGGGCGGTGGACTATTTTTCCAAGCCGGTGCAGCGCGAACCTTTGATGGATGCGGTGAGTCTGGCCCTCAAGCGGTCGGCCAATCTCGCGACCAAGCGGGCCATCCAGAAAGAAGCGCACACTCGGGTCTCCTCCCTGACGCAGCGTCAGATGGAGGTGATGGAACTTCTCATCCGGGGGATGTCCAATCGATCCGTGGCTCAGGCACTGGGCGCGACGGAAGCGACCATCAAGATTCACCGCCGCAGGATCATGGAAAAGATGACGGCAGACTCGCTCCCGGAGCTGGTGGCGATGGCGCGTGAGGCAGGGATCAAAGTCCCGTGGCAGATGACCTTCCGCTCAGAACTGGTGACAGGCATGTCCCTGCGTTCTGCGGATTGAGTTTCCTGTGAGCAGCATGTGCGTGGTTGCTCAAGTATTCAGATTTCAGAGAACGAAAAAGGGTCAAAGTGGCGGAAGCGCACTTTGACCCTTTAAGTTTGGGACAGGGCTGACGGGCAGACTAGCCGCCACCGGCTCCGACCATGCCAGCATCAGGGGCCGTCATGCGAGCGGGATCCAGGGCTTCGGTCAGTTCTGCTTCGGTGATGCCCAACTCCTCGAGGCGTTCCAGGCAGAGTTGCCGGACCGGAGTGCCGGTCTTGGCAGAAAGCTTGGCGATCACAGAGGCCTTGTCGTAGCCAATCTTCGAGTTCAGGCCGGTCACCATGGCCAGGCTGTATTCAATGAGCTCGGCGCAACGCTCGCGCTTGGCTTCGATGCCGTCCACGCAACGCTCACGGAAGATGCCGGCGGCGTTGGTGAGCAGTTCGATGCTTTCCAGCAGCGCGGCTGCCAGGGCGGGCATCATCACATTGAGCTCGAAGTTGCCGTTGGCGGCGCACCACGTGACCGTGGTGTCATTGCCGACGACGCGAGCGCACACCTGCATGAGGCTCTCCGACATGACGGGGTTCACCTTGCCGGGCATGATGCTGCTGCCGGGCTGGGTGGCGGGCAGGGAGACTTCACCGATGCCGCACTGGGGACCGCTGCCAAGCCAGCGAACGTCGTTGGCGATCTTGAACAAGCTGGTGGCAATGGTCTTGAGCTGGCCGCTGGCCTCGACAAGAGCGTCTTTGGCCGATTGGGCTTCGAAGTGATCTTTGGCTTCGCGGAAGGCGATGCCTGTCTTCTCGGCGAGCAGGGCGATGGCCCTGGCCGGGAAGTCTGGGTGGCAGTTCAAGCCGGTGCCCACCGCGGTGCCGCCAAGGGGCAGTTCGAGAATGGCGTTGATGGCCTTGTGGGAGCGGTCCACGGCGAGTTCCACCTGGCGGGCGAATCCTTTGAACTCCTGCCCGAGGCGCACGGGGGTGGCATCCATCAAGTGGGTGCGACCGATCTTGAGCACATCCCAAAACTCTTTGCTCTTGGCTTCAAGGGAGGCTTGGAGCTTCTGGAGGGAAGGGACGAGCTTGTGGAGCAGTTCCTGAGCGACCGCGATGTGAATGGCGGTGGGGAAGGTGTCGTTGGACGACTGCCCCATATTCACGTGGTCGTTTGGGTGAACGGGTTCCTTGGCACCAATCGGCTTGCCAGCGATCTGGCAGATCCGGTTGGAGATCACCTCGTTGGCGTTCATGTTGGTGCTCGTGCCAGAGCCGGTCTGGTAAATGTCGAGCACGAAGTGAGCGTCCAGATCTCCGGCCGCGACTTCCAGGGCGGCCTGCTCGATCAGAGCGGCTTTGTCAGCAGCGAGGATGCCGAGGTCGGCATGCACCTTGGCGGCGGCCCATTTGATAAGTCCGTAGGCGTGCACCACCGGGTAGGGGACCGGCCGGCCGCTCACGGGGAAATTGAGGACAGCGCGCTGAGTAGAGGCGCCGTAGAGTGCTTCAGCGGGCACGGGCATTTCGCCCATGCTGTCTTTTTCAAGGCGGGTACTCATGTCTGATTACATTGCACCTTTCTTCAGATATGTGAACGCGACGGCCCCCGCGACGAGAAAACAAACAGCGATGATCATTCCGATTGTCATGCTGCATGGCATAGCCGGGATTGGCGGGCTTGCCAGATCTTTTTGTCTTTCCGACGAATCGTTTTCGGAATCTCCAGATCCAGCCCGATGCTCCTGGGAAAGCCCCTGTAGGAGTCAGGCCGGGGCCTGGAAAATGGAAAGAGGTTGCGAGTCGGCTCAGAGGAGGGGAAAATGCCCGGATCCCGCTCCGCAGGCCGGAAAGAAAGCACAAACAATCTTCATTTTAGGTTGCGCGACCGCGGGTTTTATATATCTTGGCAAGCTCTATGGCTAAAACGAGCTGGATCGAACGCAACAAGCGCAAACAAAAGACGGTTGAGAAGTACGCGAAACTTCGCGAAGAACTCAAGGCTAAGGGTGACTACGTGGGTCTCTCCATGCTTCCCCGTGATGCCAGCCCGACTCGCCTCGTGAACCGCTGCCGTGTCTCCGGTCGTCGCCGCGCTTTCATCCGCCGCTTCCAGATGTCCCGTCTTACCTTCCGTGAAATGGCTTCCGCAGGGCTCATTCCCGGTGTGACCAAATCCAGCTGGTAATTTCGGTCCAGGTTACATCAATTTGACTTTGCGAAGGTGCTGCGACGCAGCACCTTTGTTTTTGTAGATGCCGACCTACCATTACATCGCCGTCATTCCTGAAAACGGCTGCCCCCGCTGCAGCAAGGGGTTTGATTTGCGACGTCCCATTAGTCGGCCGCCTCTTACGGAGTGCCCCCTGTGCAAGACGCCAGTGAGGAAAGTCATCACTTCGGTAAATACCCCCAGGGTATCTAAACCCATGTCCGTTTCCGACGCCAAAAGTGCAGGATTTACCATCCTGGAGAAGCGTTGTGATGGATCTTACGAAAAACTTTGACACTATTGAGGCGCGGAAAACGCTTCGCGCCGTCTCATGATTCTCTCTCTTTCTACTCTTGTCCTCGCCAGCGCCGCCGAACCGGTGGTCCGGGAGTGGCATCTTTCCGGGGGCCAGGTGTTGTGGCAGATCTCGGTCATCATGTTCTTTGTGCTCCTGAATGGCTTCTTCGTGGCCGCGGAGTTCGCGATCGTAAAAGTCCGGGATAGCCAGCTCCAGGAGGAGATCGACGAGGGCAATCGCGGAGCCAAGTTTGCCCGGTCCGTGACGCGGCATCTGGACGCCTATCTTTCCGCTACGCAGCTGGGCATCACCCTGGCGAGTATCGCGCTGGGGATGCTGGGCGAGCCGTATCTCTCCCACATGCTTCAGCCCCTGCTTTTCAAGGTGGGCCTGGAGAATGAAGCGGTGGTGCGGGGCATTGGTTGGGGTGCAGGCTTCGCCATCATCACCTTCCTCCACGTGGTGTTGGGCGAGTTGACTCCCAAGTCCATGGCCATTCGCAAGGCCCTGGCCACCACGCTGCTGATCAGCCGGCCGCTGCACCTCTTCTACGTGGTGCTCAAGCCCGCGATCTTCCTTCTCAATGGCACCGCCAACTGGATCCTCCGTGCGGTGTTCAAGCTCGACCCGGTGGCGGAAGGGGAGCGTGTGCACTCTGAAGAAGAGCTCAAGCACATCGTGGCGGAGAGTCAGCGGTCCGAGGAAGTAACGGAGACCGAAAAGCACATCGTGCTGAATGCTCTGGCCTTGAATGATCGCGCGGTTCGCGATGTCATGACGCCGCGCAAGGACGTGATCTCACTGGATGTGGATGAGCCCTTCGAGGCCAACTTGAAGATTGCCGTCGAGTCCAAGCACACCCGCTTCCCGCTGGTGGAGGGGCACCTGGACCACACCATCGGCCTTGTTCACATCAAGGACATCCTGAAGCTCGTTCACGAAGGGGGCAAGGACGCCAATGATCTGCGCCGCATCAAGCGCGAGCTCCTGCTCGTGCCGGAGATGATGCCGATCGACAAGCTTCTGAAGTTCTTCCTGGAAAAGCACGCGCACCTGGCTCTGGCTGTGGACGAGTACGGCGGCGGCGTCGGCATCGTTACGCTCGATAACGTGGTGGAGGAAATTGTCGGTGACATTCAGGATGAGTTCGACCTTCCGGTGAAGCCTGAGTTCCGTCGTATCAATACCGAGGAGTTCGAGGTGGAAGGCATGCTCAACCTCTATGAGCTCAATGATCTGACGGATCTTGAACTCGAGAGTGATGAGGTCACCACCGTGGGTGGCTACGTGACTCATTTCCTCGGACACTTCCCCAAACAAGGGGAGACGCTGCGGATTGAGAACTATGAGGTGACTGCCACCAAGGTGGAGGCCCGTCGCGTTGCCCAGCTTCATTTCAAGCGCGTGGAACTGCTGCCTGAAGATGAAGATGAAAAGGCGGCGCGTGAGGAGCTGGAAGCGGCCGAGGAAGTGCGCCAGTAGTCGCGGTGCGGGGAGGCCAGTGGCCCTCCTACGCCGCAATCCTGAGAGGGATTCAGGAAACAAAAATTCCAATCAACAGGGCGGCAACGGCGAGGCCGGCACCTGAGATGGCAATGGTGGCGGAGTCGTCCAAGTGATCTGCCTTGGGGCACCAATGGCCGAGAGTCAGCACTCCGATGGCTGCGCACCATACCTTGGCAACTGGCTCGTCCCATCCGATCTGGTGCAGGATCCAAAGGGTGAGCACTGGTGCGGCAATGATGATGGCCAACCAGGTGCTCATGCGGGCAGAAGGGAGAGGGTGGAAAACAAAAAAGGAGACGTGGGTGTGTGAACCCTCCGTCTCCCTTGGGCGTAGTTCGCGGAAACTAAAATCTACTAGCGGCTCAGCTCCAGCATGCGGAGGATCGGCTTCTCGGCGCGCTTGCGCACCTCTTCGGCCATCTCCACCTGCGGACGAAGATTGAGGAGACAGTTGTGAAGCTTCTCCAGGTTGTTCATCTTCATGTAGCGGCAGTCGGCGCAGCGGCAGTGGCCGGTGGGGCCGGGGATGAAGCGCTTGTTGGGAACCTCGCGCTCCAGACGGTGCAGCATGCCGCTCTCTGTCACGATGATGAAGCTCTCGGCCTCACTTTCACGGCAGTAGTGGACCATTTTCTCCGTGCTGCAGACTTCGTCGGCAAGGAGGCGCACGGCGTAGGTGCATTCCGGGTGGGCGACGACCTTGGCGTCAGGGTATTCAGCCTTGATCTGGTTGATGCTGTCGCGGGTGAACTCCACGTGCACGTAGCAGGCTCCTTGCCAGAGGTCCATCTTGCGACCGGTCTGCTCCATGACCCAGGCACCGAGGTTCTGATCGGGTACGAAGAGGATGGGGCGATCCTTGGGGGCGGCTTCGACAATCTTGACCGCGTTGCCGCTGGTGCAGATGCAGTCGCTCAGGGCTTTGACGCCAGCGCTGCAGTTGATGTAGGCGATGACGTAGTAGTTCTTCTCCTTGTGAATTTCGAGGAACTTCTCGAGCTGCGGGGCGGGGCAGCTCTGCTCAAGCGAGCAGCCGGCGTTGGCGTCGGGCAGCACCACGATCTTTTCTGGGTTCACAATCTTGGCGGTCTCTGCCATGAAGTGAACGCCGCAAAAGCAGATCACATCTGCCTTGGTTTCCTTGGCCTTGTAGGCGAGGCCAAGGGAGTCGCCCACGAAATCGGCCAGTTCCTGAATCTCACGGCTCTGATAGTTGTGAGCGAGGATGATGGCGTTGCGTTGCTTTTTCAGCCGAAGAATCTCTTCGGTGATACTTGGAGCGGCGATTTGAACCATGCTGAATATGGTACGAACGCACCGATTCGCAAGCTGCAACCACGGGTTAAAGGTTTGCGAGCATCCTCAGCAGTGCGGCGATGGGCTGCAGGTGGATGGGTTGTAACGAATTGAAACCCAAGCGTTAGTTTCAAAAACCCCAGCGAGGTCGAAGGGGGTTCCGGGCCCTGCAAAAAAAGTGGGCATAACCCGCTGGACCCGCTGCAGGGGAGCACCAAAACGGGCCCCGAGGGCCTCGGTGAGTGTCGGTGGCTCCAAAAAGCGAACCCGAAGCCAGGGGCTTCGGGTTCGAAATCGGTTTAAGGAGTGGATTTGGGGGCTGGACCGCAGCCTGAGACCAGTGACGAGGCACTGACTTGGCGCGGGGCGCTGGGTTCCACTTTCGGCTCCACGCGGAGAATATTCATGGACCCGTCGAGCTCGCCACCGGGGTCAATGCCGATGGAGCGCGCGGTGACGTCGCCATGGACGCTACCTGTCGCTGTGAGCAGAACCCGGCCGATGCACTGAATGTTTCCGGTGACCTTTCCTTGGATCTCCACTTCGGCAGCCTGGATGGTTCTCGTGAACTGGACCTCGCTACCTTTTTCGATCACCAGTCGATTGCATCGCACTTCACCATCGATCAGACCTGAGGTCTTGAGGGTGATGTCCCCGCTGCAAAAGAGGCTGGCATTCACTTGGCCCTGCTGGACGCGAAGGTCGCGGCAGCGGATTTCGGTGGTTTGCACAACGCCGTTGCGGCGGATAAGCACGTCACCACGAGTGTCGATGGGGGTGCTGTAGTCGAGATTGATGTCGAAATCCTCCATGCAGATCGTGGCGGAGCACGAGGGGCAGGTGGTGGATTTGGCGGAGCGGCCGACTTTGAACTTGTGCTGACACTTGCCGCACTCGACTTCCTTGAAGTACTGCTGGCGGTAGTAGCCCTGCTCCTTCATTTTCTGGAAGGTGCTCTGGGCAATGGGGCCCTGCACCTCGCCAGTGGGCTTCGGGCGTTCGGCTTTTTCTGAAATCTCTGTGCGCTGCAGGTAAGCTGGCTTTTTGAGCGCAGCGAGCCCGAGCGGTTGAGGCGCAGGAACCTGAGGCTGAGGTTGCTGGGATCGTGGGCGCACCCCTGACCGGGTCTGGGCACCGGTGAACAGCGAAGGTGCTGCGGGTTCGGCTTCCTTAAAGCCCATCATGTCACCGAGTCCCAGGGGCAGTTCGTCCTGCAAGGGGGCTTCGGTGGGGAGGAGCGCCTTGAACTCTTCTTGAGCTTGAATCTCAGGTTGAGCGGGCGTGGTCTCCGTCGTGGCGGGGGCGTCTGGCTTCCTTAGCTCGGCCAGGAGGGGATCCTTGGCCGACACATCCATCACCGCAGGAAAGACTGCGCTGGGATTCGGGTTGCACTGGGACGAGGCGATTGCGCGCTGCTTTTCGATTCGCAGGTGCTCCCCGCACTTCTTGCAGAAGGTTGTCACCACCAGACGCGGCTCACGCTGAGCCGCGCCGCAAATGGGGCAAGTGACTTCGATTTGATTTTTTGAGAGTGCGGATTTCTCGTCTTTCGGTTCTCTGACTAGAAATTTTCCAAGCACGTCTTTAGAAAGGGTTGTGGATTAGGGCTTCTGAGGGCCACCAGCGCCGCTGTTCGCTGCCTTGGCGGCAGCGCCTTTGCCCACCTGGGACCGGCCCAGGAAAGTGGCTCCTTCTTCAATCGCCAAGGTTGATGCGGTCACGTCGCCCACCAATACGGCATTCGACTTGAGTTCACAACGTTCTTGTACGGTGATGTTGCCTTCAACTTTACCAAAAAGGGTCACGGCGCGGGTTTTGATCTCGCCTTTGATCAACGCATTTTCGCCCACAGTCAATGCGCCATCGGAACTGACTTCACCTTCAATCTTTCCGTCGATGATCAGGTCGTGAGAAAATTTAATGGATCCTTTGATTTCGACGTCGTTGGCGAGAACGTTCTTGCTGGTGGTCATGAGTGGTTGGGTTGACGATCTTGGTGATTGGTTTGCGGAAGAGGGAGTCTGTGCTGCACCGGAAGTGGCTTGAGAAGCGGCGGAATTCTCGCTGCGCCGTTCATCTTTCATGCCTTCCGTGGGTTGTCCGATAATTTGTTTCAGCATTAGGAAAAAGTAATCATTCTGGAGGAACGGTGTCAATCAATCACTCGGATGTTTTTGACGCCCATGGAGTTATTTCTTTGGTCAAATTTTCGCATCCATTTGTTCCGCAATCTCTTCTGCGGGATAAGTCCATATCTCACTAAGTGTTGGATGGTAGTGGGGTGCGGTGGCAACTTGAGCTGCAGTGGCACCAAGGTGCATGGCCATGGCGATTTCATGGATGAGTTCAGTGGCTTCAGGACCCACTACGGAACCGCCCAAAATCTCACCTGTTTCCGGATCACCCAACAACTTCACAAAGCCTTCCATCTCATCCATCACCATGGATTTTCCATGGTCGTTGAACGGGTAGCTAGCAACGAGATAAGGGATGCGCTTTTCACGGGCTTCAGCCTCGGTAAGGCCTACAACTGCGACTTGTGGATGGGTGAAGACTCCAAAGAGTTTGCACCGGTAATCCATACGATGTTTCGGAGGCTGATTCTTCAGCTTGCTTGCGGCATTTTTCGCTGCGACTTCGCCTTGCTGAATTGCCAGATGCACCACTTCCAAGGGCCCAGTGACATCGCCAGCGGCAAACACGCGGGGATGGCTTGTGATCATTTCCGGAGAAACCGGAATTTGACCCTTGCGATCCAAGTCGATCCCGAGGTTTCCGACTTCCAAATGGGCAGTAGCTGGTGTTCTCCCAAGAGCAACTAGAATTTCTGCGACTTCTGATACTTGCTCGGCTCCTGCGTGCTGGAAATACACTCGTTTTTTACCATCTGGAGCAGTTTCCATACGAAGCAGTCGTGTGCCGCAAAAGATGCTCATTCCGCGCTGCTCGAAGGCGCCGTGCACCACGGCGGCGAGATCGGTATCCATGCCGGTGAGGAGATGGGGGCTGCGTTGAATCACGGATACTTCGCGGCCGATTCCTTCAAGGTAGTGGGCCATTTCCAATGCGATGGCTCCACCGCCCAGCACTGCGAACGAGGAAGGGATGTCCTCGGCGTCCAGGAGCGTGTCGCTTGTCCAGAATCCCACCTCATGGAGGCCGGGTACGGAGGGGACGTTGATGACTGAGCCGGTGGCGATCAGAGCTGTCCCGACCGTCAGGCGGCTGATCTGCCCGTCCTTGAGCGTGACCTTGAGGTTCACGGCGTCATCTGGGGATTCGGCAAACTGGGCCATCCCGCGGATGACGGTAAACCGGCCATCGTTGATCTGCTGCTGGCGGTACCCGGCGAAATCGGCGATGAGATGCCGCTTCCGCTGACGGATGACCCGGGTGTCCACCCCTTGGGAGGAGGCTTGCAGGCCGAATTTGGCCGCGTTCCGGATGACAAGGTTGCGGTTGGCGGACTCGATGAGGGTCTTGCTGGGCATGCAGCCCCGCAGGATGCACAGGCCGCCGAGTTCTTCCGCCCCATCGATGATGGCGGTTTTCAGGCCCAGGGCGACGGCGGTGCGGGCGGCGGCATAACCGGCGCTGCCGCCACCTAAAACGGCGAAATCGAAGTCGGTATCGGGGTGCATGGGAGGGTATGTAGCGGTGTTCTGGATACGAACCAGCGGAAACAAGGGGAACAGGGGGTGTTTCCCCGGGAAAAACCACCAGTTTTCCCTCCCAAAACCGTAAAAAAAATTGGCGCTCCGGTGCCCGCTCGCTAGACTGATCTACCCCGCTAGCGGCGCTTAATTTGCGGCATGGCACGATGGTTTGCCTGCTCGCGACCGCAGCGCTCATTTCGGGGTCGGTATTTTGAGCCAACGACCCATGTCCGACGACAATAACACCCCTGAGATCTTCAACACCGGCATCGCTGACAATCAGGCCTACGGTGCGGAGCAAATTGACAAACTCGAGGGCCTGGAGGCGGTTCGCAAGCGACCGGGAATGTACATCGGCGACCCGGACGAGCGAGGTCTCCACCACTGCGTGTTTGAGGTGCTGGACAACTCCATTGACGAGCATCTGGCCGGCTTCTGCAAGACCATCACGGTGACGATTCATTCAGACGGATCCTGCTCGGTGGAAGACGACGGACGCGGAATTCCGGTGGAAGTGCACCCGAAGTTCGGCATTCCCACGGTGGAGCTCGTGATGACGAACCTGCACGCCGGCGGCAAGTTCGGCCAGGGCGCATACAAGTACTCCGGTGGTCTCCACGGCGTGGGTGCCAAGTGCGTGAACGCCCTTTCCGAGTGGTTCAAAGCCGAGGTGTTCCGTGATGGCAAGGTGTATGCCATCTCCTTCGCTCGCGGCAAGACCGTCGAACCGCTCACGGTGGTGGGAGACCTGGAAGACCCCAGCCGGACGGGCACAAAGATCACGTTCTTTCCTGATGCCGAGATCTTCACGATCACCACGGAATTTCGTTTTGAGTTGCTGGTCAACCGCCTTCGTGAGCTTGCTTTCCTGAACCCCGGGGTGATCATCGTGCTGCGGGATGAGCGGCCTGAGCCCATCCGCGAGGAGACTTTCTTCTACAAGTTCGGCGTGGTGGAGTTTGTGGTGCAGCTGGGCGACAACAAGGTGCTGGTTCATGACAAGCCCGTGGTGCTGCGCGGACAGCGTACCATTGAGGTGGAAGACAAGCAGGACATCTGCTTTGTGGACTGTGTGCTGCAGTATAACGACAGCTACTCGGAGCAGATGCTGTGCTTTGCCAACAGCATCCCGAACCCGGACGGCGGCACGCACTTGAGCGGCTTCCGCAGTGCCATGACGCGGGCGATCAACCAGTTCGCCAAAGCGAACAAGATGGTGAAGGAGAGCGATCCGCCGATCACCGGGGAAGACTGCCGCGAAGGCATGGTGTGCATCCTTTCTGTGAAGCTGCCGAACCCGCGCTTCAACTCCCAGACCAAGGGGAAACTGGTCAACGGGGAAGTGGAAGGCGCCGTGAGCAGCGTGGTTTACGAAGGGATGCAGCAGTACCTGGATGAGAATCCAGGGGTGGCCAAGCGCATCATCGACAAGATCCTCACGGCAGCCCGGGCGCGTGAAGCCGCCCGCAAGGCGCGCGAAACGGTGCGCAAGAGCGTGATGACCGGCGGCGGCCTCCCTGGCAAGCTGGCGGACTGCACGGAGCGCGATCCCGCGAAGAGCGAGCTGTTCATCGTCGAAGGTGACTCCGCCGGTGGCTCCGCCAAGGTGGGCCGTGACCGTCGTGTGCAGGCCATTCTGCCGCTGCGAGGCAAGCTGATCAACGTGGAGAAGGCCCGTCTGGACAAGGCGCTGCAGAATCGCGAAATCCAGGCCATGATCACCGCGATCGGCACCGGGATCGGCGATGGCGCGGATGAAGGCAGCTTCCGGCTCGACAAGGCCCGCTACCACAAGATCATCATCATGACCGATGCTGACGTGGACGGCTCGCACATCCGCACGCTGTTGCTGACCTTCTTCTGCCGCCAGATGCCCGAGCTGGTGCGTCGTGGCTACATCTACATCGCCCAGCCGCCGCTCTACCTCGTGAAGCGCCGCAAGCGCGAAGAGTATGTGCAGGACGACGGGGAGTTGAACCACATCCTCATCGACCTGGGCGCGGAAGAAGTGCGCCTGCGAGTGCTCTCAGATTCGGGTGAAAATCCGATGATGGAGAAAGACAAGCTGAAGCCCATCCTGGACCTGCTTTCTCGCCTCTCGCGGTTCAACGAGGTGATCCGGCGCAACGGGGGCGACTTTGAAAAGTACATCCAGTGCCGGGATCAGGAGACCGGGGCCATGCCCGCCTTCCTGGTGCGCATCCGCGATGGCAATGAGGAGATGGTGAGTTATTTCCTGGGTGACCGGGAGCTTGCCGAGTTCGCCCACGCCAATGCTGACCTGGGCCTCTTTGGTCGCTCCATCGAACATGCTCCCGTGGTGGCTGGAACCGAAGGTGCGGAGGGTGCCGAACCCGCTGTGGCAGAGAAGCCGGCCGCGAAGGACGGACGGACTCGTCGTGCCCGGCTGGTGGAGATTCACGAGGCAAACTCGATCAAGAAGCTCCTGGGGCAGCTCTCCGAACTGGGCCTCTCCCTGGACCACTACAGCAGCCAGGACAAGCCGTTGTTTGAGCTGGTGGAAGGTGAGGGGGACAATGCAAGAGTGCACCCCGTGTTCAGCGTGCCCGGCATCCTGGAAGGCGTGATGAACATCGGCCGCCGTGGCCTTGAAATCCGCCGATTCAAAGGTCTGGGTGAAATGAACGCCAAGGAGCTCTACACCACGACGATGGAGCAGAAGACTCGCAAGCTGTTGCGGGTGAGGCTCAATGAGGAGAACGAGATCGAGGCTGACCGCATCTTCACCATTCTCATGGGTGACGTCGTGGAGCCCCGCAAGATCTTCATCGAAGAGAACGCGCTGAACGTGCGCAATCTGGACGTGTGACAAACGCCCGGCTGACCACCTGACCCCGCAGAACTGCCGGTGAGACCGGCGTTCTCAGCACCGACATCGCACTGCCAATTCTTGTGAGCGAAGACAACATCAAGCCCATCAATGTCGAAGAGGAACTCAAGGGTTCTTTCCTCGACTACTCCATGTCCGTCATCATCTCGCGCGCCCTGCCGGACGTGCGCGACGGACTGAAGCCAAGCCAGCGCCGCATCTTGTATGCGATGCATGAGCTCTCGCTCTATCCGCCGAAGAAGCACATGAAGTGTGCGAAGATCTGCGGTGACACCTCGGGTAACTACCACCCCCACGGTGAGGCGGTGATCTATCCCACGCTGGTGAACATGGCACAGCCCTGGTCCATGCGGGATCCGCTGGTGCATCCGCAAGGAAACTTCGGCTCTGTGGAAGGTGACCCTCCTGCAGCCATGCGTTATACGGAGGCCCGGCTCACCCATCTGGGCGGCCACCTCATGGATGACATGGAGAAGGAGACGGTGGATTTCGTCCCCAACTATGACGAACGTCTCACTGAGCCGGTGGTGTTTCCCGCAGCGTTCCCGAACCTGCTGATCAATGGCGGCACCGGCATCGCCGTGGGTATGGCCACGAACCTGCCTCCGCACAATCTCCGGGAGATCGTGGATGGCATTTGCGCGCAGATCGACAATCCTGAGATCACCTTGCAGGGACTGATGCAGTACGTGCGAGGCCCGGACTTCCCCACGGGCTGTACCCTGTTGGGCACGGCAGGCATTCGCGATTACTTCGAGACAGGGCACGGCTCGCTGCGCATCCGCGGCCACGCCGAAATATCGGAAACGGGCACCAAGCCCCAGATCATCATCACCGCGATTCCGTACGGTGTGAACCGCGCGGAACTGTGCAAACGCATCGGTGAGCTGGCTTCAGAGAAGATCATCCCTGAAGTGACGGCCATCCGCGACGAGTCGGATGAAAACACGCGTGTGGTGGTGGATCTCCGCCGGGAAGCCCGCCCCCAGGTGGTGTTGAACAACCTTTACAAGCAGACCTCGCTGGAGACGACCTTCTCCGTGCACATGCTGGCGATCGACAACCGGCGGCCGCGCCTGCTTTCGCTGAAGGATGCGATCAGTTGCTACATCGAGCACCGCCGCGAGGTGATCATCCGACGCACGAAGTACCTGCTCAAGCAGGCGGAGATCGATGCAGAGAAGCTGGAAGCGCTCCTGCTGGCGCTGAGCCAGCTTGATGACTTCATCAAGATGATCCGCACGGCTTCGAGTCGTGACGAGGCGGAAAGCCGGATCAAGGCCTATACCTTCACCCTGGAGGCCGCTCAGGCTCTGGGCATCCTGATCCGCTCCCAGCCGAGCATTCGTAGCGGCCGGTATGTCTTCACGGACCTCCAGGTGAAGCACATCCTCGACCTGCGTCTCTATCAACTGACTGCCCTGGAGCGGACGAAGCTTCAGGCTGACTACGAGGCCCTGCTCAACACCATCACGGACCTGATGGACATCCTGGCGAAGGAGAGCCGCGTGCTCACCATCATCAAGGATGAACTGGGCAACATCCGCACCAAGTATGGCACCGAGCGTCTCACCAAGATCGAAGCCGCAGAGGGCGAGATTAACATTGAGGACCTCATCGCCAACGAGCGCAACATCGTCACCATCACGCACCGTGGCTTCGTCAAGCGCACGCTGGCCAGTGAATTCCGCACGCAGGCACGCGGGGGCAAGGGCCTGAAAGGCATGGAGACGCGGGAGGCGGCCGGTGAAGATGATGCGGCCGACTTTGTGGAGCACCTCTTTGCCGCGAGCGCGCATGACTATTTGATGTTCTTCACCAACACGGGGCGTGTGTACGTGGAGCGTGTTTATCAGGTTCCTGAAATGGCGCGCACCGGCAAGGGGCGCAGCATCAAGAACCTGCTCAACCTCCGGGCTGAGGAGAAGATCGCTGCGGTGCTCCGTCTTGAGGTGGACAGCGAACATGAAGAGGGCGTGTGGCGCTCTGATCGCTTTGTCCTGTTCGCGACCAAGGATGGCACGGTGAAGAAGACCGAGCTGGCCGACTTCAAGAACATCCGCAAAGACGGAATTATTGCGGTGAAGTTGGATGAAGGAAATGACCTGATCCAGGTCATCCTCACCAATGGCTCCAGTGAGATCTGCCTCGTCACCAGTGAGGGCATGTGTGTGAAGTGTGAGGAAACGGACATCCGTCCCATGGGCCGCGCGGCCGCCGGGGTGATGGGCATTCGTCCTGGCGAGACTGACCATGTCGTCTCCCTGACCGCTGTGGATCAGACCGCGCAGCTTCTGGTGGTGTCTGAGAAGGGCTTGGGCAAACGCACGCCGTTCGAGGAATATCGCAAGACCAATCGTGGCGCCAAGGGCGTGACCACCATGAACGTGACGGAGAAGACCGGCAACGTGGTGGCGGCCATGGCGGTGCATGAAGAGGATGAACTCATGCTCATGACCAGCAGCGGCCAGAGCGTGCGCATCCGGGTGGCGGACATCCGCCAGACGGGGCGCAATGCTCAGGGCGTGAAGCTCATGAACCTGAACGAAGGCGAAACCATCCAGGACGTGGCCAAGGTCATCCCTGACGACGAAGAAAAAGTCGAAGGTGAGATCTTGGGTGGTGAGTCGGGAACTCCTGCCGCCGAGGGGGCTGAGGCTTCTGACGCGGGTGCGTCTGCTCCGGAAACGGCCCAGAGTGAGGGTGAAGCCAGCGGTGATGACGCCGAGGCTTCCTAGCCCACACGGCCTTTAACGGCAGCTTGAATTCAGAGACGCCTTCCTTCGCCGGTTCTGCCGGATGAGGGAAGGCGTTTAAACTTTGGGGACTTGTCGAATCAACTTGAAGTTGAGCATCCTTTTCCTGGCGGGCATGCGATGGTATATTGCCCGTGTATCTCCCGCTTAACGGTGGGAGACTGGTTTCGAACCTTTCGCACCTCTAATTTTCTGCTGCCATGCCAACCAACGTTCTGGGTACTGAACTGAAGTGTTGCTGCAAGAAGCCCCTGACCGGCTTTTACCGGGACGGCTACTGTCGCACTGGATCGGAAGACCGCGGTCTGCACACCGTCTGTGCGGTGATGACGGATGATTTTCTCCTGTTCTCGAAAGCCTGTGGGAATGACTTGCTGACCCCCGTGCCAGAGTGGGGATTCAACGGCCTGAAGAACGGGGACAAGTGGTGCCTCTGCATTACCCGCTGGAAAGAGGCGCTGGAGGCGGGATGGGCACCGGATGTGGTACTGGAAGCCACCCACATGTCGGCGCTGGAGTTTGTCTCGCTGGAGGATCTCAAGAAGTTTGAGTACAAGGACCAGGAGGCGAAGTAGGGGTAGGCTCTGGGACTGGGAGACCTTTAGTCGCTAGGCTGGTGGCTACTTCTGGCACCCCTTCAGGGTGCAATCGTTTGTGCGAGATTACAGGGGACGGGCTCGTGAAACTCGCCCGGCCCCTGGCTACCATCTGGGATGCCTTCGGCATGGTTGACCGCCCGGCGGGAGAATGAGGAAACTCGCCCGGCCTCTGACTACCGTCTGAGATGCCTTCGGCATGTGCTGATCGAGTCGGGAGGGGCTCCAGAACTCAACAGGAAAGGTGGACAAGTCATCGCACCTGAAGAGGGGCGAGGGCGTCGATGCTGAAACTGTGCAGGCAAAGGGACCTCGCTGGCATCCACTCCGGGATGCAAAACTCATTTGGATCTTCCGGAGGTGTCAGTCGCTACGCTCCCTCAACCTCCGGCTAAGGGCTTTGATGCCTCCGGCATCGGGAAGCCCGGTCAGGGGTACGATTAGATCGTAAAAATCAACGCCTCAACTTCCCGATGAGGCGGGCAATGGTTTGCGTGCGAGATTCCAGGGGCAGGGCTCGTGAAACTCGCCCGGCCCCTGGCTGCCTTCTGGGATGCCTTCGGCATGCAACGTTCGTATCGGGAGGGGGGCCAGAAGTTTGAAGCGAGGTTCAGAGACCGTGGCGTGGCCGCATTGTGGGATGAGGACCGTAGGGCATGGGAATTTCGTCTCCAGGTGGCTTGGACGGTTTGTTGAACTCCGTTGGAGTTCCAGTGCTACTCTATCGATACCCGGGGTGGCGACCGCTTAGCGGTCTGACCCCGGGCTGTTTTGTATCACGCCGTTGGCGTGGAGCGCTTGGTGGGAGGTTGATGGCGTTCCGTACCCCTGAGCGTGAGCATGGCAAAGAACATGGCATGTGAAGGAGATTGAGCATGTGCATGTGCATGTGCATGTGCATGTGCTTGTGCTTGTGCTTGCGAGTATCTGGAACGTGCCGTTTTCGACTGGCACGCTGCGCGTCACGACAGTGTCTTGGAGTGCGTGCGGCTCGACGCCGCTTTGGTGGCCCTTGTGATTTCCATGTTGTGAACATCGACAACAGGGAGGATTGGGCTGCTGCAATTCGTACGTGGCCGTGGTCAAGGCGTGCTCGTTCTTGCTGTCCAAGGAGCGGCGGTTTGTGCTTGCACAACCGCCGGGGCTGGCCGGAGGGGAATCGATCCCAAGTCTGCAAGCAGCAATGGGCCTCACACGGCAGTCGGTGTTTGGCGGTCAATCGCTCCGCTTCTCATCGACGGTTGTGCAGGCACAAACCGCCGCTCCTTGGGGGTGCCCAGGCCTTTGGCGATGGCGAGAGGTTGACTGTCGTGCTTGCACAACCGCCGGAGTTGGCCGGAGCGGAACTGATCCCAAGCCAGTCAACGGCGATGTGGCATTACACGGCAGTCGGGGTTTGGCGGTCAATCGCTCCGCTTCCCATCGGCGGTTGTGCAAGCACAAACCGCCGCTCCTTGGGGTGGGGGGCTCAGGCTTTTGGTGACGCTGCTTACCCCTTTCTGGCGACCACCAGCGGGGGCATGCCGGTGATGTATTGGATGCGGTCGGCGTAGTGAGTGGGGTCAATGATCGTGGCCGTCCGGGGCAGGGCGCGGGCCACGATGATGCCGGAGTGGAACTTGAAGCGGTTCAGATAGGTGGAAAGGGAGTCATCCAGCACCACGGCTTTGTGGTTCTTGGAGGCGTGCATGAAGTGCAAAACCCCGTCTTTCGTGCGGTAAGCCATGCCCACATGGGAGCAGTGGCCGCCAGTCTGGTTGGTGACGATGCCGATGATGTCTCCATTTTGGAGGTTCTTCTCCATGGCGGCCACCTTGCTCTTCGGGATGTAGTTGAAGGGGAGGGCGCTTTCCCTCCGCTCAATGCGGCCCATTTCCGGGAGCATGGAGGGGTCGTTTTTCAGGTAGCGGTAGCCCTTCCAGAGCACGGTCATCTCCTGGCACTTCCTGCCCACCATGGGCACCGTGGGGCCGACATCGGAGGTGACATTCAAGACGTTGCCTCGGGCTTCGTTGTCATACCACCACTCGGCGAGGTAGTGGATGCGTTCCAGATAGAAGCCTGTGCAGACGCCCCCGCGGTAGCGGGTCCACTCGATCTCCGCCAGGAGATCGCTGGGAGTGTAGGCGGGTTTGCGGGTCTCGATCATCCGGGCCAGGCCGAGGGCGGTCTCGAAGTAGGTCCAGCAGTCCAGACCATTGAAGTTGCAGGAGGCGGATTCGATCTTGTTGTCGATCTCCAGCGTGTAGCCCACGTAGGGAGTGCCGCGGAGGGCGAGGCCAAACTGGGCCACCCGTTCACCGACGGGCAGAGCGCGCCAGTTCTCCCGGAGGGCTCTGGCCACAAGGGCCTGAAACTTCTCCTCGCCTTTGAAGGTGACGGACTGGGGCAGTTGCTCCCGGGCTTCGGCCTGATACTGGCCGATCATGCCCAGGAAAAAGGCGGCAAACGCGCCTAACGCGGTCTGGACGAGGCGGCTGCGGGAAACGGCGGACTGGTGGAAAGGGGGACGTGAGGCCATAGGGCGAGGCTGGCTACTTAGTAGGCAAACTCGGCCTCCGCGCTCAATGGGGCAGCGACTTTTTCCTCGTGGAGGCCGTAGATGGTGGGGATGGCGCGGCTGATGGCCGCCAGGTGCAGGTCGGCTTGCTCCAAGCACGCCTGAAAGGCACCGGCGGCATCTCCTTTGGCTAGCAGAGGTTGTGCCGATTGCACGATTTGCTCCAGGGTGGCCTGATTCACAAAGGGTTCCAAGCCGTACCCGAGCATGCAGCACAGTTGCATCTGGTTCATCTCCAGGGCGAAAAGGATGATGCGACAGTCGCCCCCTTTTTCCATGGCGCTGATCAGGCTGCCGCGGTTGAGGAGCCAGAAGGTGTAGGCGCGGAGGGGGACTTGCGGCGGAATCTGAAGGGTGACGCAGGAAAATTGGAGCTGCGGGAAGCGTCGTTCCTTCCCGCGGATCATCTCCTGAAGGAGCGCGGTCTGGCCGGGCGTGAGCACGCCTGCCAGATCCGTGACGTCCGGTTGCAACCGCGGCACCATGCCCAGGTGTTGGACGGCGATGGTCAGGTCAAAGCTGCAATGCGGGCACGCCGGGGAGACTTCATGGAGGCTCTGTTGACAAACGGGGCACCGCATGGGGCGAGTGTAGCCGTCACAACTTCAAGAGCAAGAAGAAGGAAATGGTGCCGCATTCTGGGTTGCAAGCCCGCCCGGGCTTCGCTAATGACCCTGAATGAGCAAGCTCCTCAATCGAGTCGCAGTAGTCACCGGTGCCGGCCGTGGGATCGGTCGCGCCATCGCAGAACGTTTTGCCGCAGAAGGCGCGAAAGTGGCCATCGTGAGCCGCACGGAAAACAGTTCCCAAGGGGCTGCTGATGCCATCAATGCCGCTTACCCGGGGGCTGCCAAGGCCTACGCTGTGGATGTGGCCGACGCGGCCGCAGTGCTGGCGCTGGGCAAGCAGGTGCTGGCCGATCTGGGCGCCGTGGACATCCTGGTGAACAACGCCGGAGTCACGCGCGATGGCCTGGCTCTGCGGATGAGCGACGAAGATTGGGACGTGGTGCTCAATACGAACCTCAAAGGAGCCTTCAACCTGGTGAAAGCTTTCCAGCGCTCCATCCTGAAATCCAAGACGGGCCGCATCATCAACGTGGCCAGCGTCATCGGCCTGATCGGCAATGCCGGCCAGTGCAACTACGCTGCGAGCAAGGCGGGCCTCATTGGCTTCAGCAAGTCGCTGGCACGTGAGTTCGCCGGTCGTGCGGTCACCGTCAACGCCATCGCTCCCGGGTTCATCGTCACGGATATGACCAATGAGCTGAACGACGCGCAGAAGGAAGGCGTGCTGAAGCAGATTCCGCTCGCCAGCTTTGGTGAGGCTGTGGACATTGCCAACGCCGCCGCTTTCCTCGCGAGCGACGAAGCGCGCTACATCACTGGCCAGACGCTGGCCGTGGATGGCGGCATGGTGATGTAGTCCGGTGATTCAGTAAATCGGTAAATCAGTCATTCAGTTTTTGTGGGGCGGGCGTGTGTGTGTGCACACCCGCCCCTTTTTTTGCCACTCGGTGCGCAGGGTAAGGGACGATAGCGATGTGTTCTGGCACCCCTTCAGGGTGCTGTTTGTTGACGATTTTCCTGGGGTATCGCTACGCTCAACCCCAGGCTACCGTCTGGGATGCGTTCGGCATGGAATGCCCGTATCCTGGGGCTTCGCCCATCAGTTGGACTCCCAGAGTCCTTCAGGCGTTAGTACAGCTGAACAGCGGCGGTGTGGGGATTGATGACCAGGACGCGGTGGTTGGGGGGTGGTGAGGACTCGTCCTTTATTTCCTCTTCCAATGCGAGAGTGATGCACCAGCGGTCGGTGGCGCCTTTGTCCAGATCCGTGGTGCCGGAAGCCTTTAGCGTGTAGTAGCCATCCGGGATGGTGGTGGACTTGTGCTTGAGCAGGGTGGAGTGCACTTCGTTTTCCAGCACTACCACTCCGGGATCCAGAAAGATGGGCTCACCCACGGGCCTGGCCTCACCGGTGGTGGGCTCCACGGCAAAGATCTGCACACCTCGCAGCCGATTGGCCGGGCTGATGTCGAGCGTGCGTCGAAGCAGGCGGACCTCAAGGCTGCGATTCTCCCGCACGGCCTGGAGGGTGGCGGCCCCGTGCTCACCGGCAAGACGGGTGGCGGAGGCGCTGAGCCGCTGGGACTGGAGGGACTGATTGAGCCCGCCGATGGAGAGGCTCATGATGACACTGGCCACGGCGATCACCACGATCAGCTCCACCAGGGTGAATCCGCGAACGGAGGAACGGAGGGCAGGAGGTGATGAGTTCATGGAAACAAACAGAAAATGAAATTGCGTGACTCGACGGCGGCGGGCTATGGCGTGGTCGTGGGGTTCTTCTGCTTCTCGGTGTGCCATTTGGCCGCCCGGATGGAGACGGTGGTGTTGAAGACGCGATGCTGGAGATTCATGCTGGTCAGGGTGGCGGAGAGTTCGATGAGATCATCTTCAAGCCTGGCCGGGCGGGTGAAGAGCTCATTGTTGACGAGGTTCACCAACTCGGTGGAGAGGGCTTCGTCATGCTCAGCCCGGAGCCAGGAGCTTTCATCCAGGGCCACGAGCACGATGCGGATGGCCGGAGGCAGTTGGTGACGGCGTGCGGCATCCGCATCGGAGATGTTGCCGCTGGTGAGCTGGCAGCTGCGGGTGTCGTAGAGGTAGTCATCCGGCTGGGTGGATTGTCCGGGGAAGGTGGGGCGGATGATGAGGGCCAGGATGTTTTCCGCGAGCGGTTCCGACCGGGTTTGCAACGGGGTGCGGAACCAGGAGTAGAGGCCTGAGGCCGTGGTGGCGGCATGGAGCGCCGGCCGGGTACCTGCGGTGGCGGTGCTGGGGAGCTTGAAGAGGTCAAAGTTCTCTGAGGGCAGGCGGAACTCCATGAGCCGGAAGCGCTTTTTCTCCGGGTGGGTGGGGGAGGCTTCGGTCATGAAGCCGGGTCGGGTGGGGAGGTCGGAGTTGTACTCCACATAGTAGCCCCAGGCGTTGAGGGCCTGGTCCAGTCCGGCACCGGGTTGGGTGGCAGGGTCCAGATGATCCACCCCCAGCGGGGCTTGGAAGAATACGCTGTGGCCGATCGTGGGATTGGCCATGGAGGTGAGCAGCGAGGAGGCAGGACCGGAGACGTAGTGCAGCTCTGACTGGCGCTGATAGTAGGTGGGCTGGTTGGGATCGTTGTAGTCCCAGTAGTTGTTCAGGGTGGCCTGGGAGAGCTGGCGGGAGATGCTCTCAAAGGCTTCTCGCGCACTCCGGAAGGCCTCGGCCTGGGACTTAGTGCGCTGCCAAGTCTGCTGGGTGGTGCCCATGATCTGCACCATGAGCGTGAGCAGGATGGAGGTGATCGTCATGGAGACGAGCATCTCCAGCAAGGTAAAGGCGGGGGCGTGCAGGCGACGGTTCATGGAAGCAACTTGGGTTAGGGGGTGTCATCCATCTGGGCGATCTGCGTGGCGTAGGTGTTGCACCGCGGGGTGCCAAAGTCTGCGGCACTGGAGCCGGTGACGATCTCAATGCGGAGGAGCCGCAACCGGGGATTCGTGGCCGTGCTGCCGGGCAGCGGGGGGGCATCCTGCACCCGGCCCCTGGCGAGATAGGTGACCTGCGCGCTTTCCAGGCCTTCCAGTTCGCCCCCTTGGTAGTCGAAGGCGTAAGTGCGGCTGGAGTAGCCGGAGCTGGTGATCTCCTGCCAGGTGTTCATCTGGGCCTGCCCGGCGAGTGTCTGCAGGATGCGGGCGTGGGCGGCAGTATTGGCAGACTGGCGCATGCCGTCCAGACCCGCCGGAAGGAGGCCCAGGAGCGTCATGGCCACGGTGGCTGTGACGGCCACCGCGAGAGTGACTTCAACAAGTGAGAAGGCGTAGGAACAGCGGTCCCGGCACAGACGGGCTCGCATGTCGGAGAAGACAGGTTTCATGGGGAATGGCGGTGCTCAAATGAGGGTGGGGGTACATGAAGAAGGAACAGAGAATCATGGGGCAAACTGCTTGCGCTGGATGACGCGGAAGCGGTAGTGGTCGTCCAGAGCGCCTGAGGAGTTGCCGGGGTTGGTGATGAAGTTGGGCAGTCCGGTGATGTTGGGATCGAGGTAACGCTCCAAGATGGCGGAGCCGCGGTAGTCACTGGAGATCATGTCCCGCGTCTCGTCCCACCGGCTGGCGTTGGTGGAGCGGGACTTGCGCAGTGCCTGCACGCGGTAGTGCACCTGGAAGACGTTCGACCGCGTGGTGAGACGCGGGTAGAGCTGGTTGTACGGGGACTCACGTGTGTTGTCCCCGGTGAGCTCCATGCCATCCTTCTGGGAGTTCAGGGCACCGTTCCACCAGTCAGTCATTTCCTCGTACTGCGGATTCCGGGAGGGCTTGCCGCCCGCGGCGGTGCTGTAGGTGCGGCCGGGGATCATCTGGGGCACGAGGAAAACTTCGCAGATTTCTGAAGCGGAGCGGAACACGTCCTTCTGGGTGTTGAACCGGTTGTTGAAGGCCTTGAGCGTCTCCGCCACATTCACGTCGTAGCTGGTCTCGAACTTCATCCAGTGACCGGACGACTTGTAGCATTCCTCCACGCCGTTGGTGATGTCGCGGTAGTTGGTCCGGTCGCTGTTGCCCACCCAGGCCAGGGCGGCCGGCAGGGCCCGTACCCGCACGCTGCGGAGGGCGGCATGCAGCGCGGTGGCCCTTTGCAGATGGGTGAAGGGCAGCATCTGGTGATTCATGTTCACCTTGCCTGCGGTGGAGAAGGGCTCGCTGATGGCGTAGGGCTCTACGATGGGCATCCAGAAGGCGTCCAGCAACAGGTGGTCTCGGGGCAGGGTGAACCCGAAGTGATCTGCTGCGCCAGGCTGCTGAAGCGCCAGGGTGCTGCGGGAATGGGGATTGGGGCAGAAGAGGAGTGTCTGCCACGGGCGGGAGACCGCGGTGGTGGCATCGCCAAGCACACCACTAGGCAGGGAGCCGAAGGCGACGGCGGAGGCGATCTGCCGGTTCGGCGAGTAGGCCTTGCCACTGTCTTCGGAGAATCCTCCGCGCTCGAAGTACTTGTTGGCGCTGCCATCATAGCCGCCCTCGTCGGGCTTGTTGATGTAGGCACCGTCCTCCACCCGGCCGATGCCGTTGTCCCAGTCACCGGGATTGCCGGAGGCGTTGTACGCTCCGTTGAGCCTGGGCGGACCGGCCGGCTGGCAGTCCTGCCAGTAGAACACGTTCCTCAACAGGCCATACGGCTTGGTGCTGGAGAGGTTGGGGGAGGAGCCGGTCCATTCCCACCCGGCAGCCTGCCAGGAGTGCTGGGCTCCGTCGGCGATGCTGTCAAAATATCCCGGAGGCGTGATGTTGGGGTGGCCGTAGTGGCCGGTGTGGGTCTTGGAGGCCAGGCGCAGGCTTTGCGCCTCATACATGAAGTCGCCCTTGGTACCGTTGGCATCATAGAAATAATGATGATGCGGTGTGAAATGGTCGGCGGTCACCATCGCCTTCGACGTGATGATACGGTAGTCTCCGCCGCTGGGTGAGCTGGGGCTGGCGTTCACCACGACCGAGCGAATAACGTCGCCCGGGCGGGTCACTTCAGACTGGAAGCTGCCTTGGTCGATGCGGCGCTGCAGCCCCATGAGAGGGGTGTCCTTCCATTCGCCAAGATACAGCCGGGGAGTGCGCAGCTTCACGGTGGGGAAGCGCATTTTGATCGTCTGAATGGGGGTTTCATTGGGACCTGGCGCTGGTCCATACCCGGAGTAAATCTTGATGGTGATTTCCTGGTTGGCGCCGTTTTCGCCGGGGTTTCCGGGAAAGGTGAAGGTGCCCTGCTCGGGATCTACAGAAATCTCCCGGCCAATGAAGGGATAGCAGCTATTCTCATTGGGCGAGCCCACAAACTCCCGCGGAGGCTTGTCCATGATGATCGCCTGAAGACCGGTGTAGGAGGTCATGTGCGCGTTTTCATCCGTGCTACCGTTGGAGCGCTCCGTGCGGACGGTGTTCAGTGATCCGATGTCAGCGAACATCGGGGTACTGCCGTTGACTTTCCAGGTCTCCAGCCCCTCAATGCGGTAGCGGATGTTCGCGCTGTAAGGAGGCATGCCCACCACCGGTGTGAAGGGCTGGATGATGAGGTAGGGCCGCATCTTGAGGGTTCGGTCTGCCCACTTCTGGCCAGGGTCCCCGCTGTCGGGGTAGAGATTCGTCACGCCTTCGAACTTGGCCTTGTTCAGCTCGATGGCGTCAAAGCTGTCGCGCAAGACGGTGTTGTTCTTCGCGCGGATCTCTGTCGGCATGAAGACCACGGCCACCTCTACCACGGTGGGCCAGCGGCCGAAGGCCTTGAGCCCGTCTGGGGGCACGGGACCGCCGTCTGGTACGGAGCGGATCTTCGTGGGCAGGGCGGAACTTTCACCCACCCAGCCACCGGAGGGTCTCACGTAGGCGCGAGGCGGCACGTAGGCATAGCTCTTGGTGAAATCGATCGCCCCACCGCTGTCGCGTTCTGCGTACCAGGAGTTCACCCCCCAACGTTGCAGGTCGAACATCTCCAGGAGGATCTGGTTGCGGTTCAGCTCCCCGTACTTGGTGACAAAGGTGTCGGCCCCGAAGCCCGGCACCGGCTTGGAGGTAAGGGACTGGAGGTAGGCAAAGAGTTGCTGGTTGTGCTGCAGATTGAAGTCCGCATCCGGACTCTGCGATGAGCCGGGGTTGGAGTCTGAAACCCACTTCTGGGCGCGGTACCAGGCGGCGGTCTGGCCGGAGGAGGTGGCGGCGAAGGCAATGAGGCGATCTTTGGTATTGCGGGTGTTGGTATCCGCGAAGAGAGGCCAGAGGCAGATGCGGGGCCGGTTGAAGAGGTTGGTCTCTGGAGCGCGGCTGTGGGCGGTGAGGAAGGCGCGGGCCATGCGGATCTCATTGCCATCCACCCGGCTGGCGGAGTCGTTGGGCAGACGCTGGCCGGAGCCGCTCAGGTTCGAGGCATAAAAGAACTCATCCACGGAGGCGAAGATGCGCTCAGCTTTCACGGGCAGTCCGGTGTTCACATTGACGGCCGCGGTCCCTGCCTGGGAGCTCTGGCCGGCGTTGCCCCAGTTCGTGCGGGGCAGCATCTGGTACAGGTTCTTGAAATAATCTGGATCAGCATAGCTGCCCTCGCCCGTGCCTGCGGTGTAGGCTGAGCTCATCTGCTGCGTGAGGCGGGTGAAGGCGGGGTCAAAGCTCTTCATGACGGTGCTGAGGCAGGTCATGGCCGGATGGCCGGGGAAGCGTTGAAACTCATTCTGGCCGGGCATGAACTTGGCCCAGTTCTGATCCTGCCAGGAGGTGCCCACGGGCACCTCCCAGGGGACGCCCTCACTGGCGGTGTTGATATTGACCTTGCAGGACTCGTCATCCGTCCAGAAGGCGATGCGACCAGTGATCGGATTGTCTGCGGTGACAATCGAGGTATCAAAGAGTGCCTCGCCATTCTGCTCGCCGGTGGGCACGATCAACCGACCGTCTTCGCACACATACATCCAGCGGACGGGCATGGGCAGCGGGTGAGATGCATCCGTGCCGGGCAGGGCGGAGAGGATGCGGGCACCGTCAATCCGGCCGTCAGTGCTGCCCACAAGATCTGCGACCCCATCGGCATTGGAATCAAAGACGCTCACGTCCATGATGGGAAACGTCTTCCTGAGAATGGTCTGGGTGCCGGAGGGCAGTGGGGTGACCACGGGCTCGTTGAGATCGGTGAAGTGGGCTTTCTTTGTCTCCCACCCGTTCAGACTGGCGGCCTCGGTGGTGGAGTCAAAGGTGGCCCCGGCCACCATGGTATCCGAGGAATAGAGCCGATAGGCCTGGAGAAGGCGGGCGCGGTTCAAGGGGCCTGATTCCGTGCCGAAGACCCGGATCATCCCAGGCTGGGAAGTCCAGGACTTGCCATCACCCAAGCCCGATGTTGCCTGCCGGATCTGTCCCATCACCACATTGACGGGGAGGTCCGCGAGGGTGCGCACATCCGTGATGCGGGCATAGGATGATGAAGCGCGAGTTTCCGTGCGGCTCATGGAGAGCACGGCAAGCACGAGCACCATGAGCAGCGCCAGAACGCAGAGCACGGAGATCAAGGCCATGCCTGACGAGGTTCTGCGCTGCGCCCGCATAATGCTACCTGTGGTAGAGATGGACTGCTCCAGGTTCATAGAAATGAAACATGGTGTGTACGATGTAATGACGAATCGAAACTCGATTCAAGACTTAAATCTCAAAAGTGTGCCGCTTGTGCTTCAGCCATCAGTGCATGAGGGAGCGGGCCGGCCGTGCCGGTCACCACCCGCCCGATGAACCGGGGGATGAACGATGTAGGTATGATGAAATAATCTGTCCGATCAGGCGGCGGCGCGGGTGCGACGTCGCCGTTGCAAAGCGATGCTGCCGAGCGCAGCGAGCAAAAGGGTGCCCATGAGCGGCTCAGGTACGGTGGCAATGAGCACGATGTCATTGCCCCCATAGAGCGAGTCGCTGCCGAAATTTGCGTCGTAGAAGAGGGCGAAATCCACGCCGTCCACAGTCACCTTGTAGCCCTGGTGGAATGGGGCCTCCTGGGCGGTGTAGAGGATGCCGGTCCAGTCCCAGACCTCGCTGTTGGCGAAGGTTCCGTTGATGGTCCACGTGCCGCCGTTGTTGCCGATCCAGTAGCGGGTGTTGTCTTCCCGGTCATCGAAGGTGCCTTGAAACACGCCCGAAAGGTTGACCTCTGAACCCAAGGTCAGCCCGCTGCCCGCAGCCATGCGGTCTGAGGCGCCCACGCCGCCGCCGACATGAGTGCCGAGCTGGACGAAATAGCTGCTGCCCTGGGCAAAGTTGACCGTGTTGGTGAAGGTGATGGTGCCCATCCCGTAGCCATTGGTCTTGGCATCATTCCCCGGTGACAGGGTGCCATTGATAATGATCTGGCCCGCAGCCGTGCCGGTGCCGCCGAGGGTGGCTCCGCTGGCCACCGTGACCTTGGAATTGGCCAGTGCTCCGGTGAGCAACAGTGCGCCAGCATTCACGTTGGTATCACCCGTGTAGGTGCTGGTGCCGCCCAGCTTCCAGGTGCCGGCGCCGGTCTTGTTCACGGTCGTGGTGCCGCCCGTCTCGGTGATGGCCATGTTGAAGGTGTTGTTTCCTTGGTTCGTGCCGGTGAAGGTGACCTGGCGGGCGCCGCCGGCTTCAAAGAAGTCAGGGGAACTGGTGCGGGTGAAGGAGAGGGTGGCGTCGATGTTGGAGCCGGAGGCATCGATGAACGCACCTCCGGTAGTGCTCACGCGGATGGCGCGATCGGTGGTCTGGGCGGTGCTGCCCGTGTATTGCAGGGTGCCGCCCCGGAAGATGAGTCCCACGTCGCTGGCGGCGTTGTCCGCGGCGCGATTGCCGATGCTGCTGTTCTCACCGAGGTTGCCGATCTTGGCGACATTCAAGATGCCCTGAGCGAGGACGGTGAAGCCGCCATAGGTGCTGGTCGTGCCAGTGAGATACTGGATGCCGGTGCCGGTCTTGATGAGGTCATCCGCCTTGGTGGCGCCTGTGCCAACAATCAGCCCTGCGAAGGTGCCGTCGCGGTTGCCGCTGCCGAGGGTAAGGGTGAAGGTTTGCAGATCCACCTTGCCCCCGGTGGTGCCGCCACCGCCGAGTGCGCCGATGGTTTCACTGGCATCCAGGCGGAGGGTCGCTGACGCTTCGTTCGCCAGATTGACCAGGCTGCCGTTGCCAATGCCAAAGCCACGGGTGGCCAGGATGCCCTGCAGGATGTTGGTGTCGCCCGTGTAAGTGCTCTCAGAGGTGGTGCCGGTGACATTGCTCAGGATCCAGGTGCCGACGCCGGTCTTGTTGAGCGTGGTCTTTCCGGTGGAGGCGTTCTGGTCGGTGAGCTGGAGGCTGAAGGTGTTGTTTCCTTGATTGCTGCCGGTCAGCGTGAGCTGGCGGGCCCCGGGGTTCTCATAGAGGTCCGGCGAATTCGCGGCAGTGAAGCTGAGGGTGGCCTCCAGGGTGGAGCCGGAGGCGTCAATGAAGGCTCCGCCGGTGGTGCTGATCCGGAGACCCCGATTGGTGCTCTGGGCCGTGCTGCCGGTGTACTGGAGCGTACCCCCTCTGAACAAGAGGCCGATCCGGTCCGTGCCAGTGGGGCCTTCAGCAGACTGCCTGATGCCCAGGCTGCTGGCCACGCCGTAGTCGGCAAGGGAGGCCACATTCAGAATGCCGCTCTGAAGAATGGTGGTGCCGGTGTAGGTGTTGTTTGTGTTGGTGATGTACCAGGTGCCAGAGCCTGCCTTGGTGAGGCTGGTCTTGTTGACGTCCTGATCGGTGAGCTGAAGATTGAATTCGTTCCGGCCAGCATTGCTGCCGGTCAGGGTGAAGGTGCGGGCGCCGACCCCTTCAAACAGATCCGGGGAGCTGATGGCGGTGAACTTCACCGTGGCGTCGATGGCTGAACCTGAGGCGTCGATGCTGCCGCCGGCGGTGCCGATGCGCAGGGCTCGGTTGGTGGTCTGGGCCGTGGCTCCGACGTACTGCAGGGTGCCGCCGCGGAAGACGATGCCGACATCGCCTACGGCGTCCGCTGCGCGATTCCCCAGGCTGCTGGTGGCACCGTAGTCAGCGAACTTCGCGACGCCGAGGATGCCGCCCTCAAGGGAGGTGATGCCCGCGTAGCTGGAGCCGGTGTTGCCCAGATGGATCGTGCCTGCGCCGGACTTGATCACGTTCCCGCTGCCGCTGATGGCGACGCTGAGCGTTTCTGCGGTCGCGCTCGTGTTGGTGTGCTGGAGGTTCAGCGTGGCGTTGTTGACGATGGCGCTGGCCCAGTGGGTGATGGCCCGGGTGTTGTTGTAGTACACCGCTCCATTGGTACGGATGACGAGGGTGCCGCCGCTGATGGTGGTGGTGCCGGTGTGCATGAGCGCTCCCTCCAGGATCTGCGTGCCCGTGCCTTTCTTTTCGATTGAGAGGGCGCTGGTGGTCCCACCATTGCGCACGATTCCGCCGTTGAAGTGGTAGGAATCCGACCCGGCCACATCGAGAATGAGGGTGGAGGGGCGGTTGGTACCGGACTCCGTGGCCTGCACGAGTGTGGTGCTGCCGGTGGCCTGGAGGCCGCCAATGGTCTCGGTGCGTCCTTCCAGGATGAGTTTGGCCCCATTGGAAAGGGTCACGATGGCCGTGTTGGCGATCTGTTCGTCATTGGCCAGGATGATGTTGGCTCCGTGCGCGGTGGCGGAGATGTTGCCCGCGATGGCGTTGACTCCGGCCGACTTGGCCAGGATGAGGGCGCCGGCGGAGAGGGTGGTGGTGCCGGTGTAGGTATTGGCTGTTGTACCCGTGAACCGGAAGCCTGCCGCGTAGTCGCCAGCGGCGCTGGAGAGCGTCAGGTTAAAGTTCCCGCTGATGACTCCGTTGACCACCAGGGCCCGTCCGGCACCCACCGTCCAGCTCTGGTTCGCGTCCAGGGCGACTGCATGGTTCAGGGTAACACTATGGGAACCGGCTTCCACGACGATGCCGCTGGCCCCGAGGGTGAGGACCTTGCTCCCGCCATCATTGATGATGAAGGTAGAGGGGGTGGTGACCGCGGCGAAATTCAAGCCCAGCAGCGAGACATTCTCTGCCAGCGTGAGAGTGGTGGGGACGCCGTTCCCGAACTGCCCGACATCTGCTGATGTGGGAGCGGTGGGGGCATTGCCGCCATCCACCCAATCGGTCGCCGTCTGGGTGATGTTCGCGGTGCCGTTCTTCAGTACCGTCGCGGCAGGCAGTGCCAGCCCGGAGGCAAGCAGGGTCCCTAGACCTGCGGCCAGGGCCAGGGCATGCGTGCGGAACCGGGCCGAAAAGGATGGGGAGCTGGCTGCGAAAATGGGGAGAGCCATGGAGGTGAGGAAGCCAAAAGGAAGAAGAGCCGCGGAGTGAGCGCGGCAGTTATTGGGACGAACTTGAAGCGGGGGCGGGAGTGCTGTCGTCCAGTCTGAAAACGGGGAGGTTCTGCCACTCGAGCTGGTAGCCGTCGCGGGACTCGGAAAAGGCCTTGATGTGGGCGCGGTCCTCGGTGCTGAGGCGGCGGGTCACGAAGGGCGGCAGGATGGGGGATCCGTCGGCGCGCACGTTGTAGGCCGTGCGCCGGTTCTCCACCATGAGGAGGCCGCCCATCTGGCTGCCGACCCGTTCACCCACGACAATGTCAATCCGCGTGGGGCCGTTCATGGCCACCCACTTGCCCGCATAGGCCTTGCCATTGAGCATCGTGCCGTTGCCAAAAGGCTGGCGGAGCGTGGCATCGGGGTGGGGCTCACCAGCATTGATCATCTCATCGCGAGAGCCGTCCAGTACCGGTTGCCCGTTGATGTAGACCGCCAGGGCATCGTCAAAGTAGCCGACGAACCGCCACTCCCCGCTGGTGGGGGGCGTGACCACGCCGCTGTAGTGGGCGATCCAGCCGGTGGGCTGCATGGACTGCTCGGCACCGAGGGTCCAGGGGGCAAGATCCGCCTCCTCCACAGGCATGGCCAGGTAGGCAAAGCGGCGCTGCAGTGGAGGCACACGGAAATAACCCTCCACCTCCCCGGTGGGGAAGCCTGCCGCACCCAGCGCCTTCACCTTTTGGAAATAACGCCCGGAGTCAAAAGGGATGTCCTGCTTCTGAGGATTCTGCTTGAAGTCATAGACGACCCCGGGCAGGCCGGCCCCGTTGCCCAGATTGCAGAAGTCTCCATGAGCCGTGCGGGGGCTGGGTTGATCAGGAGAGGCTGTCACCGGGACTTGCTGGTCCATGGTGTTGCGCAGCTGCTGCACCGTCTCCGGCTGGGTGAAGAACTGGCGGCGACCTCCGGTCACGGCCCCGGGCGGGGAGCCATCGCCCGGCATGGTGAGGGCCTCGCCCTTGGTGAGATTGCGGTGACTGCCCTGGCTCCTGGGTGTGACCACCACCTCGCCCAAGTACACCTGCACCTCGGCGGTGCCGTCGGCATCCACATCCACGCCAAACTCCGTGCCATAGTCAACGATCTTGCCTGCGGGGGTCACGACGGTGAAACCCTTTCCCTCGGGGGAAACCATGGCCAGGACCCGCCCGTGATCGAGACGCAGCTCCTGCGCCGAGGTGAAGCGGAATGTGGCGGGACCTTCCACGATGACGCGATTGCCCGTGGCGGTCTGGAAGCCCACGGCCCCAGACTGGACGTTTTGCAACTTTCCTCGTACCTCGCTGGGGCCGCTCCATTCCGTCCCCTGAGAGGTGATCACGGTGGCGAAGGGGGCGCGACCATCCTGGGTCATCCACCAACCTACGGCTGAGAACAAGATCAGAGCGGTGGCGATGGCGGTGCCAATCCAGGTGAGGCGTTTGTTTCTGATCGCCCGGGCCCGCCTTTCCTCGCGGGTTCCGGCTGCCGCCACGGCCAGGGCGGAGTCCAGATTCAGCATCGCCGCGAAGTCCCGGCGTGCGGCCGGGTCCTGGCGGAGACGCTCATTGAGCAAGCGACGGTCATCAGCGTTGAGCTGCCCGGCGAGGTAGCGGCCCACCAGGGCATCCCAGGGATCGTTGGGGCGGTTCATGGCCAGACCCTCCCCATGGGTCCGCGTTGAATGCACTCCAGCAGCAGGCGTCGCACGCGATGGAGCCATTGATAGAAGCCCGCCACCGTGCGCCCGCTCTGTTGGGCCACGGTCTGGATGGAGACGCCCTCTTCATAGGCCAGCATGAGAAGGTCCCGCTGGCCGGCGTTCATTTTCGCCAGGCATCCTTCCAGGGCCTGGCGTTGCAGTTGCAGGCGGGGTTCTTCTTGAGCCGTTTCCTCGGCCAGACGTTCCAGAACATCGTCGTCCAGCACGAGACGGTCCCGCCCTTTATCCCGGCGCCAGGAGAGCACCTCGTAGCGGGCAATGCCGAATGCCCAGGCGCGGAAGTCGCTGTTCTCCCGGAACGTGGGGAACTTCTCCCAGAGGACCACCGCCACTTCCTGCATCACATCATCGGCATCGGCACGGGAGGGGACCAACCGCCGGACATAAGCGCGGATGGCCATCTCATGCGCGGTAAACACTCGCAGGAATCGGCCATGTCGCTCTGTTTCACCTGGTAGCATAAGAAAGGGGACATGGAGTGATCTCCGCGGCCGGAAGTTTTTTAACGGTAAAAAAACAAAAAGTTTTGGGTGAGGGGATTTTGGGGCCTGGAGATGAGGGGCGGTTTGGGGAGGGAACCCTCGCCTCCCGTACCTGGAAACAGGTGGGGAGGTGACTTGGCCGCGGAGTAAAGGAGGCGGGGGCTCCGGCCCCGCGGTATTGCGGGTAAGCGGAGCGGAGAGGGGATCGAGTGACGTTTGGGGCGTGAGCCGGTTGGCACAACCGGACTACGCCAGAAGCGACGCGGCGGGAGATGCCAGTTCGATCACGTCACTCCGAGACGTAGTCGGGGAAGAACTTCCTCTTGAACCGGTCGGTGGTCCAGACTTCGTCATCCCAAAAGTCCTGTACTTCGAGGTTGCCTTGGGGGTTGTGTACGATGCCCCAGTGGTAGTTCCGGGGTGGGTTGACGGTAGGATCGAATCCAATGCGGACGCAACGGCCAATAACCTTCCAAAAATCCGCCGAGTTGTAGTACGTGGCGGCGTTTTGGGGGCCGGGGGCAGGGATGTCTTCGTTGAAGATCGTGTTGAAGGTTTCAACAAACTGGGTGGCTCTGCGGGTGATTTCCTCGTCCACCTTCCATTCATAGACGGGGGCAGATGGGGCTGCGCTCGCGACAGCCACGACAGCATAGAGGACGACCGATTCACGAAGCGCAGTCAATGCAACCGCATCACTGGACAGGGCTGCCAGGGCTACGAGGGAAAAATCATCCGAGTGGCTGGCCTGCTCGTGGGCCAGGTGCACGATTTTCTCAATGGTCCAGACGGGGGTTCGTTCCAATGCCAGAGTAAGAGGGTCCTGGCAGGCTGGCAGGAGGCAATTGTTCGGCTTCGGGGTGCCGTAGAGAGGAGCCGAGGTGACTTGCAGCAACCGATCCAAGGCGCTGCGGCTGCGTACTTCACCGCTTCGAACGCCCGGCACCTGCTGGAGCGCTCGCATGAGCAGAAAGTACTCTGTGAGCGCATAGCTTTCTGTGTAGTAGCCTTCGACTGGACCCGCAGCCGCCGGGACTTGCAGCTCTGCAGCCACCTGGCGCGCGTGAAGCAGCAGTTCGCCGCTCTCATGGGCTTTCATGCGCTCGCGGTAGAGGTTGTCCAGACCCAGGAGGAAGGTCTGGTTGTCGACGACCCGGACATCTGGCTGCATGGCTTTGGGAGGTCTATTGTTAAAGGATCGAACCTGCTCCGCTCTGCCGTGCTACGGCACGATGGTCACCGGGGTGCCCATGGGAGTTGCTTCATAGAACTTCTCTGCCATGCGGCCGGGCAGGCGGATGCAGCCGTGGGAGGCGGCGTAGCCGGGGAGGTACCCCTGATGCATGCCGACGCCGCCGTAGATGCGCATGAAGTAGTTCATCTTGGCTCCTTCGAAGCGGGTGCCTGCTGGACGCGGGTGTTTGCGGTTGTCCACGTTCTGCACGATGACGTTGCCGTCATAGTCTTCGTAGTCGCCGTAGATGGAGGACTTGTGGTCGATGTCCTTTTCAATGATGCGATAGCGGCCGGGGCGGGTGGAGTACCCTTCTCTGCCGGACGAAATGGGGGAGCCGCCAGCGAGTTCGCCCCCTTTATAGAAATAAACCATTTGCTCGCCCAGATCGATGCGGATGGAGGGGGCGCCGGTCATGTCGTCCGCGTCCCAGAAGGAACCGTCACGCCGCATCATGGCCATGAGTTTGGCGGGCAGTTTCCGGACGTCCTGAAGCTTCTTCTTCCCGTACAAGAATGCGGATTGCCCCGGGGGGGAGGTGCTGCCGGAGTACGTGCTGCAGCTGGTGCCAGTGGCCAGCAGCAGGGCCGATGCGCTGCACAGGATGACGGTGCGAAGGGAGGGGAGTTTCATGGGGGAAAGGGGCAGCTGGCAGGTGGGAAGGCAGGCTGACTCAGACGACCTTGGTGACATCCGACGGGGAGGCTGGGGGCCTTAGAGTCTTGCGCAAAAAGTACTGCGTGTGCCCGGCCGGGAAACCTTCCAGGGAGCCGTAGATCACGTACCCAAGTTTCTCGTAAAGCGGGATGGCCCCAAAGTCGAAGGAGTCGATCCGGGCGTGGCGGCAGCGCTCGTTCAGCGCACAGGCTTCTGCGAGTTCCAGCAGCTCCCGGCCGAAGCCCTGCCCGCGGAAGGTTTCCTCGACCCACAAAAGATCAATCTGCAGCCAGTCCCAGGCAATGGAGCCCAGGAGCCCGCCCCGGATGACGCCCGTCTCATCGCGCATGACGAGATTGAGCGGACGGTAATTCCTCGGGGGGGAGTGTTTTTCGCCTGAGATCGCCAGTTGGTTGAAGAGCTCCTGCGCCTCATCTGAGCTCAGCTCGGGCTCTATGCTGATCAAGGCTGATGGCGCGGCACTGGACGGGGAGGTGGCATTCATGGAGCGGTGATCGGCGGCAGGCTGGCGGATAAGAAAGTTGCCACCCGCGATTCATACTCGGAAGTGGCGAAGCGGTGCAAGTTTACATGCGCGGCACCGGGAATTTCCCAGAACTCCTTGGGGCCAGGGGCCAGGTCATAGATGGCACGACCTTCCCCGATTTTCGCATGCAGATCCCGGGCACCGTGGATGACCAGCAGCGGGCAGGGCACCCGCTGGGCGGCGGCCACGGGGCTGAGTTCTGCCAAGTTCAGGCCCAGCAGCCATTCCGCCTGGAGGGTGAGCAGGGGATGCAACGGACGGGCCCAGGAGCCGAAGCGCATCTCCAGCCGGTTCGCCACGGCCGTGGGGACATTGGCGAAGACTGCCTCCACCACGATGGCCTGGGGAGGGTGTTCGTAGCGGGCCAGCAGTGCGGCGACTCCACCGAGGGAGCTGCCGATGACTGCGACGGGCGTGCCAGGGAACTCCCGCTGGAGCCAGGCGACGGCGGCAGCGGCGTTTTGAGATTCGAAGTGCCCCATGGTGATGTGCTCGCCCGCACTCTCGCCGTGGGCCTGGAGGTCAATGCAGAGGGTATGATACCCCAGTGTGGACAGGAAACGAGCCCGGCCGACCATGCTCTGCCGGTCTGAGCGGATGCCATGCATGAGGAGTACCGCGCCGCGCGCCGCCGAGGTGCCCGGGGCGCGCAGAAGCCAGCCAGCCACGGGGGCCTTTCCTACGCCCGGGAGAGTGACGGATTTCGCGGGATAGCTGGCAGGTGGCGGGCCGATCTTGGACGGAGCGGGTGCGGACAAGTCTCTGCCGATCCACAGCAGGAATCCCGCCGCGGCAATCGAGGCGAGGACAACGACACTGACAATGCGGCGGAGCCAACGACGGAACATACGGTGCTGGGAGAAGAGGGGGCTGATGGGGCTCTCCTGCGCTAGGCTGTGCGTCCCAGCAAGGCGAGCATTCGCCCCGTTTTGCCCTTCTCCACCCGGTAGCTATAATAGAGTGTGGGATCCGAGGAGGTGCAGACGCCATCATCATGCACGTTCTCCGGACGCACGCCGGCGGCGATGGCCTGCTGGCGGATATCGGCGGCGAAGTCCACCTCATAGACGGGTGGCCGGATGCAGGGAGAAAGCTGCACGATCACGTTCTCCGGTTTTGTGCCGAACTCCCGCTGCATGGTGGCGATGGCTTCTCCTGTGATGTTGAGCTCTGTGCCCTTGCGCCCGGAATGGACGATGCCAAAGGCACCTGAGACGGGGTCAGCAAAATAGACAGCCCCGCAGTCAGCCACATAGATGCCCAGAACGATGCCAGGGGTGTTGCAGACCAGCCCATCCGTATTCGGCACGGCTTCAGGGCTGGCGGCGGAGACGACCGCGACCTTATTGCCATGGACCTGGTTGGCGGTCGCGAATTTGGCGACGGGGAAGCCGAGCTCAGTCACGACCTCGTGATGCCAGGTGGTGAGCCGACGGAGGGCTTCCTCGCGGTCCACGGTCACTTCAATCTCGGGGTGACGCAGGGTGAAGGCGTTCCGGAACTGAGGCAGGACGTTCAGCGCGGGGAAGGTGGCCCAGAACGAGGATGGGGCGGGGGTGTCCATGGTAGGAGGGAAGATGGCGAAGATTCGGAGCGGCGGCCAAGTGAATTTTCGAAACTCTGGAGTATGCCCGGAGCGGCCTCTGCGCATCCACAAAAAAGCGGCGTCACCCGGTGAAGGGAGACGCCGCTGAAGGAGAACCAAGTGGCGATCCGATTAAGGAGTCGGCACGGTGGAGATCGTCTTCAGAATGCGGGAAGCGATCTGGTAGGGGTCACCCTGGGAGTTCGGACGGCGGTCTTCGAGGTAGCCCTTGTAGCCGCTATTGATGAAGCTGTGCGGGATACGGATGGACGCGCCGCGGTCAGCCAGACCGTAGGTGAACTTGTCGATGGACTGCGTTTCATGCAGGCCGGTGAGGCGGAGGTGGTTGTCCGGACCGTACACGGCGATATGCTCGTCCATGTGCTTCTGGAAGGCGCCCATGAGGCCTTCAAAGTACTCCTTGCCGCCCACGGAGCGCATGTACTCGGTGGAGAAGTTGGCGTGCATGCCGGAGCCGTTCCAGTCGCCCTTGATCGGCTTGCAGTGGTACTCAACGTCCACGCAATACTTCTCACAGAGGCGGTTCAGGATGTAGCGGGCAGCCCAAACGTCGTCAGCGGCTTTCTTGGAGCCCTTGCCGAAGATCTGGAATTCCCATTGGCCCTTGGCCACTTCGGCGTTGATGCCTTCGTGGTTGATGCCAGCGTCAAGGCAGAGGTCGAGGTGCTCTTCCACGATCTGGCGGGCCACATCGCCCACGTTCTTGAAGCCCACGCCCGTATAGTAAGGGCCTTGAGGAGCGGGGAAGCCTTCCTCTGGGAATCCGAGAGGGCGGCCGTCCTGGTAGAGGAAATATTCCTGCTCAAAGCCGAACCAGGTGCCAGCGTCGTCGAGAATGGTGGCGCGGTGGTTGGTCGGGTGAGGAGTCACACCATCGGGCATCATGACTTCGCACATCACCAGCACGCCGTTCTTACGGGTCGTGTCGGGATACACGGCGACGGGCTTGAGCACGCAGTCAGAGCTCTTGCCTTCAGCCTGCTGGGTGGAGCTGCCGTCGAAACCCCAGTTTGGGAGTTCCTCAAGTTTTGGAAAGCTGGCGTATTCTTTGATCTGAGTCTTGCCGCGAAGATTCGGTACGGGCGTGTAACCGTCGAGCCAGATATATTCCAGTTTGTACTTGGCCATGGATTTTATGCTTAGGGTGTTAGGGTTGGTTGTGCCTTGAGGGCAAATTCCCGCAGGAATTCCTGTAACGGCTCCCGTGGATATCGCACTTTGATGAAGCATATCCCGTGCCATGTGCAATCAAAAGTAGATACAAAAGGCACCTTTTATGCCGCCGATGAAGACATCTTCACAACTGCGTCTTGCGAGCGCCATGCCAAAGTGGAATGGTGAGCGCCAATGCACGAAGTCAAAGACACCGCCAGGGCTAGTGTTCGCATCGGGTATGACGGGCGGGTTCACAAGGTATTTCGCGGGCATCTGGCGAAGGAACGGTTCGAAAACGAGGTCAGGGTGCTGAGGTACCTGGAAGAGCGGGGGTGTGACTTTGTCCCCCGGGTGCTGGAGGCGGAGCCTGAAGCTCTGCGGATGGTGACCACGAACTGTGGAGCCCGGGTGGAGCACATGTCTGAGGGGAGGATGAAGGAGGTCTTTGCCGAGCTGGAGCAGTTCGGCGTGCGTCATGAGGATGCCTTCCTGCGCAACATCACGTACCGCGCCTCTGACGGGCGTTTTTGTGTGATTGACTTTGAGTTCGCCACCTTGCTAGATGAGGAGCCCTCAGCTTCAGCTTCTGCTCCCGCGCTTCCTCAGTCTTCATGATAGAATCCGCTCCCGAATCCGAAATCACCCCACAACACATTCGTTGGTCTGGCATGACGCACCGGGGACGGGTGCGTGCGAACAACGAGGACACCTTTCTGGCCCTCACCTTCGATGCGCATGAGGTGCGCTATCTGGGGAAGATCGGTGAATCCACGCTCAAGGAATCCGACTTCATCTTTGCGGTGAGTGATGGCATGGGCGGGGCCAATTCCGGGGAGTTTGCCAGCAGGATTGCCGTTGAGAAAATCACCCGCCTGTTGCCTCGCAGTTTCAAGTTTTCCGCCCAGCGTCTGGTGCCAGGATTTGCGGACATCTTGAGCCTGTTGTTCGACAGCATTCATGCGGAGCTCACCCGCATGGGCCGGGTGTATGATGAGTGCTCTGGCATGGGGGCGACGCTGAGTCTGGGGTGGTTTACTCCGGGCTGGATGTACTTCGGCCACCTGGGGGACAGCCGGATTTACTACTTCCCGAAAGACGGGGAGATGACGCAAGTGAGCCACGACCATTCGCATGTGGGATGGCTGCGTCGGCAAGGGAAGATCAATGAGCGGGAGGCCAGGACGCACCCCCGCCGGAATGTGCTGCAGCAAGCACTGGGGGCTGGGCACCAGTTGCTGGACCCTCAGGTGGGGGCGGTGAGCTGCCAGCCTGGGGACAGGTTCCTCTTCTGCACCGATGGTCTCACGGATGGGTTGTGGGACCGGGCGATCAAGGAGTTGGTGCTCGATCCTCCGGCCAAGTTACAAGATGTGCCGATGGCGCAGCGGTTGGTGGAGACAGCGCTGGCGGAATCTGGCCGTGACAATATCACGGCGCTGGTGGTGGAGGTGATGTGAAGACTGCGGGGCAAGCCGCAGGAGCAGGCGCGCGGTAGATCGGTTCTGCCAAGGAATCTTGGGTGGTGAAATGCGGTCTGGTGATTCCTCAAAATGACATGTGCCGGAGAAGTCAGGGGAGCGCACGCATCTTGCGTGCTGTTCGCGGCATCTTGCCGGGAACGTCAGGCAAGTACATGACATCGCATTCGCCTGACGTGGAGGTGTTGATGGCGGTGGGGGGAAAGCGCATATCGTCGGCCTTCCCACCTGATCAACTTCTGCGGAGGTACCCAACGTTGACTCGCTTAGGGCTCGTCCACCGTTGGGCTGTGTTAGAGATCCCCGCTGGGGATCAACTTCGAACTGAAGCGGGCATCTACAGGTGGTTCCTTGGCGGCCACCGCAAAACGCGCGCGGTTGGTTAGTTATCCACACGCCTGAACGCCTCAGAGACTCAGTCTCTTCAGGAGTGAAAGCTCAAAGACGGCGACTCCGATTTGACCCCGTAGGCAGAGGCTACGGCACTGGCATTGAACGGGCCCAAATGCAGGCGCTGGATGTGGCTGCTCAGCTCGGACTTGTTGGCGGGAATGTAGAGGAGATGATCGGACCGCATGAACTCCCGCCAGTAGCGGTGGCGTTCGCTCAGCTCAGGATCGTCTTCTTCACCGTCCACAGGGTCGGTGGGGAACTCCTCGGTGAGGAAAATGGGATGGACGGGCTTGTTCAGCTTGGCGGCGAGGTCTCCCTCCAGCGTGTGCAGGTAGGTCATCTCCCGGGCAGGGGGCAGCCCCCGAAGGAAGGGGGTGCTCCGGTAGCCAATGATCTGGATGACCATGTCGGCCGACTGGATCTGCCGCCTCAGCTCTTCCGCATCCGCGGCCTGGGGGCCGGTGGTGGGGGGCTGGAGCACCCGACACCCACGCTTGGCCAGCAACTCCGCCACTTGTCGGCGGGTGCTGTCCAGATCCCGCGTGGGTGCGGAAAGATAGATGACCGGTGAGGGGGTCATACCGGGATAAAACTAAAGGGTTATATCATCCGTGGCAAGTATAAGTTTTTCTTATTCTGGACGCAATTGTTTGTTTTCTATCATCAACGAGATTTGTACGGAGCGAATCCGTGTCAGGTTGCCTCCATTATGGAAATTCAGGAGGGAAATTTCCAGGGGGTGCGATACTCACGGCCAAGAAGTTTCGCAGCGGCGGGGTCGTTGAGGAGCTGTTCTGCGGCGGGATCCCACTTCAGGGAACGGTTCTCCATGAGGGCGATGAGGGCGAGATGCCCGGGGATGGCGCTGTGGTGCGCGGTGGTGACCGGGGTGATGGTGGGCTGGCGTGACTTCACGCAGTCCAGGAAGTTCCGGTGATGCCCTGGGGAACGGTAGAGGGGGCTCTTGATGATATCGTCTCCCAGCTTGGGGGAGGTGAAGGCGTCCACCACCTTGCCGTCTTTGTCGCGTTTTTGGATCTTCCGGCGCAGTTCGTCTTTGGAGGAGTCGTACCCGCTGCGGTCCACCCAGACCCAGCCGTCGGTGCCGATCCACTTGGTACCGCTGCGGATGTCGGGGTGGCCGCCGGCGATGGTCATGGTGATGCCATTGGCGTACTTGGCCTCGGCACGGTACTTGGTGGCGGTGTTCCACACGGCATCTCTGGGCGGGAAGTCGGCCCCGATCGGGATCACCTCGTTGGGGCCAGTGTTGTCGCAATCCATGCCCCAGTGGGCGATGTCGCAGTGGTGGCCGATCCAGTCGAGCAGCTGGCCGCCGCCGATGTTGTAGTTCCAGCGCCAGTTCTTGTGCACGCGGGCCTCAATGTAGGGCTCCATCTGGGCGGGGCCGATCCACATTTCATAGTCCAGGTCGGCGGGAGGCGGGGTGACCTGCGTTTTGTCCCCGGTTTTGGCAAAGTCGTTGTGTCCAGAGGGCAAGCCCACCTCCACACTGGTGATCTTGCCGATCAGGCCGTTGCGGACCACCTCGGCGGCGATGCGGAAGTCATCGCGGGACCGTTGCCAGGAGCCGGTCTGCCAGATGCGGTTGTTGGCCTGCACGGCTTTCACAATGGCCTGTTGCTCGTGAATGGTCCGGGCGAGGGGCTTTTCACCGTAGATGTCCTTGCCGTTCTTGGCGGCTTCCACGGCGGTGAGGGCGTGCCAGTGGTCGGGGACGGCCAGCATCACCGTATCGATATCCTTCCGGGCCATCACTTCCCGGTAGTCATGGTAAGGTTTGCAGTCAGTGTTTTTGTAGGCCTCGTTGATGGTCTTCAGGGCGTCCCCCAGACGGCCCTTGTCGAGATCACACGCGGCTACGATCTGGCAATCGGTTTCGTTGAGGAAGCTTTTGGCATTGCTGGGGCCCATCATGCCCCAGCCGATGACGGCCATGGTGATGCGGTTGGACGGTGCGTTCTGCCCGAAGACGCTGGATGGGACGATGGTCGGGAAGCCCAAAGTGGTGACGGCGGCCGCGCTGGACTGGAGGAACCGGCGACGTGAAGTGGTGGTGGACGGCGTGTTCATGAAGGCCATCACGTGAGGCCCGGGCGGGTTCTTGCATCGACAAAGACACCTCATGCTGAAACATTTGCCTTGCGTGTGGGGGCGGGTGATTGAGGTTTTCGCATGAATCAGTTTCGAGCGCTATTTATGGTCATGGTCGTAGCCGTGGCAGGCATGGGCGCCTGGGTGTGGCAGACCAAGGAGAAGCTCTGGAAGGCGCAAGACGCCCTGGAGCAGGCCGAGGAGATCAAATTCAGCGAGCTGAAGGCTCAGGCAGAACGGCATCGGACGGAGCTGGAGGCGCGCACCAAGGAGCATGATGAAGCCATCCTGGCGATCAACGCAGACTGGGAAGGCAAGCTGGATAATCTGCGCAAGGAAGAGCGCCAGCGGATGAGCGGTGCCTTTGAGCAGTTCGGCGACATCCTGGACGGGAGCAAAAAGACGCTGGATTACATCAACGCGCTGGAACAGAAGGTGAAGGCGGGGCAGGAAGTCTCCAAGGCCGAGAATCAGCGTCTGGCGGTCATCGCCACTGGGCTGGGGTATCTGCAGAAGCAGTATCAAAAGCCGTTCCAGGAGTTTACGGAACTGGAGGCCTATCTCTCGAAGCGGGCCAGTGCCAGCGTGGAAACGCCGGACATGAAGAACGCTTTCTGGAAGCGGATGTTCAGCCGGGAGTTCCGCGAGCAGGAGCGGGAGTTCTACCGCACGGAAGGGGAGCGACGCGGGTTTCAGGAAGCAAGCGCCAAGTTCAACACCGCGTACAAGGCGGCCCAGAAGCAAATGGGGGCCGTGGACCTGAACTTCACGAAGGCCCTGCACGACCTGAACATCGCGGTGAAGGAGAAGAAGACCGAGGATCTGAGTGAGTTCTTCGCGCAAGCCCGGAAGGCGCTCTCCACCCATCAGAAATTGTTGGAGTTCGAGCCGGAGGTGCCGAAGCCGGAGGCGGGGACGGTGAAGCCGTAGGGAGAGTTCAGTTTCAAGTTTTCAGTTTTCAGTGGAGGGGGTGGGTCAGCCATGCCCGGCCATGTGGCTGCCGATGACAGCCACGTCGGCGGTGGCGGTGGGGGTCTCGTAGGTGATGGTGCCGCCGCTCATGACGAGGAGGCGGTCGGTGATTTTGAGGAGTTCGTCGAGATCGGAGCTGACGACGAGGACGGCCACGCCGCGGTCGCGGGCTTCGGTGATCTTCTGGTGCACGAAGTCGGTCGCGGCGAAGTCGAGGCCGAAGCAGGGCTCGGAGACGACGAGGATCTTGATAGGGCGGGTGGAGAGTTCCCGGGCGAGGATGGCGCGCTGGACGTTGCCGCCTGAGAGATCGCGAATGGGCGTGTCTGGCCCGCGAGTCTTGATGGAATAGGCCTCGATGAGGGGAAGGGCTGATTTGCGAATGGCGCGGAAGTTGAGCAACCACTTCCAGCGGGCCTGGGGCGGCTGGTCAAAAGTGCGGAGAGCGATGTTTTCCGCGACGCTGAGCATGGGGGCGCAGGCATTGCGAAGCGGCTCCTCCGGCAGGGTGTGGAATTGATGGGTGAGGATGTCCCGACGGGTGCCGCGGTAGGGCTGATCGTGGGCCTCCAGGGTGCCTGAGGCGGCGGGACGCTGACCGCCGAGCACCTCCATGAGCTCCCGTTGACCGTTCCCTGCGACACCGGCTATGCCCAGCACTTCCCCGGCGGCGAGTTCAAAGGAGACATCCTTCACAGCGGTGATGCCGTTGTCACCTAGAACCGAGAGCTGCTTGACGCGGAGGGCGGTGCGGCGGGTGGATGCGGGAGCAGTGGGCTTTGGGCCTGTCGCCGGAGGTGCGGAAGGGGCGCGCTTGGCTTCGGAGGCTCCGCCCATCATCATGGCTGCCAGGGTGTCACGATCCAGTTCTTTGACCTTGCCCTGGCCAGCCAGCTTGCCCCGGCGGAGCACGGTGACGTCGTCCGCAAAGGAGAAGACCTCGCGGAATTTGTGGGTGATGATGATGATGCTCAGCTTACCCGCCACGGTCATCTGCCGCAGCAGGGCGAGCACCTCTGTGGCTTCAGCGGGAGTGAGGACGGAGGTGGGTTCATCCAGGATGAGGATGCGGCTCTTGAGGTAGAGTTGCTTGAGGATCTCTGTCTTCTGCTTCTCCCCGGCGGCGAGTTCAGAGGCGCGTTTGTGAAGCGGCACCTTGAAGGGGGCCTCTGTGGCCATGAACTCCTCGAGCCGGGCGGTTTCCTGCTTCCAGTTCACGGCGGCGGGCACGTCCGGTCGGGAGAGGACGAGGTTCTCCGTGACGGTCATGCTGGGCACGAGGGTGAAGTGCTGGTACACCATGCCGATGCCGTATTTCCTCGCATCCGAAGGGTGCTGAATCTCCTGCACATGCCCGCCTACCATGATCTCGCCGGAGGTGGCCGGGTGGAAGCCCATGACGCACTTCACCAGAGTGCTCTTGCCCGCGCCATTCTCGCCCAGCAGGGCGTGCACGGTGCCTGGTGGCACGGTGAGGGAGATCTCATCGGCGGCGGTGAAGTCGCCGAACTTTTTGGTGATGCGGTAGAGCTCTAGCGAGGCGGGGGCCTGGGTGAACCTCTCCAGATTTTCCGGTGGGATGAGAGTCATGACAGGAGCGGGGAAAGATTATTCACCCGTGGCGAGAGCGCCCGGGGCACCAGCCAGTGACTTCTTGGTGGAGCAGGTGATGATCATGACGATGAGGGTGAGGACGTAGGGGGAGGCGTTCCAAAGGTAATAACCGGTCTGGATGCCGGCTGCCTGGAGGGCTGGCCCAACTGACTGGGCACCGCCGAAGAGCAGTGATGCCACGAGGCACATCTTGGGGTCCCAGCGGGCGAAGATGACGAGGGCGACGGCCATGAGCCCCTGCCCACCAGAGATGGCCTCGGTCCAGGCGCCGGGGTAGTAGAGGGAGAGGTACGAGCCGCCTACTGCCGCCAGGCCGCTGCCCGCCATCGCTGCCCAGGTGCGGACCGACTTCAAGGAAATGCCGAGGGCCCGGGCGGCAGATGGCTGGTCGCCTGCGGCACGGATCTGCAAGCCCCAGCGGGTGCTGCGGAGGAACCACGCGAGGAAGAAGGCGGTGAGCAGCCCCAGAAAGAAGAGCGGGCAGATGCGGAGGGCAGCCTGGATCTGGGACGAGCTGCTCCATGCTCCGAGCGGGATGCCGGGCAGAAGGGGGGCGCTGGGCTGGATGTAGGGTTTGCCAAAGAAGAAGGCGATGCCGCTGCCAAAGAGCATGAGGGCGATGCCGACAGCGATGTCATTGGTTCGAGGCAACTGCGCCAGCCATGCGAAGAGCAGGCCCAGCGCCATGCCCGTGCCCATGGCGGCCAGCACACCGTACCAGGGTGAGCCGGAGTGGTGGGAGACGGCGTAGGCCGTCATGGCCCCGGCGAGGAGGGAGCCCTCCTGGCCGAGGTTGATCTTGCCGCTCTTTTCCGTGAGGCATTCCCCCAGACTGACGAAGAGAAAGGGCGTGCCGCCCCGCACGGCTCCGGCCAGGATGGCCAGTGTGACAAGCCAGAATGATTCCATGAGGTGGGTTTTAGGAAATCAGGGTTTGAAGATCTTGAACCGGCCGTAGAGCGAGTCGCTGAACAGGATGACCAGGAACACGAGCCCCTGGAAGACCAGGGAGGTGGAGTCTGGCAGCTTGTGAGCCCGCTGCAGGATGCCGGAACTGGCGAGGATGCCCCCGAGCAGCAGGGAGACTGGAACAATGGCCAGGGGATGAAAGCGGGCGACGAAGGCGACCAGGATGCCGGCGTAGCCGAAGCCTGCGGCCAGGGATTCATTGGCCCGGCCATGAACGGCGGCCACCTCCACCATGCCGGCCACTCCTGCGCAGCCACCCGCCAGGAAACAGGTGATGAGCGTGGTGCGATTGACGGGCAGACCGCCAAGACGCGCCGCCTTGGGGTTGGCTCCTATGAACCGCGCCTGGTAGCCGAAGGTGGTGCGCTGCATGAGGAACCACAGGATCACGCAGGCCACGAGGCCATAACCGAGACCCCAGTGGACGCGCATGGTGAAGTCCCCAAAGGTGATGCGACCCAGCATGATCTCTTCTGCAATCGGGAAGCTGGAAGGCTTGTTCAGGCTGGACGGGTCCTTCATGGGCCCGTTCACCAGGTGGTTGAGGATCGCGATGGAGATGTAGTTGAGCAGCAGGCTGCTGATGGTCTCGTTCACCCCGCGATACTGGCGGAGTCCGGCAGAGAGGGAGATCCAGAGGCCACCCCAGATCATGCCGGAAAGGGCCATGAGGCCGAGCGCCAGATGGGGAGGCCAGGCCGGGACGGCCAGACCGGCGATGACGGCGCCGATGCCGCCCATGACGAGGGCGCCTTCATTGCCAATGACGATCATGCCCAGTCGTGCGGGCAGGGCCGTGCACAGGGCCGTGAGCATCAGCGGCGCGGTGCGCATGAGTGTGTTCTGAAAGGCGAACCAGCTGCCAAAGGAGGCCTTGTAGATGCTGGCGTACACCTTGAAGGGATCCTGGCCTTGGGCTTTGCAGAAGAGGCCAAAGAGGACGAGCGCAAGGAGGATGGCCCCTAGGGGAACGAGGATGGCCTCAAATGCCGGACCCCAGGCGCGTTTCAGCCGGGGACCGGGGGTAGGAGCGGCCAGCCCGGGAGATCCAGGCTGGCCAGAGGAGGTGGCGGAGAGTTCAGCCATCGATGGGGAAGGCTATGGGCCGACTTACTTGGTGCTGCCCAGCACGCCTTCCACCAGCCAGCTCATGGATTCGATGGCGGGATCGTCCCGCTTCAGGGCACCGCCTGCAGGGACCTTGACGTTGCCCTCGTTGTCCTTGAGTTCGCCGGTAAAGACCTCGAGCGTGCCAGCCATGAAAGCTGCTTTGGCCGCATCGGCGTCTGCCTTGGCGGCGTCAGACACGGCGGGGCCATAGGGGGACATCTTGATGAAGCCTTCTTTGAAACCTCCACGGATAAGATGGGGGATGCCGCCGTTCATGAGGGATTTGCCGTCCTGGATCATCTTGGCGTACTTCGAGTACACGCTGCTCCAGTCCCACTCGGCACCGGTGAGGTAGCCCTTGGGCGCAAGAGCGGCAGCATTGGCATGGTAGCCGCAGACGTAGGCCCCGCGGCGCTCGGAGGTCTGGGTGATAACCTTCGGGCTGTCCACATGGCAGGTGAGGACATCGATGCCCTGGTCGATCAGGCTGTTGGCGGCCTCTGCCTCCTTGACGGGCATGGCCCAGTCACCGGTGAAGACGACTTTGACCGTGGCTTTGGGGTTGGCCTTCCTGGCTCCCAGAGCGAAGGCGTTGATGTTCAGGAGCACCTGCGGGATGGGTTTGGCGGCAATGAAGCCGAGCTTGCCCGACTTGGAGGCGTGACCGGCGACGATGCCGTTCACGTACTGGGCCTCATAGATCCAGCCGAAGTAGCTGCCGACATTCTTGGGGTGCTTCTTTTCATCGTAGAGGCCGCCACAGTGGAGGAACTGCACCTCGGGCGCCTCCTTCGCCACCTTGAGGATGTGAGGATCGAAATAGCCGAAGGATGTGGGAAACAACACGGAGGCACCATCGATGTTCACCATGTTGAGCATGGTTTCCTGAACGGCGTTGGTCTCGGGCACGCTGGCCTCCTCCACGACCTTCACGCCTGGCACCTTGCCGACGCCGGCACCGCCTTCAGCATGGGCTTGATTGTAGCCGTAGTCGTCCTTGGGGCCGACGTAGATGAAGCCCATGACCGTCTCGGCAAAGGAGGGAGCAGCGGTGGCGAAGAGGGCAAGGGCGGCGGCGGTGTGGTGGGGGAATCGGGGCAGGAGTCGTCTCATGGTGGGAGAGCTGGTGAGCAAGTGAGGGACGTTGGAGTCGCTTCATAGGTGAGATGACGACGTCAGGCAGGCCCGCGCAGTTGCAGCCCCCGTGCCATGATCGGAGTTGGGTTAAGATGTTGAAATTGTGCGCCTTGTGAAGGTGGTGTTTCCCGGGACACAGGGGAGGGGATGTTCCGCCTGTGGCAGGTGTTGCAGGGTGCGACAATTGGCAAGGGGGGCGGGTAGGGTGGACCCGGAGTAAAGGAGGCGGGGTCTCCGGTCCCGCGGTCTGTGGGGTGGGCGGAGTGGGGAGGGGATCAAGGAACGCTTGGTGCGTGAGCCGGTTGGGACAACCGGACTACGCGTGGGGCGACTTGTTGTGCGAGAGCTCAGGTCTTGAGTCTTGCGTCTTCTCGTCTTGAGTCTCCCGCGAGTCGCGGGCCGGTCGGAACCGGTAGCCGATGCCGCGGACGGTTTCGATGATCTGTGGATTGGCCGGGTCGGCCTCCACCTTCTTGCGCAGGGTGACGATGTGCTGGTCCAGGGTGCGGGAATCCGGGAAATAATCCTGACCCCAGCAGCGGTCCAGGAAGGTATCCCGGTGAACGGGGCGGCCTTTCTCCTGATGCAGGAGGCCGAGGATGGCGGCTTCTCTTGGCGTGAGATCGATGGACTGGCCGTCCCGGGAAGCCCGGAGCTCGTCTGGCCAGACTTCCAGGTCGTGCATCTGGAAGGAGGTGGGGGAATTCTTTTGAGCGGTGGCCGAACGACGGAGGGCGGCGCGGATCCGGGCCATGACCTCCCCGCGGGTGAAGGGCTTCCGGATGAAGTCGTCTGCGCCGAGTTCCAATCCCACAATGACGTCGATCTCCTCCTTCTTGGCGGAGAGGAACAGGATGGGCACGGTAGGATCCTGCCGACGGATCTGGCGGCACACTTCGTAGCCGTCCATCTCAGGCATCATGATGTCCAGGCACAGCAGATGAGGTTGATGACAACGCCAGAGATCCAGAGCCTCTCGTCCGTGACGGGCGGGTACGGGATGGTAGCCCTCTGCCAGAACACAGGCGCACAAAGTGTCCCGCATGATGGCATCATCTTCGGCAATCAGGACGGTGAAGGACATAGGAATGGGGTTCGAGGAGCTAGGCGACGGCCGCGGCTGGCAGGGTGAGGGTAAACTCCGCTCCTGAGCCGGACTGGGCCAGGTGCAGGGTGCCGCCCATGGTGTGGGCCAGCTCCCGGGCAATGGCAAGACCGAGACCCGTGCCGCTGGTGCCCTCACTGGTGTGGTGCGCAAGACGCTCGAAGGGCTGGAAAATGCGATCAGCGGCAGACGCGGGGATGCCGGGGCCATGATCCCGGACGGTCACCCTGAGGGAGTCTGGCTCCCAGTGGGTGGAGATTTCCACGAACCCACCGCTGGCGGCGTACTTCTCCACGTTGGATACCAGGTTGGAGATGATCTGGACCAGGGCGTCTGCATCGATCAGAACCGAGCGGGAGGCATCGTAGGCTGCCTGAACCGTCAGACCAGCCCGCGTCAGGGTCGGGGCAAACTGGTCAAGGGTGCCACGGACGAGGTCGTCCGGGGCTGCGGGCGTGGGGTGATACGGCAGCCTGCCCCGGCTGGCCTGGCTGAAGGTGAGCACATTGTCAGTGAGGCGGGACAGCCTGCGGGTTTCCTCTTCCACCAGATCGAGCCGGCGATCTGCAGCAGCGGGATCACGGGAGAGGCACTCCCGGGCAAGGTCCAGGTTGAGCAGCATGTTGGTCAGCGGGGTGGCCAGCTCGTGGGACACCCGATTGACGAAGCTGACGCGTTGCGTGGCCAGCTGATGAGCCTGCTTCTGACTGCGGGTGACCATGATGCCCAGGAGGGCAAGGCTTCCTGCCATCACACCGGCACCGGCGAGGATGCCGCCGTCCAGATGGGTGCTCGGGGTGATGCGATCCCAAGCCATGACCTGCCAGTGGCCCCAACGTCCAGGGATGGGCGCAGCGATGTCGGGCATCTGGTCTTCGACCTCGGCGAGTTCCGAAGGGGAGGTAAGGGCCGTCTGCCAGGGCGATTCAATCCGGAGGGTGGCTCCGTGGTTCATGAAATAGCGGAGCCGGGGCGCAAGCCACTTCCTCATGTGGGCCTCCGTGGAGTCCTTGATCGCCTTGACATCCAGGGTGAAGGCAATGCCCATGTGGGGGCCCTTGTACTCCCAATATACGGCTTCGGTTGAGCTTCGCACGCCCTCCCAGCCCTGGCGGGGAGCATCTCCTGCTGTGGAGGAGAAAACGCGACTGCTGGCGAGGCCGGTGACCGATCGGGCCATGGCCTGCACTCGCAACGGGCCGAGTGGCTGAACGTTGGGCTCTGATGAGGTCGCGACCTCGTAGTGCAGGGCATTCTCCGGGAGAGGGCCGGTGAGCAGGCTGTAGAGTTTGATCCCCTCGATCTGCTGGCAGTGGCGGATCAGATCCTCAGTGGAGGTGAATCCTGTATCCCGGGCGATGTTGCTGAGGTGTTGAAGATACAGCGCATCGAGCCGATTGACCTCCATGCCGAGGTCTTCGATGAGCTGGCGCAGTTCCTGCCGGTCCACAGGAACCCTCACCGGTACTTCTTTCCTGGCAATCCAGAAACCCGCCCCCAGGACCAGTGCGGCTGCGATGAGCAGACCGGCGAGGGTGAGGGCGGGAGTGGCAGACGAGGGGATGGAGGTGAGCCTTTTCACCGCCAGGACAGCTTAGGGGGTCGCTTGTGAAAAGGCGACTACTTGGATGAGGAGGAGCACTTTTTTCGTCTCGTCGGTGGTGCCGTCGTCCTTGATGGGGCTGCTCACGCCGATCAGCGCGGTCTGGCCGGAGTGCAAGGTCACCGCGGTGGTGATCTTGTTGCTGACGAAGACGGGCTGCTCTGTGAGGGGAACCAATTTGTTGTTGATGTTGGCGCTGCCGTATTCCACCTTTCCGGCGTAGCGGACAAGCTCCGGGGCTACGTTGACATCGACCACCTGACCGTCTTCGCTGAGCACGGGTTCGATCTCCATCCGGGCACCGACGGGGCGCATCTCAAAGGCTTTGGGGTTGAGGGTGGTGGCTGGCTCCTGCACCAGGGAGAAGCGTGGATCCTTGGACTGCACTCCGGAGAGGTCCAGTGTGGAGAGGCCCTTTTCGGTATTTTCCTTGTACTCGGTCGGGTAGATGTGTTCCCGGACGGATTCAACGGCGCACCGCTGACCGCTCCGGGTGGCGCAAGAGACCGTGTCCAGCACCTTGGCGGTGCCGTCCTGCTCGCTCTTGCGAATGGCGGCGATGAGTTCGGCGCTGTTGGGGGACAGTCCCCGGCGGATGAGGGCAAGGGCGTCCTTGGTCTCCATCTCGATCCACTCAACGGTGGTGAAGAGCTGGTTTGTGGAGACGGCTTGAGCAGGCGGTGTTTCAGGTTTCGTCGCCTGGGCTGGAGATTTCTTATAGGGATCGACGGCGTCTTGAGCGTATGACAACGCGGGGAGGGCGAGCAGTGCGGCCAAGAAGGCCAGGCTGCGGCTGCAGGTGAAGGAAGACGGGTGCAGGAATTTGTATCTCATGAGGCCAAGTGTGGCATAAGGTCCGGCTCCCTGAGTCAACGCTGTGCAAAGCGTTTGTAAAAAGCGTGTCAAAACCTGGCCTCAAATCATGAGCAACAAGAAAAAGGGGATGTCGGGTGCCAGCTTTGTGCTGGACGCGACATCCCCAAGATGGATGGAAAAGGCAGTAAGTAGGCGTGATGCCGATACTATTGCGCTGCGGCTTCCCCCTCGGCAGGAACGCTGCGACCCCAGCTGACGAGCGCCAGAAGTTGGCCGTCATCGACCACGATCTCCGCCCATTGACCCTCGTGTCCGGCACCGCGGAACACGTTGGATTCCGTGCTGAAAGTGTGGATGTCGATGGTCTGTGGATGGGGGATTTTCTGCACCTCAGGAGCACCTCCGGGAGGGGTGCCTTTGGAAAGCTTGTAGGCGAGGTCGTTCAGTTGACTGTCAGAAGCTACGGGATCCGTGGATGTCTTCAGAATCACGTGGTAACTCTCATGGCGGTCTTTCTCCTGGTGCTCATACCATCCACCTACCACAGACCAACCGTCCGGTTTGTCAGGAAGTTGACGCTCAGCTTCTTTTTTGGAAAGCTTACCGCGCAACGGGGTGATGCCGGCCTTGTCATTGAAGGGGGGCGAGCTGTTGATGGCTCCGTCAACCGCAGCCAGGGGCGCAAAGAGGCCACCGCTAAAGTTGGAAACATGAAAGTACTGGTCTGAGACGCTGGGATCCAGCAATGACGGGCCAGCCGTCCAGGAGCCGAGGAGGACGCGGCCGTCGTAGATCACGACATGGCTGGTGACACGAAGGGCGATGTAGGTGCCGGCATACAGCACGGCACCTGCCAGCAATAGCCGGACAGGCGTGGGGAGATACATGGAAGGAAGGGTTTTAGTGCGATGTTATCACCGGGCAGGTGATCGCGACGAATAAGGTGTACTCATAAAGGTGTCAATAAATGTCATTTTTTCAGAATGCATGTTATCGCTGCCCATGCGAGGACGATGGGGCGCAGCATGGCCTCAACACCCGCCCCACCGGGGTGGGGGCGTTGCTCGAGATCCTCGTGAACGGAGATGCCTGGTTCCGGCCTGTCGCAATTAACGTTTGCGGCGGAACATCAGGAGACTGAGGCCAAAGGCCAGCAGGATGAACCGGCCTGGCTCAGGGGCGACTACCACGATGCCGCTGGTGTAGAAAAGCGTCATGTCGTAGGTGAGACCGGACGCAAGGGTGGGCAGGATAAGGTCTCCGACAGCACCTCCCACCCGGGCGTTGGTGAGAAGGTCACCACCGTGGCGGAAGTCATTCATGAGAACGGTGCTCCAGTCCATGAGATCGACGACATCGCCCAGTACCGGGTTCCAATTGATGACTTCAATCTGACCATTGTAGTGGAAGTCCACGGTGCCGTTGACCACGAGGACATCGTGGTTTCCCGGAGTGGCACTATTCCATGTCACTTCATTGCTCACCAGGTAGTTCGTGAGCGTGTTGCTGGTCGTGGCCGCGAGGATGCCAGCAGAGTCGTTGACCGTGGCCGTGGTGACGCTGAAGACTGCCCGGGTGGTAGCGGTGGCTGCGCCGTCAAGGGTCAGGTTCCCGTTGATCGTGAGCGTGCCGTTGAGCTCGCCTGCATTGGCCACCAGATCGGTGCCAGCCCCGCCCGGCTTGAGGACACCGGAGGAGTTGGCGCTGCCGCGGTTGCTGGAAATTACCAGGGAGCCGTTCACGGTGCCCGTGCCACTGACGACTCCATCCACCTGGGCACCGCCGGCCACGGCCACCGTATCCAGCACCGCGCCGGTTTTTACCTCGATCCAGCTGGAGTCCGCAAGGGAGGCGCTGGAGCCCATCTTGAAGGTCCCGGCATCCACGGAGGTCTTCCCGGTGTGGGTGCTGGCGGTGTTGAACTGAAGCAGACCGGTTCCTGTTTTGGCAAACTGGCCCACTCCAGCGACCATGCTGGAGATGGTGAAGGTCTTTGTGTCATCCACTTCCACGGTGCCACCACCTGCGTTGAGGCGGACGCCCCGGTTGGAGTTGACCTCGAAGGTTTCCGCCACATGCAACGTGCCGCCGTTGAAGGTGAGGTTGTCAGACCCGATGGCGGCCGTGCTGGGGGCGGTGCCCAGGGCCGCATCGGCGAAGACCTTCAGTTTGCCACCGGTCAAGATGTTGCCACCGTTGTGGGTGTTGCCCACGGCAAGGCTGGTGCCGGAGGCGGTGGCCTTGGTGGAGAGTTCGACAGAGCTGCTGCTGAGAATACGGGAGATGGTGGCTCCGGCCGGGATGCCTGGGCCGCTGACGGACATGCCGACGACCAGATTGGCAGTGTTGGCGATCCCGGTCACGACCGTGCTGTCTGCGGTGACAACGGCGCTGAGTGGAGCGGAGCCGAGCGTTAGTTCTCCGGCGCCCACCTTGTTTAGCTGGATGGACTGGGCCAGGACACCCGTGTAAGTCGTGCTGGAGCCGTCTGCACCCGTGCTCAGGGTGGTGCGGGTGGTGGCACCACTGGTGATGATGCCGGAGCTGCCGGAAATGCTGCCGACGATCTGGTGGAAACCATTGAGGTCCAGCACGCCGTTGGCCGTGGTGGTGACCCTTCCGGTGCCGGGGAGGGTGTTGTCCGCCCCGGCCATCAGCACGCCTTCACGTACGATGGTGTCTTTGTAAGTATTGGTGCCAGCCAGGAGGACGACGTCCTGACCGATCTTCGTGAGGTTGAAGTTGCCACTGATGTCGCCTTTGATCTGGAGCATCGTACCTTGGAGGCGGGGATCGAAGGGGTTGTTGTAGGCGTTGACCTTGCCGATGTCGTAGAAACGGTGAGCGCCACCGCCCACGTAAGGTTGACCGAGGAAGCTGTCTGCCAGCAGGTTGATGTCGACATTGCTGCCGAGGGTGCGGATGACGGCAATCTCATCCAGGTCAATGGCGAGGTAGCCCATGACGGAGCCCCCGTTGAGCCCCAGTGTCTGCGTGCCGGTCTGGTCCGCATTGATCTGCAGGTGCACGCCGCTGGCCAGGTTGAAGCCCGTTGCCCGAGCCCCGTCCACTGACCAGCGCTCGATGGATCCGTTTTGCTGGACCAGGGTGGCCGTGGAGGCGTAGTTGGCGACGGCGACGTCAATGGCACCGCCGTTGTCGATGATGGCGGTCATGGCGGCAGTGCCGAAGGAGCCATTGCTGGAGACCCGCACGGCCCCTTCGTTGACGGTGAAGAAGTGACTGCCCGAGAGGCCGTTGGCTCCGGACATGTCGCCCAAGTAGAGGACCCCGTCGCCGAGCTTGGTCACATCGTAGTCACCCTGGTTGTTGATGAGGGCGGGAATGACGCCCACGGTGGAACCCGGCCCAAAGCTGGAGGCATCAACATAGAGGGCATAGTCGTCAAACAGGCGGACCTCTCCGGTGAGCAGGCGGGTGCGGCTGCCGTCCACGCGGAATTGCAGCACCCCGGGCATGGTCATGCCGGCGGTGTAGGTGGTCTTGGCGTCGATGTTGCCGATCTGGTACTGGCGGTCATTGGCCGTGACGGCGCGAATGGTGTTCTGGTTCCAGGCAGTGATGGTGCCGTGGTAGAACCGGTTCAAGGAAGCATCACCAAAGACGGCGTTGCCCGTGGAGTTGAGGTTGAACCGCAGTTCCGTTTTGAAGTTCTGGTCGCTGCCGCCGTCTGGGTTCACGAAGCCGTTGAGCACGATCTCGTTCGTGCCGTTGGTGCCGAGGCCGTAGCTGGTCATGACTTGCAGCGTGCCGCCGTTCACCGTCCAGGTGCCGGCGAAACTGGCCTGGTCCTGGGCAATGGTGAGTACGCCGGCGTCATTGCCCGCGGAACCAAACTTGGTGATGCCACTGGCCTGGATCTGACCGTCGATGGTGAGGGTGTTTTGATCAATGTAGATGAACGCCTCGCGCAGGCTGCCCGCCTTGCCGAAGATCAGATTGGTGCGGATGACGTTGGCGTTGTCGGTGGTGCCGGCGATGAGGCCGCCGCTGCGGATGGTCAGGGTGGTGAAGAGGTTGGCCGCATCCGCGACAATGGAGCCGCCCGAGCCGCCAAGGCGGACGGCCAGCACGTCGGTGTCAGAGCCGAGGGTGGCGGTGACGGCGCTGACATCGAGGATCTCGGTGCCGTTGTTGGCCATGGTGACGGAACCGCCGAAGGCGGCAGTCCCGGCAGTGACGGACGTGATGCCAGCGTTGGCGATGGAGCGCCCGGCACCGATCGTCTGGTTCGATGTTTGAACGCGCAGGTAGTGGTTGGCAGTGGTGGTGCCGTTGGTGAAGTAGGTCTGGATGCCGTTGGTGGCGTTGTAGCGGGTGAACTGGCGTTCGGAGCGGCTTACAATGTAGGGGTTGAGCATGTCCGCATCATTGCCTACGAGGGAGCGGAGATCGGTGCCGGCGGTGCTGCCAGACTCCAGTGCGATGCCAGTTCCCACCGTGCCAACGCCAGCGCTTACCATGATGCGCTCCACGTTGGCGGCATTGTTGTTGGCGTTAGTGGCGTTGGTGCCCAGGATGTTGGCCGTGTGGGTTAGAGTGAGCGTTCCGCTACCGGTGCGCAGCAGAGAGGCAAAGACGAACTCAGCACCATCGTCGGCCTGGCGTACGACCCGGGCGGCGGAACCGCGATCGAAGGTGACTGCTCCCACCGTCTCGCTCTGACCCGTGGTGTTGGCAGTGACCCCCTCACCGGCCAGCTGGATGACAGAGCCGTTGAGGGCGATGCCGACATTGTCCGCCCAGCGGCCCTGGTTGCTGTTCACGGCGGTGGAGGTGACGCCGTTGTCGTTGTCAAAAAGAAGCCGGGAACCGATGTGGAACACCACGGCGTTGCGATTCCCTGTGCCCAAGTTGTTAACGTTGGATCCGTTGCTGCTGAAGTACTGCAGGGTGCCGACGAGCTGGACGGTGGCGGTGCCAAAGGGGGTGGACGCCGAACCGAATCCACCTTGGTTGGTCTGAAGCGTGTTGCTGGTGAGCTGGATGCCGTTGCTTTCCCCGAACCGGTTCCGGCTTTGAGTGACCTCCACCAGGGTGCCGGTGAAGTTGTTGCTGTTCGTGATCTGCACTGTGCCGCCGCCCTGGAAGGCAAGGGCCTTGCCAATGAGCAGGTTGGCCGACCCCGTGAAGACGTTGGCCTGGTTGAAGATGATCTGGCCATCACCACCACCCAGGCGATACACGTTGCCAGCACCCACCCCGAGGGTGGCGTTGGAATAGGTGGCATTGTTGAAGACACCGCCGCCAAGGAACCAGTAGCCGCCAAAGAGCGAGCCCATGTCGAGGCTGCCGGTGTAGGTGACCCCTTGAAGGTTGATGACGCCACCATTGGAGCCCCCACCCAGGGTGTTGACCACACTGCCATTGGCATTGCCGCTGGTGACCGCTGCTGCGCTGAGGAAGCTGGTGGGATTGGCAGTGTTCAAGGCTGCGCCAGTCAGGCTGAGCACGGCGGTGGCCGTGCTGTTGCTGTGAAACTGGCGGATGGTGGCGGAGCTGTTGTTGAGGTTGGCAAGGCTCTGTACATGAATGGAGGCACCGGGTGCGATGTAGATGCCACCGGTCCCGGTCGAGCCGGTCGTGAAGGAGTCGTTCACGGTGTTGGCCCGGAGGATCCCCTGGGAAACCTGGATGCCACCACTGTAGGTGCTGGGCGCATTGTAGTTGTAGGTCAAAGTACCGGCCCCGTACTTGTAGATGAAACCGGACCCGCTCACTTCAGTGTTGGCCAGCTGGTTGCCGAACACCAGGGCACCGCGCACGGAGCTGGCGTCAAGTTCCGTGTCCGTACGGATGATGGGGTTGTCATTGATGACCACGTCACCCACCCAGCGGAGCTGGACGTTGCCGGACTGTTGAACGATGATGAACGGACTGTTCTCAGTGCGCAGGACAGAGGAGGCGCTGCCCCAGAGATGGGCGATGGTGGTGGTGCCAGACACGCGGCGAACATCAAGGATGGTGCCGTTGCCGCGGACGGTGAGCATGCCATTGGGATTGCTCATGTAGTTGACCAGACCGGTGTCCCCGCGCGAGCGGAGGGTGCCGCGATTGATTTCCACCGGGCCGGTGCCGAGGTGGGCGCCATTGACTGCGCTGACCATGTCCACGAGACCTTCGTTGATCACGATGCCTCCGGTGAAGGTGTTGACCTCTGAGTCAAAACGGAGCTCCTGGCCACCGGTCTTGACCAGTTTTGCGCCACCGGAGACGACGCCTGCGAGACGCACCGTGTTGCTGGAGCCGCCGACGTTGATGTTGACGAGAGTGCCGCCCAGCGTGGTGGTGCCAGTAAAGGCGAGGTCGGCGTTGTTGCCGTTGCCAAAGGAAATAAGGGAGCCGGTGCTGCCAGCGTCTTCAAAGATGAGCTTGGCCATGGTGAACTCCACGTCCTGGCCGCTCTGAACAAACTCGGCGAAGGGCACGCCAGCGCCCATGATCAGGTCCTTGTTGAAGTTCACGGCGCCGGAGGCGACGGTGAGATTGAGACGGGCGTAGCTGCGCCGTACCCCGCCGCCGAAGTCACGATTCTCGTGATAATCGCTGTGGAGAGTGATGGAGCCGAGCCCATTGGCGGAGGCCACGCTGTTGAACTGGAGGATGCCACCGTTGAGGGTGGCATTTCCACTAAAGGTGTTGTTTCCGCTGAGGTTGAGCTGGCTCACTCCGGAAACGATGAGGCCGGCGGCCGTGATGTTTCCTGAAATCGTATGGGTTTGCAGGCTGGTGTTGCGGCTGGTCCAGATGTAGGCGTCCACGGCGCTGCCGTTGGCGAAGTTGAGATTGGTGCCGATGGTGATGCCAGTGTCGGCCGTTCCGGGGAAGAGGATGAGACCACCGCTGCGGATGGTGATGGCACTGCCCGCGTTGATGTTCTGGCGGGCGCGGAGGGCGAGAATGTCCGCCGGTGCCGATGGGGTGGCCACCGCGGTGACATCGACGATGGCCGTGCCGTCGTTGGCACCCGTGCTGAGATCGGTGCCGGCACTGGTGACATTGAAGGTTGCCGCGCTGAACCCCAGCACGGAGTCATAGGTCGTGAAGGTGTAGGGGATGTCTGCGCTGCTGGTAGCGGTGACAAACCGGGGTGAAATCATGGCCTGGGTCACGGCGTTCACCGTGATGAAGGCCGGGATGTCGGCCGGGTTCCCCATCAGCACCTTGCGGTTCGAGGCGCCAGCGGGATTGAGCACGGTGTTGGTGAGGGCGCGGAAGGTGAGCACCGAGCCTGCATTCATGCTGATGGCGCCGTTGATGAGAAGGTTGGTGGCCCCGGCCGTGCGACTCTCCAGGTAGATTTCACCGCCTCCAAAGACGTTGAGGCCCCCGATGATTTCTGTGGTGTCCCGGGAGTTGGCGTTGACGATGTTGAGTTGGGAACCCACGAGGGTCATGGCGAGGTCATCCTGCCACTTGTTGGTGAGAGGGCCTGCATTGATGCCGGTGCCGACGCTGGTGTCAGAGAGGTAGTTTGACTGGGAGCTGACGAAGGGGGCAAAGCCGGCGTCATAGTCGAGTCGCAGGCTGGAGCCACCGCGGGCGATGTAGTCGATGACCTGCTGACCGCTGTCATCGGTGAGACGGCCGGAGCCATTGAGCTCGACGCGCGCGTAGTTTTCGATGCTGGTGGAGGGGGAAAGATCGGCCAGCACCCGGAGCACGTTGGCGATGCCACCGGTGGTGCGGTTCGAGTGAACAACGGTCTCACCGGTGTAGTTCTGGTCCGCGTTGATCATGACAATGGCTGCGGAGCTGCCGGGAGCGGCGCCAAGGGTGCCCATGGACATGCCGACCTCGACGCGGGCGGTGCCGGTGAGGACATTGGCGCGGCTGAAGTTGAGCTGCTGAGCCCCGCCAAAGAAGCGGTAGGTATTGCCCGCCCCGGCACCCAGGGTGGCCGCGTCGTAGGTCACGTCGAAGTCTTCGGCGGCGAGACCCCACATGCCGTTGCCCACCATCGCCAGATCGATGACCTGGGTGTAGCGCCCGGGATGGACGCCGTTCTGGCTGCTCTGGCTTCCCGTCATGAGGGTGAGGGCGCCGCTCGTGGTGCTGCGCAGGTGGTAGTTGGCCAGGCTCGCGTCGTTGATCATCTCCAGACGGCTCTGGTTGGCGTTGGCCACTCCTGGAGCACCGGCGCTGCGGATGTAGAGCAACTGGTTGGCATGGAGGTTGGTCTCGCTAAGGCGGATCTGGGAGTTGGGGTTGATCCAGATGTCACCAGTGCCCGCTTTGGCCGTGCTGTTGTAGGTGAAGGTGTTGACGTTGTGGACGTAGTCGTATGCTAGGTTGCGGGAGCCAAAGAGAAGGCGGCCGCCGGTGACGACGGTGCCGCCCGCGTAGTCGTTGGTTGAGTTGGCAATGGCCAGGTTCCCGGCCTCGGTCTTGTTGAGGGTGTAGCCTTTGTTGCCTGATCCAGTGATCTGTCCGCTGAAGGTGGTGTCGTTGGAAATGGCCAGCCTCGCGTTGTTGGTCATGGTGGTGGTGCCTGCCACATTGACGCCGACCGTGTTGGCATTGGAGAAGGTGACCGTGGTCTCGTTGACCGTGAGGTTGTTGATGTTGATGAACTTGTTCTCGGTGAAGGCTCCCACGGCGTAGCCGCTGGCGGAGTTGATCGTGCCGCCATAGAGGACGTTGACATTCACACCAGTGTTGAGGGAGTTGAAAATGCCCGTGCCAAAGTCTTCGGCGATGAAGAAGCGGAGTTCACCCCCGCGCAACGTGACCAGCGTACCGGAGGGGATGGAGCTGGTGGTGGTGGCGAGGAACTGGTCATTGACGACATAGGGGAGGGGGGCTCCTTCGGAAATAACAAAGCGGGCGATGCCCTGGTCCACATAGAGGTTGCCAAAGCTGTTGGGGTTGGCTGCGTCCACGTTTTGGAAGTCGAGGGCGCCTGTTCCCGTTTTGATGATGGTGCCGGTGCCGGTGATCTGGCCGGCGAAGACGGTGCTGGTGCTGTCATCGCCCACGATCAACTGTCTGTTCCCCAGCTGGAGGGTGCCCTGGCCTGCTAGGCTGCCGATGCGCTGGTCGAAGCCGAGGGTGCCCATGTCGAAGGTCGCACCGGCGGCAATGGTCAGGCCGGAGGCGATGGTGAGGCCGTTGGTGGTGCGGCGACCCAGGGCATTGGTGGCCCCGGCGCGGAGGGTGCCCCCGATCACGTTGGTGGCTCCGGTGTAGGTGTTGCCCGTGCTGCTGAGGATCAGCGTGCCCTCGCCGGTCTTGGAGAGGACATTGGTGGAAAGAGTGGAGATGGAGGATGTGAGGGATGAACCCCGGATGGAGGCACTGATGGTGGAGGTGCTGCCGCCGCCCACGTACAGCACGGTCTCAGAGGCATTGGTGAGGATCCGTCCGTTGGAGATGCCCGCACCATTGTTGAGGATCAAGCCGGCCACCGGGTTGTTGGTAGCGGGGTTCGTGTTGCCAACATCGCCGAGGCTCAGGTCAAAGTTCCCAAGATTGATGCTGTTGTTCGTGCGCAGGGCGAAGACGCTCTTGTTCGCAGTGAGGGTGGTGGCGACGTCGTTGTCGAAGACAGAAACAGCCGTCGTGGCGATCAGATTGAGATCCCCCTGAGTGGTGCCGGGTGTGTAGGTCTTGGCGATGACATTGGTGCCGCTCATGTTGACAAAGTTGCCATCCGTGACAGCGGCGCTGGTCTGGGTGAGCAGCCAGGGGGAAAGGATGCCGTTGATCGTGGCCGGGGCGGTGGAGAAGGTGAGGCGTTCCTCGGTGCCGAGATTGCCGAACTGAGGAATGATGACCAGAGCCCCGCGTCCAGTGCGGGTGAGCTGCCCGGAGCCCGCCGTGATGGTCAGCTGGGTGTTGATGCTGTCCCCGGAGGCGAGATCGCGGAGGTGAAGGTAGCCACCAAGGTTCGTGCCGCCAACCGTGAGCGTGGCCAGCGAGGTGTTGGTGGTGACACCGATGCCGGTGAGCTGAAGGGTGCCGCCGGCAATGATGAGGTCATTGGTCGCCGCGCCAAAGGGGGAGGCCGCCGCCTGGGCAATGCCTTCGAGCGTGCCACGGGCCACCGTGAGGTCCGTGCCGGAGGAGGCGTTGCCAAAGGTGTTGGCTCCAGAGAGGATGACCCGGCCCTGGCCGTACTTGAAGTAGCTCACGGCGGTGGTGGAGCTGGAGGAAATAATGCCCGAAAAAGTCGTATCCCCGCCAGTTGCCGCATGAAATCCGATAGAGCCGCCCGCTCCGGAGTTGCTGAAGGTGCCGGAGAAGGTTTTGGAGCCGCTGTCCATGCCGCCGAAGATGCGGGTGACCGTGGAGTTGGACACGATGTTGTTGGCGATCGTACGAGTGCCGGAGGCGTACACGTTGTGCGAGCTGCCGCCGGTGGAGGAGACGGTCTTGGCTGCGGCACCGAGGGCGAGATCGTGGGCGAGGACCAGCGTGCCGCTGCTGATGGAGACGGATGTGGTGGCAGAACTGAAGCTGTTGCTTCCGCTCAAGGTGAGGATGCCTCGCCCCCCTTTTGTAATGGCGGTGGTCACCGTGGTGCTGTCGATGCTGCCGCTGATTTCGAATTTGCCCTGGTCCACGTTGATGGTGAACGTTTCCGCGGCGGCACCGGTGATGGAGTAGGCGCCGGTTGACTTGAGCGTGCGGCCCTGCAGTGCCTGGACGCCGAGAGTGCGGGGGCCGCTGACGGTGACGGCGCCGTCAAGGGTCTGGGTGCCTCCGGTAAGGCCAGTGTTCGTGATGGCCCCGGTCAGGAGAGTCTGCTGGCCGGCGGTGCCGCTGGTGAAGGAGATGGCCCCGAAATTGTAAGATGAGTTCAGGGCGTCGTTGCGAAGGTGAAGGGCGGCGACTTCCGTGGCGGTGGCGCTTCCGTTGCCCAGCACCAGGCCTCCCGAGGAGAGGCCTTGTGTCCCGGTGAGAATGACGGTGCCTCTCTGGATGGTGGTGATGCCAGTGAGGGCCGAGGTGCCGTCGATAATCAAAGTGCCGGTGCTGTTGCTCTTGGTGAGATTAATTGTGCCAGCCCCTGACTGGGCGATGCCGTTCTCGAAGCGAGTGAAACCGCCTCCGATGTTGATGGCCAGGGTGGCCGTCCCTGAGCCGCTGTAGTTTGCGGTGACGGTGTTGAACTGGATTTCGCCGTTGGCTGAGGCGTCCTGCACTTCAAAGGTGCGGGTGGCGCCTCCTACGACACCGATGCCAAGGGTGCCAAACTGGACGGCATAGGAGCGGCCGCCGCCATCGGCGTCCACCCGGATGCGGGAGTCGCTGATGACATTGAGGTTCTTGCCACTGTAGCTGTTGTTGACGTTGGTGTAGCCGCTGTAGCCGCTGTTGCGGAAGGCAACCAGACCGTTGGCGACAGCGCCCATGTCCAGGTTCACCACAGATCCGGTGCCCATCGCCAGCCCGCTGGCGACGACGGCGGTGCCCCCGTTGCCAAACGTGACGGATCCCGCGAAGTTGCTCTGGTCACCCTTGAGAAAGACGGCGTGGCTGGTGGCTGAGATGTTGGACAGACCGGTGGCGTTGGGGGCGCCAATGATCATGCCCGTGGCGGTGCCGAGGACGTTCGCCTCCAGAGTGAGCACCCCGGCAGCGTTGTTGCTGGCGACGCTGGACTCACTGCCTCCGCCAAAGCGGTAGAGGCTCCCTTGCCCGGCGGAGATGGCGGTGGCGATGGAGCCGTTGGCCCCTGTTGTGCCGATCCAAATCTGGGCATTGGGGGCCGCAGCGTTGGTCTCGGCGATGAGGTCATGCTTTAGCGCCCAGCCGTCCAGCACCAGCATCGCCTTGTCGTTGGTATTGTTGCTGAGGCGGACATTGAGAATACCCGTGCCGGTGGTGTTGAAGTCAATCAGGGGGACGGCGGCGGTGGTGCCTGAGAACCCCGTGCCCAGGACCAGGGTAGGCATGCCGGTAGCGGTCTGGCTGGCCAGGGAGAGGATCTGATTGCTGCCAATGTTCTGCGGTCCGTCGAGCCGCAGCACCGCATCGCGATTGGCCGTCACGGACAGGTCGATGTTGTTTCCCGCAACGTTGGCGCCAAGGGTGGCATTGCCCCGGAGCCAGGTGACCCCGTCATTGAGGGTGGTGCCGCCGAGATAATCGTTCAAGGACCCGGAGATGATCAGGACTCCGTTGCCTTCCTTCACAAAGCCACCGTTGGTGATGCGGCCGCTTATTTCCTGATGGATGCCGTTGACGGTGAGCTGGCGGGAGGTGCCGGAGAGGTCCACCGTGCCGGCGAGGTCTGTCTTTTCCAGATAGGCGGCACTGCCGATGGTGGAACTGGCGGTGATGAGGACGTCATTGAGGACCTTGCCGCGGTAGCCAAGAGCGTTGAAGATGCCGCCTCCGTTCAGGACGATCTTGGCGGAGCCAAGTGCGGTCGAGGATCCCACTCCCAGCAGTCCGGAGTCCACCTGAATGCGGTCAGTGGAGGCGAAAGTGTTGTTTCCTGCAAGCTCCACGCTGCCGGTGGCACCGACCTGGGCGATGCGGAGGCTGCCGCCCGAGATGTTGCCGGTGATCGTGGTGGTGGTGTTGGTGTGAGCGATGATGGAGGCAATGCCTTCCGTAGGGGCGGCCAGGTTGACGGCACCGGTAAGGATGTTCCGCCCCGTGCCCGTCGCATCACCGAGAGTGAGGCTGTCGTGAATGGTGATGCTGTTGCCCAGGACCAGCGGGTTGCTGCTGTTCCCGGCGAGGATGCCGTTCACCACGGTGATGGCGTTGGCCGTAGGCAGGGCACTGCTGCTGCCGGAAACGGAGTTTACAAGGCGGATGGTACCCTGATGAAGAAACAGGCCACCGGTGAATCCGTTGGAGCCGGTGAGCGTGAGGACACCGGCGCCGCTCTTGATGACGGCAATGCTGCCATTGATCGAGGAGCCAATGCCGAGAGCGTTCGAGCCGATGAGGTGAATGAGGAGCTCATTGCCACTGCCGACCAGCAGACTGCCGCCTGAGATGCTGTGAGCCGTGGTGGTGGCTGTGCCGCTGACCAGAATGCCGCCGCTGTCGATCGTGTAGCTGAACCCGGCCTGGGCAATGGTCTGGTTCCCAGCGGCCGCAGTGGACGAGATATTCAGGGAACCGGCGGTTCGTGCTCCTCCGAAGGTGGTGGTGGCGGCGGTGGCAGCGGCGATTTTGGCATGGTAGGTGGCGACCGTCATGCTGCTTTCGAGAAAGGCTCCGCCTGCATTGTAGTCGGTGGCGGCGAAGGCGGTCACACCGTTGGTGGCGTCGTACTTCGCCCACTCGGCGGCCGTACCGGAAGCCGCCGTGCCCACCGTGGCCCAGCCTCCGATGAAGCCAGCCGCAGGGGCGGAGCCATTGAGATTGGTGAGAATGATGCGATTGCGATCGCTGGTTCCGAGGAGTCCTGCGTCGGCGGAGTTGAAGTTCACCACACCGCGATTCGTGCCAGCCGTGCGCACCAGGTTCGTGATCGTGAGGATGGAGGTGTCCCCGACGGTGGCGCTGGCTCCGTCTGAGGTGATGGTGTTGTTGCCCCGGTTGAGCGTGATGGCACCAAGCGTTTCCTCATAGTCGAAGCCGGCAGTCGGGGTGGTGTCGAAGAACAGTGTGCCGCCGTTCAGGGTGATGCCCGCGGCATTGTTGACGCGATCGGTGCTGATGCCCCCTGCGGCGGTACCGTTGAGGATGCGAAAAGTGCCGCCCGACTGGACGTTGATGGCGGTCACGGCGGCCAGGAGACTGCCTGTACTGGCGGCACCTGAAGAGCCGGCGATGACGGAACCGCCCACAATGTTCAGCGTGCCTGACCAGGAACTGTTGGCGCTGCCAACGATGTGGAGTGCACCCAGTCCGGTCTTGTTGAGGTTGCCTGTGCCGGTGATGGTTGCCGCGGTGTTGTTGAAGAGCACAAAAGTGCCGCCAGCATCGTTGACCTGGATAGTGGAGGCCGCAGTGATGGCGACTCCCATGTTAGTCTGTGCATTCTGCTGGTTGGTCCCCGTGTAGGCGAGCGTGCCACCGTTGAGGGTGATGAATCCTGCGCCAGCCGCCACGGTGCCAGGGTTGTTGCCAAGGTTGGCAGGTGCCCCAAACGCCAGCACGCCCTGGTTGATGGTGATGCCGGTAATGGTGGTGTTGGTAGCGGAAAGTACCAGACGACCATTTCCCGCCTTGATCAATGCCCCACCGGAGATGACGCCGCTCAATGTGTCTGCCACCGTGGTGATGGTCGTGGGAACACCAGAGGTGTTGGTGGTGATGGTACGGGTGCCATTGAGGTTGATGGTGCCACTCAGGGTCAGCAGGCCGTCGTAGCTTCCCGCGTTGAGAGGGTTGCCTCCGAGGGTCAGATCTCCATTGAGCAACCATGCGTTGGTCAGGGTGCGGGCCGTGTCGGAGGCGATCGTGGCCCCATTGACGGTGACCTGACCGGCTCCCAAGGCGGTGGTGGTGCCAACGACCACCGTGCTCCCAGTCCCGAGCGTGAGTGTGGATTGCGTGTTTGCGCCCCGCAGGTGGAGCGTGCCGGTCCCTGCCACGCTCAGGCTGCCACCGGATACGGCTCCGGTGATGAACTGATTGCCTGTGACCGTGATGGTGCGGGGCGATCCGGCACCAAGATTGACGGTACCACCCAGCATGAGAGAGCCTGAGCCCAGTGCTCCAAGGTTGAAGTCGGCGTTGGCGATCAGTGCATTGGCCAGGGTGCGGAGGGAGCCCGAGTCAGATCTCAATGTCGCCGTGCCTCCAGAAGCGATGGTGACGGTACCGGTGCCCAGGGGACCGGAGCTGATGGATGACCCGGCAAGGCCGCCGACGGTGCTGGAGGCGACCGTGACCGTGCCGTCAACCAGGGTGGTGCCTCCGTTGTAGGTGTTGGCTCCACCCAAGAGCAGCGTGCCTTTGCCTTCTTTGCTCAACGTGGTGGCCCCCGAAACGGTTCCGGTCAGATTGAGCTGCCCTCCCGTGGCCACATTTACGATGGTGGGATCTTGCAGCTCGACGGCGGCCGAAATCACATCCGTGGCGGTGCCGGTCTTGTTGATGGCAGCGTTGCCACTGGTGACGTCCAATAGGAACTTGCCTGCTGTGCCAGGAGCGATGGTGTAGGCGTGGCTGGAATCGGCGTCTCCGATGTTCAGAGTGCCCAAGGTGATGGGCACACTGAGGATGATGGTTTGGCTTCCGGCAATGTTGTTATTGAGATTGGCGACGTCCCCCACTTGATTGGGGATGGGGCCCAGGATGAACGGATCTTCTGAGGTGCCTGCACCGATGACGCCCCACGGTGGCACGAAGGGGGTGTTGGCATTGCCCGCATTGGTGTCCAGCCAGTAGTAGGTCCCGCCACTGGTGGCCACCCAGGTCCCGTCCGCAGCGGTGATCCCGGGCGCGAACAACCCTCCCCAGGCTGCTGCGATGGCCGCAATCAATGGGGCCTGAAGGATTCGGAAAGCAGGGCGTCGGGAGGAGTTCATGGCAGTCGCGAAGGCGAAGTTTTTGAGGTCAGAAAAGAGAAGTAGGGATGATAGAGGCACCCCTGGGAGAAAAGACACGGGCCACCGCCGCATCGCCCGGCCGGCTGCGCAGAGACGGTTTGGGCACGCGTTTGTAGCCGCAATGTGAAGCGCGGGTAACGACGATGTGATAACTGGACGGAATTTTCTCGAAATGAATGAATCCAGAAATACCAAAAAGCTCCGGTTCTAGAAGAAGAAAACTTTCGATCCGAGAATAAATATTTCTAAGAAAAGTGGCTGTGTTTAGCTGCCATAATTTCTCGATACGTCGTAAATGCTCGTTTGATGAGGATCGAACAAACAGTGTGGCCAAGCTCGATGGGAGCGGGCCTTCTGTCCGCCTGAGGTGAGTCAACCAAACGCGGGTGTTCTGGGGTGGGCACCCTGGAATCGACTCTGCTCAGGTCGAGATCAGTCCTCGAAGGGGATTTGTAGCACAGCCCAATGTTGAAGGAGCCCTAAGCGAGCCGAGGTTCTGTTCAACGCTGAAAGCGTTGCGGGGATGCTCCCTCTCCTTGGCGTCATCCTTGCCGCGAGATGCAGGATCGAGACATGGATGCCTATTCAGGTAGCGAAATCCGAAATGCGCTTGGCTTTCCCTGGGCTAAAACAAGCAGGGGCAGCCTGCGCAACAACGCGCTGACCGCCCCTGTCTGTACCGGCTATGCCGGGTTATTTACCGTTAAAGTAGATCATGATGGCCACGATGATCAGGCCCAGCAGGGTGACGAGAGCGACCTTGATCCAGCTGATGGGGTATTCCCCGGCAATCTTGCCAGTGGAGCCGTTTACGGTGACCTGGTAACTCTTGGCCCCATAGGTGTAAACCAGCAGCCAGACGGGCAGCAGGATGTGCTTGAAGGTCTGGGCTGAGTAATCGGCTTGAACCTGGAGGTTGCGCTGGGTGTCCCCGGGAACCTGGGAGGCACAGATGCCGCGGACGGCGGAGTCCATGCGGGACCGCGAAGCCTGGGCGGCACCGATGAGGTCAATCTGGTACTGTTCCACCACCCAGCCTGAGAGATAGCCTGGATCATAGGGCTTGATGTCGGTGGTGGTGGGGAAGGGTTCGAGCTGACCCAGGAGTTTCTCATGCACGCCGCGCGATGCGGGTACGAGGGTATCATCAAAGAAGTGCTCCAGTGCGCCACTGGCATGCTCCCAGCGGACACGGCGTTCGGATTCGCCCTTGGAGTTGCGCACATAGTAGTAGTAGCCGGCCTCCGCCTCCCACTGGGCGGCCACCTGGGCGTCAAAGGTCCAATAAGGGAGGTAAACTCCATGAACCGTATCCGTGAGGGCCTTGCCCTTCAGATTGTTCGGGGCAAACCAGTGGCTGCCATACCACTGGCGGATCTGCTCCCGCACGGCTGACTCGGCGAGATTGAAGGGGAGCAGTCCAGAGGGGCGGATGGGTGCCTTGATATCATCCACCGCCATGAGCGACGGGGATCCGCAGAAATCGCAACGCTGGGCGACGCGCTTTTCATCGAAGACGGAGATGGCATTGCAGCTCTGGCAGCGGACGGTTTTGCGCTCGGCGGCCCAGCCGCGATCATCGTCTGAGAGATTGCGCAGTCCCTCGATGAGATCGCTCTCAGCGACGAGGCTGCCATCGGCCTTGATTTCGGCCGGGGATTCGGTGCCACAGTACGGGCAGATGAGCGCCTTTTTGCCAGGGTTCCACACTGCCTCAGCACCGCAGGCCGGACAGGAGAACTTGTTGATGGCGGTAAGATCAGAAGACATGGGAGTCAGGGGCGTGGCGTGGCTCGCGGGCAGCAAAAGGACCGCCAGTCTGTGCGTTCAGGCACAGGTGGCGGTCCAAAGAGCGGGGCAGAGCCAGGCGCACTGTCCTTAGGAAGCCTAGTGTTTCAGGAAGTCGTCCAGCGCGGCGCGGGTGATACGGTAGGCGCTGCCAATCTTTTTGCCCTTGAGGTCACCGGAGTCGATGCTGGAGATGACGTCTGCCTCTGTAACACCTAGAACCTGGGCGACCTGAGCTGGCGTGAGCACGTCCACATTCAGCGCTGGAGCCGCTGCGGCTGCGGGAGCACCACCCGGAAGTGGGGGCGGAGCGCCTCCTCCTCCTTGAGAGAGGTTGGTGTTCTTCATCATCTCCTGCGCCATGGCAAAGCCCATGGCCATCTCGGCCGGGGCGCCAGCGCCGCCGCCCTTGGCCATGCCTTCGGCCATCTGGAACTTCACGTAGTCGTTGAGGTTGCCGATCGCGCTCATGCTGCTGCGCTTGTCGATGGCGGCTTCCACTTCCGGCGGCACGCTCACGTTCTCCAGGATGAAGCTGGGGAACTCGATGCCGTACTTGGCCTGCAGGGTGGGGTTGATGAGCGGCAGCAGGGCATCCCCCAGATCCGTGTAGCGGGTGGCGAGGTCCAGCACCGGGATCTTGGCGGAGGCGATGGCGTCGCTGAACACGCTGACAATGCGGGAGCGCATGGTGTCGGCGAACTCGTCCAGGCGGAAGTGATGGTCGGAACCGGCTACTTCCTTGAGGAAAAGCTTGGGATCGACGATGCGGAAGTCAAAGGTGCCAAAGGCGCGGGCCCGCACGATGCCGAAGTCCTGGTCGCGCATCATGATGGGGTTGCTGGTGCCCCACTTGTTGCCCGTGAAGAGGCGGGTGGTGACGTAGTACACGTCCGCCTTGAACGGGGAATTGAAGCCGTACTTCCAACCCTTGAGGGTGCTGAGGATCGGGATGTTGTCCGTGACCAGGGTGTGCTTGCCGGGACCGAAGGTGTCGCCGAACTGGCCGAGATACACGAACTGGGCCACTTGCGATTCCCGCACGATGAGCTGGGCGCCGTTCTTGATCTCCTTGTCTTCGTCCACGAAGCGGTAGGAAAGCGTGTCGCGAGAGTCATCAGTCCACTCGATGATTTCGAGAAACTGTCCTTTGAAATAATCCATCAGGCCCATGATCGTGAGGTAGTTGAGGTTGTGGGAGTCCCGTCTGGTGAGACAGGGGGTGCAGGTAAAGGTTCAAGGATTTGTGACGGGGTGTCACCGGTTTTTTCCAACTGGCATGGCGCGTTGCCGGAGGCGGAGGGGGAAATCGGTTGGAAATTTGATTCCGCGGTTGGGAATTCGGGTGAATCGGACGTTTTTTGGTGGGAGTGCGTCCCCGTTGTCGTCAAGCCCGCTGCGGGGGAGACGCCAGACTTGAATGCTGTGGCATGCGGACTCGCCCCATGTTGTTCACATCCAGTGGACGTGCGACTGAGCGGGGCTGGGAACCCCCGCCTCCTGTACTCACGAACAAGTGACGGGGTGACTTGGCCGCAGAGTAAAGGAGGCGGGGTCTCCGGCCCCGCGGTCTGCTGGGTCAGCGGGGCGGGGAGGGGATCAAGGGACGATTGAGGCGTGAGCGGGACTGGGAACCCCGACCCGCTGCGCGGGAGACGCCAGACTTGAAGACACAAGACGCCAGACTTGAATGCTGTCGCATGCGTGGACGCGCCCCATGTTGTTCACATCTGGTGGACGCGCGACTGAGTGGGGTTGAACCCCCCGCCTCCTTCATTCCAGGGACAAGCTTCAGGGTGGCAAGTCTGTGAAGGTGTGCCCCTCCCCACCCATCTCAAATATCCGCGGCGGGCGGGGCTTCGGGAAGCTGACGGGGATGGGTCATGTTCTCTGGCTTGAGCAGGTCTTCCAACTGCTCGCGGGTGAGCCAGTTTTTCTGCAGCACCAGATCGTACACGCTGGACCCGGTGGCGAGGGCTTCGCGGGCGATGGCGACGGAGCGCTCATACCCCAGCACGGGATTCAATGCGGTGGCGAGGCCGATGGATTGCTGCACGTACTGCATGCAGCGGTCTTCGTTGGCTTCGATCCCGGAGATGCAGCGGCTGGCAAGAATGATGGCGCCGTTGCGCAGCAGGGTGAGGCCAAAGAGCAGGTCGAAGGCGATGACGGGCTCGGCCATGTTGAGCTCAAGCTCGCTGGCCTCAGCCGCCATGGAGATGGTCATGTCAAAGCCGATGATCTGGTAGCAGATCTGGTTCACGGCCTCGAGGATGACGGGATTGACCTTGCCGGGCATGATGGAGGAGCCGGGCTGCATGGCGGGCAGGCGGATCTCATACAAGCCACAACGGGGGCCGGAGGAGAGCCAGCGGAGGTCGTTGCAGATCTTGGAAAGCTGGACGGCGGCGGTCTTCATGACGCCGCTGAGCATGGAGAACTCTCCTGAGTCTTGAGTGGCCTCGACAAGGTTTTCCGCGAGTTGCACCGGCAGACCGCTGACATCTGCCAGACGGCGCGTGCAGATGTCTGCATAGCTGGGAGGGCTGTTGATGCCGGTGCCGATGGCGGTGGCGCCCATGTTCACATACAGGAGATCTGAAGCGGCACGCTCCAGATGACGCAGGCCGTCACCGATCATGACCGCATAAGCTCCGAACTCCTGACCGAGCGTCATGGGGACGGCATCCTGGTTCTCCGTGCGGCCCATTTTCAGTACATGACTGAACTGGGTGGACTTGGCCAGCAGGGCTTCGCGCAGATCCCGCAGGGCGGAAAGGGTGTCCCGCACCGTGAGGTACACACCCAGCTTCACGGCGGTGGGGTACACATCGTTGGTGGACTGGGAGCAGTTCACGTGATCGTTGGGGTGGCAGAACTGGTACTGCCCACGCTCATGGCCCATGAGTTCCAGGGCACGATTGGCGATCACCTCGTTGGCATTCATGTTCGTGGAGGTGCCGGCACCGCCCTGAAACATGTCCACCACGAACTGGTGGTGCAGCTTGCCCTCGATGATTTCATCGCACGCTGCGGCGATGGCCCGGGCCCGGTCTTCCTTGAGCACGTGCAGCTGCATGTTGGCGAGGGCGGCGGCCTTTTTCACAAAGGCCAGCGCCACAATGAAGTGGCGGAAGTGATGCAGCTTGATGCCGGAGAGCGGGAAGTTTTCCACCGCCCGGAGGGTCTGGATGCCATAGTAGGCGGAGGCGGGGATGTCGCGCTCACCCAGGAGGTCGTGCTCACGACGAAATCCGCTCAAGGTGGGTGCCTGCGACATGAGCAGGGAGAGTCTGCGGTTGGACTCGCGAAGGCGGCGGCCGACGTGGCTGGCCACGTTCCCGCAGATGCGGTAGAACAGCCCCGGCGAAGTCGCGCGGAGTTGCTGCACACGGTCGATGGACAGTTCCCATATCACGCTCCCTGAGCGGGTCATGGCGGTGGTGGCGTGAGGGAGGTCGTCAAAGAGCACCCCTTCACTGAGGAGGCTGCCCTCTGCTGCCGTGGCAATGTGCACGGACATGCCGCTCAACCCGTGACTCAACTCGACCTCTCCCTCCAGCACCAGGCCGAACCAACGCCGGGGGGTGGACTCGTAAAAGAGATGATCGCCGGCCTTGTAGGTGCGTTCTTCACCCAGAGCCAGCACTCCTTGCAATTCCTCCGTGGTCACGCCCATGCGGGCAGCGGCCTCTGCCACGGTTGTCGCACTCAATTTCATGGAGCAATCATGAGGCGGGAGGGGCGGGCATGGCAAGCTCCCGGTTCCAGGTTTGCTGGGTCCATGGGTGGACGACCGAACCAGGAACCGGGATGGAATGCCTCTTAACCCGCGAAGGGCACGGCCGGGACGCCCTTGGCACCCGGACGAGTGACAAAGAGACGGCCGGCGAGAGGTTCCTCGAACTTGGCCTTTCCGGTGGTGATGTAGAGGTCACCCAGATCCTCTCCGCCAAAGGCGCAGGAGGTCACCTCGATGCAGGGCAGGGCGATCTCGGCCTCCACTTTGGCGGTCTTGGGATCAAAGCAACGCACGGCGGAGCCATGGCAGAAGGCCACCCAGAGGCGGTCTTCGCTGTCGATCGTCATGCCATCCGGGGAGGCGTTCCATTGCGCGGTATCGATGGCAATGCGTTCGTTCGAGATCACGCCCGTGGATACTTCGTAGTCGAAGGCCAGCACGTTGCGACGTGGGGTGTCGATGTAATACATCGTACTCTGATCGCGCGTCCAGACGATGCCGTTGGAGACCGTCACGGGGCTGAATTTGTTCTCGATGGTGAGATCCGGAAAGAGGCAATACAGGGAGGCCTTGGGGGCCTTCACATCGGTGGGCATGGTGCCTGCCCAGAAGCGGCCTGCGGGGTCGCACTTGCCGTCGTTGAAGCGGTTGTGGGGCAGGTGGGGTTCAGGATCAACGATGAGTGTGATCTCTCCGGTGGCCTCATCCAGGAAGGAGATCCCTTTGTCGCCGCCGTACACGAGGCCTCCTTTGGCCCGGGGCACCACGGTGCCGACGCGTTCGCCTGCGTCCCAGATCTTTTCTTCACCGGTCTTGGGATTGAAGCGGAGGATCTTGTGAGCCTCGATATCCACATAGAGGAGGGTATCGCGATCCCAAAGGGAGCCTTCGCCCCAGGTGGAAATGTGGTTGCCGACAGGTTCGGGAGTGGGAATGGACATTGGGGTTCCTGTTAGCACGGCTCGGGGTGATTGGAACCGGGGAATTCTGAATTTGCACTGGGGTGGCACCCCTGGCGATCAGCCCATTGGCGGGTTTTCACCCATCACGGGAGGCAGGTGTTTTTTCCGTACCTCGGGGATGGAATGCAGAATGAGGATGGAGACGGTGGCGAAGAGGCCGCACATGAGGGTGAGGGCGTGAAAGCTGCCGCTCTGGGAGTAGACCCAGCCGCCCAGGGTGACGGAGCCCAGCAGGCTGATCATCTGGAAGAAGGCGAGCATGGCCTGATAGGTGGGCCGCCGCTCAAAGGGGCACAGTTCTGCGCTGAAAGTGAGGTCGCCCACCTTGTCCACAAACAGACCGAACCCCCAGACGAAGAACACGGCGAGGAAGGCGGGAAAGCTGCTGACGAAGGGGAGGGTGAGGCAGAGGCCGAGACACAAACAACGGGAGAGGAGCATGGCGACCTTGCCCCCGTGGCGGTTCCCCCACCACCCGGCGAAGAGGTTCCCGAAGAGGGAGCCGATCATGGTGGCCAGGACGAGGTGACCGATGGCGGCCTGGGGCTGGTGGGTCACCTCCAGGGCATGGATGCTCATGAAGCCCGCCAGCATGAGGTAGCCCATGCCGGTGAACCGGGCGAGCACCAACCGGATGAGCTGGGGTTGTGACTGAAGCATGCCGGGCAGCGCCCTGAGGTAGGGGCCGTAACGGAAGGGCAGAGGGGATCTGCCCGGGAACGATGGCGAGGCTGCTGGAACCTCATCGCGAATCCGCAGCTGGGCCAGAAGTGAGAGGGTGAGGAACCCGAAGCAGATGAGGTGCAGCGTGGAGTAGCCGTGAGCCCCGGGCTGGTGGGTGAACACCCAGTGGATGACCGGGCCGGCGGCGAGGCCGATGACGCCCTGGATCATGTAACGGATGGCCCACCCTGAGGCGCGGAGGTGCTGGGGGATGAGGCGGGTCACCCACTCCATCCAGGCATTGACCCCCACGCCACCCACAACACCGGAGACGATGGGGGTGAGGACCACGAGGGTAAGGATCGCGCCCGAAGCCTGTGGGGCCAGCAGCATGACAAGCCCGGTGATGAGGTAGGGGAGCCGCTGAAGGACGCCGAAGAAGACGACAAACGGCTTGAGCCGCCCCAAGCGCTCCACCAGCGGTGCCACGAACAGGCCGGGCAGCGCGTAAGCGGCGGGGAGGAGCACGGGCATCAGCGCGATGAGCGCATTGCTCCCGCCCAGGGACTTCACCATGGCGGGCAAAACCGTCTCGGGCCCCAGAAAGGCAGAGCCTGACATGTAGAGCCCGCCTTCCAGACAATGCATCCAGAAGTTCCGCCGGAGATTGGGCTGGGCGGCGAGACTCTTCACGGCACCGACGAGGTCAGGGCGTCAATTCAGCCTTCAAGGTACAAAATGCGCCCGCACTGCTCACAGTAGGTGATGTCGGTGTCTGCGCGCAGGGCGCTGAGAGTGCCGGAGATCACCTTGACGTGGCAGCCTTTGCAGGCGCCTGCCTCCACAAGGACGACGGCGGCATCCCCCTTGCTTTTGATAAGGCGGTCGTAAGTGGCCAGGGCGAGGCCATCAATGGGGCCAGCGAGATCGAGCCGCTCGGCACGAAGTTCGCCCAGTCGTGCCTCAATGGCCTTGGCGCGCTCGCCCAGTTCATTGATCTCTTCCTGCACGCTGGTCTTGGTGGCACTGAGCTTCTGTTGGGCGGAGGCGAGGCCTGGTTTCACGGTCTCCAGTTGCTCCATGAGCTCCAGTTCCTGGTCCTCCAGATTGAAGACGTCTTTGCCGTAGCGCTCGATCTCGTTCCCCATCGCGCGGAACTCCTCGTTTTTCCGCGTGGCGAACTGCTGATCCTTGAGCCGGAGGATCGTGTTCTTCCGGGTCTGGATGTCCAGTTCGAGGTTTTTGATCTTGAGTTCGACTTCGCGGACCTTGCCCAGGGCTTCGGCCACTGCGGCTTCATCGTCGGCCAGGCGGAGTTGGGCGCGCTTCTGCAGGGTCGGGATGTCCTTGAGATCCTTGCTCAGGTTGCGAATGCGCTGGTCGCGGTCTTGCAGGACGAGGAGTTGCTGGACGACGGGGAGCATGGATGGATGGGGGGCCGCTGGCCTGAGGGCTGTTGGCTGGGGTGGAAAGATTGACTGTGAGCGTTTTGCCACGAAGCGGTGGCATTGGCAAGACGAGGATTTTTTATGTCAGGAAATCCGCGGTCATGGTTGGGTGTTGACATGAAAAAAACTGACGTTGAGGGTGGAGGATGAGACTGCAAATCAGTGCAAGAAATTCTGCCGGATGGCGAGATGGTCGCAGTGGGCGGAATGGTCGGCAGCTACCGGGTGTGCTCCTTGTCGTGGTGGCCTTTCTTTGCAGCATCTCCAGCCTTTGGTCGCAATCGGTGGGGTATCAAGAGGCACTGGCCCAAGCGAGAGTGGCGGCGAAGCGTGGGGACTATGAGGCGGCGGTCCGCTACTACACCAAGTGCATCGGCTTTGAGCCGGGAATCTCGGTGCCGCGGATGGAGCGCGCGAACGCCTACCATCATCTGGGCAAGCTGAGCCTCGCGATGGTGGACGCCGAGGCGGTGATCAAGTTGAAGCCCCGGTCGCTCGATGGGTATCTTGCCAGGGGTACAGTTCGCTTTCGGCAGGGAGAATTGTCCGGGGCGATGGAGGACGTGGGACGAGTGCTGAAGATCAACCCACAGGATGCGGATGGCTACGGACTACGTGGGAAGATTCGTCACGCGATGCGAGACTACGACGGGGCGGTGGCTGACTACACGCAGGTGACCAAGCTCAATCCCACGGACATGGGGGCGGTTTACAATCGCGCCTCGCTGTATGCAGACTTGCAGCAATACAAGCTCGCGATCAGGGATCTGGAGTTGGTGGTGAGCCTGCAGGCGAATGACATCCAGGCTTGGTATATGCTGGGGACGCTGTATGGCAGGACGGGGCAGCATGAAACCGCCGTGGCCACTTTCACGAGCATCCTCAAGGCGAATCCCAACATCGCGGAGGCGTATGCACTGCGGGGGATCAGTTATTCAAACTTGAACAATGTGGAGAAGGCGATGGTGGACCTGGGGCAGGCGTTTGCGCTGGGAACTGCTGATAAAGGCATTCTGGCGCAGGCGCATACGACGCGGGCCCTCATCTACTTTAACAGTCGTGAGTTTGCCAAGGCTGAGGCGGATTTCAGTGCGGTACTGGAGTTGATGCCGGGCAACTGGGAGGTCAGGCAAATCCGGTCACAAGTTTACATGATATTGGGCCAGACGGACAAGGCGCTCTCTGATGTGAATGCCTTGGTGGCTGGGGACCCAACACGGGCTGAGGGGTACTATCGCCGGGCGCATGTCCTTGGTCAGATCAATGACCACAAGGCTGCAGAGGCAGCGTGCACCAAGGCGCTGGAGTGTGATCCCAACTTCGCACCTGCTCTGGCGTCTCGCGGGGCGTCGCGTTTTCAACTCGGCGACATGGACGGGGCGCAGGCTGACTTGGATGCCGCAGAGAAGCTGGATCCGAAACTCGTCGATGTTCATCGAGCACGGGTCTTCATAAGTATGGAGAAGAAGGATCTTGCCGAAGCGGAGCGCCATGCCACGGCCGGGTGTGAGTACTCAGGCTGGAAGGATCCCAGCCAGGTGCTGCTGCTGGCGGGTGTTTGTTGCAGAGCGGGGAAGTTTGAAGAGGGCCGGAAATGGATGGTGAAAGCGGAATCCCTCGGAGTGGCGCCCGCGGAGCAACACGAACTGGAGAGGCTGCGTGCCGGTCTGGCCGGGCGACGTTGAGCTTTCCTAGAGGCTGTCCCGCAGCTAGGATGGATGGGACGACTGCTGCCCCCCAAGTTGCTTCATGAGTGCCCCCCGCAGATTTGAAATTGTGACGACGCCAAATCGTATCGTTCGCCAGGGTTTGACGCTGGTAGGATTGATTCTCCTCCTTGGCGGGAGTGGCATGGATAGCCTGGCTGCGCAAGAAGGTGGCGGGCGGGACTGCGGCAAGCTGGTCACGGAGTACGTCGGCAAGAAGGAGTTTCAGAAGGCGCTCACGACGTGCAACCAGTGCCTGGAGCAGAGCCCGGCTGCGGTGAATCTGCTGTGTCTGCGTGTTCAGATCCACTACCACATGGGCAACCTGAACAAGGCCATGACCGAAGCCAATGACCTGGTGCGGAGGTTTCCCAGCTATGCAGGAGGTTATACGACCCGGGCCGAAGTTCATTTTCGCGCAGGCGCGTATGCCAAGGCGCTAAAGGATGTGGAACAGGGGCTGAAGCTCGATGGGGCGTATGCCCAGGGATACACCCTGCGCGGCAAGATCAACATCGTGCTGAATCGTCCCGAAAATGCCATGCTGGATCTCAGCATGGCGGCCGAGCTGGATCCCAATGATCCCTCAGCCTTCTTCAACCGGGCAGTGCTGCATGTCTCCAAGAAGAGGTACGAGGAAGCTACAGCCGACCTGACGAAGGTCCTCAAGCTGGACCCGGAGGATCATCATGCCAGGGTGGAGAGAGCCGTGCAATACGGCAAGCTGGGGCAGTATGAGAAGATGGTGGATGACTGCACCCTGGTGCTGGAGAAGATGCAATCTGAACCGGCGGTGTATCATACCCGTGGAGAGGGGTATGCCAATCTGGGTGAGAAGGACAAGGCCATCGCTGATTTTTCACAGGTGATCGCGCTCGCTCCATCCGACTTTCGTGGCTGGGTGGCGCGGGCGCTGGTGCACCGGAAAGCGGCGGAGTTGAAGGAAGCCATTTCTGATCTGGCCACTGCCATCAAACTGCGGCCAGACGACTGGGAGCTGTATTCCACACGCGGAGAGCTCTACAGTGAACTCAGGGACGGGGAAAATGCCCTGGCTGATGCCAGTCGTGCCTTGAAACTACGCAGCAACCGGGCGGAACTCTACGCGAACCGGGGGAATGCGCGTCATCTGCTGGGTCAGTCTGACCAGGCTCTGGCGGATCTCAACAAGGCGCTGGAGATGGCTCCCAAGTCTCCCTTTATCTACAACTCACGAGGAAACTTCTATCGTGATCTGGGGAAGCGGGACCTTGCGATTGCCGACTTCATCAAGGTGGCGGAACTCGATCCAAGTATTGGTCTGGCCTACAGCAATGTGGCGCTGGTGTATCTGGATGCGGGCGAGGCGGAAAAGGCGCTGCCCTATGCCACCAAAGCGTGCGAGGTGTCGAACTGGCAAAACGCGTTTTGCCTGGATGTGCTGGCCCGCGTTTGTCTTCCCCTTGGTCAGTTTGCAGAAGGGCTCAAATGGCAGCGGAAGGTGTTTGAGCTGGGAGGACTGCCTCCCATTTGCTTGCCGGATGCTCAAAAGCGCCTGGCAGAATTTGAGCAAAAGGCGGGTGCGGGTGCTGAGACGGCCAGGTGATGCATCGAACCGTGAGGTTCGCGCGATGCTGTGGGAGTAGTCCGACGGTCCCCGTCGGTTCAGTCGCCGCGGGAATTGAGGGGGGGCGAGTGAGATTGCGGTTGTTCGTGCCGGAGACGTGGGGGCGGTCGGTGGAAGGGACCGTGTTTCACGCGGTTCCCCTTCGTTGACTGAGCCGGTTGGCACAACCGGACTACGCCCGTGGCGATGCGGAGGGGTGATTCATTGCGATATAGGAAATAAAAAACCGCCGTCCCGGAGAAGGAACGGCGGTTGGTGAGCACTGCTGAAATCGTGACTGACTCAATACAACTCCACGGGGGAGCGCTTGCCGTCTTCCACACTGAGGTTCTTGGCGCCTTCTTCGCCCAGGGTGTCCACGCGGAGCTTCCAGATGTCGTCGTTGATGGCGGCGAACTTCTCGATGCTGAACTTGTCGGGGAAGGCGAGCTTCTTCTTGGTCTTCTCCAGCCGGATGAGGGCGTCGTGCAGAATCGGATCCGGCACGCCTTCCAGGTGGCGGCGGGCTTCTTCCACCATCTCCAGGCGGTGGCAGATCATGACCATGTCATTCCCGGCCTTCACGGCTTCCTGAATGGCTTGCTCGAAGGTGACTTCATTGAGGATGGCGCCCATGTCGAGGTCATCCGTCATGGCCAGGCCGTCGAAGCCAAGCTGATCGCGCAGGAGCTTCTGCACGATGTTGTGGGAGAGGGAGGCGGGCCAGCGCTCGTTTTGCGGATCGTAGGCGCGGTAGTTGGCGTGGCAGACCATCACGCTGTCCAGCTCGGGCAGGAGGGTGCGGTAGGGGAGGAGTTCTTCCTTCTCGAGTTGCTCTGCCGACTTCTCGATGATGGGCAGGAATTCATGCGGGTCGCACTCGGCAGGACCGTAGCCGGGGAAGTGCTTGGCGCAGCTGAGGACGCCTTCCTTGCGCATGGCGCGGTTGAAGGTGCCGGCGTTGTCCACCACCTGTTGGGGATCGGTGCCGTAGCAGCGGCCCTTCAGGGAGTTGTCCGCGGTGTCATCGTAGCTGATGTCCAGCACCGGGCAGAGGTCGAGGTTGATCCCGAAAAGGCGGAGCAGCCTGCCAGTGAGCTGGCCGTGGCGCTTGATGAGGAGGGGATCGCCCTTCTGGCGGAGCTGCTGGGCGTTCGGGGGCTCCTGGCCGATGTAGCGAAGGCGGGAGACGCGGCCGCCCTCCTGGTCGATGGTTATGATGGGCTCAATGTCGCTCAGGTCCCGGAGATCATCGCAGAGCTTGCGGAGCTGGGTGGCGTCCTGGAGGTTGCGGCTGAAGAGGATGAAGCCGCCGGGCTGGAGCTTCTTGAGGCGTGCGGCGGTTTCTGAGTCGAGTTCTGGGCCAGGGATGCCGGTAAGGAGAAGCTGGCCGAGGGTGTTGGCGTGAGCGGACATTTTCGGTAGATCTGTGAGTCAGTAATTCGGTAAATCAGTAAACCTGTGGGGCCGGAGCGCCGGGGAGGGGAGGGCCCTCGGTCTGCCACAGTGACGCCGTAGTCACAAGATCTTGCAAGTGGGATGCGAGGGCAAATCTGGGGGGCGGGGCGTGAGGAGGCGGGGCATCAGGAAAAGGAGGGGGGCATTCCTGTCCCGGTCCCTGGCAAGCGTCCCATGAGGTGGCGTAGTGGGGCGAGGTCCAAGCATGGCGCTGGCCGGGAATCTTGGGATGCACGTGATCTCGCATTCGCCTGACGTGGAGGTGTTGATGGTGGTGGGGAGGACGCGGATGCTGTCGGCCTCCCCACCTGATCATCCTCGGCGGAGGTTCCCAACGTAGACTCGCTGGAAGCTCGTCAACGTTGGGCTTGTGGCCGAATCCTCTTCGAGGAAGAGCTTCGACTGAGCGTGTGGACCGTGGACGGCGTCGGTTGCCCGGTGGCCACCCCGAGCGCGGCGGTCGGTCGGTTCTCCTCACGTTGACAGCTGCATTCGTCGTTGTTTCCTCGATGGATGGACTTGATTTCCGAAGTTAGATCAGCAAGCCATGACAGCATTCCTGAGGTGTCCATCGCATGCGGGACAGTCGCATCTGGGTGATCCGAACGGTTTGTAGAACTCCGTTGGAGTTCCATCGCTTCACCGTTGAAACCCGGGGTGGCGACCGCTTCGCGGTCTGACGCCGGGCTGTTTTGTATCACGCCGTTGGCGTGGAGCTGCCGTTGAGCCAACACGAGTCAGCCCTTGTTAACCTGATGCGTATGCGTGTTGCGAGGGCTCGCATCTGCCGCCCTGCCAACCACCGCAACACACCCGCAAGCTGACCCCGTGCCCTCCTTGCAGTCCATCTCCAACACCTTGACCACTCACGCACTGCCTACTGCCCACTGATTTACCGGACTACTGTCCTTCATCCGGATCGGGCTCGCGTTCGAGGAACTTCATGTACTCCGCGATGAACTTCAGCGGGACGTCGTCGGTGGGGCCGTTACGGTTCTTGGCCATGATGAGGACGGCTTTGCCTTTCTTGGCTTCCTCTTCCTCTTCGGTGCCGACTTCGGTCTTGCTGCCGGCGTAGTCGTCACGGGTGAGGAGGCCGACCATGTCGGCGTCCTGCTCGATGGAACCGGATTCGCGAAGGTCGCTCAGCATGGGGCGGCCGCCTTTGCGCTGTTCCACAGCTCGGTTGAGCTGGGCCAGCACGATGATGGGGATGTCCAGTTCCTTGGCCACGCCTTTGAGGCCGGCGGAGATTTCTGCGATTTCGATCTGACGGTTTTCCTTGGCTCGCTTGGACCCGGAGGTCATGAGCTGGAGGTAGTCAATGGTGATGAGGCCGATGTTGTGCTGCTTCTTCAAGCGGCGGGCCTTGGCGCGGAACTCCATGATGTCCAGGCCGGGCGTTTCATCGATGAAGATCTCTGACTTCTGAAGTTGACCGCACGCGGTGGTGACGGCGCGCATCTGCTCACGGTTGAGCAGACCGCTTTTGAGCTTGCTCATGTTCACCCCGGCACGGCCGGCAATGAGACGCTGAACCAGCACGGAGGCGCTCATTTCCAGGCTGAAGAAGGCCACGGGGCGCTGCAGTTCGACCGCGACATACTCGACGATGTTCATGCAGAACGAGGTCTTGCCCATGGAGGGACGGGCGGCGATGACGAAGAGTTCCCCACCCTGGAGGCCGGTGCTGAGCTGATCGAGCTTCCGGTAGCCGGTGGAGAGGCCGTTCATCTGGCCGGGGTTGAGCAGGAGGTGCTCAATGGTATCCACCGCCTCCATGATGTGCTGCCGGAGCGGCTTGATGGTATCGCGCGACTCGGTGTCCTCACGGACGCTCAGCATGCGCTGCTCCACGCGGTCAAGCAGGAGGGGGACGTCCTCCTGGTACTCGTAGGCATTCTGGATGCTCTCCGTGCAGGCGGTGATGATACGACGCAGCAGGTGCTTGTCGTGCAGGATGCCCTTGTAGTACTCGTAGTGGGCCGGGGTGGGGACGAAGTCGTATAGGTCTGCCAGGGTGGCGGGGCCGCCGATCTTGTCGATGAGGCCCTTGTCGATCAGGTAGTGCGACAGGGAGACGAGGTCGATGGGGCGCCCGTCGTTGTTGAACTCCCGCAGCACTTCATAAATGAGGCGGTTGGCGGGGTGGTAGAAGGCCTCCACCGCAAGGGACGTCAACGCGTCGTTGATGAGGTCCGTCGGATTCTGCAGGAAGCAGGAAAGCACACCCTTCTCCGCGTCATCGCTGAAGGGCATGGCGCGGTTGATGTCGCTGAGCGGATCAACGTTTTCTCCCTTTTTCTTGCCCTGGCCTCCTTTTTGCAGCGCCGGGGCATTGGCGGCTGCCGGGTCAAACGGAGTAACATTGGAGGCGGGCTCTGGCATGGGACGGGGGACGAGCCTAACCCAATGTCAGATAGTGAGCGAGAAAGAATCGATGTGAACTTCTGTGAACAACACAGGATCACACAGATAAAAAGAAACCCCACACAGCAGGGCTGTGTGGGGTTTGAAAAAATGGCTGATAACGAGCCGGGCCGGAAAAGGCTTCGCTTATTCCTCAGTCTCTTCGGCTTCGGTCTCTTCGCCGTCCGCTGCGGTGACGGTGATCTTCAGGAAGCAGTTGACCTGGGCGTGAAGCTTGACGGGGACTTCGAAGACGCCGGTGCTCTTGATTGGCTTATCGAGGTCGATCTGGTGACGGTCGAGTTCCACCTTGGCGGCGCTCTCGGCAACAGCCTTCTGGATGTCGATCGTGGTGATGGAACCGAAAGCCTTGCCAGCCTGGCCGGTGGCCAGCGTGAGCTTCAGCTTCAGGCGCTTGAGCTTGGTGGCGATCTTCTCAGCTTCTTCGATCTCCTTGGCCTCGCGCTCGGCGCGGACTTTCTTAAGGGTGTCAAGCTGGCGGAGGTTGCCCTTGTTGGCAGCATAGGCCTTGCCCTGAGGGATCAGGAAGTTGCGGGCGAATCCGCCTTTCACTTTCACAACGTCGCCCTCGGCACCGAGATTGGCGATTTTCTCCTTCAAAATGATATCAACGGTGGGCATACGATTGCTGGTTGGGTAGAGTGGGGCAGGGAGGATACCTAGCTAGGAAAGGCTGTCAAATGCTGGGTGAAGTTTTTGGGAGTTGACCGTTCACAGGGGTTTTGGTGGACTGAATGGATGAAATTGCCCCTTCTCTCGATTCTCGTGGCCGGATTCACCGCGATTGGAGGCATGCCTGGGGATCTCTCCGCGCAGACCCCGACGCCAACGCCGCCTGCGAAGGAAGCTGCGCAGGAATACCGGATCACTCTGCGGTCCGCGGCTGCTCCCCACCAGGTGGCGACCCCCGATGACAAACGGAAGAACTGGTTCGTAGAGCCGGGGCTGACCTTCGGAGGAGCGAGCGGAAAGCGTTTTCTCGTGCAGAAATTCGAGAGAAAAACCGTGCCGGATCCCGTGGTGGGGGAGATGGACAAGAGCGAAATGACCGTGCTGGATCAGGCGACAGGGAAGGTGCTGGTGCTCGTGATGGGCGAAGCACAGACGGTAAATCGGTAATTCAGTAATTCGGTAAACCAGTAATTCAGTGGGAGTCGGAGGGGGCGGCAGGATGGTGGGACGTGGCTGCAGCCGGTGAGTCGGACCGCCGCAACTCCTTCGGAGTAGGATTGCCTCCCTGCATTCCCAACGTAGACTCGCTGGAAGCTCGTCAACGTTGGGCTTGTGGCCTCATTCCCTTCGGGAAAAGCTTCGAAGGCGGATGGCGTTCGCTGTGTGGGATGATGCGACCAATTGGGGCGAAGCTCAAGTCTTGAGTCTGGAGTCTTCCAGTCTTGTGTCTCCCCGCGCAGCGGGGCTACGGTTGACTCCCGAGCCAGAGGAGGCCCATGACGGACATGCCGTCGCGGATGGTGCCGTTGCGGGCCATCTCGATGGCTTCTTCCAGGAGGACCTTTTTCACGTCGATCTTTTCCGTATCCTCCGGCGCGGCCTTGGTGAAGCTCAGACCGCGGGCGGTGTAGATGTAGGCGACCTCGTTGGTGGTGGAGTTGGAGAGCTGCATGCCGTCCAGGATGAGCTCGTAGCTCTGGGCGATGATGCCGGTCTCCTCCAGCAGTTCGCGTTTGGCGCAGTCGACTAGCTCCTCATGCGCGGGGCAGCCACCCTCGGGGATCTCCCATTCGTAGCTCTCGTGACAGTAGCGATACTGGCCGACGAGCCAAGTGTAGCCTTGGTCATCGATGGGGATGACGCCAACGGCGCGATTCTGGAACTCGACCACGCCATAGATGCCGGGGCCGCCGGAGGGATTGATCACCTGATCCTCACGGATACGGATCCAGGGATTGTGATACACCTCGCGGGTGGACAGGGTGGTCCAGGGATTCTCCATGCAGTCGGGTTGGGAAAGGCTGCCGGAGGCGGGACCACCCTGCGAAAAGGGTGGGCGGACTTACCTCACGGTGCCCGAAAATAACCGTCCGGATTGTAAAGCCAATAACAATCGCGGGGATTCAGGCGGGGCAGGGACATGTAGGGGCGGCCTTTCTCGTCCGCCTGCGCCTTGAGCTCCGTCACTGGACCGGTGCCGCGGGCGCTGGCCTCCATGCCGTCGTCGGCGCTGATGCCGCCGGTGCCGGGCGTTTTGGAGACGACATCCGGGCTCTTGATGGTGCCTGTTTCCTGGATCTCATCCACAATGTGGTCCACCCACTTGAGCTTTTGGGCGTTGTCGCCGAACTCGCTCCAATCACCGCTGGATGCGTGGGCATACATTTGCTTGATGAGTTCCTCACGGGAGATGCCCATCTTGACCGCGACTGGGTCAGCCAGACGACGCCACCATTCTTCCATCTCCTTCAGCCACTCTTGTTGCTGGGTGAGATTCCCACCGGCAAACGAGTGGATCTGGTGGTGGAGGATGACGGTGTTCGAATACGCGTAGGAATGCTTGGCCACGGTGGCGATGCAGGCGGCCATGCTGGCGGCGAAGGACTTCACCACCACATGCACCGGGGCCTGGCTGCCCTGCATGGCTTTGACGATCTTATAACCTGCCATGACGGAGCCACCGGGGCTGTCATCAATGACGAGGAAGATGGGGAGCTTGGCATCGCGGTTGTTGAAATAATTGATCCGGGAAACAATGTTATCCGCCGTGCGCATGCTAATAGGGCCGTTGAGGGCGATGCGCCGGTCTGACATGACCAGCTTGCGCCCCTGCAGTGGCTCCGCGAGATAGACGGGATCCGACATCGCGTAGTTGCGGGCCTCTTCCTCCTCTTTCTCCAAGGCGATGCCGGAATTGATCCGGGCAATCTCCTTCTGGGTGGCGTTTTCAATGCGGCGGATCTCGGCGAGTTCCGTCTCGACCTCGGCCTTGGCGATGCTGCTCTTGAGCAGGGCGCGATCCAGCGCGCGCTTGTCCTCCTCCAGGGCTTTGTCTTCGGCGAGTTTTTCCTGATACTCTGCCAGGTCCTGCTTCGCCTTCAGCTCGGCGAGCTGGGCCTGAAGGCGGATGGTGTTGAGCTTGGAGGGGCTGAGCTCCTTCTCCACAGCGGCCTGGGCCAGCGCGAGCTCGGTGGAGAGCTTCTCCTTCTCCACTGTGAGGCGGCCGACTTCCGCTTTCAGCGCCTCAAGCGTGGGTGCTGGTGCGGCAGTTTTTTCCTCGCACTGCTTTGCTTGCAGTTCGAGCAGGTCTTCTACCGGCAGACCGGCGTTCAGGGCTTCTGCCCGGGCGGAGGAACCCGCAGACACGAGCAACAACAAGGCGGCAAGACGAATCGTCGGATGCATGGGCAAGGTGGGGTTGACGCACACTGCTTTTCTGTTTCCCGTGGCAATCATTGCGATTAGCCACGGTGACAATTATTTTGAAAAGCAGTACACGTGCCAAGCTAACGGGCCGCGATTGTAGCGTCCCGCGGCCACATGCCCATCCCAAAGTTACGGAGCTGTTGCTTTTGTCGGAGATGCTGGTGGAGCGGCTCCGCTGGCGGCGGTGGAGTGCAGGATGATGGAGGAGCCATCGGCGCTAAACTCAAAGCTGGTCACCTTCTCCAGCACGGCTTTGACGTGAGGCTTGAGTTTGGCAACGTTGAGCCACGGGATGGTCTTGAGATGGAGGAAGAAGCCAAGGCTGACCTCCTTGCCCGGCACGGTGAGGGTCTCCATGTGCAGGTCCAGGGCGTTGTTTTCAATGACGGGCTTGAAGCCGCTCTTGCCGACCAGGAAGCGCTTGGGGCCATCGCTGCCGGGGAGGCGGTTGATCTGCCAGCAGAGGTCGGCCATGAGGAGCTGGGCCTGGGGATCGATGGCGGTGAAGCGGGCGATGCCGCGGTAGTCGGCCACTTCCTTTTCGCCAGCGATGACGATCAAAGCATTGAGCTCATCCACACTGAGGAGCAGGGGCACAGCTTTTCCATTGGCGGTGGCGTCTTCAAAGGAGTCCAGCTTGGTGAGGAGGGCTGCTTTTTGTTCCTCGCTGAGGGTGGGAGTGGGCAGCGGAGGCGCATTGTCGATCGTGAACTGGCTGATCTCCTTGTCCTGCCGATAGCCGCTGTAGAGGGTCCAGCCGACGATCCCGCCGAAGGTGCAAATGGCGATGATAAGAATGGCACAACCGTAGAACGGGCTGAAGGGGCCGGTAGGTTCTTTCTGAGCTTGAGACATGGGAGTTGGTAGCGCGTGCCGGGGGAAAAGGAAAGGGGGGAAAACGTGACGAGAGGTCGCACCTGACAGGGTGGTTGGGGATTGACACAGGGCCCGGGGCAAGCGAGTACGCGGGTCCCTTTTTTCCCCGCCCGGCGTGGGATATCGGGCGTAACTTTCCCTTACCGTACTGATTCCCATGAAGATCCTAGCCGCGCTGTCTGGAGGCGTGGACAGCAGTGTCGCCGCCGCCCTGCTCGTCCGCGAGGGGCATGATGTGTCTGGCGCGTACATGAAGAACTGGATCAACGAGGAGAACATCATCGGTCACTGTCCCTGGCAGGAGGACATCGAGGACGCTCGCGCCGTGGCGGACCAGCTCGGGATCGAGTTCCGCGTGGTGAACCTGATGCGGGAGTATCGGGAGAAGGTGGTGAAGTACCTCCTGGCCGGATATCAAGAGGGGATCACGCCCAACCCGGACGTGATGTGCAACCGGGAGATGAAGTTCGGCGTGCTCTGGGAGTGGGCCAAGGATCAGGGGTACGATGCCATCGCTACCGGCCACTATGCCCGCTGGGAAGCGCCTGCTGAAGGCGGGGGGCACCCGATCGTGCGACGTGGCGTGGATGGCAACAAGGACCAGACCTACTTCCTGGCCATGATGCGGCCGGAGCAGGTGGAGATTGCGCGTTTCCCCATTGGTCACCTGCCCAAGGCGGAGGTGCGGGTGGAGGCCTCACGCCTGGGGCTGAAGACGGCCGAGAAAAAGGACAGCCAGGGGATCTGCTTCATCGGCGAGGTGAAGATGGAGGACTTCCTGCGCACCTTCGTGGCGGACAATCCGGGGAACATTGTGAATCTGGAAGGCAAGGTGCTGGGTGAGCATCGCGGCCTGCATCTCTACACCCTAGGCCAGCGCAAGGGGCTGCGGGTGCCCTCCAACCTCTACAAGCAGGCCTATGTGGTGGTGGCCAAGCGCCCTGCCGCCAATGAACTGGTGGTGGCAATCGAGCACGCGGATACGCCGCTGCTCTGGGCGCGAAAGGCGATCCTGACGCAGATATCCACGACTGGGCCGGACATTCTAGTGCCTCGCCGCTTGGATGCCCAGCCGCGGTATCGGTGCCCGGCCGGGGCGGCGACATACACGCCGTTCCAGCGGGAAGACGGCTGGGCCGCGGAGCTGGTGTATGACGAGCCCCAGCGGGCCCTCACACCCGGGCAGATCTGTGGGTTGTATGATGGGGATCAGCTGCTGGGGGGGGCGGTGTTTGAGTCGATCGGGTATGAGTAGAGCGGCTGGAGTGGTGGAGTAGAGGGATCGGGATTGGAGTGGTGGAGTGGTGGAGTGGTGGAGACCGACGGTCGGACGGGGCGCAGGCAGTTTGGGCGTGCGTCCCTGCGGCGACTGAGCCGGTTGGGACAACCGGACTACGCCTGGAGAGCTGTTCGGGAGTAGTCCGGATGTGCCATCCGGTCAGGCAACGGAGCGGTGACGTGGCGGACATCGATAGTTATGCTGGCTGAGGCGGACGGGCGTAGATGCTTGGGCGTGCGACCCTGCGGCAACTGAGCCGGTTGGGGGTGAGGGGAGTGAGGGAGAATTGACTTGAGCAGGCTCGGTGCGCTGCGATCTTTTGCCATGGATCCTCTGGACTACGCGGCACTCTTGGATCACCACGGGAAAGGCACCTCAGATCAGTCAGGCTGTGCGGAGGATTGGGAAGCTGTTGCCGCCATCAAGCAAGGGATAGCGACGGCGCTTTCGGGAGAGGGACGGCCCCTCGCGGAGTTTCTTGACGCGATGCGAGTAAAATATGCGGTGGCCCGCACCAGGGACGGGCACTGAGCAGAGGGATCGGGAAGCTGTTCGTACTCCGAACATGAGGGCTCCGGAGCGCGGCGCGGCGACATTGCGCCTCCAGACGTACAAAATCTGCGAAACGGGATGCTTCCACGCCAAGCTGCGCTAAAGCGTTCCTTCCCGACCTACGACCTCGACACCCTTCCTGACAACCGACCTTGACCATGTGGACCTCCGTTAAAGAATACCAGGACATCAAGCTGGAGAAGTCCAGCGACGGCATCGCGAAAATTACGATCAACCGGCCGGAGGTGCGCAATGCGTTCCGTCCGCTGACGGTGCATGAGCTCTTGAATGCCTTTGACGTGGCGCATGAGGATCCCGAGGTGGGCGTTGTCATCTTGACGGGCGAGGGGCCGGATGCCTTCTGCTCTGGTGGAGACCAGAAGGTGCGCGGGCACGCAGGATACGTGGGCAGCGATGGCGTGCCCCGCCTGAATGTGCTGGACCTGCAGAAGAAGATTCGCGGCATTCCCAAGCCGGTGATCGCCATGGTGGCGGGCTACGCGATCGGTGGTGGCCATGTGCTGCACATCGTGTGCGACCTGACCATCGCGGCGGACAACGCCCGATTCGGCCAGACGGGGCCCAAGGTGGGCTCGTTCGACGGCGGTCTTGGCAGCAGCTACCTGGCCCGCATCGTGGGGCAGAAGAAGGCGCGCGAGATCTGGTACCTGTGCCGCCAGTATGATGCGCAGCAGGCGCTGGACATGGGCCTGGTGAACCACGTGGTGCCCTTGGCTGAGCTGGAAGAAGAAACCGTGAAGTGGTGCCGTGAGATCCTGGCGCACTCGCCGCTGGCGTTGCGCTGCCTGAAGTCCGCCCTCAATGCGGACTGTGACGGCCAGATGGGCCTGCTGGATCTGGCGGGCAATGCGACGCTGCTCTACTACATGAGCGAGGAGGCGAAGGAGGGCAAAAATGCGTTCGTGGAAAAACGCCAGCCGGACTTCTCCAAGTTCCCCCGCGTGCCGTGAGGCGGTTCAAGATCTAACGCAGGCCTTTCATCATGAGCGCCGGAAAGATCAAACCCTGGATCCTGGCAGCCCGTCCCAAGACGCTGGGGGCCGCCGTGGCCCCTGTGCTGGTGGGCTCCACGCTGGGCTGGAAGCTCAGCGGGGAGTTCTGCGTATGGCTCATGCTGGCCACGCTGGGAAGCTGCATCTGCCTGCAAATCGCCACGAACTTCTTCAACGATGCCGTGGATGCGATGAAGGGGAGCGATACCGAGGAACGACTCGGCCCGGTGCGTATCACGGCCTCCGGCATGATGTCCGCCGGCGCGGTGATGAAGGCGGCGGTGCTTTTTCTGGGAATCGCCAGTGTGATGGGGGCGGCGCTGATCTGGCAGTGTGGCTGGCCCATTCTCGCCATCGGCATTCCCTCGCTGTGGTTCTGCTATGGCTACACAGGTGGACCCGTGCCGCTGGCTTATCGCGGCCTGGGGGAGCTGTTTGTGGTGCTGTTCTTCGGCCTCATCGCGGTGACTGGTTCCGCGTTTGTGCAGAGCGGGCAGTGGCATGTGGAAGCGCTCGTGGCGGGTCTGCAGATTGGCTGTCTCTCCACGGTGCTCATTGCCATCAACAACCTGCGGGACGTTGAGGAAGACACCAAGACGGGCAAGAAGACGCTGGCCGTGCGCTTCGGCAAGACCTTCGCGCGGGTGGAGATCACGCTGCTCTACCTCGTCACTCTGGGGCTCTGCTTCTACTGGCAGACTCCTGCCGTGCGCTGGGCTCCCTTTGCCATCGCATTCCTTGCCGCCGCTGGACTGGCCACCGCGATTTGGAAGACAGAGCCTTCTCCCCGCTACAACAAATTCCTCGCCATGGCCGGCGCCTCCCTCCTGGCCTTCTCCTTCGCTTTCATCGCCGCATTGATCTGGGGTTAGCGAATTTTCCTAAACTCCTAAACCAGGGCGAAGCCCGCCTCAACCAGCGCAGCGCCTCAACTTCCTCCCCAACCATGTCCTACTACATTCATCCGTACACGCTGTACTCCCGCGGTGCGTTGAATGCGGTGTCGCAGCGGCGGGAGTTTCACGGGGTGCTCATCATGGTGAACGGTGGGGTGGGGTGCCTGCATCCTTGGCCGGAGTTCGGCGATCCGCCGATCAAGGATCAGCTGGACCTGCTGCGGGATGGCGGTACGTCCAAGGTGATCGAGCGCGCCCTGCGCATGGCCGCAGTGGATGGCGAGGCGCGCCGGGCGGGTGTCAGCTTGTTTGAGGGGTTGGAGATTCCGCCGTGTCATTACTCGTGGGATCAAAATCAGCCCAGTGAGCCGCAGATGCGCCGCGTGGTGGAAGAGGGCTGGGGGGCGATCAAGACCAAGGGCTGGAACAACGTGGGCGAGGTGCTGCGCTGGCTGGACAGCTTTGCCGCCAAGGCTGCGGGCTCGGCTGTGAAGCTGCGCGCGGACTTTAACTCCTGCCTGGAGCAGCATCAGTTCCGCAACTTCATGGAATGGATGTCGCCCCGGGTGCGGATGCGGCTCGACTTTGTGGAAGATCCCTTTCCCTATGATCCCGAGGCCTGGGAGGACATGCAACGTCGCTATGAGGTGGATCTGGCCCTGGACAAGGCGCTGCGCGGTGCGGATGAGGGGTTCAACGTGGCCGTGCTCAAGCCCGGGCGACGGGAGTGGCGGGAGATGCTGGACGGCGTGCCGGAGCGCGTGCGGGTGGTGATGACCTCCGCCATGGATCACGCCATCGGCCAGAGCTTTGCCGCGTACGAGGCGGCTCTCGCCTGGCAGCAGGTGGGGGATCGCATGGACCTGTGTGGGCTGGCCACGGATCATCTCTTTGCCAAAGACTCCTTCTTTGAGCGTCTGGGTGCGGCGGGCGGATTGCTCAAGGTGGATCGCAGCGGCACCGGGCTGGGCTTCAATGAGGTGCTGGACAAGCTGGCCTGGCTGAAGTTGTAGGAGTGAACCTTTCCGGCACAGACGACTGATATGCTGCACACGCATCAGGAAAACGACGCCTTCTGGCAATCGGCGCGCTTGCATCTGGCGCTGGCGCCGGGGGAGAATGCGCCGGAGAGACTGGCGGAGATGGCTCAAGCCCGGGCCGACACGGCGGGCTTGTGTTATTTCAAAACTTCCGGGAGCGAAGGCGTGCCCAAGTGGGTGGGCCTCTCACGGGAGGGCATGCTGACCTCGGCACGGGCAGTGAATGAGCATCTGGAGTCCACGTCGCAGGACCGTTGGCTCCTCGCCCTGCCCACCCATCATGTGGGCGGCTGCTCCATCCTGGCCCGTTGCCATGTGAGCCGTGCTGCGTGGACGTTCCTGGAGGGGAAATGGGATGCGACCCGGTTCGCTGCCCAGTGTGCAGCCGAAAAAGTCACGCTGGTGTCCCTGGTGCCGACACAGGTGTATGATCTGGTGGCGGCCCGACTTCCCGCGCCGGAGTCGCTGCGGGCCATCGTCGTGGGGGGCGGCGGCATGAACCGCGAGGTGGCGCTGCGGGCTCTGGAGCTGGGCTGGCCGGTATTGCAGAGCTTTGGCATGACCGAGACGGCGTCGCAGATTGCGACGGAGCCGCTGGAGCATCTGAGAGCGGGCTTTGATCCGGATTCGCTGGAGGTTCTGCCCTGCTGGCAATTGGGCACGGATGAAACGGACCGCTTGACGGTGCGGGGGAGCGCCCTTGCCAGGGGCTACATGGTGCGGCGCGATGGGGCCTGGCAATGGGAGCCAATTAATGCGGAGGCTGGACTGGTCACGCGGGATCGCGTGCAGATCTGGCATCATGGCTCGCGGCAGTTTCTGCGTTTCCTTGGGCGGGAGGCTTCGTTTGTGAAGGTGCTGGGGGAACTGGTGAGCCTGCCTGAACTGCAGGCGAGGCTTGAGAAGATCTGCCTGGAGGAAGGGCTGGCTCCGGCCTCCTGCGTGATCTGGCCCGTGGCCGATGACCGGCAGGAGACGCGGCTGGTGCTGGTGGGGGAGATGAGCGAGGCTGCCTTGGAGAAGCTGCGGGTGAACTTCAATGAAGGTGTGCCAGGATATCAGCGGATGAGTGAGGTGCGGGGTGTGGAGTTTATCCCTAGAACCTCGCTGGGGAAAGTGGATCGTGTGGGGCTGGAGACGTTATTGAGACAGGATTGACAAGATTTTTGAAGGATTAACAAGATTGAGCTCAGGGCGGTCTGGCGACTTCTCAAAACGACCTGTGCCGGAGCAGCTCGGGGAAGAGCTTCGACTGAATGACTGGCTGTGCTACTTCCAGGCGCCAAACGGATTCTCGGGCTGTTCCAGCGGGAACTCCACCCGCTTGCCGCCGCGAACGTGGGAGAGCATCACGGAGGTGATCATCTCCACCGTGAGGCGGCCATCCACCGCGCTGCAGAGTGGTTGGCGGTTCTCCTGGATGGCGGCGATGAGATCGCGGGCGCCTTGTTCGTGACTCATGACGATGTTGCCGATCTTGGCGTTGGGCTCCGGTTCACCCACGCCGGCGGCGGTGATGGGGACCCAGGTACGTGGCTCTGCCACCGGCTGGAACGGATTCCCCAGAAGCAGGTGGGCGAGCGGCGTGTTGTCCACCCGGATGTCGATGATGCCCTTGGTGCCGATGAGTTGCAGCCCGAACCCGACCTTGGCATCGCCGGCGTCTTGGACGGAGTCAAAGTAGATGGGCACCCCGGACTCAGTCTCAAAGCGGGCATGCACGGCATTGCCCGCAATGGCGCTGAAGTCCTCCTTGGTGCGGATGACGTCTGCAGGCGTGACGGGCCGGGAATCGAGGAGTACCTCGGCAGAACAGGCCGTGGGGCGGCCGGTGAAAAAGGTGGCGAGGTTCAGGACATGCGAGCCGAGGATCCACAGGTCCTCCAGACCGCCGCGCCGGTCTTCCTTGCCCCGGCCCCTGAGTTCGAGGAGTCGGCCGATGGTGCCGTCATTGACCAACTGCTTCACCACGGGGAGGGTGGGATGCCAGCGGTTGCGATGGGCGAGGGCCAGTTTCACCCCATGTTTCTCGCAAGCGTTGACGATGTCATCCGCCTCAGCCAGTGAACGGCAGAAGGGCTTCTCCATGTAGATGCCGCGCGCGCCGCTGGCGGCGACCACCAGGGCCATGTCGCGATGCAGGCTCATGGCGGGACATACGGCGACGATGTCAGGTTTCACCTGTGCGATTTCCCGGTAGTCGGCGAATCCGGTGGTGACGTTGAGCTTCTTGAGCGTGGCCTCGAGTCCTTTGGGGTTGGGATCGGCGACGGCGACGATCTCCACCTCCGGGAGACGCAGCCACATGCTGTCCAGGCTGTGGCCGTATTTGCCGTGGTTGCTGTCGCCGAGGACGGCCACGCGCCATTTCTGCGGGGGATTCGCCGCGGTGAGGGCGGTTGAGGCCGTGGTGGCGGCCAAGGTGGTTAGGAAGTGACGACGAAACATCTCGGTAAGAAGTAAAGGGTAAGAGGTAAGTGGTGAGCTGCGGCACTCAGGACTTGGGGATCTTGTTGAGCGTGTAGTGCGCGATGTCGGGCGTGAGGGGCTCGTTGTCGGAAGAGTGGAGACCGGTGACCTGGAGTTCGTGGATGTAACCTTCGCGCAGCGGGGTGACTTTGAGATCGACGGTCAGGCCATCGGGGGAGAGGCTGGCTATGTGGAGAGTGGGTTCCTTCTCATCGATGTCGGGGCCGCCGTACTCGGCATGGTACTCATAGGTGTAGCTGCGCATTTTCCAGGAGGCAGAGTTCAGGGCCTCTCGAGTGACCGGGCGGGTGAAGGTGCAGCGGAAGCCTTCGGGCCGGGCCTCCATGGTGCGCATGGCGAACGGAGTCTTTCCGTTCCAGACGACGCGTTCCACACCGTAGGACTTGCTCCCCACGGAGCTCCAGCCCCGGCTGGTTTCGCCGACAAACAACGAGCCATCCTCGCCAAACTCCAGGCGGAGAACACCGGCCTGGAATCCCTGCATGAAGGGGAAACAGGCACCCTGATACTCTCCCTCCACCTTCTCCAAGTACACGCGGTTCACCCAGGCTTGCGTGAGCTCCCCCACAAAGAACTGGCCGGTGAACGGGCCGAACTTGCCCCCGGTGTCATCGAGAGCGAGGTCGGTGGTGCTCATCCCCATCTTCCGGTAGGGGAGCCACACGGCGGCGGGCTTGTAGATGGGCATGCGCCGGGCGGCTTCTGGGATGGGCACGTTTTCCACGAGCTCGGTCGGCGCGGCAAAAGGTGCTCCCGGCAGGGTGGCGGAGGCAAAGGAGGCGGTGTGCCCGTGAAAGGCACCCTGGCGGATGTGATGAATGCCGCAGGCGGAGTTCCAGTGGCCCTGCTGATCCGTGTAAAAGACATCGCCCGCCTGATTGATGCCAACGCCACAGGGGGAGCGCATGCCGCCAGAGACGGGTTTCCATGAACCGTCGGGGGCGATGCGCAATCCGTAGCCCCGCCAGTTCTTGTCCCGGGTCACGGCATCTCCCATGGTGCAGTTCAGCGTCACCCACATGTTGCCAGCAGGATCGAACTTGGGTCCGTAGGCGTACTCGTGGTAGGCGCCGGAGACCCCCCAGCCCTTGGCCGCGCAGTGGTACTCGTCCGCCACGCCGTCGCCATTCGTGTCCCTCATGCGGGTGACCTCACTACGCTGGCTGGCGTACAGGGCCCCTTCGTGATAGGCCAGACCCAGGGGTTCGTGGAGCGCACTGGCGAAATGTCGCCAGCCCACCTGCCGCCCGTCTGGGGTATAGGGGTGATCGGCGATCCATACCTCACCCCGACGGGTGGCCACCGCGAGCTTTCCACCAGGCAGACACGCGAGGCCACCGGCCTCCAGCACCAGACTCTCTGGTGCTTCCAGGGGAATACGACGATAGTTCTCCTCCGCCGACAAGGTGGGTGGAATGAGGGCGAGCAGCGCGATGCTGCCCAGCAAGGCTGGGAGTAGGGGAAAAGGGGCTACCATCTGATTTCCTCCGTGAGGGTCGCCGTGCCTTCGTGGAATTGCAGCATGATCGGCGAAGTGTCCGCGCCTCCCGAGGCGACACGTATCTTCATGCCCGCGGGCGGTTTGGCGTGAAACTGCACGGGCACGGGTGGAGTGGGACCTCGAACATCCAGACGGCGCACCAAGCCGCCCGATGCAAGAGGCTCCAGGCGATCTTCGATCTGCAACGGCCCCAACTGGTACTCGAACACGGGGACACCCTCCTGGGTGAGGTGGTAGCCACGGAACTCCGGCTTCGCGCCGGGATCCTGGGGCAGGGTGAGGATGCCTGCCTCATCCAGCCTCACCAGGGACTCGCCCAGCGGTTGCTCCATCTTTACGTAGCGTTGATTCCAGGTGCCATCGGCGTCCAGGAACTTCCCGCGCCAGGCCATGGACCAGCGTACCTGCAGCGCGTCGAAGGCGGCGTTCATGCCACCGGGGAATCCCACGGCGATGGCGTGGGTGCCGGTGCCTTTCAAAAAGGTGCGGAAGACCAGCGGCTTCTGCTCCGGAGTGAGCAGGTGCGTGGCCCGGTCCGCCATGCCGGGTGGGGGCAGGCTCTCATCCACCTCGAGGAGATAACGGCGGATGCTGTCGATCTGGCGTTCCGCGGTGCCGCCCGCCAGCGCGGGGTTCATGGGCTTGCCCTGGGGCCAGAAGGGGGGCATGCGCGTGCCGGTGGCGAAGCCTGCGGGGTTCAGAAGAAAATCTCTCATCCACTCTGGGCGCAGGCGCTTGGGCATCTGCGCCAGATCATAGGCACCGATGCCCAGCGAGGGCTGGCCATTGATATCATGACAGACGATGCAGGCGTAGCCCCCGGTGCCGACGAGCTCCCGGCCCCATTCGGCGCGACCGGTGAGGTCTGGGTTCTTTTCCCTGTGCAGGGCATACCGTGGTTCCTTAGCCTGGGCGTCCGCCTTGGCCAGTAGGTCGGGCAGATGTTTGGCCAAGTCATCGCCGAAGTCTGGCATCTTCACCCGCATGTAGGTGCGGACGAGGTCCCTGCCGCGGAGGACGCTTTCCAGCGCGGTTCGCTGAAACTTGCGCCCCACGCCATCCAGGGGAGGAGGGAGCCGACCCAGATCTCCCAGATCGTCCTTGGTGGAGTGGAAATGCCCGGCCACCTCAGGTGTGGGGCCGCCCAGATCGTCGCGGGTGTGGCAGGCGATGCAGTTGCGCTGGAGCAGGAGATGCCGGATGGCGGCCTTCGGGTCCTGCTCAGCCGGAGCCGTGCGGGAGGTGGTGATGGAGGCGCGCAGGGCCTCACGCTGCTCCTCACTGAGTGTGTACTTGGGCACGCCTGCGGTTTGAGAGTCCGCGGGGGCGAGGCAGCCCTGATGGAAATCGGCAAGAGGCGGCACGGGGCGGTCTTCAGCAGGTTTGCCATGGCAGGAGACGCAGCCCAGGGAGTGGTAGGCCTTCCGGCCACGCTGTGCCCGGGCGGTGTCCTGCTCAAAGGGAGGCTCAGCGGGTGGGGGAGCCGGAGCGAGGTAGGCGGCCAGATGAGCGGCGTCCTTTTTGCCCAAGCGCTGATCCGGCATGCGGCCGGAGGGGCGCACCGTTAGGGGGCTCATGAGGAACTTGGCCAGTGCTCCCGGTGCGTATTTTTCACCCAGATTCGTCGGCAGATGGGTGCCATGACAGGCCACGCAGCCGATGGTCTCGAAGACGGTTTTGCCCGTCTTCGAGGAGCCAACAATGGGCTCCACGTTGCGACGTTGTTTGGGACGCAGGCCCATGAGGTAGTGGGTGAGATCCTCCACTGTCTCGGCACGTTGAGGGGCATTCATGCCGGACAGCAAGTCCGGCATGGTGGTGCCAGATTTGACCGCGGAGGGGTCCATGAGGTACTGGCGCAGCCAGGTGGCGCGCAGACGGTCGCCTGCAGCGGAGAGGTCAGGGCCGGCCTTCCAGCGCAAGGATTTGGCGGGGGCAGAGGATGATGCTGCCGCAGGTTCATGACAGGCGGCGCATGACAGTTCGGAATAGAGCAGGGCTCCGGCCTCGGCTGGCTGGAGCGGGGTGCCTGCCTTGCGCAGGCGCTCGTAGGCGGGAACCTCGGCGCAGACTTCTGCTGCGGTGGTGGCGGCGGCCGTCCAGAGGGCCGTGCTGGCGACGATGATCGCGATGCTGGGGAGGAACCTGATCACGGTGTGGGGTTCTGGGAAATGACCTGGAGCTTCACGTTGTCCACATAGTGGGTGCCAAACTGCACCGGACCATCTGGCGCATAGGGCTTGGTGCGGAGGACGGCCAGATGCACCAGCACATACTGGGTCTGGGGCGTGATGGAGACTTCCACGTTGGTACTCTTCCAGGTGAGGTTGCCCTTGAGCGGGAACTTTCTCAATGCCGTGGCAGACCCGTTTTCCCGCACCCAGGGCAGCGTGAGTGGTTGCGGGGCTTCGTTGGGATTGGTCTCCAGCGTGCACAGTTCCACGCTGCAGAGGTATTCCTCATTCTCTGGGTAAGGGGGGGCGTTGAAGCTGGCAGTGAGGCGCAGGAGGGACTGGGTGTCTTTTACCAGATTCCTCACATCCACCAGACGATAAACATCGCCCCAGGCGCTGCGCTTGGCGTCCTCCCCGGAGTGAGTGGCGCTGTTGAAGCGGAGCATGTGACGTCCACCGCGGGGCGAGACATCGTGCTCGGCGGTCACTATCTGGGCGTCATCGCCAGTCCAGAGATCGATGGTGGTGGGGAGGCCGGGCGGCGTCTTCAACTCGGGATGGCGCAGCCGGGCCTGCACGTCGCTTGCTGGCTCAAAGCCCTCGACGAACAGCGTGATGCCCTTTTGGCGCGGATTGGGAGAAACATAGGCCCATACGAGCGTGGCACTGAAGAGTCCCAGCATGAGCCCGGCGGCGGCGGCCGTGGCCAGTGGGCGCCATTGCCGCCAGGGAGATCGGGTGAGGGAGGTCGGGGCGGGGAGCGGTATCGGGGACGGTTCGGCTCGCGTCATGAAGGAGGTGGCATCCGCGGTGGCGCTGAGGGCGAGATCAAGGTGGACGAGATCCAGATAGAGCGTGCGCAGGGCTGCATCCGCCTTTAGCGCGTTTTGCAGGATGGTTGTTTCCTCTTGCGAGGTCTGGCCGGTCATGTAGCGCTGCATGAGATCCAGCCAGTCAGAGGTGGGGGGAGTAGGCTGGGTCATGCGAGGTGGGGGCCTTCCTCTCCCCGGGTCATGGAGCGGCGGACGCACTCCAGCAGGAGCTGGCGGGTGCGGTGCAGCATCTTGTAGAGGGCCATGGGGGACTGGCCACGCTGCTGGGCCAGATCATCCATGCGGGTGCCTTTGGTATAGGCGCTCAGCACAAGCTCTCGTTGAGCGGCGGGCAGCTTCTGTAGGCAGCCCTCCAGGGCATCCTGCTGGGTCAGGTGGCGCTCCTGATGCGTGAGGGACTCATCCGCGAGCTGATTCACCAGGTCGTCGTCAAACACGTGTCGATCTCGACGAAGTTTCTGGAGATGCTTGAGCACTTCCAGCCGGGCCACGCCATAGGCCCATTTTTTGAAGTCTTGTGCCGAGTCGAACTTCTGCCACAGCACCACCAGCACATCCTGCAGCACGGCGGAGGCGTCTTCACGGGAGGGCAACATGGCGCGGATGAACGTGTGCAGGCCCGCCTGGTGCTCGGCTAGGAGACGCAGGAACTGCCCATGCGGATCCGGGGTGGGCGATGGTGAAGCTGAAGGCGGTGGCATAGGGGGAAGGGCAGGGGGAGCCAGGCTCCCATAGAGATAGCCGCCAAAGGGGCGGAGTTTTGCCGGAATATTTTTGGGAAAGGGGATTGGAGCGGGGCAGCAGGTCAGACCGCCACAACTCCTTCGGAGTAGACCTCGTCTCTCTCTTACCCACCGTAGACTCGCTGGAAGCTCGTCAACGTTGGGCTTGGAGCCGAATCCTCTTCGAGGAAGAGCTTCGACCGGCTGACAAGAGACTCGGCTATTGCTACTCTGGGCACGGGGAAGGTTGACCCGGTGGAGAGCCCTTGGCACTGGCGTCTCGTGTTTCTTCGACCGCCCGAGTATTCTTTTTCCCAATTGTCGAAATGCCTTCCGGTGAGTCGTCATCCCTGTGTAGCGCGGTCAGATGAACTGGTCCGCCTCCACTCAAACTCTACCGAAACATCACATGAAGTACGCACTGCTTGTTCATCAATCTCAGGAAGTTTTTGACCGTCGCGATGACGCGGCAGTGCTGGCCGCGGGCAGGGCCTATGGCCAGGCACTGCAGGCGGCGGGTATTTTTGTGGGGGGCGCTGGGCTGGAGTCGCCCCTGGCGGCCACGACCGTACGGGTGCGGGATGGCCAGCGCCAGGTGCATGACGGCCCGTACGCCGAGTCCAAGGAGTTCCTGGCGGGCTTCGGCATCATCGATGTGCCGGATCTGGACACGGCACTGGAGTGGGCGGCGCGTCATCCGGCGGCGGCCTTTGCCTCGGTGGAGGTGCGGCCGCTCATGGGGTCGCATTTCTCTGTTGGCAGCCCGGCGGCAAAGACTGCCTGATCACCCGTATTGCCACCGGCCATGGACGTGTCTGACCCATCACCTGCCGCAGTGCCAGGAGTGCTCGATGAGAAGGCTCATCGAACCATCGATGCCCTCGTGCGACAGTCCTATGGCCGGCTGCTGGCTTATCTCGCAGCCCGTACCCGGGACGTGGCAGGGGCAGAGGATGCCCTGAGCGATGCGCTGGCTACGGCGCTGGAGCGCTGGCCCCGCGACGGGGTGCCGCAGAAGCCGGAGGCGTGGCTGTTGCGGGTGGCGGGCAACCGGATCACGGATGCGATACGTCATCAGCGGGTGAAGCAGAACTCCGAGGCCCACTTGCAACAACTGGCGGAGGAAGTGCGCACGGTGGCCGACGCAGGTGATCCCTTCCCGGATGAACGTCTGAAGCTGCTCTTCGTCTGCGGCCATCCGGCGATCGATCCCGCGGTGCGCACGCCGCTCATGCTGCAAGTGGTGCTGGGGGTGGATGCGGCACGGATTGCCTCTGCCTTCCTCGTGTCTCCCGCCACCATGAGCCAGCGTTTGGTTCGAGCCAAGAACAAGATCCGCGATGCAGGCATCGCCTTCCGGGTGCCGGACCCGCCGGAATGGGAGGAGCGGCTCTCCTTTGTGCTGGATGCGATCTATGCGGCGTACACGACCGGTTGGGAAAGCCTGCTGGAAGCGGGGTCCACTCAGCATGGGCTGGCATGGGAGGCGATTCATCTGGGGCGCACCCTGGTGCAGCTCATGCCGCAGGAGCCGGAGGCGCTGGGGTTGCTGGCGCTCATGCTGCACTGTGAGGCGCGCTGTGCCGCGCGGTATGATGGGGAGGGGAACTTTGTGCCGCTGGATGAGCAGGACACCTCACTCTGGTCACGACCGTTGATGACCGAGGCGGAGGAGTTGCTGCGGCGGGCATCGGGTTTCAAGAAACTGGGGCGCTATCAACTGGAGGCGGCCATCCAGTCCATCCACGCCAGCCGGGCCCATACGGGCAGTCTGGATTGGGAGGAGATTCTGCTGCTCTACGAGGGGCTGGTCCAACTCACACCCGGCATCGGTGCCATGGTGGGGAGGGCGGTGGCTCTGGCCCAGGTGGGCAAGGCGGATGCTGCCTTGGCGGCGCTGGACCTTTTGCCTGAGGGACGCGTGGCAGACTATCAGCCCTACTGGGCGGCCCGCGGCCATGTGCTGGAGATCCTGGGGCGGACTGGGGAGGCTCGTGAGGCCTGCCTGCGGGCCGCCGGTCTGGCCGATGACCCGGGCATGAGAGCCCATCTCTTCAAGAAGGTCGAGAAGTTGGGTGGAAGATAGTCGGCAAGGTCATGCGCGGGCCTCTACTGGGCTGGAGGTTATAGGAAATATATATGCCGGCGGCTGCCGGCTTGGAATCATTGATCCCTGTTTGAATTTATGAATACAGAACTGACATCATCTTCAACGTTGCGCACTTCGGTTGCTGCACCGGCTTTGGCCATCCTCGGCAGTGCGCGGAGCGAGGGCAACACGGCCCGTGCCTTGCAGCGACTCTTTGAGAGCCTCCCCTGCGAGGTGGTGGATCTCAATCAGGTGAGGATAGCGCCGTTTTCCTACAGTCAGCAGTACTCCGACGATGACTTCATTGGCATCATCGAGCAGATGGTGGAGGCACCGCTGATCGTGTTCGCCACGCCCGTGTATTGGTACTCTTACTCGGCACCGATGAAGCAGTTCATCGATCGATTCACGGACCTGCTGTACTCCCGCAAGGATCTGGGCCGCCGGTTGCGGGGGCGGAAGGTGGCGTTTCTCACCACAGGCTATGCCCCGCGGCCAAACGAGGTCATCCAGGCGGCCTTCGGCAGCTTCTGCGACTACCTGGGGCTGGAGCAGGTGGGCATGGTGTATGCGCAGGAAGGGACGGTGTTCTATGATGAGGTGCCAGTGGAGGCAGTGCGAGAGTGCTGCAAGGCGCTGGCGAATGACTCCTGAGGCGGCGTCGGGTGTAGTCCGGTCGTCCCGACCGGCTCAGGCAGCGGAGGGGACAAATGTGTGATATCCGCGAACCTGCTGGCCGGCCTGGCCGTGCTCTGGTCTTTGTCCGAGTGTCCCTTTCAGCGACTGAGCCGATGGGGACCATCGGACTACCCCTGAGGCGGCGTCAGGAGTAGTCCGGTCGTCTCAGGCAGCGGAGGGGTTGTTGATAAATGGCTCAGGTTGAGTTGGTTGCCGTTGTCATTGCGCTGCCGCAAAACACGCCAAAAACATCTGGCGCGTTTTGCAAGTGGTGTGGCGCGTCCTGCTAGTGATAAAAAAGGGGCGGCAGGCTACGGTGGTGAACATGAAAACCAACTCAGTTCACGCCTTTGCTGCGCAGTCCGCCGCCAGTGCTCTTGGTTCCCACAACATCGCCCGCCGGGAGCCGGGGCCCTGGGACGTGGAGATGGAAATTCTCTACTGCGGCGTTTGCCACTCGGACCTGCACCAGGCCCGGAATGAATGGAAAAACACCATCTACCCCTGCGTGCCGGGGCACGAAATCGTCGGCCGGGTGACGCGGGTGGGGCCGAGGTGGAAAAGTTCAAGACGGGCGATCTCACGGCTGTGGGATGCATGGTGGACTCCTGCGGGAAGTGCGACAACTGCCGGGCAGGTCAGGAGCAGTACTGCCTGTCGTACCCCACCTTCACCTACAACGGCGAAGACAAGATCCTGGGCGGGCACACGTTCGGGGGCTACTCCACCAGCATCGTGGTGGATGAGGCCTTTGTGCTGCGGGTGCCGGAGGGCTTGGATCTTGCAGCGACGGCTCCGCTGCTGTGCGCTGGCATCACCACCTACTCACCCCTGCGCCACTGGAAGGTGGGCCCGGGCCAGAAAGTGGGCGTGGTGGGGCTGGGCGGCCTGGGACATATGGGTGTGAAGTTTGCCCGCGCCTTTGGGGCGCATGTGGTGCTCTTCACCACCTCGCCCAACAAGATTGAGGACGGTCTCCGCCTGGGGGCGCATGAGGTGGTGGTGTCCAAGGATGCCAATGCCATGGCCAAGCACACGGGCAGCTTTGACTTCATCCTGGATGCGGTGTCCGCCCAGCACGACATCAATGCTTACCTCAGTCTGCTCAAGCTGGATGGCACCCTCACGCTGGTGGGCGCGCCGGAGGAACCGCTGCCAGTGGCGGCCTTTAACCTGCTGCTGCCGCGCCGCAACTTCTCCGGCTCAGCCATCGGTGGCATCGCGGAGACGCAGGAGATGCTGGACTTCTGCGCCAAGCATCAGATCGTGTCGGACATCGAACTCATCCCCATGCAGAAGATCAACGAAGCCTGGGAGCGTCTCCTGAAGCAGGACGTGCGTTACCGTTTCGTGATCGACATGGCCTCGCTGAATTCATGAACCAGCACTTCCGCATCTCCAATCTCCTGGCAGCCAGGCTGGCAGAGCAGGGGCTATTGCTTCCGGCTCTGCTGAGGCTGGCGGGGCTGCCTGCGGGCTTCTTCGATCAGGAGAGGATCCTGGCCACGACGGCGGAGCTGTTTGCCCTGTACCGGGCCATCGGTGAGATGAGCCCGGACCCGGGCATCGGCCTGAAGCTGGGAGTGGAGGAGCGGATCGAGCGCTACCACCCCACGGCGGTGGTGGCCGTCTGCAGCCGTTCCTACCGGGACGCGCTGCAGCGGATGGCGCGGTACAAGCAGCTGACCTGCCCGGAGCAGATCCGGTTGACGAAGGCAGGGGAGGAAACAACGGTGGAGTTCGTCTTCACGGCGGCAGAGGAAATAGAGCCCGAGCTGCTGGTGGACGTGGCGCTGTCCTGGATCCTCTCTGTGGGGCGTCGGGGGACGGGCGGGCAGATCGTGCCGCTCCGGCTGGAACTGGCGAGACATGCCCAGAACCGCGAGTTGCTGGAGCAGCACTTCGGCTGTCGGGTGCGGTACAAGGCGGGGCGGAATGCCCTGGTGTTTCGCGACCGGGATCTCGACCGGCCCTTCGTGACCCACAACGAGGAACTGCTCGCCGCCCTGGGGCCGCAGCTGGACAACGAACTGGAGGCGCAAACCAAAGGGCTGGATCTGGGCGAGCAGGTGCGGCATTGCCTCAAGCGATCCCTCGCAGGCAGGCGGCCAACCATCCAGGACGTGGCACAGGAACTGGGGATGAGCTCTCGCACCCTTCAGCGTCGGCTGGGTGAGGCCAGTCTCACCTTTCAGAAGCTGGTGGAAGATACCCGGCGGCAACTGGCGCATCACTACCTCCGCCAGAGCACGGTGGAACTCAGTGGCGTGGCCTTTCTGCTGGGCTATGAAGACTCGAACTCCTTCTTCCGAGCCTTTCACGGTTGGGAAGGCACCACGCCGGGTGAGTGGCGGGGGATGGTGGCGCGCTGAAGGGAAGCTCAATGTAGTGCAGAGCTTTAGCTCGGTGTTGGATGACGTGAGTCGCGCGACTGACGCACTAAAGTGCTGAACTACTTTGCTTACAGATGACGCATGGCGTCTGGCAGCGCTGCTCAGGTGCTGCGGTTTTATGAAATCAAAAGGGGTGCCAAAGCGGTGTCAAGCCACCGGCACTCCGAAGACGCTTCGCGCATTTGGCTGTGTTGAGGGGTGTTGTCTTTCCTTTGGCATCGGTGCCGACCATTCCCCTCATAACTCTTAACTCATAACATCTAACGTTTAGCACTTCACTTCTTATGAAAACACGCAAACTTGGAAACAACGGCCTTGAAGTCTCAGCCATTGGCCTGGGCTGCATGGGCATGAGCTTTGGCTATGGTTCGCCGAAAGATACGCAGGAAATGATCGCGCTCATTCGCGCGGCGGTGGACCGCGGGGTCACCTTCTTTGACACGGCGGAGGTCTATGGGCCCTTCATCAATGAGGTGCTGGTGGGCGAGGCCTTGGCGCCCTTTCGTGATCAGGTGGTGATCGCCACGAAGTTCGGCTTTGACGTGGGGTCTGACTTTGGCGGTACTCCTGGTCTGAACAGCCGGCCAGAGCACATCAAGCACGTGGCGGAGGCCTCGCTGAAGCGGCTGAAGGTGGAGGCTATCGACCTCTTCTACCAGCATCGGGTTGATCCGGCGGTGCCGATTGAAGACGTGGCGGGTGCAGTGAAACAACTCATCGAGGAAGGCAAGGTGAAGCACTTTGGCCTCTCGGAAGCCGGTGCGCAGACCATCCGCCGTGCCCATGCGGTGCAGCCGGTGACCGCGCTGCAGAGTGAATACTCTCTGTGGACGAGGACACCTGAGAAAGAGATTATCCCCACGCTGGAGGAGCTCGGCATTGGTTTTGTGCCGTACAGCCCGCTGGGCAAGGGCTTCCTGACCGGCAAAATTGACCAGAGCACCAAGTTTGACAGCGCCGACTTCCGCAACAGGCTGCCCCGATTCACGCCGGAGGCAATGAAGGCGAATCAGGCCCTGGTGGATCTGTTGGGGGCGATGGCGGCGAACAAACACGCCACGCCAGCGCAAATTGCCCTGGCTTGGCTCCTGGCGCAAAAGCCCTGGATCTCGCCGATTCCGGGCACCACGAAACTCCATCGACTGGAGGAGAACCTCGGCGCGGCAGAGGTCGAGTTGACCGCGGACGATCTGCGGGAAATCGAAGTCGCGGCTTCACAGATCACCGTGGAAGGGGCACGGTATCCTGAAGCGCTGGAGGCGCTGGCGGGGAGGTAGGGCCCGATGCGCGGGAGACACAAGACTTGAAGACACAAGACGCAAGACGCAAGACCTGAATGCTGGCGCAAACTTGTACGCTCCCCACTTTCGCTTACTCCATCGGACATGCGCCTGAGCGGGGCTAGGAACCCCCGCCTCCTGTACTCACGAACAAGCTACAAGGTGACCTGGCCGCAGAGTAAAGAAGGCGGGCAAACAACGCCGAAATCCCGTGGCGCTTAGCACTTTTCACCCTGAACTATTAACTTCCGCCTTCGTCAGCCTGTTCTTTCGGGAAGAGGATCTTGCGTTTGTCAGGGCCTCGTCCTGGAGCTTGGCCAGCACATTGGGCAAATGCCGCGGGTGAATTCGCTATGCGAGGAGCAAGTTTTAACCGCAGTTGCATGGGGAGGGAAAGGGGGCACTCTGGCTAGCATGGTTATCCGGGGTGGGCGCGTGACCATGGGGTTGTTTTGCAGAGTTTTGGTACTTTCCGCCTTGAGTTGTAATATGATTGAGGGGAGTCTGCCAAAAAAATGCTTTATACGATGCGATTGATATTTTTCTCTTTAGCACTGGCTTGTTGTATTGTTGTGTCAGGATGTGGTGAATCCCGCAATCGGGCGGAATCATCGGCCGCCTTGTCGGACAGGAACGAGAGCAGTCGCGACACCGGACCGCGAAAGGAGGATGGTCCTGTAGCAGCACTGCCAGCGGCACCAGTTCAGGAGCCTTCCCGTGCATCCGTGGCTGCGTCGGGAACTCCGCCAGCATTCACGCTTACGCCGGAACTCGCGGCTGGTTCGTTGCGGTTGACGATCACCGTTGGCGGGGCTATCCGGCGGTCCTACGGGGCCGTGATCCTCGCCCCGGAATTGTGCGAGCCAGCAGTTCCGCGGCAGGTATCGGGGAGGCTGGCGATGGCCTGGCTTCCGGACTACGATGAAACTGCGCTGCGGGATAGGTCCTGCAAGATCACGGTGCAGCGCAATCTTTTGGTGGATGAGGTACAGCCGAGCTTCATGCAACGCCCCGGCACGCTGGTGAGCTATGATGCGGCATCGCGAATCGCGGTCGTGGCTTTCATGGAGTCCTTTCCCTACAGCCAGGACGGTCAGGTAAAGAAGGCTTCCACCTTCGGAGAGATGTATGCCTTGCTGCCACTGCTTGCCGCTGAGGGAGCCATCGGCCAGCCTGGAACAGGACCGGTACGCATCCCTCCGATCTCGCAAGAACTGGTGAATGTCCGATTGGCGGGAGACAGACTGTATTGCGACAGACTGGCAGAAGTGAGCCAGCAATTGCCCCGGACGATTGCGATCTTAGGGGCAGATGGCGGGCTGGCGGGTTTTGCGATGCCTGAGCAAGATGCAAGCTGGAGGTACCGGCAGGCCAACGTCTCACTTGTGGACATCACGAGAGTGCGTTTCTCTCCTGAATCAGTGCAGACAGGCCCCCTGTCGGGCGACACTCTGCCGCTTAACCTCAAGGGGAAGCTGTTTGACATCTTCAATGACTCGCAATCTTTCAAGGTGGCGTATCGAGTGACGGAGCCTTGGAAGCTAGGGAACCCAGGAACACCCGTGGTTCCCGTGCCGGAGTCAGGAATGCCGCTTGCGCTGGATGGGGCGCAGGAAGTGCCTGTCGACTTTGATAGCCAAGATGGGGAGATGCACTTTTCTCTGAAGCCGCAACTGGCATCAGCGCATACGCAAGTCAGCTATGAATTGCAAGTGGTGGCCCGCAGCAAGGACAACCAGATCATTGGTCGGTCCATCCCGTTCGGAGTAACGATCACTCGGACCGGGGTGGAGTACTCTTGCCACGCTCATGGCATCAAGCATGAGCGGGAGATCGGACAACCCGCTTCTACGGGAAGCAGAGTTGTAGACTCAGTTTCGACGAATCCTTTGACGGTTAATCAAGAAGTGCCGTCGAAGGCGCCCTTGGGGCACGGGGAACTGGTAAGTTTGAGGGCAGAAACGAAGATCACGCGAGTCGTGGCAACGAGGGGTGGTCGCGAACTATTGCTGAAACTGGAGGGGGCTCCGTACTGGAAGCGGCTCTCTCTTGAGAAACGGGATTGGCTGCCGCTGCCCGCGGAGCCACTGGAAGAATGCAGGGTGGCGGGGAACGAGGAGTCCCTCTTTGTCTTGGTGCCAAAGGAGCGCCGCCTGACCCGGTATGATGCTGCAACCCTTCAGCGTGAAGTCAGCATCCAGATTCCCGAGCATCTGACGCCGGTCCGGTTGGCGGCGGGGGCGGTCTCCACTCATGGGCCTATAGCGCTCGTTTGCGAGGAGAGTGTTTTTGCTTGTGACCCGAAGACATTGGAAATGGCTTTCACTGGATTGCCGAGTGGCTCCCGCCGATCTCTTGTTGGTGACAGAATTGACCATGTTCTCTCGGGTGATGGGCGGTGCCTGTTGACTCTGAATGGTAGCTCAATCTCTACCTCAGAAAACTACGAGGACTACTACCGGGGCTTTAGGGGACGCCCTGGATACGGCCAGTCGGCTGGCAGCAAGGGAACGGTGTCTCCCTCGATCATCTGGGATCATTTTCACGTGGAAGTGCCGCTGCCAAGTGGGGCGAAACGCAAGCTGCTTGTGCGGGCCACTCAAGAGAGCTCCTTCAGCTTGTCGGAGACAGTTCGGCCCTTGCTGGAAGCGCCTCTTTACGTGACTCTGCAAAAGGCCCAGCCGCAGCTGCCGCCGCTGCCGACCGTCCTTACACTTTACTCGGTGATTGATCAGGCTCTGGTCTGCAGTGTGGCCACCCAAGAGTTGACGGAGATGAGTAGCGGGAATTTGGAATTGTCGGTGGGAAGTGTGTTTTTTGATCCGTACAGCCGGTCGGTGGCCATTTGGGGTCACGACGGCAATGTGACCGTACGACGACTCAAGCAGAGGGATCTGGCGGCAACTGATGCCCCGATCTTGCTAAACTTTCCCGACGGGGTGGCGGCCAGGGGCAGGAAGTACTCGTTTGCTCCGGAGGTGCTTGGGCCTCCGGGATGGAAGCTACAGGTGGCACCCCTGATGCAGGGTATGCAGATGGATGAGCGGGGCAGGTTGACCTGGGATGTGCCAGCGGCATTTGTTCCCAGCAAGGTCGAGTTGAACTTGAAACTCGTGGGGCCCACTGGAAAGGAGGGCACTCAGTTTAGGCATACATTGATGATTGGCGGTGTGCCGCCATTGGTGGCTTACCCAGCGGTGCAGGGCGGTTCAGACATGGCGTCAGCTGTGGCGAAGATTGCGTCAGGGGAGGCTACGCCTCCTGACTTCGTGCACTTGGAGTCCTGGATTTACAACAGTCCGCGCCGTGTCGTGGACATGTCTTCAGGGCTAAATGAGTACGTGACGCTTCGCATGGAAGACGGGACTTTGGAGCTCTACTCGACAAAGGATCGGCGAGTGGTCGGGAGTTACCGCCCGTCGGCGAAAACGGGGCTCTTTCTGGCGGGAGATTATGTGCTGGCATATGAACCTGCGGTCACTTCTCTGACGCGACTGTCTCTGCCGGATTTTAAGCCAGAGCTTACGGTGACGGTTCCAGAGAGGGCGCCTCTGAAGGGGCTGGCAGTGGGAACGCAGCCGGATAGCCCTGTCTCCCTGGTCTTGGATTACAGCAAGGCGGCGGGCTTCAATGGGAAGAAGATGGACCAATTTCGTCTGGTAGTGTTGGAGAATACGACCCTGACCAGGGGAAACAAGTGGGCGCAGCCGTCGTCCGAGACAAAGGGGACGACGGAGTGGCTGGCCGGAGAGGGTTTCGGACAGGCCTACTGGCTCCTGACTGAGGTGCCGGTCCAGATCCCCTGCTCAGCGGATGGGCGGGTGCTTTGCCTGTCGTCGGGCCAGGCGATAGTTTCCCCAAGCCTGACAACAGGGGTTTCGTATGCCCAGGGTGCGAGGGTGGGGAACTTGGGGCAAAATTTAAGTCTATACAATGTAGAATCGAGTGCCCAATTGCAGGCTTCGCCAACGGGGGACAGGTTGTGGGTGGGGAGTTCAATGTTCATTGGTGCCAGGTGGCTGGGGTTTGACAATCCGGGCAGGCGAGATGCGGCCTACAGCAGGTGTGGCAACTATGTCGCGCTGGCAGGGGAAAAAGAAGGGGACGTAATTTCCTTAGTCTGTCCGGATCATTCCCGCACACTGATGACCCTCCACAACATTGGTGTGCTCAGGATTGATGACGCTTACGGATCCTACAGTGAGAATGGCACCCGGGTGTTGCCCTGCGGTGATCGTAACCTCATCGTGGTGCGAAATCACAAAGGCAGCATGCTGCAGTTTATCAAATGCGATCTGCCGGCGGTGTTAAAGCAATCGGCACCAGAGACGGTCGTGGTAACTTCCCATGCGATGCCCTTTGCGGCACAGGGCCGTCAGATGGAGTACAAGATCACCGTCAACAACCCTGAGGCTGTGGCGACGATGCGCCTTCGTGACACTGTGACTGGTGCCGCGGTGAGCGCTGGTGGTGTTTTCACCTACCGCGCCCCCAACATCATGAAGGAGGCTTTGGCATTGACCATTGTGGTGGAGATCGTGATGAAGGACGGCACGGTGATTCCGCACGAGTTTCCGCTCAACGTGATCGCCTATCGGGGGAGTTGAAAAATTGAGCGGTCCAACCTACTTCAACTGTAGGCGCCTAGAACTTGATGCACGTTCTTGATCGCCATGTTGTCTTCGCTCACGGCGGCACTGCGCCGCTTCACATCCTTGTGTAATGGCAGGGATCCCAGCCGGAGTTTTCAACCACCTATGAAAATGTACGTTAGTCTGACCAGAATGTTAGTGATGTTGGCGGTCTTGACGCTCGGGACAGGGCTCAAGGCCTCGGATGACGCTGCCGTTGCCGGATTGTTGGCTCAAATATCTCAGGCTGTAGGGCAACGCTGGACCGTCCACTATGACGTAACGGACAAGCTGATAACGCTAGCTAGCCACGACGGGGTGGTGGGGGTGCAGTCTGGGCTTAACAGCAGTCTGATGGCTGATGATACTCCTTCCACCTTGCTTTTGTACATTGCTCCAAAAGTTGACGAGAAAGACTGGGTGGAAAAGTGGAAAGAGATCAATCGAGAAGTGGGAGAACTGCGCGCAAAGGCCGCTCGGGAGCTCCCGAAACCCACTTACAGGCTTGATTTCAGAATGTTCGCTCCGGTAACGGAGGCTGAATGGAAGTTGAAATTGGAGTTGCAACAAATCGAACGTCAACACCGGCTGTTTCCAACTCACCATTGGAAAGATCTGGGGATCGTCGTGATCGAAACGTACGTGGTGGTTCCAATCGATCCCGATGATGAGACTGCTAAGAGGATTCGCCAGGATGTAGAGAGGGTGAAGGGGCTTTTGAAGGCATACCCTTCGAAGGCTCTCCATCCGGGGGAGGTCATCGCTTCTGGGCGATGTGACTAGACTCAAATCGCCGATGTTGCATCGTTCCATGCGAAGATTGTGAGCCACCACAAATCATGCGGTGGCCCATACATCCCCGCAGGTGAGCACTTATTTCACCAAATCCCCCAGCAGCAGCAACCCACCCAGATACCACACGTTGTCCTGATACTTCGCCGGGTTCTTCTCCAAGTCCGGGACATTCTTCGGGAAGAGGATTTTGCGCTTGTCGGGAGCCTCGGCCAGGAGCTGGGCCTTCACGTGGTGGCGGCCTTCGGGGGCGCCGGTGAGCAGCAGGGAGGTGGCCAGTCGGTGGTAGGTGCAGTGGGCATCGATGCGGGCCAGCTTCTTCGGAGGCAGGGCGTCCACCGTCACTTCCAGTTGTCCGCCATCGGGTCCCACGAGGTCATAACCGGCCACGTGTGAGCCCTCGAACTCAAACTCAAGCACCGCATCCGGGCCGGTGGCCTTCCACATGCCGGGGAGGCGTTGTTGATAGCCTTTGCCGATGGGGTGGGTGGGCATGTCGATCTTCGTCCAGCTGCCTTTCAGCATGTTCTGGGTGATTGGCACGAGCTTGGCCTTTTCCCAGTTGTCTGCCCGCAGGGGCGCGATGAGGGCGTGGGGCTTGGCACCGGCACCTTTCTCGGCAATGACGGGCCAGGCGCGGGTGATCGCCTGCAGGTAGAGCTCATGCCCGGTCTCCACATGAGGGTGCACGCCGTCTTCGGAGAAGATCATCGGTGCGCCGGGCTGGGCAGGGCCTTGGGGCTTGGGAGCCTTGAAGATGAGTTTGCCCTCCTTCTCCAGGCTGGCCACGCCGACGCCGAAGTGGATGCTGGGAATCTGGTAGTGGTCGGCCACGCCCTCCATGGCGGTGGCGGAGCGGGAGGCCTTGCCGGCCTTCAGGTCATTCAGGAAGGGCTCGCTCAGAGTGTACACAAAGCAGATGTCTGTGGCGGGATCGACCTTCCAAGTCTGGCGGACGATGCCCTCCATGCACTTCTGGATGCGGGCCGGTTCAGCTCCGCCATCGTTCACGGCGAACTCCACGAACATGAGGTCCGGCTTGTGATCCAGCACGTCCCGCTGCACACGGAACACCCCGAGGTCAGACCCCGTGCCCCCGATGGCGGCGTTGATCTCCGTGAGCTGGGCCTTGGGGAACTTCTCCTGGAGCCACTTGAGGGACTTCACGCGCCAGCCCGGCGCGGCGGTGATGCTGCCGCCCAGGTAGCCCACCTTCACGGGCTGACCGGCCTGGAGCTTGGCCAGCACATTGGGCAGACCGCCGCGCGGGGTGACCTCGGCCGCCTCGCGGAGGACCGGGGGCGATTCTTGGGCGGAAAGATAAGGCAGCGTCAGTAGGGAGGCGGTGCAGCCGGTGATGAAGGAGCGGCGGATGAGGTTCATGAAATGGGAAGCAAAAGGAGAGGGCTGAGCGGGAAGGTAGGAAAGGAAATTACGCCATGCGAGGAATAAATCTTCACCGCAAACACATGGCGTGGCAGGGGCCTGCAGTGCCTCCCGTCAGGAGAGGGGGCCCCGGTAGCTCTGATGGCGCACTTCGCTGCGCCACGCGATCATCTTCACCTTCACCTAAACTATTGCCAATGGAAAGAAGGGGAGGTTTTCGCCTGCATTGCGAGACGCTGCCAACCTTGACTTTGCGTTGAGCGATGTGCCTCGAGGCTGCATTGTCTTGATGATCAATTGTCGCAAGTTTAAGGAAAAAAAGTAGTCCCCGGCAGCATTTTCAGGTTGTCGCCTCTAGGGGGACGCGGTACGCGGAAACATGATTTTCCCCCGCGGATTCGGATCGTCACGCGCTGTCCGTTATGGTCTGATTGCATTGCTCGTCATTTCCTCAATGCTGGCAGGGACATCATTGCTGTTGAGTCCGGTGAAAGGACGTCCTTTGACTCTTGAGGAGTTCCGTGAAGGGAAGGTAGCCGGGGCGGTGTTCACCCGGCTCTCCAAAAAGGAATTTGGGAAAAAACGGTATGGGCTTGAACCGGGTGTGTGGGTTTCAGGAAAGCGGGCGATGGAAGTGGGGGCCGTGGATGAGCTGTCACGGGCCAACGAGCCTGCCTTCCGCGTGAGGGAGGGTAACGCGCTCTATATCAACGAATCTCTTCGGAAGTTGCTGTCCTCCGGGAGTGGGGATGTGGTCCTGGCGCTGGATCTGCCCGGGGCGGTCATGCGGACGGCCCACCTGGGTGGTTCGGCGTTTCTGCTTCTAGGCATGCTGGCGCTAATGCGGCATATGGGAAAGGGCCAGGCTGTGGGGGCGCCTGTCTCACAGACAAAACGTCTGCATGCCCTGGATTCCCTGCGGGGTGTGGCGGCGATGTGCGTATTTCTGTTCCATGCCTCGGGAGTGATGTTTCCTGGATCCTGGTTCACGCTGGGAAAAGTGAACACTGAGTACGCTGTGCCAGCGGTGGCAAAATGGATCATGACCCCGCCTTTCTCGTTGGTGTTGAATGGGGAACTCATGGTGCACATCTTTTGGGTGTTGAGCGGCTTTGTGCTGGCGCGGCCCCTGCTTAAGAAGGCCTCTTTTGACTTGGTGGCGAAGGCCACCGCGAAGCGATATTTCCGGCTGCTGCCGCTGCCTTTCATCACGACAGTGGCTTCTTTTTTCCTGTATACCTCTGGCGGGTTTTTCACCGGCCATTTTAATGATCTGTCCCGCTTTGACTCCGGAATGTTCACCATCGGGATGGTCCCGATGACTTTCACGAGCATGTTGTGGGAGGCGGTATTTTTGGGACGAGGATTCAACGCACCGCTGTGGACTGTTCAGCTGGAGCTGGTCGGATCTCTTGCACTGTTTGGCCTGATTGCCTGCACACTGTCGATGGCCCGGCGCGAACTCGTTTGGGGGGCGGTCCTTGCGGTGATGATGTTTGTTTGGCCGCAGAAGTTCATGGTGGATTTCCTGGCGGGGCTCTTCATCGCTGCACACTCCCTGCGCCGCCCGGATTTTCGCCTGGGGGGCGGTGTGGCTCTGCTGGTATTGGCAATGGTGGTCGCCATCGGGTCTATTCATATGTCCCGGGATCTCTCAGGGACGTGGTTCGCGTGGTATCCGTCACTCGGGGTGTGGCCTCTCCACATTGCGGCGACCTTGGCGGTGGGGCTTGCGCTGTATTCCCAGGCTGCCATCACCCTGCTCTCCTGGCGACCACTTGTCTGGTTGGGGGAGCGCTCCTTCGCGCTCTATGTCGTCCACGCGTTGACGCTCCATACGGTGGGGCAGGGCGTCGCGGTCGTTTTCATGAAGATGGGCTTGGCTCCCGTAGCGGCCTCCACGCTGGGGCTTGGATTTTGTGTGATGGCAACGTTCTGGATCTCGGATCTGCTCACCCGCTGGGTAGACTGGCCCAGTGTGAACTTTTCCAATCGGGTGGGCAATTGGCTCATGACCGCCCAGGTTAAGACGGAGTCTGCCGCGGAAGATGTCGTGAAAGAGGGGCTGGTGCCATCGAAGGAGTTGCAAGGAGAGATGCCGTGCAGCCGGTGAAGAAGGAGCGGCGGACGAGGTGCCCAGGCGGTGCCTGGCCACGCCAGGAGATCCACCGGTCCATTCAGGAAACAACTTTCATTGCGATGGGGGCACCTGCGGCAATGGTCGCTCCTACCTGACGAGAAAGTGAGGCATTCAGGCTTGAGTTGTGCTTTGGGAGGGTTGTAGCTTGGTAAAAATTCCCCCGATCTCATGCGATTGACGTCTCCTGCCCTGGTGGCCGCTGTTTGTTTCGTCCTTACAGGATGTGGTGATTCCCGCAAGCCGGCCGAGGTGGGGCTGGATCAAAATGAAACTACCCCCGTAACCAGCGAGGGAGCAGGTGCTACTGCGGTCCCTGCGGCTCCGGCACCTGCTGCACCGGAGCCTACG
>NZ_BATR01000163.1 GCF_000739655.1 Verrucomicrobium sp. BvORR106 | reverse complement strand
CCGCTGGAGAAAGCGGTGTCGAGCCACCAGCACTCCAAGACGCTGGCGCGAGGTGGGGCGGGCCAGTGTCGCTGCTGATACCAACTCGATCGAAACGTGATCACGTGGGGCGCGAAAGCGACGGGTTCCGCGGCACTTCCACTGCAACTGCGTCGCCAGATGTTGAGCGCCCTGCGGTGGCTTGGGAAGCTGCACGGTTTGCGATTCCAGTCGCAAGCCCCCAGCTGCAGCCCCCGCCCAATCCCCCAACTCACTTCACCTCCGTGAAGCTTTTGCCTCTGGCACCAAGTTTATAGGTGCCGTCGGCGGTCTTTTCCAGATAGGCAGGATACTCCTTTCCTTGTTCCAACGGCGGAGCGGGGGATGGGCCGGCCCAGCCTTTCTTCGGGATCAGTCGCTCGTAGCTAATGGTGATCTTGTCGCCCGGCTTGGCGTCGCTCTTGGTACGAGTGACCTTTTGGACGGTGGCCTGCACGGTTTCGATTCGCTTTGACCAGTCAATGAGGCTGATGGGCTTCGATGACACATCGTCCACTTTGATTTGAAACACCTCAGGGGCCTTCGCCTGCATATCGATGTAAGCGGTAGGTGGAAGTTCTGCTCTGGTCGGGAGCAGAGTCACCGCGAGAACTGAAAGGGCGACGAGGAGGAAGGTGGGGCGTTTCATAGGGCTTTTTTCAACAGGCTGCGTGCATGGCGGCCGAGTTGCGAAGACTTCAGTCATCTCACCGGCTGTAATCGTTAGACAATTGTTCGTTTTAACGCGGGATTTCGCGTGCCCTGATTGCAAGGTCCGGAAAGGACGACCAGGTAGTCGTCGTAACGTACTTGTCCGCCAAGTTACGATAACACGGAAGCCATTTCCCAGTAGATGCCAGTACGATCAGGCAAAGACTCAACATTGCCCCTGTCAGACGTTCAGTCGCCGACGGAAGGATCTGCGTCGTCGGCCACGGTGAGTCTGCAGCATGTGGCGAGGGAGGCCGGCGTTTCGGCCATGACCGTCTCCCGGGTGATGCGCAATTCGCCCCGGGTGTCTCCCGCCACCCGGGAGGCAGTGCTCGCCGTCGCGAAACAGTTGAACTACCAGCCCGACGCGCATCTCACCCGGATGATGCACCTTGTTCGGGGACGGAAGGACTCGAAGGTGCGGGCCGTGATCGCCGTGATCCGGGAGTCGCTGCCCCAGGATGAACTGCATGATCCGGCCTATCAGTATGTATCGATCAAGGACATTCAAAAGCGGGCCGAACAACATGGCTATCACGCAGAGGAGTTCTGGTTGGGGCGGGATGGCATGAAGCCGGGGCGGCTGGCGGATATTCTTCAGGCGCGCGGAATTGAGGGGATCATCATTTCTCCGCAGTCATCCCAAATGAAGTGTGCCCAGTTTGATTTCTCCCGGTTCTCCGCTGCGACATTCGGATATGGATTGCGGGAGCCGTCCTTGCACCGGTCAGCAGGGAACATGACGCTGGGTATTCACCGGGCGACGGAGGAGCTTGCGGTCCGGGGATACAAGCGGATCGGTCTGGCCATCACCCAGTGGGTGGACAAGCGGGCGGAAAGTGCCTACAGCGGGGCCATGCTCCACTACCAGGAGGGGGTGCTCAAGAAGAACCGGGTTCCTTTGCTGTTGTTTCCTCACAATGACCTGCGCAAATGCGGGGAGATCTTCTCCAGTTGGCTGACCACCCACCGCCCTGACGCGATCATCAGCTTCGACACCCATGTGCCCGGATGGCTGAAAAAGCTGGGGTTCAGGGTGCCGGAGGACATCGGCCTGGTGGTGCATGACTGGACGGACGCCATGAAAGGCATGGCGGGCATTCATCAGCGACGGGACCACGTGGCGAGCGCAGCAGTGGACCTGGTGGCCACTCAGTTGCTCCATCATGAGCGCGGCGTACCCGAAGTACCTCGACAAATCTTGATCCCGCCAGCATGGGTGGACGGGGTATCGATCCGTCCCCGGGCGGGGGCTTGAGAATTCAGGAAACAAGCGATGCGGCGGCAAATGGCAATTCGCGGCCATTCCGCAGCAAGTCGGGTTTAGCGGAAAGGGCTGGCGGGTCTGTATTGATTGTCTATGAAAGCATCCAGTGTTTTTCTTCTGCTCGCCACTGTCTGTGCCCTGCCATTCGTGGCAGCAACGTCGCTCCATGCGGCGGACCCCAACAAAAAATGCCCCATCATGACCGATGACGAGGCTGATACCGAAGAGAAGGTCAGCTATCAGGGGAAAGACATCTATTTCTGCTGCGGTCCGTGCGTGAAGCAATTCAAGGCTGAGCCTGACTATTATGCGGCTCTTTTCAAAGAAATGAAGAGCGTCCCCGAGCTCGACGGCGTCACGGTTCCCGGAAGCGTGAAGCTTCTGGAGCAGCGCTTCTGCCCCCTGAGCAGCACCCGCCTGGTGGGGCCGGCCTCTCCCTCGGTGGAGTACAAGGGCGTGAAAGTCTATCTGTCAAAAGCCGCCCACGTGAAGACCTGGGAACAGGATCCCGACAAGTATGCCAAAGAGGCCGTTGCCAAAGGTCTGCTGCCCCAGTTGAAGGGCAAGGTGTAGTGTTATTTGAGGTAACTCTGTTTAACCACAGAGGCGCAGAGGCGCAGAGGCGCAGAGGCACAGAGAAATACCAAACTTCAAACTTCAAACTTCAAAATCCAAGGTGCAAATGAGGGTTTGGGGCCATTTCCGGCTAATCTTGTTAATCTGTCAGGAATCTTGTAAATCCTGTCTAAAAAATCAGTTCTCTGTGTTCTCTGTGCCTCTGTGGTTAATTAAGCAGCGCATACGTTCTCTCTCTCTCTAGCTCATCATCGCTTCCAGCCGCTTCGCTGACACAGGCTGGGCGGTGCCGAGTTCCTGCGCAAAGACGGAGACACGATACTCTTCCAGCATCCAGCGGAAGGTTTCGTGATCGGCTTCCGCCACGTAGCGTTCCCAGTTGTCGTAGTCGGCAATGAGGTCGGCTTTGTCGGCGTCTTTGGCGGGGTTGATGATAGCCCGTTCTGCCCTCACCTGGATTGCTTTCAAAAAGCGCGGGAGTTGGAGCAGTTGCTGATGGGGCGTTTTTACCAGGAGGGCTGCGGGTGTCAACCGGGCCACGTCCTTCTCCAGACCAGGATACTTCTTGGGGGACTGCAGCAGTTTCTGCTTCAGATCCTGGACTTGATTCAGCAATTCGCGAACCTTGTGGGCGTAGGTCGGCAATTCCTTGCGTACCTTCTCGCAGAGCTGGTTGAACCGTTTCGTGGTGAGGGGGAGCACTGGCTCCAGGCGAAGCGCGTGCTGAAGGATGTGTTCCTGAGCTTGCTTCTGGAGTTGGTCGCCGGACTCCAACGGTGCAGGTTTGCTACCGGTGAGATCGAAGGATGAAAGGGCGGAGTGGAAGTTGGCAGGAGCCTTGTACACGGAACCGCCACCGAGGTTCCGCAATTCCTTCCACAGCCAGGCGATGTCTTTGCCGAGGGCGGCTTCCGCCAGCTTCCGCACGGCGGGCGGGCTAGACCTTACGGCTTCTTCTTTCTTGCGGAAGAGGCGAACGTCCACTTCTCCATCGCGCAGCACCAGCCCCGGGTATCCAAGGATGGGAGTGCCGTTAATTTCCTCAACCACCACGGATTCCGGCAGGTCGCCAAAGGACCAGGAATTCAGGGCATAACGCTCCATGCTGCGGACCATACGGTCCCAGGCATCGGACTTCACCTCCTGCTTCTTGACCGTGGCCTTGATGGTCTCGAGGTCGCGGGCGGCGATGACGGTCTGCTTTTTCTGATCCACCACTTCCACGCGTGGCTGCAGGTGGGCGGGTATGCTCTGAGCGGGCCAGTCGGAGGCCTTCACTTCCACTCGGTATTTGACGCCGATGAAGCGGGCAAGCGATTCAAGGAAATCACCGCGCCCAGGATCAAACTCACGGGCGACCTCCCGGACTTTCGGGTCGATGGGCATGAGTTGCCGGCGCACCACTTTGGGCAGGGCGCGCAGCAACACATTGATCTGCTCCTCGCGCAAACCGGGCACCATCCATTGGATTTGACCAGAGGTGAGATGTTCCGCCACGGGCAGCGGGACCTGGACGGTGACGCCGTCTTCCTCCTTGCCCGGGGTGTAAGCGTAGCTCACGGGCAGGACGGAGTTGCCCAGATCCACCCGGTCGGGGAACAAGGCAATGTCGAAGGTCAGTTCATCGCCGCCAGTCAGATCCGCCTCCCGGGCACAGAGGAAATCTGGCTCGGTACGGATGCGATCATTCACCAGCCGGTTCAGGTCGTGAACGGAGGACACGTTCTGGATGCGTGCCTCATAGTATCTGAAAAGGGCCTCTTCGATGTCGTACACCCGCTGGCTGCGAACGCGGGTGAGCGTGGTCTCGATCTTGTCACGCAGCTTGCGGTTGTGCTGGAAGAAGCGGAGGGGGAGCTGGGACTCGCCATGCAGCAGGGCACCACGAATGAAGAGCTGGGTGGCTCCCACGGGATCCACCTTGCCGAAGTCGATGGACTGCTTCATCACTTCCAGCCCGTGCACGAGGGTGCGCTGGGTGACGAGGACGCGGCCTGATCGACCATGCCAGTGAGGCTCACTGTACTTGTGTTGGCAGAGGTGGGCGCCGATGTCCGCCACCCAGGCGGGGTCAATCTTGGCCAGAGTTCGTGCAAACAACTGCGAGGTCTGGACAATCTCGCCCGCGACCATCCACAGGGGCTGCTTGGATTTTTCCGTGCCCGGCTTGCCGGGCTTCTTCTCCCGGCGCTCGTAGAGGCAGGATCCGGGGAACACGGTCACCTGCCGGTTGCCGGCGGCCTTGTAGAGATTGCGCTCTTCCCGAAGGGCGATGTTGCCCAGCTGACCCGCCAGGATGCTTCGATGCACTGCATCGTCGTGACTGGCGGTGCGATCCTCCAGCTTGGGGAGGGGCTCTCCCTCATCATCGAGTGTGTCGCTCAGCTGACGCCAGATGTCCCGCCACTCCCGCATGCGAGTTAGGGAAAGGAAGCTGCTCTTGCAAAACTTGCGCAGGGCGTTGTTGCTCCGGTTTTCTACATCCGGGCCGGCCTGCCAGATACGCAAGAGCGTGAGGAAGTCCGAGTCTGGGCAGGTGAAGGCCTTATGCGCGGCGGCGGCCTGCTCCTTGGCTTCCTCGGGGCGTTCGCGTGGGTCAGGAACACTCAGGCCCGCGGCGATGACGAGCATCTCGGCAAGAGCTCCCTCTTTGCGGGCCTGGAGCAGCATGCGGCCCAGAGTGGGATCGAGCGGCAGGCGGGCCAGCTCCCGGCCCAGCGGAGTCATGTCATGAACCTCACTGAGGGCTCCGAGTTCATGCAACAGCTGGTAGCCGGAGCGGATGGCCGCGGAAACGGGCGGGTTGATGAAGGGGAAACTCTCGATTTCACCGAGGCGGAAGGCCTTCATGCGCAGAATGACCTCCGCCAGATTCGCCCGCTGGATCTCCGGCTGGGTGAACTTCGCCCGCTTCTCAAAGTCCTCCTGTGAATACAGACGGATGCAGATGCCGTCCTGGATACGACCGGCACGACCGGCTCGCTGGTTGGCACTGCTCTGGGACACCTCCTCCACCGGGAGACGCTTGGTGCGGGTTCGAGGATTGTACCGGCTGACACGGGCCAGCCCGGTGTCCACCACATAGCGGATGCGCGGAATGGTGATGGAAGTCTCGGCCACGTTCGTGGCGATGACGACGCGGCGCTTCGGGCCAGGGGCAAAAATCCGCTGCTGTTCCGCGGCGGGCATGCGACCAAAGAGGGCCAGCACCTCTATGCCGCGGCCCAAGCGCCCGTCCAGAAGGTCCCGAGTCTCGCGGATGTCCCGCTCTGTGGGCATGAAGACGAGGACGTCTCCGTTTTCAGACTCGATGAGGGCGTCTTCCACCGCGTTCACCGCAGCTTCCAGCAGGCTGAGGTCGTCATCACCCGCCTCCACCGGGGCATAGCGAATGTCCACGGGGTACATGCGGCCGGAGACCTCGATGATGGGGGCGTTGCCAAACGCTTTCGAGAACGCCTCGGTATCGATCGTCGCGGAGGTGATGAGCACCTTGAGATCAGGTCGCTTTTTCAGCAGGCCCTGAAGGTAGCCCAGGAGGAAGTCGATGTTGAGCGAGCGCTCATGGGCCTCATCCAGGATCAGCATCGAATAGTTCCGCAGCAAGGGATCTGACTGGATCTCCGCCAGCAGAATACCGTCCGTCATGAACTTGATGCGGGTGTCGCGACTGGTGTCGTCATTGAAGCGCATCTTGCAGCCCACCTCCCGGCCCCACTGGACGCCCAACTCCTCCGCCACGCGGCGGGACACGCTCATGGCGGCCACGCGGCGGGGCTGGGTGCAGCCAATCTGGCCGCGGGTGCCCTCGGGCATGGCCTCCAGGCACATCTTGGGCAGCTGGGTGGTTTTGCCAGAGCCGGTCTCACCGGCCAGCACCACCACTTGGTGGCTGCGAATGGTCGCGAGGATTTCCTCGCGGCGGGCCGTGATGGGGAGATCAGCGGGATAACGGATCGCAGGCATGGGTCAAAGGCGCGGAATGGGGGGCCAGGAAGGTACAACGAATCGGGAAAAATGCCCCGAAAATGTGCCAAAGGGCGATGCGCAGGTCTGGAGGCAGGGTCGGGTGGGGGTCTGCTCCACGCGAACGCGTGACGGTCCGTGCAAATTGAGCGTTTAAATTTGCCCCGAGTTTCCCGTATTGTCCCACCATGTCCTGTCGTCGATTCCTCTTTGCATCCCTGGTGTGCTCCCTGGCCGCCAGTCCATTATCTGCCGAGCCCCAGTGGATCTGGGCGTCCACCAAAGCTGTGGACAAGGAGAAACCCTCCTTCCGGAAGTCCTTTGAAGTGGCCGGTGGCGTCAAGTCCGCCGTGCTGAAGCTGACTTGTGACAATGGGGCCACGGCCTTCCTCAACGGCAAGCAAGTGCTGGCGAACCCCGACTGGCAGGAGCCGAGCCAGGCCGATGTGAAGGCTTCTCTCAAACCGGGCGCCAATGAGTTGGTGATCAAGGCCTCCAACGAAGGCGGGATCGCGGGACTGGTGGCTATTCTGACGGTCGAAGGCGCGGACGGGAAGAAGATGGTGGTCGAGACGGGCACCGGATGGGAAGCCGCTGCGGAAAACACAACGGACTGGAAACCGGCGGTCACGATCGCCAAGTATGGGGCGGGTCCCTGGGGAGACGTGTTTGGCAAAGGGGGCGGCAAGGCGGGCAACAATGCGCCTGGGGCGGCTACCGATCCGAAGGACATCGCCGCCCTGCCTGGGTTCAAGGTAAATCTCCTCTACACCGTGCCCAAGGCGGAGCAGGGCTCCTGGGTGAGCATGACGACGGATCCGCAGGGGCGACTGTTGGTTGGGGACCAGTACGGTGGGATCTATCGCGTGACGCTGCCTCCGGTGGAGTCCAACGCCCAGGCGAAAGTGGAGCCTCTGGACCTGAAGATCGGCGGTTCCCACGGGCTGCTCTACGCTTTTGACAGCCTGTATGTGATGGTGAACGAAAAGGGCGCGCCGCAGAACCAGGGCAAGGAGAGCGGTCTCTACCGGCTCAAAGACCTGGGCAAAGGCACGTTTGGTGAACCACAACTGCTTCGTGCCATCAAAGGCGGCGGTGAGCATGGGCCGCACGCCTTGCGCCTCAGTCCGGATGGCCGGTCCATCTACCTGAACGGCGGCAACCACACCAAGGAGCCGGAGAACATGGAGCGCTCCCTGGTGCCCAAGCGCTGGGGTGAAGATCACGTGCTGCCCCGTATGTGGGACGCAAACGGTCATGCTCGTGGCATTCTGGCACCGGGCGGCTACATCGCGAGGACAGATGCAGAGGGCAAGGTCATGGAGATGTTCTGCATCGGCTTCCGCAACCAGTATGGCCTGGCCTTCAATGACGCGGGTGAACTGTTCACCTATGACTCGGACATGGAGTGGGATCTGGGCATGCCCTGGTATCGCCCCACTCGCATCAACCACTGCGTGAGCGGTGCGGACTACGGTTGGCGCAGTGGATCGGGTGTGTGGCCAGACTTCTATGCCGACAGCCTGCCCGCGACGGTGAACATTGGCCCCGGCAGCCCGACGGGCGTGGTGGCGGGCACCGGCGCGAACTTTCCGGCGAAGTACCAACATGCCGTCTTTGCCGCGGACTGGACCTACGGCACCATGTACGCCATCCACAGCACGCCGAAGGGTGGTACGTATGAAAGCGTAAAGGAGGAGTTCATCAGCGGAAGACCGCTGCCGCTCACCGATGTGCTAGTCCATCCGCAGGACGGGGCCATGTACTTTGCAGTGGGAGGTCGCCGCACCCAAAGCGCGCTCTATCGCGTGACCTATGTGGGCAAGGAATCCACCGAGCGTGCCAAGCCCCTGGCGGCCACGCAAGAGATGCAGCTGCGTCGTCAGCTTGAGAAATTCCATGTGGACGGCAACCATCCCGATGCGATCGGCCAGGCCTGGCCGCACCTGTCGCATCCGGACCGCTTCGTGCGCTACGCCGCCCGCGTGGCGATCGAGAAGCAGCCGGTGGACCTCTGGGACAAGAAAGCCATCACGGAGCCCAATGTGCAGGGGCGCATCGAGGCGCTCATCGCCTTGAGCCGCGTCGGCAACAAGAACCATCAAGCCTCGGTCCTGGAATCGCTGGGGACGATTGACTTCAACACCCTGGATCAGGAGCACCAGTTGCAGTTGTTGCGGGCCTGGGAGCTCGCCCTGGTGCGCTTTGGCAAACCGGCTCCGGATGTCTGCCTGAAACTGTCGGAAAAGTTTGAAGTGTTGTTTCCTCAGAAGAACAATGCTCTGAACCTGGAACTGTGCCAGATCCTGATCGCCCTGGACTCCAAGCAGGTGGTGGCGAAGACGCTGGGACTCATGGCCACGGCCAAGGACGACAGCAGTCAGCTGGCCTCTGAGGAGCTCCTGGCGCGCAACAGCGGCTATGCCCGTGCTGCCGGGGATGTGCACACCAGCCAGCCCAATCGCCAGCAAATCGCCTACATGTTTGCCCTGCGCAATGCCCGCCTGGGCTGGACGCCGGAACTGCGGGAGACCTACTTCTCCTGGTTCCCTCGCGCCCGTCAATGGAAGGGTGGCAACAGCTTCAAAGGGTTCATTGAAAACACGCGCCAGGAGGCCTTGGTGAACTTTGTGCCGGATGCAGACCGCGCCGCACTGGACCAGCTCTCCAGCAAGTCCGACGCCCAAGTGGTGGCGAACTATGTGGCTCCGAAGGGCCCTGGCAAGGCCTACACCATCGAGGACGTGCTGAAGCTGGCTCAAGGTGGCCTGAAGGGGCGCAACTACGAGAACGGCAAGGCCATGTTCAACTCCACGATGTGTCTCACCTGTCACCGATTCAACGGTGACGGCGGCAGCATCGGGCCGGACGTGACGGGCTCAGGCAACCGCTACACGCTGCGAGATCTGCTGGAGAACATCATCGATCCCAGCAAGGTCATCTCCGACCAGTACGACAGCCATCAGATCACCCGTACGGACGGCAGTCTGATCATCGGCCGCGTGGTGGGTGAGGAAAACGGCGTGACAATGGTGATGATGAACCCGTTCGCCCCCACGCAGCTGACGAAGATCAAGAACGAGGAGATCAAGGAGAAGAAGGCCTATGCGGTGAGCATGATGCCTCCGGGGTTGATTAATACCTTGAACTCCGATGAAGTCCTGGATCTGGTGGCTTACATCCTCTCCGCGGGAAATCCGCAGGATGCGCGGTTTGCGAAGTGAGGCGGTAAAGGTTGGAAGTTAGAAGTTATGAGGAGCTGCCGGTGTCGAAAGATGCCGGCAGCTCTTTTTTGATGAGGTGAGCGGGCGTTGCCCTGGCCTCACTCTTCTTCCACCAACTGCACACCGCCGCGCTCGAAGCGGATGCGGCGTTCGCGGAGGAGGGCCCCAATGGCCTGCTTGAAGGACTTCTTGGAGACGCCAAAGGCATAGCGGATCGCCTCGGGCGGGCTGGAGTCGTCGAGGTCAAGATGGCCACCGCTCTCTTTGAGCTTGTCCAGGATCTTCTGGGTGAGCGGGGAGATGCGCTGGTAGCCGGTGTCATCCAGACGGAGGTCGATCTTTCCATCGGGGCGCACCGTTTTCACGAAACCCTTCATGCGCTGGCCCGACTGAAGCGCAGCGTTGAGATCAGAGTGGTAGAGAAGTCCCCAGTGGGCGTTTTCCACAATGGCATTAAAACCCAGCGGAGTCTCATCCGTAATGAGCAGGTCCACTGCCTCGCCATCCTGATAGAGGGGCTTGGTTCTATTGATGTGCCGATTGAGCTTCATGGTAGCCACCAGCCGGTCGCTGCGCTCGTCCAGCATGAGGTGAACGATGATGCGATCTCCCGGTGCTACATGGCCATTCTGCTCGCTCATCGGCAGAAGAAGGTCCTTGCTCAGCCCCAGATCGAGGAAGGCTCCGATGCGATGATTGAATCCCAGCACCTTGAGGCAGGCGAATTCACCCACCACGGCATGCGGCGTCTCGGTGGTGGCCACGAGGCGGTCTTCGGAGTCCGAGTAGATAAAAACTTCGACGTCACTCCCGGGGATGGCCGACGGCGGAGCATATCGGCGGGGCAACAGGATCTCCCCGTAGGCGCCTCCATCAAGATAGAGACCCTGGGATGCCTGCCGTACCACGCGCAGGAAGTTGAATTTTCCGATTTCGGCCATGGTGACCAAGCTACCGCGAACGTCCTCGATGTGCAGCGAATATTTGGCCATCCGTCATTCGCCATAGCGCATGATCAAGACTTCGCTTGCCAAAAATCGGGTCGCCAAGTTTGGTTGTAGCATGGAAAATCCGACCCCTGACAGAATCCTTCAAACTGGCCTGGCCTTCTGGCCTTCGAAAGTGTTGCTCAGTGCTGTGGAGATGGAAGTCTTCACTGAGTTGGCAAAACATCCTGGCGACCTGGCCACGGTGCAGGGGAGGCTGGGGCTGCACCCGCGAGGTGGGCGGGATTTCCTGGATACGCTGGTGGCGCTGGGCTTCCTGGTGCGTGAGGGCGCGGTGTACCGCAATACGCTGGAGACCGATCTGTTTCTGGACAAGAACAAGCCTTCCTACATTGGCGGCATTCTGGAGATGGCCAACAGCCGCTTGTTCAAGTTCTGGGGCAGCCTGACCGAGGCGCTTCGCACCGGGCTGCGGCAAAATGAAGGCAAGCACGGCGAGGACATGTTTGCCACCCTGTATGCCGATCCTGCGCGCTTGAAGGAGTTCCTTCGGGCCATGTCAGGCGTGAGCCGCGGGGCGAATCTCGCGATTGCGAGGCAGTTCCCCTGGGCGCAGTACAACTCGTTTGTGGATGCCGGTACGGCCCAGGGCGATCTGGCGGTGCAGGTGGCGCTAGCTCAGCCGCATCTGCGGGGCATTGGCTTTGACCTTCCCGAGGTGGCCCCTATTTTTGAAGAGTATGCGACGCAAACGGGGGTGGCGGATAGGCTTTCGTTCCAAGGGGGAAGCTTCTTCACTGACGATCTGCCGAAGGTGGATGTGGTGATGATGGGGCACATCCTGCATGACTGGGATCTGGAGCAAAAGAAGCTGCTCCTGCGTCGTGCGTACGATGCCCTGCCAGAGGGTGGGGCGGTGATCATTTATGACTCCATCATCGATGACGACCGGTCGCAGAATGCCTTCGGTCTGATGATGAGCTTGAACATGCTCGTCGAGACCGACGGGGGCTTTGACTACAGTGGGGCAGACTGCAGGGGCTGGATGGAAGAGGTGGGCTTCAAAGACATCCGCGTGGAGCATCTGGTGGGCCCGGACTCCATGGTGGTGGGAATCAAGTAAAGGCCGATTTCCCGGGTTGGCTGCCTACGGTGGCCGACCCGATGCATGACCGAACGGGCATAAAAAATGTCCGTGCAAAAACCAGCGGGAGCACGTTCCATGGAGGCAGTCCAACTTCCTCCATGAGCAAGAAATTCAACATCGCAGTCGTCGGTCTTGGCTTTGGCGCCGAGTTCATTCCCCTCTGGCAAAAACATCCGCACACCACCTGCGGTGCCATCTGCCAGCGCAATCCGGAAAAGCTCAAGGAGGTGGGGGACCACTTCGGGGTGGAGAAGCGCTACACGGACTATGCCGAACTTCTGAAGGATCCAGAAGTGGATGCGGTGCACATCAACTCACCCATCCCGGATCACGCCTGGATGTCGATCGCAGCACTGAAGGCGGGCAAGCATGTGGCCTGTACGGTGCCGATGGCTACGAGCGTGGAGGACTGCCTGGAGATCATTCGCCTCACTCAGGAGACGGGGCTGACCTACATGATGATGGAGACGGTGGTCTATGCCCGCGAGTACCTGTTCATGAAGGAGCTCCGTGACAAGGGAGATCTGGGCAAGCTGCAGTTCATCCAGGCAAGTCACCAGCAGGACATGGACGGCTGGCCGAACTACTGGCCGGGTCTGCCACCCATGCACTACGCCACGCACTGCGTGGGGCCAGTACTGGGCCTGGCGAATGGCGATGCCGAGTACGTGAGCTGCTTTGGCTCCGGCACCATCCGTGAGGAACTCATCGGTCACTACAACTCGCCTTTCGCCGTGGAGACGGCACACGTGAAGGTGAGCAACTCAGACCTGAGTGTGCGCATCATTCGCAGCCTCTTCGACACCGCCCGCCAGTACCGCGAGAGCATCGACGTGTATGGCAGCAAGCAATCAGTGGAATGGCCGCTCATCGAACACGAGCCGCTGGTGCTGCACACGGCGAAGAAGCCCGAGCCGGAGATCCCGTCCCTGATCAAGAGCCCCGACTACGCCAGCCGACTGCCGGAGAGCATTGCCAAGTACACCACGAAAGGCGTGTACGATGACGACAATGCCCACCTGAGCTTCACGCAAGGCGCAGGACACGGCGGCAGCCATCCGCATCTGGCCCATGAGTTTGCCATGGCGCTGGTGGAAGGTCGTCAGCCCTTCCCGAATGCGAAGCAGAGCGCCAACTGGACCTGCACCGGCATCCTGGCCCATCAAAGCGCGCTGGACGGCGGAGCCATCAAGCACCTGCCCAAGGAGACGCTTTCCTAAGTTGTTGACGGTCTGAACCGCGCGCCCGGGGCACTGATGAATTTCCTGTACGGAAACCTCAGTGCCCTGTTATTTTGTGGTCAGCCATGCAGTACGTGGAATTCAAGTCGGCCATTCAAAAACACCTGAGAGGCCGTCGCCAAGGAGCGACCTGGGTGGAGCTGAGAGAAACGCTGGCGTTGCCTTACGACCGGCCGTGCCCCGAGTGGACGAAACGGCTGGAGCAGGAGATCGGCTTGGTGCGACGCAAAGGAGCGGGGCGTGCGTTGGTGTGGGGGCTTGATCGAGCTGCTGAGAAGAACCAATGATCGAACACTGACGAATCCCTGATCAATAGTCAGTGTTTCATCAGTGTAGATCAGTGGTTTCAGCCTTTGACGCTCTTTGTCATCCACGGGGCGAAGGCCTCTGGCACCGGCGCCTCGAACTTGAGTTCCTGCTTGCTGATGGGGTGTTGGAACTCCAGCTTCCATGCGTGCAGCATGAGGCGGGGCATCTTGATGAGCTGACGCTGGATTTGGGCGTAGATGGTGTCTCCCAGAATCGGGCAACCGAGAGCTTCCTTCATGTGCACCCGGATCTGATGGGTGCGGCCAGTCAGCAGTCGGCAGCGGATGAGGGCGCAGCCTTGATGGACAGCGACGCGGTCCCACTCGGTCACGGCTTCCTTGCCAGCCTCCCCGGTGACGATGGCCATGCGCTTGCGGTCCACGGGGTGACGGCCGATGCGGTTTTCGATGCGTCCTGAGGAAGCGGAAGGGGAGCCGTTCACGGCGGCGAGGTAGATCTTGGTCAGATCCCGCTGGCTGAAGGCCTCTGTGAGCCGCGTATGGGCTAGATCGTGCTTGGCAGCGACCATGCAACCGCTGGTTTCCTTGTCCAGACGATGGACAATGCCCGGGCGCAACTCGCCCCCGATGCCGCTGAGGTTCTTGCAGTGGAAGAGCAAGGCATTCACCAAGGTGCCGTCTGGATTGCCGGCGGCAGGGTGCACCACCAGCCCCTCGGGCTTGTTGATGACGATGATGTGCTCGTCCTCGAAGAGGACTGTCAGGGGGATGTCCTGTGGGACGACTTCTGTCGGCACCGGATCCGGCACCTCCATGGTGATGCGGTCCCCGAGCTTGAGGGGGGTGTTGGGCTTGGCGGCCTTCCCATTCAGAAGGATGTGGCCGTCCTTGATCAGACCTTGAAGGCGCGTGCGAGACATGTCGGGCAACTCGCCCTGTAAAAAGTGATCCAGCCGCTGCTTGGCAGGGGCTGATTCATTGACCGTGAAATCCATCGGTCAGTATGAAATTTCGATTTCTTTTCGCAAGCAGCGAAACCAACTCGACTTCTGATCGTTTAATTTTCATAAATAAATACGACATGGCCTGCGCCCTGCTTTACATGGTAATTGCGTGAGTGGAACGGCCGTTCTCTGACTCCTTAGTGACAAAGTTGCCCTCAACTTTCAGCTTTGAGAACCTCGGTTTTCGAGCTACCCTCCGCGTCCTGTGACCCCCCCCAAGACATCTTCCAATATTACAGCACCTGTCCGGCCTGCGAAGGCGTGATTGACGTCTCGACCCTCGAGCCCTATTCCAAGGTGGCCTGCCCGCACTGCGGCGAGTTTGTCCGAGTCCGCCGCAAGTTCGACCACTTTTCCATCATCAAGCAGATCGGTGAAGGCGGCATGAGCCGCGTGTTTGACGCCGAAGACTCCACATTGGGCCGTCACGTGGCCCTGAAGATCCTCAACCGCCACTACAGCAAGGACAGTGTGCGGATGGCCAGTTTCGAGCGGGAGGCCCAGCTGACCGCGGCGGTGACGCACCCGAACGTGGTGAAGCTCTACTCCGTGGGCAAGGACCAAGGGAACTTCTACATCGCCATGGAGCTGGTGGCGGGTGGCAGCCTGGAGCACCGGATCACTGAAAATGAGCGCCTTACAGAGGCGGAAGCCCTCCGAGTGGGCAGGGCGGTGGCCGAGGGGCTGCGCGCTGCGTATCGCGAAGGTCTGATCCACCGTGACGTGAAGCCGGCGAACATCCTCTTCACCGAGGAGAACACGCCCAAGATCGTGGATTTCGGTCTCGCGCTCTTCCACGCGCGGGATGTGGACGACTCCGGCGAAATCTGGGCCACCCCTTTCTACGTGGCACCTGAGAAGGTGCGGGATGACCGCGAAGACTTCCGCAGCGACATCTACAGCCTGGGCGCGACCCTTTACCACGCCCTCACTGGTAAACCGCCGCACAAGGCGAACACCAACTCCATCCAGGAGTTGAAGGTAATCAAGAGCCGTGCGGTGCGCCTGGAGGACAGCGGCTTCAAGTTTTCCCCTCGTACCTGTGAGCTGATCAATAAGACTCTGGCCCTGCGGCCGGAGGACCGCTACGCCAGCTATGATGAACTGGTGGAAGCCTTCCGCGATGCGGAGAGCCTGCTGGGCTACTCAACCATCCGGGAGCGCTCCCTGAGGCAGCGCATTATTCTGGGAGGCGCGAGCGCCCTGGTGGCGATCGCCATCATCGCCGTACTGGCCAAACCCGCCCCGGAGACGAAGGTCAAGTCCATCCGCACGAACGAGCGGGAGCTCACCACGCTGGGGGGCACGTCTGAGGCCTCCACGGAGACCGTGGCGGACATCTTCCTCCGTGCTCGAGGCACGCTGCTGGAGGGCAAATTCGCTGAAGCTCGCAAGCTCTTTGACGGCCTGATCTCTTCTGGTCGGGCGAAGCAGCCCACGCTGAACTGGGCCCGGTTCAACGCTGCCCTTTGCGCCATGGTGGAAGGAAAGCGCCAGGATGCGGAGAAGTACTTTGAATCCATCCGTCAGGATGCCGGTGCTGGTAGCGAACTGAGCGGGGTGGAGTTCAAGGAATTCTTCGCCAAGATCGGCGGTCGCATGGGGCAGGATCTCGGTCTGGGCATGGCCCGCCGGGAGGTGAGCTATGAGGAAACCTCGGAGGAGGTGCTCGGCTATCTGGCCCACGGTCTGGCTCAGTGGCACTTCGGCAAGCCGCGTGCTGCCGTGGAGTGGCTGGAGACTTTCAACGCCTGTGCCCCTGGCCGGGGATTGGAGTGGATCAGCTCCTATAAGAAGCTGATCGCGCCTTATATTGCGGATGTGCAGCTGGCCAAGAGCGCTGGTGAGTCGAGGAAAGAACCCTTTGCCACGGTCGACGAGGCGCGCGAGGAGGTCGCCGAGAGTCGCAAGGTGCTGGAGCAGCTCAAAACCAACGGAGCGCTGCGGAACCTGTTCACCCACCGCATCCGGTTTGCCCAGGAGGAAATAACGCGCCTGCGCCGCCAGATCGAGGAAACGGAGCGCAAGCGGCTGGACTCCCTGCGTCAGCGGGAGGTGGCCCAGCTTGCTGAGCTGAGCAACAGTCTGCCAGCGTTGGTGCGCGGCTACGACTACAGCCACGCGGTGGAGTTGCTTCAGGGCATGAAGTTTGAGACCCCTGAGGTGCAGAACGTGATCGCGAACAAGATCTACCTCTGGACGAAGGCCAAGGAGTTCATGGATGTGCTCAAGGCTGACGTGGCCAGCCGTGGCTACAGCGGCACTCTCTACCGTCGCTCCGGTTTGCCGTTGCAGGGCCGTTTGACCCGCCTGGAGTTCGATAACGCCACCATCGCGCTGGATCGCGGTCAATTCACGATCCCCACGGACTCGCTCACCCCGGAGGCCCTGGTCGCCGTCGCCCAGTCCATGGTGGAGAATGTCAGCGACTCCACGGAGTACTATAACCGGCTGGAGATGATCGTGGTTTTTGCCAAGATGCAGGGTCTGGACCAGGTGGCAAACACCGTGGCCAACCAGCTCATGGAAGAGAACCGCGCTTTCCGCCAGCGCTGGGCGAGGGTGGAGCAGAGTGGGGGTAACTAGTGTTTGGTGGAAGCCTGAGGGGCTCTCCCCTTTGACGGCGCTAAGGTCAGCGGCGGTTGTGGGCTCCGGTGGACTGAACGGCTGAGAACGGTCGGATGACGTTGGATGCTCCCACGCTGGACTTCTTGGTGACCAGTTGAGGCCGTATGAGTTGTGGTGCTCAAAGGGCGGTTTCGCCGCCAGAAGCCTTGATGTTGGAGGAAAGTTTCGAAATTGAATTTTGAAAGTTTCAGGCACAGGCGGCTTGTCAGGGGCTCGGTTGCGGGCGTATTCTGCTGCATGAGCGACAAGAAGCCCGATCCGCCCAACTCCCCTGAGGAGATTGGGAAAAAACTGGAGGAGTTCATCCGGAACCAGTTTGGCGGGAACGTGCTTTTCACCAGCTTTCGCGACGGCCAGGGCAAGGATGACGGGCCGGGCGCGCAACTGGAACCCCCGATCATGGAAACGACTCCCCAGGAGGACGACGAGAGCTGGCTGGACTTCCGTTACCGCCCCGCCGACATCAAGGCGTATCTCGACCGGTTTGTGATCCGCCAGGATGACGCCAAGAAGGTGCTGGCGACCGCCGTCTGCGACCACTACAACCATGCCCGGATGCTGCGGGAGATGCGCAAGCGCGACCCGAAGGCGGCTGACGAGGTGGAGTTTGCGAAGCAGAACGTCATCATCGTAGGGCCGACCGGGGTGGGGAAGACCTATCTGGTCAAGCACATCGCGGACCTCATCGGCGTGCCGTTTGTGAAGGCGGACGCCACGAAGTTTAGTGAGACGGGCTACGTAGGGGCCGATGTGGATGACTTGGTGCGCGATCTCGTGACCAAGGCCAATGGCAACATCGATTTGGCGGAGCACGGCATCATTTATCTGGATGAGGTGGACAAGCTGGCCACGGCGGGAGACCGCCCGGGTCGGGATGTGAATGGCCGCGGCGTCCAGACCACCCTGCTGAAGCTGATGGAGGAGACCGAGGTCTCTCTGCATGCGCCCAATGACATGCGCAGCCAGATCCAGATGATGTTCGAGATGCGGAAGGGGGATGGGCCCCGCCGCCAGGTGGTGAACACCCGCAACATCCTCTTCGTGGTGAGCGGGGCCTTCAGCGGTCTGGAGAAGATTATTGAGCGTCGCGTGAGTAAGGGCAGCATCGGTTTCGGTGCCGCAGTGCGGGAGGATGTGATCTCTGGCACACCCCTGCGCCTGGCTCGCACGCAGGATTTCATCGACTACGGCTTCGAGGCGGAGTTCATCGGGCGTCTGCCCGTGCGGGTGGTGTGTGACTCGCTGACTGCGGACGACCTCTTCGACATCATGAAGAGCAGCGAGGGCAGCCTGATCCGCCAGTTCGAGCGCGAGTTTCAGGCCTACGGCATCCATGCCACCTTTGATGACAGCGCCCTGCGGGTGAAGGCTCGTCAGGCGGCGGAAGAGAAGACAGGCGCCCGCGGTCTGATGACCGTGTGGGAAAAGTCCCTGCGCGACTTCAAATTCGAGCTGCCCTCACTGGGGCTGAAAGAATTGGTGGTGGATGAGACGCTGCTGCGCGATCCGGATGCCGCCCTGGCCCACTGCCGGGACAAAGCACAGAACGTGCAGGTGAGTGCCGCCGCCCGTGAGGTGGAGGATTTTGCCCAGAGCTTCAGCCACGACTACGGTCTGGAGATCCGGTTTGAGTGGGATGCTGCGAAGGTGTTGGTGGAACGCAGTGCCCGGGAAGGAATCGCGGTGGCGGAGCTCTGCCGGAAGATGTTCAAGGACTACCCCTTCGGATTGCAGCTCATCGCGAGCAATAATGCTGAAAAATCATTTGTGCTTCCATTGCGGGCGGTGCAGGAGCCTGACAAATACTTGAGCGATCTGGTGGTGGCATCTTACCGCCGGGCGCATGGCAACGATCAAAGCAAATAGATAGAGCAAAACTATGGGACGCAGTTGGGCGGCTAGTTTGATTTTGGGAGCAGTAGTGAGTGCCGCCCTCGTGGGCGTTTTCCACCTGACTGGCTTTTTTAGCGACAAGATGTCGCAGCTGGAGGAGTTCTACCGGAGCATTTTCATTCTTCCGGTGGAAGGGCCATTGAAGTTCATGGTGCCGTTGCAGTATGGCTTCATCACGCTGATGGCCTACATTTCCTCTTGGGTGTGCATTGAGCTGCCACGTCGTTCCAGCAAGGTTGCCTTCATCATCGCCTCAGCATTCCTGACGCTGCTGCTTTCTCCCATCCTGGCATTCTGCGGCATCCTGTTTGAGCCCCTCTCCGCTGTGCTGGCCGTGGTCGCTACAGGGCTGGGCGGCATCATCTTTGGCCACGTGGATCCGGGCTGGCAGCGGCACAAACTGTTCCGCTACTTCGTCGGACGTGTCTCCACGGAGAACTTCGAGCGCCTGATCAATGCCAAGGACGACTCCATGCTCACTGGCAAGCGTGAGCTGACCGTGTTGACCTGCCGCATTCTCAACTACCCAGATCTGGCCAACCAGATGGAGCCCAAGGACTTGGAGCAGCTCGGCTCGCTCTTCCTACAGGTGACTGGGGAGTTCATGGTGGCCAAGGGGGCCTATCTGGACACCTGCACCGCAGACGGCGTGCGCGTCTTCTTCGGCATGATGGACAAGAATGGCGGCACCCACGCCATGGACGCCTGCAAAGCGGCGCTGGAACTGAAACAGCGCCTGGTGAACCTGGATCAGGAGATCCAGAACCGCTGGCACCGGAAGCCCGCCTTCGGCGTGGCACTTGCCACGGGTCAGATGAGCGTGGGCCGCTTTGGCTTCCGCGAATTCGAATTTTACAGCGCCGTGGGTGAGCCGCTCGACTTCAGCCGCCGTCTCTGCGCCGTGAACCTGGTGTATGGCAGCCACCTGCTCATCTCTGCCCGCACCTTCCACCTGACGAAGGAGAAAGTGGAGACCCGGCCGATGGAGATGGTTTACGCGCCTAAGCTGCACCAGATCTCTGAGGTGTATGAACTCCTGGCGGAGAAAGGGAAGCTCAGCGAGGAAGAGTCCAAGGCCCGCGATGCCTTCTGGCAGGGTGTGGTGAGCTTGCGCAAGGGCAACTACAAGGAAGCGGTGCAGCAGCTCATGCAGGCTCGCATCGACACCCGCGAAGACCCTCCGTTGAAGTATTTCCTGGAGCGCGCCGAGGCAGGCATGAAGGATGAGAGCAGCGCGGACATGAAGGGCGTCTCCCGCCATGTGCGTCTGCTCACGGTGAATCCGTAAGCCGCCAGTCAGTTGTGAACTTCTAGAATTTCTCCCGCCGGGTTGCCCTGCACCCGGCGGTCTGCTTTTTCAGATCCCTCTCTGATCGCCATTCTTATGCCCTCGCTGGACTATCCCGCACCCATCCGGGAGCTCATCCTCCAGATGAAATCTTTGCCCGGTATTGGCCAGCGGAGCGCCGAGCGGCTGGTGCTGTGGATGATGGGGCGGGGCACCGCCCGCACGGCAGAGTTGGCGCGCTCTCTGATGCAGCTGGAGCATCGGGTGGGCATCTGCCCGGAGTGTGGATTCTTCATTGAACGAGACGCGGCCTGCGGCTTGTGTCAGAGCGACAAACGGCAGAAGACCGTGCTCTGCGTGGTAGAGCAGGCGGCGGATGTCCTGCGTCTGGAGCGCAGCGGGGCCTTTTCAGGCCTCTACCATGTGCTGGGAGGGAGACTCTCCCCGCTGGACAACATCACGCCTTCTGACCTGCGCATTCGGGAACTGGCGGAGCGTGTTCCTGCCTTGGGAGTGGAGGAGGTGATCCTGGCCCTGAGCGCGGATGTGGAAGGGGAGGCTACCTCCAACTATCTCGCCGACTCCTTGCGCCCTCTAGGGGTGAAGGTGACCCGGCTGGCCCAGGGCATGCCTGCGGGCGGGGGACTGGATCATGTGGATGAGATGACGCTCCATCATGCCCTGAGCGGGCGTCGAGCGATGTAGGCTGCCAGATAGGCGAGCTTCCTGGGACGCAGGGCAGGTTGTCACGTTGCTGGCTGCGCGGTTGACGAGCCCACGACTCTTGCTCTACATCTCCCCCGCATGACCCCCCAATACGGCAACGGATTCCGCACCACCCTCAGCAGCCTGATTTTCCTGAGTCGCTGGCTGCAGGCTCCGCTTTATCTCGGCTTGATCCTCGCCCAAGGAGTGTACGTCTGGGTGTTCCTCAAGGAGCTCTGGCATCTGGTAGGGCATGCTCACAGCATCAAGGAACAGGAGATCATGCTCATCGTGTTGGGGTTGATCGATGTGGTGATGATCGCGAACTTGCTCATCATGGTCATCATCGGGGGGTATGAGACCTTTGTCTCGCGACTGGATCTGGACGGGCACCCCGACCAGCCAGAGTGGCTCTCGCACGTGAATGCGGGGGTGCTGAAAGTGAAGCTGGCCACCGCCCTGATCGGCATTTCATCCATCCACCTGCTCAAGAGTTTCATCGATGCCAACAGCAAGACGTTGCACGAGCTTTTCTGGCAGACCGGCATCCATTTTACCTTCCTGATCTCGGCCCTCGTTCTCGCGTGGATTGACAAGCTGACGAGTCATCCTGCTGCGCATGGGAATGGGGTGGAGAAGGGTAAGGGCAATGGAAATGGCGGGCAGGTGCATGGTGCCGACAAGGCTGGGGCATAGGGCGAGAGGGAGACAGAAGACGAAAGACCGGCGCTGGTGCGGATGGGGCCAGCGCGGGTGACCAAGTTTCGCGGGAGAGAGGGGCCCAAGCGGCCCGACCGCCATAACTCCTTCGGAGTAAGAACTTCCAACACCTACTCCCAACGTAGACTCGCCCGAGGCTCGTCAACGTTGGGCTTGTAGCCGCATCCTCTTCGAGGAAGAGCTTCGACTGAGCGCATGGGCAGCGAGGCCGCTTGGAATATGTGACGGCTGACGGTGCTCCTCAGCCGCCTGCTCTCACAACGACCCTGCTTACCAGAGCGGTTTTCTACCAACCCCTGCGTCCCATCTTGTCAATCCTTCCGGAATCTTGTTAATCCTGTCTCGCCAAGGCCCCCGCTAGCCAGCCCGCAAACGGAACTGCCGCTGATATCGCATGGGCGTGAGGCCCACGTGTTTTTGAAACTGCTGGGTGAAGGAGCTCTGGTCGCAGAAGCCCATTTCCATGGCCACCTCGCTGATCTGGCGGTCCTCATGTTGGAGTGCCTCGCACGCGGCCTGGATGCGCAGCTTCATGATGAAGGCTTGCGGGCTGCTGCCGAAAGTTTCCACGAACTTGCGATGCAGCTGGCGCGGGGAGAGGTGGACGAGCTCGGCCAGTTCGCTGATGGTCACGCCCGTGCGGAAGTGCTGGCGGATGTAGTTCACCGCCTTGTCGAGCTGCAGATAAGGCTGCATCACCTGCTTGCGCCCTTCATAGCTCTGCACAGAGCCCATGATGCCGATGGGCTGGCCGTCCCGATTGAAGATAGGAAGCTTGTTGGTCACAAACCAGTCCGGGATGCCCTGCTGGGTGAAGAACAGCTCCATGATATTGAGCTTGGGCTGGCCGGTGGAGAGCACCACTTCATCATCCTTGCGGAAGTTCTCTGCCAGCCGCGTGGGAAAGATGTCGAAATCATTGCGACCGATGATCTGCTTTTCCTCGGTAAAACCAAAGCGCTCATAGAACCGACGGCTCGCGGCGATGAACCGGAAATCGCTGTCTTTGGCGAAAAAAGATACTTCCGGCATGTGGTCAAACAGCCGGTGGAAGGCGGAGTCTGGCGAGATCTGCCGCATGAACTGATCCCGGGTGGCGAGCAGTTCTTCCTGAGTTTGCGGTGTTGGATGGTGTAAGCCCACGTGTCTGATTTAGCACACTTGCAGGGGGAGTAAAAGCCTCATCTACAGACCGTTTGGTCCAAAAACAATTCCTTGAAAACGGACGATCGGGTCCGATTTAACCCTTTTTGGTATGAGGCGTCTGCGCGAGGTGCTGTCTGATTCCCCATAAAACATGTCAGCACAAAGGAATCGCAGAATGGCGTTGTTTGTGGCGAAATCATCGTGCCCACGAAACCATGAAACGCTTCCTCGCTTCCTTGTTCAGCCTTGCCTGCGCCGCTCCGATTCTGGCGGCGAGCGGACCCTTGCGCGTGCTCTACTACGATGCCAGCGGCACCGAGCAGTCACAGTTGGGCCCGCTTCATCCTGCTATGGCCGAGTTGGGCCGGGACGCCATCTACTTCGACTATGTGGCTGGCAAGGACCTGACGCCCGAGCTGGCGGCTCATTACCAGATCGCCGTCGTCTCTGGGGCAGGTGCTGACGTCACCGCCTTGCCGGCGAAAGGCCCCATCGCTCTCAGCGGGGCGGAAACGCCTGCGCAGATTCGTGAGAAGGTGGTTGCTGCCGCCCGTGAACTCGGCCTGGAGAAAGACTGGCAGGCCTTCCTGGCCCAGCGTGAGCCTGAGATTCGGGAGAAGAACGCCAATGTGGCCAACTACGAGAAGCGTCCCGAGCCCCTGACCTTCCAGCGGCCCTTCAACGTGAAAGGAAGCATGGAGCGCACCCAGGTTGCCGCTGACCTGAAGCTGCAGCTCTTTGCCGCCGAGCCGGACATCCGCAAGCCGATCGCCATGGCTTGGGATGACCGTGGCCGCTGTTGGGTCGCAGAGACGAGCGACTATCCGCACGGGGTGAATCCGGAAGGTCGGGGAAATGACACGATCCGAATCTGCGAGGACACGGACGGCGACGGTCGGGCGGACAAGTTCACTGTCTTCGCCGACAAGCTGAACATCCCTACGGCGATCGTGTTTGCCAACGGCGGCATCATCGTCTCCCAGCCGCCGCGCTTCCTGTTCCTGAAGGACACCAACGGGGATGACAAGGCGGACGTGCGTGAGGAGATCCTCACCGGCTGGGGCATCGGTGACACCCACGCCCAGGCGAGCAACCTGCACTATGGCTACGACAACTGGCTGTACGGTGCCGTGGGGTATTCGGCATTCAAGGGCACCGTGGCAGGCAAGGAGATTGAGTTCACCCAGGGCACCTACCGCTTTAAGCCGGACGGATCAGCTCTGGAATTCCTGCACCAGTTCACCAACAACACTTGGGGCCACAGCTACAATGCAGCGGGCGACCAGTTTGGCGGCACGGCCAACGGTGCGCCACTCTTCTACGGAGGCATTCCTAGAACCGTGGTGCCGGACGGCCTGCGCACCATGACGGCCAAGAAGATCAACCTCGTGGAGAAGGCCCACACCATCACGCCGAACTTCCGCCAGGTGGACGTGTTTGGCGGGTACACCTCCGCGGCGGGTTCGAGTTTCCTCTATTCCAAGAGCCTGCCCTCCCGATTCCAGGGCTGCGCCATGGTGTGCGAGCCGACGCTGAAAATCATCTCCTTGATGAAAGTGGTGCCAGAAGGCGCTGGCTTTGCGGCGAAGGATGCCTACAACCTCATGGCCAGCACGGACGAGTGGATGTCGCCCGTCTTTGCTGAGGTGGGGCCGGATGGCGCGGTCTGGTTTGCCGACTGGCAGAACTTCATCATCCAGCACAATCCCACGCCCAGCGAGGAGCGCGGCGGCTACAAGGCCAGCACCGGTCCTGGTGGGGCTCATGTGAATGACCTGCGCGATCATGAGCGCGGCCGCATTTACCGCATCGTGGCGGCTGACGCTCCGGCCCGGAAGCCGGCGCAATATCGCGGGGCCAGCATGGCAGATCTCGTCACTCTCCTGGATGACGATGTCCAGTACACCCGCCTGCACGCCCAGCAGCGCCTTGTGGAGGGCAAGATGATCGATGCCGTGCCTGCCCTGAAGCAGAAGGTGCTGGGCAACGATGGGGCCGTAGGAGCCATCCACGCTCTCTGGGCTCTTCAGGGTCTTGGTCAGTTGGATGAGGCTACGCATCGCGCCGCTCTGCTGGCAAAAGCACCTGAACTGCGCCGCAACGCCATTCGTGCGCTCGGAACCGATGTGAAGAGCCAGACTCTCTACTTTGGGGCTGGCGTAGTGAGTGATCCAGACCTGACCACCCGGCTGGCAGCATTGGTGAAGTTGGGCGAGTTCCCCACCTCACCGGAGATCAAGACCCTGGTGGTGAGCCTGGCTTCAGATACTGCGGTGAAGAACGACGAATGGCTGCGCGAGATGAACCGGGCCCTGGAGAAGAAGCACGGCGTGCAGGCCTACAAGCTGGGCCCGAATCTGTTGCCGAATCCTGGGTTCGAGGTACTGGCCGCCAACGGTCTGCCCGAGGGCTGGACCCGCCGTGACTACGGCTCTGACCGTTCTCCAGGCAATCAAGGGGCGGAGTGGAAGGTGGTGACCGGTGAGGGCAACCCCCACTCCGGCAGCAACGGCGTCCGTTGCATCACCCGTTCCAATGCCGATACGAGTCTGTTTACGGACGTGGCAGTGAAGCCGAATACGGAATACCGCCTCGCCGGATGGATCAAAACGCATGCCTTCAAGGGCAAAGCCAGTCTGAACGCCCATGGCACCCCGGTGGAGACCGACAAGGTACTGCGGAACTTCAACTGGAGTGAGGTGGAGGTGGTGTTCAATTCCAAGGAGCTCACGCGCCTGAGCATCAACATCCTGCATGTGGCCAAGGGCGACGCGATCTTTGATGACGTAAGCCTGTGTGAGGTGCTGCCTAGTGGAAATGCGGGGGATGCCCCGCTGGCGGGAGACGTGAAGCGGGGAGAAAAAATCTTCTGGACCCACCCCGTGGCGGCTTGCGTGAACTGTCACATGCTCGGCGGCAAGGGTAGTGCGGTGGGCCCGGCCCTGGATGGCATTGCCAGCCACAAGGACGAGGCCTACATCCAACAAAGTCTCCTCGAACCCAATGCGAAACTGGCCGAGAGCTATACAGCCACACCGATCTCTCCGATGCCCCCCATGGGGTTGATCCTGAAACCTCAGGAGCTGGCGGATGTGCTGGCCTTCATGTTGAGCTTGAAGGAAGGCGTGGCGGCTGCGCAGAAGTAGGAGAAGAGGCAGAAGACGGAAGACCTGAGCTCCCGCGTATGCGGGAGTGCGTCAGGTTGAAAGTCCGATGCGCCCAGTCGCGGATTCAAGGTGGTGACGCCAAAGGAGCCAAGGAGCGGCGGTTTGTGCTTGCACAACCGCCGACGGTCGCCGGAGGAAGTGTGGTTCCAAGGAAAAATGCAGCGGCAAGACCACATAAGGTGGTGGCTGTTTGGTGATCGAGCACTCCGTTTCCGCTCGGCGGTTGTGCAAGCACAAACCGCCGCTCCTTGGGGATGGCAGATCATTGATCGCGCGGCCAGGCCTATGGAAGCTTCAGCTGACCGCCAAAACTAATTTCTCAACCCTCATCTACCCAACGTAGACTCGCTGGAAGCTCGTCAACGTTGGGCTTGTGGCCCCATCCTCTTCGAGGAAGATCAGCCCCGCCGTTTGGCCCCGTTTCAAGCCTTGCGCTTTGCCGCCTTCCGCGCCTTGCCGAAGCTGGGGCAGCTGACCAGATGATCATTCACCATGCCCACGGCCTGCATAAAGGCGTAGCAGATGGTGGAGCCCACGAAGGTGAAGTCCTTCTTTTGCAACGCTTTGCTCAAGCGGTCGCTCACCTCGGTTTTGGCGGGCACTTGGGATGATGCCTCGAACTCATTCTGCACGGGTTTGCCTTCGACGTGATCCCAGAGAAATTCTGAAAACGCCTCCAGGCTGCCATCGAAGTGTTGCATCACAGCACGGGCGTTGCGTACGACGGCGGCGACTTTGAGCTTGTTGCGCACGATGCCGGCATCCAGCAAGGCGTGGTCGATCTGCTTCTGCGTCCACTTGCTCAGCTTCGCGGGATCAAAGTCCTCAAACACACGGCGGTATCCCTCGCGCTTGTGCAGCACGGTCCGCCAGCTCAGACCGGCCTGGGCTCCTTCCAAGTTGATCATCTCAAACAGGTGATGACCGTCCTTCGTGGGGACGCCCCACTCTTCATCATGATAGGCCACATAAAGTGGATCGTCGGGAGGGCACCAGGGGCAGCGGGACATGGGGGGGCGAATTATGAATGAGGAATGAGGAATGAGGAATGAGGAATGAGGAATGAGGAATGAGGAATGAGGAATGAGGAATGAGGAATGAGGGGCGCAAATCGGGGTAGCATAAAAAGGCCTCCTGACAACGGGTTGTCAGGAGGCCTGAAGAATTTCGCGACTGAAGGGAGGCTATGCCCGACGGCTGCGCTGGAAGCTCTCCATGGCTTCGTAGTTGGCGAGGCCAAGGGAGTCGTACTGCTCCGCGGTGGACTGGTTGCTGCGCACCACATCCTTCTCGATGGTGGTCAGCGATTGGTACCGGGTATGGGAGCGGGCTTTGCGCTCGAGCTGGTTGGGGCTCATGGGCATGGCCATGTCGATTTCCCACGGTTCGAGAGCCTTTTCCTTGCCGCGGTAGAGCCAGATGGAGCAGGCGGCGGCCCAGTCTTCGCTCTGGAGTTCCGCCAGAGCAGCCTCGATACCACGGTAGCACAAAGCGGCCACGCTGGAGGGATCTGCGGCATCCCCCGTGGCATAGATCTGGTGGGGCTTGAACTCGCGCAACAGGTTCACGATTTGCGCGGTGTCATCGTGCGTGGGCTTGAACCGGCGATAGCGGCCAGACTCGTAGAAGGGCAGATTCAGGAACTGCACTTTTTCCGGCGGCAGGCCCAGGGCGTGGGCGGCATCACGCAGCTCACCACGCAAGATCAGACTCTTTAGCTGGCGGACGGCGGGCGGGTCTTCGCCAAAGGGGCCCTTCTCCTCCAGGAGTCGCAAGATGTGCCGGGCATACTCCGTCTGCTCGCTCCATCCATCGGAGGAGGCGATGGCGAGTTCCTGTAGAATGCTGGCGAACTTGTCCGCCTCGCTGTCGGGCACGCGCAGGTTGCCACTGGTCATGCTCACCAGGCAGACATCGTGGCCCTGCTCGATGAGTCGGTCGATGGTGCCACCGATGCTGACAATGGCATCCTGCGGTTCCGGGCTGAAAATGAGGGCGCGCTTCGGGTAAGGCTTGGCGCGTTCCGGGCGGAAAGTGTCGTCCGCATTGGGCTTGCCACCGGGCCAACCCGAGATGGTGTGCTGGAGCTGATTGAAGATGCGGATGTTGAGCTGGTAGGCAGGGCCCTGCTCGCTGAGGAGGTCAGAGAGACCGTGCTCATTGTAGTCCTCATCGGTGAGTTTCAGCACGGGGCGCTTGTACGTGCTGGAGAGCCAGCAGACAGCGCGGCGGGTCTCGCTGGGGGACCACTTCACCGGACCCACCAGCCAAGGCAGCTTGATACGTGTCAGCTCGCGTGAGGCGGCCTGATCAATGAAGAAGCGGGCTGTCTCGTGATCCTGCAGGAAGGAGGCGGAGACGGCATCCGTCACCGGACCCTCCACAGCGCGGGCGACCACGCCGGCCTTGTTCTCACCCCAGGCCATCAGGACGATCTGCTTGGCCCGCAGAATGGTGCCCACCCCCATGGTGATGGCAAAGCGGGGCACGTTCTCCTCCCCGCGGAAGTCCGCTGCTGCGTCCTGGCGGGTGATGCGGTCCAGCGTGATGCGGCGGGTCAGTGATTCGCGGGAGGACCCTGGTTCGTTGAAACCGATGTGACCGGTACGGCCAATGCCCAGGATCTGGAAGTCCACGCCGCCGGCGGCATCGATCATTTCCTCGTACTGACGGCAGTGCTCGAACACCTGGTCCCCGGGCACCGTGCCGCTGGGGAGGTGGATGTTCTCCTTCGGGATGTCGATGTGATCAAAGAGCTGATCACACATGAAGCGGTAGTAGCTCTCCGGGTGGTCGGAGCCCAGGCCGTAGTATTCGTCCAGGTTGAAGGTGATGACGTTCTTGAAGCTGAGGCCTTCCTCACGATGCAGGCGGATGAGTTCGCGGTAGAAGGGCACCGGGGTGGACCCCGTGGCGAGACCCAGAATGGCGGGCTTGCCCTCCTTGTTGCGGGCTTCGATCAGTTCGCGCACTTCCTTGGCCAGTGCGGCGGCTGCGGCCGATGAGGATTCAAAGATGCTGGTGGGGACTTTTTCGTAGGCTTCAGCAGCGGAGCGTCGGTTCATGGTAGTGTGGTGAGGAAAGCAGACTGCAATGGAGGATATGTCTCGGGGCAGGGGAGTGTTACGGAATGAAGAGAACTCTCATCGCAGCAGAGGGATCAGCGCAGCCTGGAGATCATTCGTCAGTGCCCTCCTGAGGCTTCGAGCGACGGATGAGATCAATGGTGCTGCGGGTGACGATGCAGGCGTCCGTGACGATGTCGTAGCGCTCGTTGGCGAGCCACTCCTTCCGCACCATCCAGGTGCCGCCTACGGCAATCACCGGCTTGAAGCCGAGGTATTCACCCATCGTCTCCCGGGTGACACCACCGGTGGGGAGGAAGCGCATCTGTGGAAACGGTCCATGCAGGGCCTTGATGACCGTGATGCCACCATAGGCGCTGCTGGGGAAGAACTTCACACAATCCAGCCCCAGCTTCGCCGCCAGCATGACCTCCGTGGGGGTACAGGCTCCGGGAATGATGGGCACGTTCTTGGACTGGCAATGGCGGATGAGTGCTTCATCCATGCCGGGAGAGACGATGTACTTCGCTCCGGCAGCGATCGCTTCATCTGCCTGCTCAATGTTCAAGACCGTACCCGCTCCCAGAAGGAAGGATTCTTTGATGCTGGCCATACGGCGCAGCACTTCCAGAGCCACAGGGGTGCGTAAGGTGACCTCGGCACAGGGCAGACCGCCATCGATCAGTGCCTCCGCGAGGGGGACGGAATGTGAAACGTCTGAAAGGACGATCGTGGGGACAACGGCGAGCTTCTCAATTTGGGCGAGAACTTCGTGCATGATTCAATCAGATGGTAGATTGCGCCGCACTTGCTTCAACTCGAAGAAAGTTTGGAGTAGATAAAGGTTACAAAATCATCAGATGGAGCGCACGAGCTTTTACCAGGCACGGTATCGAATGACCGCAATGAACCGGGTGTGACGCGAAGTTTGGACCTTGGCGGTGGGAAAAGCAGGGGGCAACGAAGCCACTTCGCTTTCGGGCGCGGCCACGATCCTCCCTACAGCCTGTGGCTGCATCGGCAAGAGGGGGCCCTTTGTCGGGCGCCTTTCCTTCTAGAGGGCTTTAGTAGGTCGGCACGGAGGGATCAATCTCGTCACTCCAGGCCAGGATGCCACCTGTCACGTTCCAGAGGTCTTTGTACCCCTCCAGTTGGAGCAGCCCCAGAGCCTTGGCGCTACGCATGCCGCTGCGACAGTGGATCACCACCTTCTGATCCTGCGGTACTTCTCCCAGACGGTCGGCCAGTTGTCCCAGAGGGATCAGGGTGGAGCCGGGGATGCTGGCGATCTCGAACTCATAGGGCTCACGCACATCCAGAAGGAAGAAGTTTTCCCCGTTGGCCTGCATGGCCTGGAGATCCTTTACAGTGATGGCGGGCACGTCGGGGGTGGAGGAGGAGCTCATGGTGGGGTGGTTCTGGGAAGGCAGGCCGCAAAAGCCTTGGTAGTCGATCGGTTCAGTGATGGTCGGATGGTCGCCGCAGACCGGGCATTCGGGATCCCGCCTGAGGTTGAAGGTGCGGAACTTCATGCTCAGGGTCTCCACATGCAACAGCCGGCCCACGAGAGGCTGGCCGATGCCGGTGATCAGCTTGATCGCCTCGGTCGCCTGCATGGTGCCGATCAGACCTGGCAACACGCCGAGGACGCCGCCTTCGGCGCAACTGGGGACCAGCCCGGGAGCGGGGGGCTGTGGGGCCATGCAACGATAGCAGGGGCCGCCCAGGTGTGGGGCAAAGACACTGCACTGCCCCTCGAACCGCAGGATGGAGCCGTACACGTTCGGTTTCTTCAGAAAGACGGCCACGTCATTGCTGAGGTATCGGGTGGGGAAGTTGTCCGTGCCGTCGATGATCACGTCGTAGTCGGCCGCTATCGCCATCGCGTTCTCGCTGGTGAAGACGGTCCGGTGAAGGTCGATCTGCACGTGGGGGTTGATCTGGTGCAGCCGGTCCCGGGCGGACTCCAGCTTCGGCCGTCCGACATCTGCCGTCCCGTGCAGAATCTGCCGCTGGAGGTTGGACACATCGACCACATCGGCGTCTACGAGGCCAATCCGACCGACGCCAGCCGCCGCCAGATACATGGCAATGGGGGAGCCCAGCCCGCCTGCGCCAATGCAGAGCACCCCACCAGCCTTGAGCTGGCGCTGAGCATCAATGCCGAACTCCGGGATACTCAGATGCCGCGCGTAGCGACGCAATTCATCGGGGGACAGGGTGGGGAGGGGGGCTGGCATGAAGAATCAAGAAGGAAGGGCGGACTTCGGCACTTCGGACGGCTGAGGTTCGGGCTACCCAAGGTACGTCCAGACCGGGGATTGCAACCAGGGAAAATGTCCCAGGGAAGCCAGCATGCACCGCTGTGAGGCGGGATAGAGAGAAGCCTGTCTCCGAAGGGGGTCTCCGGTGGCTGAATGGGGGACCTCGGTTACATCTCACTTTCCCATAAATACCCGCAAATATTGTGAGAAACTGAAGGCTGGAAAGTCCGGGGGTTGTTTCCTCCTAAAAAATTATACCTACAGCCCGAGAGATAGCTCCGGGTTGAAAATATTGATAAACTAGAAATGCGTGTCTGTATCTCCCAAATAGTTAGTGCATAGGATAGATGAAATAGGGGATATGCTGGCAATTGCAAATATTAGTAAAAATTACACATGTTGAACGACTGAGAGCTTCGGTTGGTGCGATATAGTGGTAAACTGTATCAAAAAGAAGGGGGTTGCGTCGGACAATAATATGTCAACGAAATCTATGGTGTCGAAATAGTTTCGAACTGAAGATTATTGATGGTGAGGGGGTTATGATGAAATTATTCCTCGACGTGTGGCGAAAAATAGGGCATTAAGCACACATGACTTCGAAGCGTTTGCAGACTCCAGTGAGGCGGACCGTAAAGCGCAAGGGATCCTGGCTTGCAGCCATCCTTTTGCTCGGATCAGGTCTGATGATGGCAACCTTGTCAGTCGGGTTCGGTCTCTGGATTGTTCTGGAATTGATCGACGCAAATCGTGTTAGTGCGACTAACTCGCAACCTAAGAAGCGGGAGGTAAGGGCGGTGCAGGCGAGTGCGGCTCAACCGGACTATCACCGGTACTCCAAGACCGCGAGTGTGGAGCCGATCCGCTTCTCGATCGAACAAGGGGCGCAATAGTCATTTTCTTGGCGCTGGCTGGGGCTCAAAGAGAGTCCTGCCAGCGCTTTTTTTTGGCCGGATTCCGCCCCATGCGGGGCGTGAACAAGGGTGTCGGGTGCTGGTGGCACCCTAGCAGGTGCAGGTGTGGGTAAAAACAAGCGTCCCGAGCGGTTAGATGTCCAAAATACTTGATTCGACGGCATTGTCTGTCGTATCCCGTCTTTTGCACTTGCCGCTTTCTCACGCTTACCCATGAACACCTGGACGCCTCCTGCTAATGTGAATCTTGTGGACCTCGGGTTCATGGATTCGCGAAGCAAGCTCATCGATCTTGCCGCATTCCTGGATCGGGTGCAGCGCGCTGGGCAGGAGGGGGATTTTCGTGTGGCCGCGTTGAAGCAGGCAATCGAGCTTCTCGCCGGCGACCAGCCCGAGCGGGCCCGGAACATCTTGTTGAGCTTTAGCGATCCCAGTACTGAGCCCATTCCCAAGGCGACGACCCAAGGGGCGGTAGGCGCCGTCCCCCCTGGCCAGGGCTGAGCCAGGCGCTCCATCGGTCTGTCGTGGTCAAATCTCTGCGGCCTACACTCGTCATCGCACTCGCTTCCTCCCTCTCCCTTCCTCAAGATGCCTTATATTGAGCCTCATGGTCACATGGTCAGCCGCACGACGGATGACTACGAAAAGCTGGCCCTGGCTGGCTGTGAAACCATCTGCGAGCCTGCCTTCTGGGCAGGGTTTGACCGCGCCAGCGCCCAGGGGTTCTACGATTACTTCCGACAGATCACGGAGTATGAGCCCAAGCGTGCGGCCCGGTTCGGCATCAAGCACTACACCTGGCTATGCATCAACCCCAAAGAGTCCGAGGATCCCGAGCTTGCGGATGATGTGCTGGCGCTCATCCCACAGTTTCTGGACAAGCCCAACGTTCTGGGCATCGGTGAGATTGGTCTGAACAAGAACAGCCGCAATGAGCTGCAAGTGCTCGAGAAGCACATCCAGATCGCGGCGGATTTTGACCAGTTGATCTTGGTGCATACGCCGCACCTGGAGGACAAGCTCAAGGGCACACGGTTGATTCTCGATGCGCTCAAGAACCACTCGAAGATCACACCTGACCGCGTCATCATTGATCACGTGGAGGAGCACACCATTGACCTCGTGCTGAATCAGGGCTTCTGGGCGGGCATCACCTTGTACCCAGAGAGCAAGTGCACCCCGCACCGTGCGATCGACATGCTCGAAGCTCGCAGCGGGGAGCGCATCTGGATGAACTCAGCGTGTGACTGGGGAATCAGCGATCCCTTGGCTGTCCCCAAGACCATGCTGGAGATGAAGCGTCGTGGCTGGAGCCCCACGGCCATCCAGCGGGTGGCTTATGACAATCCCGTGGCCTTCATGAAGCAGAGCGGGAAATTTCACTTGGACTGACGGTCCGGAATGGTGCTTCGGGAGCCTGCATGGGTGCTGCACAGTTGATTTGGCGTACAACCGCGTCTAACTAGCCCACTGGCTTCAGCCCTTCCATTGCCTTCCAGTGTCTGCCTCGCCCCCTCCGTCCACCATCGCCTTGATCGCCGGCAACGGCGTTTATCCGGAAACCTTTGTTCGTGCTGCCCGCAAAGCGGGAGTGGATCGCCTCGTGGTGGCAGGCTTCATTGATGAGACCCGCCCCAATCTTGAAGAGACCGTGGATGCGATGGCTTGGTTTCGCGTCGGGCAGCTCAGCAAGATGATCGCCTTCTTCAAGAAAGAAGGCGTGAAGCATGTGGTGATGGTGGGCCAGATCGCGCCCAAGAACCTGTTCGACCTACGTCCGGACCTGCGCCTGCTCATGATGCTGGCCAGGCTGAAGCGACGCAACGCCGAGACCCTCTTTGGCGGCATCGCCGATGAGATGAAAAAGGACGGCATCGAGCTGCTGCCCGCCACGACGTTCCTGGAGGAGTTCATGCCCGCCGCCGGGCATGTGGCAGGGCCCAATCCCAAAAAGCGCCGCTGGGAAGATGCCGAGTACGGCTTCACCATTGCCAAGGCCTCCAGCAAGCTCGACATCGGGCAGACCGTGGTCGTGCGCAACGGGACGGTACTCGCCGTTGAAGCCTTTGAGGGCACCAACGAGGCCATCAAACGCGGCGGTGCGCTGGGAAAAGGCAGCGCCACCATGGTCAAGGTGAGTAAGCCCAATCAAGACATGCGCTTTGACGTCCCAGTCGTGGGGCCGGATACCATCTCCACCGCCGCCGCGGCAGGGGTGGATGTGATTGCAGTTGAGGCCGGCATGACCCTGATCCTGGATCAAAGCGAAGTGTTTCGCCGGTGCGCGGAGTTGAAGGTGAGCCTGCTAGCAGTGGGGGAATAGCCTGCTGGATGGGGCTTTCTGCCAGTCTGTTGTGGTCGCTTCTGCGGGCTTGGAGTGTTGTTTGTATGGTGCTCGCTTATTGAAATTGTGGTTGCGATTATTTTTGTGTTGCCAGTTTTGTGCATATTCATGTGAATATGGATTGGTATGAAATGCACAAAAAAATCTAGCTTCAGCTGGTCCAAATCGCTCCGAGTGGGATTCATTGCTTCAATGCTGTGGATGGGATCATCCGCAATGACATGGGCGTTGACACCCCAGGAGATCTACTCTGCCTGGTACCGGACGAACTATCCCATCTCCCACTACAACATGGAGACGGTCTACACTCCCTACTGGGTGGTGGACTATGTTGACGAGTTCGGTGTGGAGTGGGGGCACACAGAGTACCTTACCGACTACGTGCAGGTTCCGGTATACTACAACGACAGCGATGGCGATGGGCTGGCGGATGTAGAGGAAACGGGCTATGCGACGTCTTCAAGCACGGTAGATTCGGATGGAGATGGCCTGAAGGATGGTTTCGAAGTGTTTTACACCGGTACCCCGCCCGACCACGCCCTTTCCAGTTCCAGCATTTGGACAGATGGAGAGCTTTTCTTTGGATATGGTGCGCCGAGCTATGACTTTGACGGTGATGGTATTTCCAACAACCTTGAGGAGTGGAACTATTTCACCAATCCGCGAGAGGCTGACACGGACGGTGATGGGGTCAATGACTATGATGAGTTGTTCGTCTTTTTCACGGATCCCACTCGTCCGCCAAATCCCTGACGCCACGGGTTGCTTGAATCGGCCCGGTTTACGTTGAGAATCTGGGGTCGAATGAGAGTTGGGATCTACAGGTGTGTGATCCCCTCATTCGATCCTGCAGGCCCATGCAGCGATCGGTAAAGCGGTACATCCAACGCCTGGGTGCGATGCACTTGTGGAGGTTGAACTAGGTTCGAGGAAGTGGCGTCGCCGACTCTTCCGCCAGACCACCACAACTCCTTAGGAGGAGGAGTTTCTGTCCTGTGTTCCCAACGTGAGCTCGCTTGAGGCTCGCCAACGTTGGGCTGGTGGCCGTATCCTCTTCGAGGAGGAACTTCGCCGATTGCCCTCACCGCTTGCGCGTCAGCATGATCTCATTGCCTTCTGTGTCCACGCACATGGCGAGGTGGGGAGGTTCGTCATCCTCGGGTTCGGGTTCGCGGACCAATTGGCCACCGGCGGCGACGATCTCGGCCGCACCCGTCAACACATCGGGCACTTGAAAGCTGAGTCCGGTCCAGGTGCGGGTGCCTTCGCCGCCTCCATGGATGCCGATGATGCCGCCGGCGATCTGGATCTCACAGATGTGCGGATTCTGGCGCAGCACCGTGCCTCCCAGCACCTGCGTGTAGAAGCGCGAGGCGCGCTCCATGTCTGCGGCCCAGATGATGTATTTGACGCGTTCGACGATCATGCAGCCACTACAGCGCAGGACCGCCACAATGCAACGCGAGCATCGTGGCACCTCGCTGCGGCACGCTCAGGCGCGTCTCACTGCCGGCCTGAGGCGGGCAGGGGAACGGGACTGCGGCCAAAGCTGAGTGCCTCCACCAGCCAGTTGCGCATGGCCTTGAAACCGCGCAGCAGGGTGCTGTCGGTCACCTTGGTGATGCCGAAGTGTTCTGTGATGCGGGTGACGCAGTCGCGATAGCGTGGCAGCAGCACAAACGAGGTCTTGGCCTTCCCGGAGCCATCGTCCCGAGTCAGGGAGGGGTAAATGAGCCCCTGAGCGACGCCATCGGGTTGCGGGGTGGCGGCCACGGCTGTCTCCCGTGTGGGAAGGATGAGCCAGGGGCGATAGCGGAAGACTGCCGCGCCCTGAGCGTTTCTCCCCAGTCGGCCATAGGTGCGGGCAGGCGTGCCACCGATTCGGGAGGAGTTAAAGGCGCGCACGCCCTCGGCGACGTCGGTAGGGGCGGCCTTGCGGGCGAGCAGCAGGTCGAGGCCGAAGACATTGCCAAAGACCATGAGGCGGAAGGCGGGTCCGGCGATGAAGCACGCGGGGACGATCACGAGCAGGCACACCAAGAGCCCCAAGGCGGGGTGGATGAAGGCGCTGGCGGTGATGAGCCCCAGTACACCCAGCTTCACCACTTTCAGCGCGGCATCCACGATGCCGAATGGCGAGAGGGCGATGAGAACGTTGATGGCATGGCTGGAGAGCCACACCACGACGAAGATGGCAAAGCCAACGGGAATGTAGAGGGCCGTCTTCACCCAGGTGAGATCCGTCGCGGCGAGCGCTGGTCCGGGCACAGGCAGAGTCGCAAATCCCATCTGCGCGGTTTGGGTGATGGCGGCGGCGTGGTGGGCCGCTTCCTCCGGTTGAACCGGGATGGCGTTCATCTGCGCCATGGCCACGGCCACGAGTGGGACAAAGGCCGTGCTTGCCACCAGCGCGCTGGCCTTGTCTTCGAAGAGTTCGATGAAATCCAGCGGTTTCTTCACCAGCGGCGGGGCGGCGGCTCCCAGAAAGTCTTTCAGAAAGCAGAGCCCCAGCATTACGAAGCAGCTGCCCCAGACCCCTGGGTGGCAGTACCAAGGCAGGCGGGAGCGCAGGGCCTCCTCCGTGGCGAAGTACTTCCAAGCGCCCACAGCGCTGACTCCCAGCAGCGGGCTGACGGCGGTGCCGGTGATCTGGGAGACGCCTTCTGCCAGCCCCACGCCTGGCAGGTGGGCCAGGGCATCAGGAGTGACCAAAGCTGGGGCGGGCTCCGCCTTGGTTGGAGTGCCCGTGGCTTCCACGGCGGAAGAGGGGACTTGTGGAGAGGCCGCGCTCGCGGCGCTCAGCTGCGGGCATGCCGCCAGCAGGGCCAGGGTCGCCAGAAGGGGGAGTCGGGTGAGCGTGTTCATATGCTGAATGGGGGAACTGGCACATTCCGACAGCGACTGGCCCGAATTTACTCAAAGGAACTGCCGGGGAACCGGTGGGGCAAAAAGGAAGGAGGGCCGGTGAGAGCCCTCCTTCGACAGGAATACCTAGGATGATGGGTGCCTTTCGGCAGAGGCGGTGGGAGTGCTGCGGTGCGCGTCCGGCCTCAGCCGGAGCTTCCCCGTCGCAAACCGCCTTGCACGGCGGGCAGCGGGTCGCTTACTTGATGTGTGCAGAGACGAGCTTCGTCATCTCAAACATCGTGACCTGCTTCTTGCCACCAAATACGGCCTTGAGCGCATCGTCCGCGTTGATGTTCGTCTTCTTCTTCGGATCCTGGAGCTCGTTCTTCTTGATGTAGTCCCAGAGCTTCTTGGTGACTTCGCTGCGCGGGATGGGCGTGGAGCCCACGATGACCGCGAGGATTTCATCGGGCTGCACGGGTTTCATCAGCGCAGGATTGGGTTTGCGCTCGGAGGAGGTGGATTTCTTGGCCATGGCGCATGTTAGGGGTCGGAAAGGCGCGCTGTCAAGAATCTGCGCAGGCCTTTTCATGAGCAGGCTGTCAACAAAAAGACGCTGGAATCGGCCTCCCAGCGGGATTGAGACGCGGTCGCCATTTCAAGCTAAAAGTTGCATGATGGTGGCTGCATGGAGAAATTTTGGTGATGGTTTTTCCGAATCGATCAGGCGGCGTCAGGCGGCTCGACCTGCCCCTTTTGTTGCAACCAGCGGGCCACGGAGGCGCAGAAGACCGCCCAGACAATGCCCGCGGACCAGCCGGCAAGCACGTCAGTGGGGAAGTGCACCCCCAAGTACATCCGGCTCAGGCCGACCAGGATAACAATGACCACGGCCACGATGAGAAAGTAGTACTTCTCCCTCCGGCGCTGGGTGATGCGCCCTAGCATGGCCCCCAAGGTGAGATAGACAATCGCTGCCAGCATGGAGTGGCCGCTGGGGAAGGAAGGCGAGGTGGCCTCCATCAAATGAGGGATGTGGGCAGGGCGTTCCCGGCCGAAGAAGCCCTTGAGCACGCTTGAGAGCAGTCCGCCGCCCGCGATGGCGGCCAGGACGACGAGCATGAGGGCGAACTTTTGCCTCAGAAGGAGGAAGCCGAGGACAGCCAGCGTCACCAAGGTAACCACGGTGCCGCCGCCCAGCGCGGTGATGTCACGGCTCGCCTCCCGCAGCCAGGTGGGGCCGACGGGTACGGAGGGATCGGCTGGCTGGCGGAGGCTGCGCAGGATTGCTTCGTCGTAAGCGTGGCTTTCGCCCTCCCGCACCTCGTCTGCCACCTCGATGAAGATCCACAGGCTCAGACAGGCAGCAAGAATGGCCAGCAGGAAGGTTCTTTCCGGGAACTGGAAACGCCAGGTCATGGAGAAAGGTGGCACCGCCTGACTGGCGGGTCAACGCGGACCCAAGAAGTCGGAACATTGGTTGCAGCTGAATTTTAAGTCCTGCCATCGCAGGGGGGCGATTCCGCATTGATGAAGACACTTGCACTTTTCGCCCTGGGGGTGACGGCGATGGCCGTCCTGCCCTCCTGCGTAGTGGAACCCCTGCCTCCTCCTCCACCCGGGCGGGTGGTTACGGCAGACGTGGGCTACTACAGCACCCTGCCCGTCGGATACGCCGGCCCCACTTATTACTATGGGAACCGGTATTACTATGGCGGACGGTATGACGTGGGCCGCTACCTCTACCGCGGCCGTTACTATGACAACCGCTACTATCACCGGGGTCGCTACTACTACGGTGGTGCTTATCGGACGCCAGGCGCGTCTGTCCACATCCGGCGCTACTGATCGCGCGCCCTCGTGATGAGCCTCATTATGGGGGCAATCCGCGTTCCGATGTTGCACTGATTCCCAATTGCCAGACAGAATGCCAGGGGCCAGTGCGTTGCCTTGGGTCTGCTGATGAAGGTGTATGCCTCCATCCGGCCTCATCACAACGCAACCTGCTCCATGAGATTCTCCAGTCCGCCCCTGGCCCTGTTCTGCTCAGTCGTCACTTTCTCCACCGTCTGGCTCCCCACATTTTCCACCGCGCAAGAGGCGACCAAGGATCCCGCCAGTGCCCCTGTCGGAGGCCCCGGTCCTGATCGGCCCAAGCTGGTGGTCGGAATTGCCGTGGACCAGATGCGCTGGGACTTTCTCTATAAGTATCAGGAACGCTACGGTGCCGGCGGATTCCGACGCCTCGTGGGTGAGGGCTTCTCGTGTGAAAACGGGATGATCGGTCATCTTCCCTCCTATACTGCGGTGGGGCATGCCACCGTCTTCACGGGCTCGGTGCCCGCCATCCACGGGATTACAGGAAATGACTGGACTGACCAGCTCACGGGAAAAAGCATGTACTGCACGCAGGATGACACGGTGCAGACCGTGGGAGGCACCAGCGACGACGGCAAGATGTCGCCACGTAACATGCTGACCTCCACAGTGACGGATGAACTGCGGATCGCGACCAACTACCGGTCCAAAGTGGTGGGTGTGTCTCTAAAAGACCGCGCCTCCATTCTCCCGGCGGGGCACACGGCCACGGCTGCCTACTGGCTGGAAGATCTGACGGGGAACTTCATCTCCAGCACCTACTACATGAATGAACTGCCGGAGTGGGTGCAGCAGTTCAATGATGCCAAGGTGGGGGAGCAACTCCTCTCCGGCGAATGGAACCTCCTCCGTCCTGCTGAGGAATATGTCCAGAGCACCCGTGATGATGCGCCTTGGGAAGGGAAATTCGAAAAAGAACAAGCAGCCGTGTTCCCGCATCGCGTTTCCTTCACTTACAAGATGAAGAAGGAGACCATCCGTACCACTCCCTTCGGCAACACGTTGAGTCTGCGCTTCGCCAAGGCGGCGGTGGAAGGTTACAACCTCGGCGGAGGCCCGGTCACAGACTTCCTCACCATCAACTGTGCCTCCACCGACTATGTGGGCCACAAGTTCGGTCCGAACTCCATGGAGACAGAGGATACCTACCTGCGGCTTGACCAGGACCTGGCGGACTTCTTCACCTTCCTGGACGGCCGGGTGGGTAAGGGAAACTACCTCGTCTTTCTCACCGCTGATCACGGCGTGGCCCACACGGTGGGTTATATGAAAGAAAATCGCCTCCCTTCAGAAGGCTGGAACCCGAAGGGGCTGGTACGGGAGCTGAACGAATATCTGGGCGGGAAGTTTGGTGAAGAAAAGCTGGTGGCCGGCGAGGCAAACTATCTGTTGAACTTTGATCTGGCCAAGATTGATGAGAAGAACCTGGACTTCACCGCCATCAAGAACGCTGCGGTACGCTGGATCCGGAAATATCCTGGCGTGCTCTTCGCGGTGGACATGGAGAACCTGGATGGGGCGCCCATTCCGGAACCGCTGCGCACCATGATGATCAATGGCTACAACTCCAAGCGCTGCGGCAGCATTCATGTGGTGCCCAATCCCGGCTGGGTCACGGGTGCCGGCAAACAGGGGACCACACACGGCTCCTGGTACCCCTATGACACGCACATTCCTGTGGTGTTCATGGGCTGGGGCATCCGCCACGGCAGCAGCAACGAGGTGGTGTATCAACACGACATTGCGCCCACCGTGGCGGCACTTCTGCACATTCAAATGCCCAACGGCTGTGTCGGGCGGCCCATCAAGGACGTGCTCAACAAGCAGCCTTGAGTTCTACATCCACCCGGCTGGTGTGGTAGATCTGCTCCCGGATCTGGGAGCGGATGTTCTGCACCCGCCGCAGCACTTCTGGAGCCAGTTCCAAGTCTTCTGCCTCCGCGCGTACGCGGCCTTCCGGAGTGGAGGGTAGCAGCATCCGCGTGAAACGGTGTCCGTCCAGGTACTGGCTCTCTTCCTCCGGCGTGGCCAGGGAAAAGAGCCCTCCATAGAACCAGGGCTTGGGGTCAGACTCCGGGTCATGCAGCTTCATGAGCCGGTGTACAATTTCACATGAGCGCGCCAGCCTGCGGGGATCCGCCACCACAAGCCGGTCCATGTAGGCGCGGGCGTGGTGATTTAACCCCGAGCGCACGAGCCACCGGTCGTTGACGCGGCGGATCCACGCTTCCAACAAGTCCGGACAGCCCTGTCGAGGGACTTCAGCGAGCGTCGCGGCGCTGGTGCCTCCGTGGCTGGTGGGTTCGGCGGCTTTGAGAAGATCGTCGTGATTCATGGAGCCCGGGGCCATCAATGGATCGCCGCCTTTTTAAAAACTGCAAGCAATTGCAACCTTCTGGTGCCCGTTGGGGAGTCCATGGCCACCTGAGTGCCAGCGGCACGGCCAAAGACGGCCGCCCCCAGCGGAGAGAGGATGGATATCTGGTCGTCCTCGAAGTTCGCCTCATGCGGAAGCACAAGGGTGAAATCAAACCGGTCCGGCGGGGAAGTGGAAAGGTCCTCCACTTGCACCAGCGTCTGAAGCCCGGCCACAGAAAGGCCGTCTTTGGATTCATCGTCAACGACTTTGGCTTCACGCAGTCGGTCCACGAGCAGGCCGCGCTCCCGTGCATCGAGGGGGTTGAAAGCATCGTCGTGCTCCAGGAAAGTGCGAAGCGTGTGAAGGTCGGATTGGGAAATGGCGAAAAGAGGGGAAGATTTCATGATGGGTCAATCAAATGAGATGAGGGCACGATTTGGGGGAGGCTCCGGGCATGAAGAGACCGGGCCATGACGGACCTGCGCAGGTCCGCGGATATGCGATTGGAGATCAATGAATCAGAGCAGACCAGGACGGGCGCGATGGCCGGACGATCCTTGGCAAAGGCCTGCCCCGCTTACGCGCGGCTGGCGTCCAGACGGTGCCCGCGCCCGCCCGTCCTCCGCCGGATTACCGGGAGGGCTGGGCTGGAAGTTTTTTGTGCGGGAGTCATGGCGAATCGGCACCGCTAACTGCGGCCCCTGTTACAAGATACTACGTTTCTGGAAGATGCAAGGTGCCTTGCATCTTCTGCGCGATGATCGCAGTATGCGCTCTGATCATGTCCGACTCGTCCCCCAATTCTGTCACGCTCACCATTTCCATCCTCCGTGAGGCGCAGGTGGTCTATGACTTCACTTCCAATCCGGCCAATCTGCCGCAATGGGCGCCCGGTTTATGCAATAACATCCGACGGGATGAAGGGAGCGATGAGTGGATCATCGACACCCCGGATGCACAAGTGCGCCTTCAGTTCGCGGCCCGCAATGCGCTGGGCGTGCTGGACCACTGGGTGAGACCGGCACCGGAGGTGGAGATTCACGTGCCCATGCGCGTGGTCGCGGCACCGTACGGCAGCGAAGTCATGTTCACCCTGTTCCGTCTGCCGGGCATGACGGACCCCGAATTCGCCGGTGATCAGCGCCTGGTACTGGCGGATCTGCGCCGGCTTAAGGGGCTCCTGGAGTCTCTGGAAGCAGCTTGACCGCCTCCTTTACTTCCACCACATCAGCAGCAGAACGCCTGCAGTAGCTCCCGCCGTCCCTGCCGCGCACCAGAAAAGCAACCGAGTTCGAGGTGATAAGGCATCCCAGCGCGCCTTGAGTTTCAGCACGGGCGGACGGAGCTTCTGCTCCGCCCAGTCCAGCCCCCGGGCCATGAAGAGGGCTTCGCTGCCCATGAGGCCCAGCCCGGCTACCAGCACGGGGAGTCCGGGGCCGGGCACGGCCATGAAGAACAGCCCGACCACGATCAGAAACAATCCCGCGCCGACAAACAAGATCCGTTCCCAGCTGAACTTGCCGTCCCGATGCTCCTGGCGGCGTTTGTGCAGATTGACGAACCGTTCACCTGGCTTGTCACTGGCAAACAGTTGCCACTGGTGTTCAATGCGTTCACGAAGTCCCTGACCCTGACCTCGACCTTGTTGTTGTCCTCGTCCTTTGGCGGTCGGATCATCAGTTCCAACCGCGCTGGGGGCTTTGCTCATGGCAGGCGGAAGATCAGTTTCGAGAGGGGGTCACGGGCGAGGGAACCGGGGGGCAGACCGGTGACATCCAGTTCATGATGGGGAGGGTAGGGGGAAACAACCCGGCCGAAGGTAGGGGCCCATTTGGCGACCGGCAGGGACTCTCTGTCGAGGAGGGCCTTGGGCGGCGCTGCGGGCTTGGGCTCCGTCACGGGCATCAGGTCCCGGGGCGGAGGGGTGACGGCGGCAGTGTCAGCGGGTGGCGTGGTGGTTAGAGCCTGTCCGTCCTGGCTCCGGAACACGGTGCCGTCGGCCGTGATTGTGGCAGACTCACCCGGTTGGAGATAGCGGGTGCTGGAGTTCGTGGTGTAACTGGAGGTGTAGTTCGATGTGACAACACCTGACTGCGCTGGGTTGTTCTGGTAGATGACGGTGCTGCGTGCCGGGCTGGTGCGGTTGGTCAGCTTCATCCCCGGGGTCACGGGCTGGGTGGGGATGTAAGTGGACGTGGGTGGCGTGTAGTACTGGGTGTTGGTCCTGGCGGCGGCATATTGCTGCTGCTGCAAGCGTTGGGGTTGGGAACGGGTCTGGGTGGTTTCCCGCCGCGTTGGGCGGGAGAAAAGACGGTCCAAAAACCCTGGCTCCTCACGGGTGGAGGCGGTGGCGGCAGCGGTGGTCCGGCGGGAATTCGAATTGCTGTTGGAGTTGGAGTAGGTCTGGGCGTTGACGCTCAAACTGGTGAGGGAGATGATGCCAAGCACCGTGAGGCATCCTCGAAGCTCGGTGCAGTGGAATTTGGGCGTCTTCATACTGTCTTCTGGTGCATCAAACGTGCCCCGTGACAGATCGCTCGTGAGCTGAGGAAGGAGGGTCGATGAATCCGCCTCATTTTGAGGCGGTTGTTAGCAACATGATTTTTGATTGCTCCATGGAGTTGTGTGTCAGGTTTGGCCTTGAAGATCCCGAAATGCCATGCAAACCGCGACTTTGATTGCAAAATGCAGGGGTTTGGGACGCTCTGCCTCCTACAGAGTAAGAACGCATTGCTCGCTACCCCACCTAGACTCGCTGGAAGCTCGTCAACGGTGGGCTTGTGGCCGGATCCTCTTCGAGGAAGGGGGCAATTGAACTGGCCAGACTGACGGACTCGGATCGACACGACTGGTCCGCTTCCCATTCCGCATTTCCTCAGCCCCAATCCGCATTCTTTCCGCGAGTGTCGATGTGGGTGAAACTCGGATATTTGCCGATGCCGCCGCGGAACAGGCCGCGGTTGCGGAGGGCGTGGGCCGCTTCCGCCACCTTGGCAGGAGGGCAGTCGTAAACCAGATCCAGCGCGAGGTTCTGCAGGTGGAAGGACTGGGGGGCCGCGCCGGGGCAGGTGGCATTGTAGGCGGGACTGCGGTAGGCGCTGGCGATAGTCACCAGGCGCACGCCGAGTTCGTCCTGAAGGCGGTCTGCGATGCGCAAGGTGGCCACCATGTTTTTCCAGAGGTGGCGGCCGGGCAGTTCGTTGTTTACCCCTTGGCGGCTCCTAAAGTGGGCGGCCAGAAGGTCCAGCGGACGGATGTGCTGGAGCTTCAGCTCTTCCAGGAAAGTCTGGTACGCCATTCCGGTGGCGTCCAGCACCATGGGCCGGTGCGTGCTCTCCCGGTCGCCTGCCTCTTCCCGGATGCGCTGCACCAGCTCGCGGGGGGATTGGGGTGCTCCATTCCAGGCCCGGTCCCAGAGGGACGCGAGTTCCTTCTGACGCGATCCGGCGATCCAGGGGTACCCTACGGTGCCGAGCAACGCTCCCGCTGCGGTACCAGCCAGGGCTGCGGCGATGCGCCGACGGTTCCGGTTGGGTACCCACTCATCGTGATAGAGGATCTTCGGTCCGGCAGGACCGGGATCCGCTGGGGAAGACGAATTCATGACCTGATTGACGGCACCTCCAGAATGGTGAGGCATTCGCCAGAGACCCGGTTTTGACAGAATTGCTTAACAAGAGTTCAGAAATTCTAGTTTTGCTTCAAGCCTGCAACCTTCAGGGCCACTGGTTTGCCCCGCACGACCTGCTGACTGGAGAGCGTGTAACCGCCGTCTGGGTTGCTTTTGAACTGGAGGGGTTGCCCGGCAAATGAGTCGGTGGCTTTTGCCGCAATCTCGGCCGTCAGGCCCGCGCCGTGCTGGAGGGCGAGCTTCACCATAAGGAGATGGGTCTCTGTGCGGGCTTGGGTGTCCCGTGCGGCTTGCAGGGAAGGGAAGATCGTGCGCACCAGCGGATTGCCCGCTTTGAGCTTCTCCTGGAGTTCCTTGATGGCTGATTGGGATTGCGGCCAGGGCAGGCTGAGGGCGGACTCGGCGTCGGCATAGCGCGACCGCATCTCCGCCAGCCAGGTGTTCAACAGTTCCGGAGTCAGGGTGGAAAATAGATGCTCGTCCACGCCACTGGCAGTGTGAGGGAGGGGCGGGGTCGACCCCGTTTCAGTGGCACCAGCGGCCTGCGCTGAGTTTTGCAGCATCATCAGCGTGGCCACCTCAGTTGCCTGTTGCTCGGCCCAGGCTGCGAAGCCCCGTTCGCCAGAAATGGCCTGGGCCATCGTGTGTAGAGGCGGCAGTTTGGTTTCCCTGGTGAGGAGTTCCTTCCGCGTGGCTTCATCCAGCGTGAGGAGATGCTTGGCCAGCAGGGCGAGAGCGTCGCTCTCCATGGAGTACTGGGTGATGGCGGTGACGATCATGTCGCCCTCTGCCACATGCCGCGCCGCCCGTCGGACGGCCTCCAGTGCATCCAGAGCCTTCCCCGGGCGGCTTTCACTGAATTCAAGCGCCGCCTTCATGAGCGCCAGGTTGCTGAGCGTCTGCATTTTCCCCAGATGAGGCAGCGGCATGAAGGGGCCTTCCTCCAGGGTCAGGCCCCAGTCGCAAGGCGCGGTGGAAACCCCGGCTTTCGCGAAACGATTGAGGGCGGCCTTTTGGTGTGAGAGAATGGCTCGCACGTTCTCTGGATCCCAATGGTTTCCGTTGCGATGCCCTTGCAACAGGGCGACCTCATTTCGGGTCATCTCTGTGAGGAGTCCGATGCCCTGCCAGTAGAGCAGGGCGGGATTCACCGGTTGGGCCAGATTGGGTTGTGCGCCCATCAAGGCGGGCAGGCACAGAAGACCGGCGGCCGCTACGGCGGCCCGGAAAACGCGAGGTTGCATAGGTGCTATCGGGTGGGGGTTCCGCCACGGGGTAACCCGTGGCGTTTTCCTATTACATACCGAATTTGCTCCGGCAAAGCACGCTTTTCCTTCAGTCAGCCCGCGAGTCATACTCCTCCCGCGCGCCTGTGCTTCCTGAAACCTCAGGATGCGTCTTTCTTCAGGCTGGCGAGCATGGCTTTCAACGAGGCGCTGATCTTGTCTGCCGCGGGCACCTCCAGATAGCTGCTGCGGGCTCTCCAAGTCTCGTAGCCGCCCATGGCATGTTGTTCCGTGGTTGGCAGGTAGCCGTTGTAGCCGTTCGCCAGGGAGATGGTGAAGCTGCCTTTGAATGGGTTCGTCTTCTTCAGATCCAGGCCGATCTCCACGAATACCTCGCAGGGGATGCTGGTGATGGCGAGATCGCCGATGCGATGCGCCTGGAGCTTGACCGGGACTTTGTCAGGGTAGGCGTCCAGCAGCACGGCCTCCCGCGCATAGATGGCCTTGCGGTCGGCCCACTGGCCGTCCTTGTCCTTGGGCACTGTTTCCAGGATGTTGCGGGCTCGAACCAGCTCGTCACCCGTTGCCTTGCGCACATCCAGCTGCAGCACTTCCTCGCGTGAGTCCAGGGTGAGGTCCTTTTTCCACGGAATAGCTCCGTAGGCCTTCATGGTCGCCCCGGCCACGGAGGCGGCCACTTCCTGGATGCGCTGCCCGGCGCGCAGTCTTCCTGCCGGTACGGTGGCTCCGAAGTTGATGTTGTTGATGTTGCCGCTGGTGCCGTTGGACATGATCCCTACGAAGGGGGGCTTGTTCTGATAGCGCTGGTCCCCGGCGTCCAGTTGATGGGAGAGCTCATTGGCAAAGGCCGCAAAGTAGTCCGCTGAGATCGCCGGATTCCCTCCCACATAGTGCAGGCTGTAGTTGGCCAGCACCGCGAGCGGCCGTTTGTCGGCGGCGGAGCGCACGGCGAAGACAGCCACCTGAGGATCCACGGGACCGGTGGGCCCGCTCACCTTGGCATTGCCCACGCCGGGGTTCATCCAGGCCCGGTCGGCCATGCCGTCGAAGGGGTTCTCATAGCTGGCTCCCTCTTTCACCAGCCAGCGTCGGTTGAAGACCTGGGTGGCATCTTCCCCCATGGCCCAGCCCCCTTCCGCAGGTTCGAGGTTTTGATAGGCCGTGATCAGGCTTGCTGCGATCCGCTCGGGCAGGGCGGCGATGTAGGCGGGATCAGGATCGCTTTGAAACACGGAGGCCAGTGTGGCGGAACTGTGCGTGTGCGTGGCGGAGATGAGCATCCTGTTGACCGGCACGCCCGTCTTCGCCGAAGCCAGCGCCTTGGCCTTGACACAGATGTCCTGGGGGATCATGCAGGCATCCACCACCACCAGGATCATCGCGTTGCTGCCATCCTGCAGCGCCAGGCATCGCGCGTGAATGGGGTCGGTGATCCCCTTGGCAAAGCCGCCCTTCAGGCTGCCGTTCACCGGCGTGGGGAAGTGAGTGGGGGAGATGTCCTGGGCGTGCGCTCCGGCTTGGAATACCGGGGCGGCAGGAGAGGCGGATGCGGCCAGCACGGTGGCAACCGCAGCCAGCGCAGAAATCACAAAACGTCGGGTCATGCGGGGATTACGGGAATCCCAGCGAGCAACTGGCGCGCCTTTGTGCCAGCAAGAGGTACTTTTGTGCTCTCGCCTCCGGGCCTGGCTCAACGCCAGGGCTGGGAGGCGGGAGACTGGAGGAACTCCGCCCAGAGAGGATCCTTCAGGGAGTCCTTGAACTTGAACTTGCCTGTGGTTTCCAGGAACTTCATGCTGCTGGCCGTGGCCTCGAAGTCTTTCACGGCCAGGAACACGTCCAGAGCCTGGGCATGGATGTCTTCATTCTTGGGCTCCAGGGTCAAGGCTTCACGGAGGGTGGTGGCCGCGTTGGCGGATTCTCCTTTGGCCACCTGCAGCTGTCCCTTCCAGGAGAGGAGCTCGGCGTCCTTCTCCAAGGACGCCATGAAGGCATCCAGGCACTCGATCGCCTTGTCGTAGTTTTTCTCCATGAAGTAGAGATCCACCAGTTTGAACTGGAAGTTGGCAGAGGTGGAGTTTTTTGCGGAGGCCAGCAGGGCCTTTTTATACCCTTCTGCGTCACCCAATGCCTGCAATGCGCCCAGATACAGGGCATTGACTGTCACGTTGTTTTGCAACTCCGTGGGCATCGAGTTGTAAATTTCGACCACGCCCTTGTGATCTTGCTGGCGGAACTTGTCTGAGAGCTTTCCGAACTTCTCGATGTCCTCCAGCTTGGTGTTGGGTTTGTCGAACAGGCGCTTCATGAAGGACTTGTCCAGCTCTGCGAGAGCAGGAAGTGCGGTTTGACGGCTCTGCTCAACCATCCCGGTGCCGAGAACCTGATTGTAGAAGTCGACAATCCCCCATTTGCCTTCGGAATCCTTTTCGACGGTGAAGTCGAGGAGGATGGTGCCGGTGGTGTCGGAGGAGAAGCGGAAGCGGGGCTTGAGCAGGCCTTCATGGATGACCAGATGCTTGTAGGCCACGTGCTGTTCCGACCACATCTTGATGAGGTGGTCCAGGTTCTGTCGCAGACCCTGATTCATCCCCAGGCGGAATTTGTCCATGTCCGGACCAGAGGTATGCACGCCGCTGAGGATCTTGGCGATGATGCCTTTGAGGTGAAAGGCTGCCTTTACGCCGGCGGCATTGTCAGTCTTCAGATCCTGCTCCAGCTTTTTCGCAAAGGCATCCACGGCTACGCGATCCGCTTCCGGCGCATCGGCCAGAGTTTTGTAGGCAGGTGGCGCGGGTGCCAGTTGTTCCGCATTGGCTGGGGGGCTTTCCTGTTTTTTGGAACAGGCAGGCAGGACCACGAGGGTGGTTGCCAAGGCGGCACACAGCGGGAGAAGGAGGGGGGATTTCATGGCCAGGGTTGGCCCAAGCTAGGGCAGCCCGGAGAAGTTGTCGAGAAACGGACTGTTCGAAATCCAGGGCAGAGCCAGCCTCCAGCAACACCGGGTTGATAAAAACCCCGGCTTGAGCTAGCGGAAGAATCATGAGCACTCTCGCGCAGCTTCAGGAGGTTTTTCGCAATGTTTTCGACGACGACTCACTGGTGATCGCCAATGAAACCACCGCCCAGGACATTGAGGCTTGGGACTCTGTCCAGCACGTGACGCTGATGATGGAGGTGGAGGATGCTTTCAAGGTGCGTCTCTCCACTTCGGAGATGGCTTATCTTAAGAACGTGGGGGATCTCGTGGAACTCGTGGACCGGAAAAAGAAGAAGTAAGACGCCCATCTGATCTGCCGAGACAGCGTCCCGATTTGCTTTTCTGAGCCGACTGACCATGGAGCCAAACACCTCTCCGGATCCCGTTGCCAACTACCGCCGTCTGCGCAAGGACGGTGCCCTCAACGAGGCCCTGCGGCTGGCTCGAAAGGTGGTGCCGATCTTGGAGCCGGGGCAGGTCGCGCAAATGGGAAAGTTGCTGCAAAAAGACCTTCCCGCCTCCGCCGGACTTGCAGGTGAAGGGGACGCGTCGGCTGTGGAAGTGCTGCTGCTGGGACAATGCACCACCACCTATCTGCCGCCGGTGGTCACCGCATGGGCCTGGTCTGAAGGCCTGCGGGTGAGTGTGAAGGATGGCGAGTATGATCAGGTGCTGCAGGAGCTCATGCAGCTGTCCCCGGAGAGTGCTCCGGCCGTGATCGTGGTCCTGCCTTGGCATCAGCGTCTCCTTGGGGCCGGAGATCGTGGCACGGTGGAGCGTGTGGATGATGAGATGGCCTTTCTCAAGCAGGTCTGGGCACAAGTGGCCCGGTTGAAATCGAAACTGGTGCAGGTCTCCTATGACTGGGTGCATCCCGGTCCCTTGGGTTACAGCCTTTCCTCCCGACGTGGTGGCACGGTGGAACTGGTGCAACGCGTCAATGCGGCGCAGCGGGCGGCCCTGCCGGCAGGGGCTTACTACGTGGATCTCGAAAGCCTGAGCGCCTGGCGCGGCAAGGCGGAGTTTTATGATGAGCGCAACTACCACTGGCTCAAGCAGCCCTTTTCGCCGGCGGGGTTGTCACGGGTCGGCCGTCATCTGGCCACGGGCGTGCGCGCCCTGACCTCCGGGAGGCGGAAGGTTCTGGTGCTGGATCTGGATAACACGCTCTGGGGGGGCGTGGTGGGGGAGAACGGGCCTCATGGCATCGCGGTGGGAGGCACCGGGGAAGGGCAGGCGTTTACCGCCTTCCAGAAATACGCCAAGCGCCTCAAAGACTCGGGCGTGATTCTCGCGGTCTCCTCCAAGAACAACGACGCCGATGCTCGCGAGCCCTTCGAGAAGAATGATGAAATGGTGCTGCAGCTTTCCGATTTCGCGGCGTTTCACGCGAGCTGGGATCCCAAGCCGGTGCGCCTGCGGCTCATGGCAAAGGAGCTCAATCTGGGGCTGGACAGTTTTGTGTTCTTTGATGACAACCCGGTGGAACGCGAGCGCATGCGGGCCGAGTTGCCAGAAGTGACGGTGGTGGAGGCTCCGGTCGATCCGGACCTCTACATCCGGGCGCTCCAGGAGTCCCTGGCATTTGAGGCGGTGGATGTGACCAGCGCGGATACAGAACGGGCCGCGCAGTATCAGGCGGAAAGTTCTCGGCGTGCCAGTCAGGAGACCGCAGCCTCCCCGGAGGATTACCTTGCCTCGCTCGGGATGAAGGCCGAAGCCCAACCTGTCGCAGAAGCCAATCTCGATCGGGTGGTGGATCTCATCACCAAGACCAACCAGTTCAATCTCACCACCCGACGCCATTCCCGCGCGGCCGTGGAGGAAATGATCGCTGCCCCTGGAACCGTGGCATTTGCCGTGAGTCTGGCAGACAAGTTTGGCGACTACGGATTGATCGCGGTGGTGCTGGGAACGAAAGAGACAGGGGAGGAGAATGCCCTGCGGCTGGACACTTGGCTGATGAGCTGCCGGGCGATGGGGCGGACCGTTGAGCATTGGACGCTCAATCACTTGGTGCACCAAGCTCTGGCACAAGGTTACGATGCCGTCGTTGGCGAATACCTGCCCACGGCGAAAAATGTGCCAGTGCAGACGCTCCTGGCGGATTTTGGCTTCGCGGCTCGCGAAGGGCGTGCGGGTGAATCCATGCTGAAACTTTCTTCATATTCCGATTTGCCAACGCAGGTTTCCTAAGCTCAAGACCAGCGATGCCATTGACCAAGACCATGACGCCGCCGTGATGCCGGGCTGACGTGCTTCAGATGAGTGAGGCACACCCCAATAACTTAACCTCCGGGCATATGGCCATCGGAGGTGTGAGATCACGCGCCTATCGTCATTCTTGTTTCACTGATGCTTTTTAACTCACCGGAGTTTGTCGTTTTTTTTCTCGTTGTCTTCGCCGTCTACTGGATGATGGCACGCCGTTGGCGTTGGCAGAACTGGTTTCTCCTGGCGGCGAGCTATGTCTTCTACGGATGGTGGGGGCTTAACGCGCCCGGCCTGCATGGCTTCGACCGCGTGCTGCCTCTGGCACTGTTGATCACGTCCACCGTGGCCACGCATGTCTGCGCCGTGGCGCTGTATCCTTTGCCTGAGGAGTCGAAGCGAAGGCGGGTCATCTTCTGGGTGGGGGTGGCGATCAATGTGGGCATGCTGGGGTACTTCAAGTATCGCGGCTTCTTCATGGAGAACGTGGAGGCGCTGGCCGCCCAGATGGGCTGGCATCTCACGGCGGTGGAACGGAACTTCATCCTCCCGGCAGGAATCAGCTTCTACACCTTCCAGGGCCTGTCCTATCTGATCGACGTGGATGGCGGTTCCCAAAAGCCGCCGGATCGCTTCTGGGACTTCGCGTTGTTTCATGCGTACTTCCCGCAGTTGGTCGCCGGGCCCATTGAACGGACACCGAACCTGCTGCCCCAGCTCATGCGGCAGCGCACGCTGACGCCAGAACGCTTCTGGAGCGGCCTCCAACTGGTGATCATCGGCTATGTGAAGAAGGTGGCGATTGCGGATGCCATAGCCCCAATTACAGCGGACGCCTTCAATCCTGCTCTACCGCACTCCGGGGTGGGGTTGCTGCTGGGCATCTACCTCTTTGCCTTGCAGATCTACGGGGATTTCTCCGGCTACAGCGACATCGCGCGCGGCTGTTCCCGCCTCATGGGGGTGGAGCTCATGATCAACTTCCGCCAGCCGTACTTCTCGCGCAACATCACGGAGTTCTGGGAGCGCTGGCACATTTCCCTGTCGAGCTGGTTGCGGGACTATCTCTTCGTCCCGCTGTGCCGCATCTTCCGGGGGAAGAAGTGGATTCCGTTCAACCTCTTCGTCACCATGCTGGTGTCCGGCATCTGGCACGGGGCCTCGTGGAACTTCGTGTTCTGGGGTGTGGTGCTGGGGCTGTTGCTGGTGATCCACAAGCTCTGGGCGGGGCCGAAGGCAGGCAAGCATCCGCACCGTCCGCACACTCCCCGCGCCTGGGCAGTGCAGCTGGCGGGCATGTTTCTCACCTTCCACGCGGTGTGCCTGACCCTCGTGTTCGTGAAGACGAGGAACCTGATGGAGGCATGGAACCACATTGCGGGCATCTTCACCAAGGGGTTCTCCACGGCGGACACCATCCCTGCCGTTTACTTTGCGTTCTACGGACTCGTCATCGTACTGCTGGATTTCCCCTGCTGGTGGAATGATCGCGAGCGCCCTGTCGCGGACGATGCGCCCTCCTGGAAGCGGGGACTTGTCTTCGGGTGCCTGTTGCTGCTGCTCACCTACCTGGGCGAGATGACGGGCGTGTCCTTCGTCTATTTCCAGTTCTGAGTAGTTGATGACTACTGGTCCAGTGGCGGGCGGAGACTACTCAGTCCGTCACTGGCAGAGCCGGAGGAGAGGTCTTTCGTGAGGCGAGAGCTTTCCGAGACTCCTCTTTCCCGAGATGCACATACACCATGACGCCCAAGATGGTCCCAATCGGAAACTGAAGCAGGACAATCGGTGAACAGATGTACCAGATGATGCGACCAGTTCTATTGCAGCGGTATAGCAAAAAAGCTGCGAACCAGAGCAGCAATCCGAAGCCGAGCACGATGCTGCCAAAAATGGAGCCAAACTTGTCCGGTGGCCGTGAGGCCATGGTGAAGACCATGACAATGATGAGGATGTAGAAGAAGCCTATCGCGATAAGGGCATTGGCTGCTGATTTCAGCTGAGTAGGGGCGCTTTTGCTCATTGGATGAAGGGACAAAGGTTTGGGCTGCTCGCAATGCGATGAATTTGCCTCCGTGTCGAGCAAATGGGGGCTGAATCAGGTGACAAGTTCTTTGGAACCTCGTTGCTTGCGAGTGCCATCGCTTGCCAGCACCGGCTTTCCGTGGTTTGCTCGCCACCCACTTTTCTCCTCTGGGACTTCTCGGGGGAGCCTGCTCGATTCTGACCTGACCTTATGGACATTGCCTCCGAAGTCCGCCGCCGCCGCACCTTTGCCATCATTTCCCACCCGGACGCCGGGAAAACCACGCTGACGGAAAAGCTCCTCCTTTACGGGGGCGCAGTGCAGCTTGCGGGATCGGTCACAGCCAGAAAGAATCAGCGGTCCACCACCTCCGACTGGATGGAGCTGGAAAAGCAACGTGGGATCTCGGTGAGCTCCACCGTTCTGCAGTTCGAGTACAAGGACTGCGTCGTGAACCTTTTGGACACCCCCGGTCACAAGGACTTCTCCGAGGATACCTACCGGGTGCTCACGGCGGTGGACGCTGCCATCATGGTGGTGGATGCGGGTAAGGGTATCGAAAGCCAGACGCGGAAGCTCTTTGAAGTCTGCCGCAAGCGCGGCGTGCCCATCTTCACGTTCATGAACAAGCTGGACCGGCCCGCCCGGGAGCCGCTGACGCTGCTGGACGAGCTGGAGACGGTGCTGGGCATCGGTGCCTGCGCGCAAAACTGGCCGCTGGGCATGGGGGACCGCTTCCGAGGGATCTTTGAGCGCCGCGAAAGCCAGGTGCACCTTTTCCAGCGTACTGCCGGCGGTGCGTACCGGGCTCCGGTTCGGGTGGGTGGACTGGATGACGAGTATGTGAAGGAGCATGTCGATGAGCATGCCCTGGCCCAGGCCCGTGAAGAGCTGGAGATGCTGGATGGGGCGGGTCACGCGTTCGACATGGATGCCATCTCGCGTGGTGAACTCACTCCCGTGTTTTTCGGCAGTGCGAGCAACAACTTCGGTGTGCAACTCCTGTTGGATGCCTTCCTTGAGATGGCCCCTCCGCCCGCGCCTCGCGTGGCGAATACCGGCGCTGTCGCTCCCGAAGCTCCGGCCTTCTCGGCTTTCGTCTTCAAGATTCAGGCAAACATGGATCCCCGTCACCGGGATCGTATTTATTTCCTCCGTGTGGTCTCAGGGGCTTTCCGTCGCGATATGGTGGTGAACAACCCACGCACCGGTAAGGCGGTCAGGCTGTCCAACTCCCAGCGTGTGTTCGCCCGGGAGCGGGAGACCCTGGATGAGGCCTTCGCAGGGGATGTGCTGGGCGTGGTGGGCAACTACGACCTGATGATCGGTGACACCTTGGCGGATGATCCCAAGCTGAAGTTCGATGTGATGCCCCGCTTTGTGCCGGAGTGCTTCGCCTACCTGCATGGTGACTCACCTGCCACATACAAGCGTTTCCGCGAAGGGTTGCAGCAACTCCTCCAGGAAGGCGTGATTCAGCAGTTCCATCAGCCAGGCTCCGTGCAGCGAGTGCCTCTGCTGGGGGCAGTGGGGCCTCTGCAGTTTGAAGTGGTGAAATATCGCCTCCAGTCCGAGTACAACGCGGAATCCCGCCTGGAGAACGCCTCCTGGCAGGTGGTCCGCTGGGTCCGCCGCAAGGGTGGGGAGGCCTGGTCGGATGATGCAGTGACCGCCGTTCGCGAAACGGCGCTGGCTCGCGATGAACTGGGCCGCCCGGTGCTGCTGATCTCCGACGCGTGGTACCTGGGCACCTTCCAGAATCGCAATCCGGACATCGAGTTGTCTGACGGCCCCTTCACGGACGGCCAGGGTGGTGAAGACGTCTTGGCGGCCTGATCCGTTCACCCAAGGCAGGTGATAAAAAAGATCCCCAACAGAATCGGTGGGCGCTGGACTATGAATGAAAATTCATTCATTATTCACCATGCTTCACACCGACTCCCCGAACCCTGATGCTCCGGTGGCCCCTCCTATCCGGAGACGCTGGCTCGGTTCAGGGGCGCTGATCGCCGCCGGATTGTTCATCTTGGGGAGGCTGGCTGCGGAGCCCTTCCGGACGCTGGGACACTACGATGGCCGGGCGATGGAAGCCTTTGCTGCCGTGGAGCACTATGGTCTGCGCAAGAAGGCGGTGGACCCACAGGTGGCTTTCTTTGGCAGCAGCCAGACGTTCTGGGGGCTAGTGCCGGAGGTGGTGGGCCGCGCTTCTGGACATGATCCGAAAGAACTGCGGGTGCTGGGGGTGGAGGCGGGGACGCCCTTCGACATGTGGAACCTGATCCGCCGAAATCCGGAGTATTTTGATGATCTGAAGCTGGCCGTGGTGGAGGTGAATCCCGTCATGATGCAGGCGGTGAAGGAGGGCGATCCACGCTTGCAGCACTCGATCAGCCAGTACGCCACCCTCGAGGAGCGCAACCTGTTGCACTACCGGCATGAACGGATGAAGCAGCAGGCGGAGTGGCTGCTCCCGCTGACTTCAGCCAGGCACTCCCTGCGCTCGGTGTTCCTTGCTCTGGCGGATCCCGTAGAGGGTGCGGAGCTCTATCCCTTCCCGGAAGGACGCATTCACCCGGCTGCCGACTGGTACATGCAAAATGCCGGGGCCGTGACCAAACGCTCCATGGTGCCTGCGGAGGTGGCCGCCCGCAGGCTCGTGGGCTCCAAGGGGTGGAAGGCCTCCGCCCTGCAGGATCTCTGCCTGAAGAAGGTGCTGGCCTGGATGGAGGAGCATGAAATCCCGGTGCTCATTCACCAGTTCCCGCTGCATCCTGAGGTGGTGGATCTCATCCGCAGCGACACCCAGTTTCATCACTGCTACACCCAGTACTCCGCCTACGTAGAGACCCTGCGACCGAAGGCGGCAGGCATGGTGCGACTGCTGCATCCCGATGAATGTGGTGCCGGGAAGTCAGGGATGGCGGACCGCATGCACCTGAATGAAAGCGGTGCCAGCTACTACTCGCTGCATCTGGGGGAAAACATCCGCACCCTGATGGACCCGGTGACGGCAGACAAGGTGCGGGATGACCTCTGAGTAAATCACTCCCGGTTCGAGGTTGGATTTTTTACTTGGGTATGTTATGCGTTTCCGGCACTCTACCCTCCACATGGCAGACACTCTTCCCACCCCACCCAAGCGCGGCGTTTCGCAGTGGTTCGGTTCAGGAGCGCTCGTGGCGCTGGCCGTCCTCTTGGCGGGCCGGTTCGCAGCGGAAAACTTGCGGGGGCTGCCCCACTTCGACGAGCGGGGCGGGATGGACGCGTACGGCGCGGTGGAAACCTACTACCTGAAGAAGAATCCCAATCCGGTGGAGGTTGCCTGCTTTGGCACCAGCCAGAGCGTCTTCGGGATCTCTGAGAGCGAAGTGGCCACCTGCCTCGGGGAAAAAGCGGAGCGGGTGCGCAATCTCGGTACCCCCGGAGGCACACCGTTCGATATGTGGAGCCTCGTGCGACGGAATCCTGAGAGTTTCAAGGACCTGCATCTGGCGGTGGTGGAGATCAACCCCTTCGTCCTGCAGAAGGGCCTGGAAGGTGATGACCGCATGGTGCTGAGTCTGAGTCAGAAGGCGACCCTGCATGAGCGCCTCACGATCGCCAGTGCTCACATGCGGAGACGGCAGTTGATGGATCTGGTGTTGCCGCTCTACTCGGCCCGGCGATCTCTGCGCACAGTGTTCCTCAATGTGCTTGATCCCTGCCCGGGCAATGCGCTCTGCCCTTGCCCGGAGCAGAAGGCTCTCCCAGCGGCTGGCTGGGTGGTGAATCACGCCCATCGCTACAACCGTGATCGTCAGAAGGTGTCACCGGAGATGGTGGCGCGTCGTTTCTTTGGCAACTGGCGGGTGTCGGAATTGCAGGATGAATCTCTTCGGAATCTTCTGGCCTGGCTTGATGAACACAAGGTGCCGGTGGTGCTTCACCAAATGCCCGTGCATCCTGATGTGGTGAAGCTCGTGAAGTCGGATCCGCGCTACAGCAAGGGATTCCGGCAGTTCTCCGACTACGTGGCTTCCCTCAAGCCAACTCCCGCGGCCGTGATCCAGATTCTGGACACCGACGAGTGTGGGGCGGGCGAGGGCGATCTTGCCGACCGCACCCACTTGAACCAGCTGGGGGCGAGCATCTATTCGCGATATCTGGCTGAGAAAATCAAAGCGGTGCCGGGACTGGCGGTGACGGTCAGCCAAGGAGGTTAGCCGGCTGTTCCTCCTGCGAGGCAACGCTTGCCCGGCCAACGGCGGGACAAGCACTGTTGCAAGAGGTTTAGGAGGCGGCTCGTGAACTGCGAGCCACGAGGCCGGATGGCGATGGCCAGTGGCCCTGCCAGACGCTGAAGAATATGATATTCAAGATAACGCTCACTGCCTTCCTCTTCGGCACCGTAGTCGCTTATTCACAGGAAGGTCGCTCAGAGTCCGGGGCGAATGGAGAAGTCGAAATCCTTCGTGATCCCGGCTTCGTGCAAGGCGTGACTCAGGGCTATGCCAACCATTTGTCCCCGGAGGAGCAGGCCGACTGCCTGTCGCGCTGGACAAAGAAGGGCGTCAAGAACTCCCAGTGGGCGTTTTGGGAAATCAGTGAGCAGTTGCATTTCGCCCACAACGGAAAGACCCCGACCCTCCCGCGACCGGGCAGTTTCAACTGGACCACCGCCAATGGAGCCAAGCAGTTCCAGATCGAAGATGGGGTGGTGCGCATGAAGCTGGATACGGCAAAAGAATGGCGCGAAGGCGGTAGCCTGAACCTGCCTGACAAGGAGGGGAGGGCTCCGAAGTATGGAGACCCTCACACCGTGTGGCCGCACTTCCTCATCGGCCAGCATTTTGCCAAGGACAACGCCCCCGGCACTGTCCTCTCTGAGGGCGAGAAGCTAGGAGTCGAGGGGCCGCAACGGCTTCGATTTGGGATCGATATCCGTTTGAACCGTCTGCAGAAGAGCAGTGACTGGGATCATCAGGCCGAATACGGCGCCTCCAATCATGCCATTTTCTACATGGCCTTTATTCTCATGCCACGTAGCGCGTCGCGGCTTGCGGACACTGGCAAGTTCTACATGCTGGTTCCGGCGATCTTTTCGGAAGGAAATGAGGCAAACGTGCCAGGCTCGGCGCCGTGGATCGGGCTCGACCAGTTCGGTGATGGCGTGTATTTCTCAGGGGCCCACCCGACGCTCAAGGCGAGTTCGTGGGTGTCTTACGACATTGATGTGAAGCAGCTCATCCGTGAAGGCCTGGCCGCTGCGACTCAGCGGAGCCTCGCTCAAAAGAAGAATCGCTTGTATCGGGTCGAGGACTATTGGCTCGCTTCCATGCTGGTGGGCTGGGAGATTTGGGGAGGGTTTGATACTGACATTGAGTTCAAGAACCTCTCATTGCGGGGCGGGCCCGCAGGCAGGTGAGCGCCTGGTGCGTAGCAGCTGGTTGCGTCTTTGCCAGGTGTCTCACGCTCCAGCGAACTCTTTGCGGCCCGGCTCAGACTGCAAGACGATGAAGGTGCAGATTCCCAGCAGTGTGCCCAGTGGAATATTCATCACGTTGACGCCCGCCATCACCAGGATGAGCAGGCGATTGCGACGCTGGCGGATGCAGCGGCCGGCATAGATGGTAAGCCCGGAGATGGCCCAGCCGATCAGGACGACCACAAACATCACCCCGGCAAAGATACGGAAGATCCAGACCGGTGGTGGCCCGGAGGAATGCTGACTTTGTGAAGTGGCTGAAGGCGTCTCCTCGCGGTTTCCGTCCTGCGCTGACGGGGCATGGTCACCAACGAATTGCTCGTCATGACGGTGCTGGTGGGAAGAGGAAGACTCCCACTGGGAGGCGGGAATCATCGAAACCGCGCCAAAGATCGCCACATAGATGAGGAAGAAGCTGGAGAACAAGATGCCCATGCCACCAGCGATGAAATAACCCCAGGAGAGCAGACGGAGCCGCTCATGGGTGACCGCCCGGATCTCACCGGGCGTCAATCCGCCCAGCGTGGTTTCAGGAAGCACAGGTGGAGTGAGGGGATCCATGGCGAGGCTGGGGAGGGGCTGAGTTGCGGAGAGGGCAGGGGGGGCTCCGCCTCGATCAATGAATCTGGAAGGTGTTGAACCCATTCTGCTCCTGCTGCCGTGGCACATACTGGGAGTCACGGGAAGGCTCTCCCAGTACCGGGGTCCCACCGTACACGTTGTTGTAATGCTCCATCTGCCGGGCTGATTTGCGTGAGACAGGTGTGCGGGGATTGACCGGGCCGCTGCACGCCACCGGGCCCAGGGCCAGAAGGGTGAGGCAAAGAGTCGCCATGGCCAATGCAGGGTTGGTACGCATGGATGTGATGTAAAACCATTTTGAGCGGGAAGGCAACTTCCCCGGCATGCTTCACGGCCATCGCTGCAGGGCAGGGCGAATCCGGGGTAGGCGGCCTGGCGGAACCCGGTCGCGATTTTTCACCCCATGATCCTCGATGCCACCTGCCAGTTGGACTATGAATGTCCCAGTCCCGTCTCCGCCGTCTTCATGCTGCGTCCGCGGAGCGGATGGGCCCAGTGGATCATGAAGGAGTCGTTTCATCTCCATCCACGGGTGCCGGTGGTGGAGTTTGACGATCTCTATGGCAACCTCTGCCAAAGGCTCGTCATGCCCAAGGGGCGGCTGCATCTGGCGGTGGAGTACCGGGCGGACGTGGCGGATGGAGTGGATGTGGACCTGATGGCGCCCATACTGCCGGTGGAGCAGCTCCCCACCGAGGTGATGCACTATCTGCTGCCCAGCCGATATTGCCCGTCTGACCAGCTCGGGAAGCTGGCGATGCAGGTGGCCGGGAACTCCCCCAAGACTTACCTGAGAGCTGCCCGGATCCGGACCTGGATTCACCGGAATGTCAGGTATGAACACGGAGCGAGCCACTCCTCTACCTCCGCTCTGGACACCGTCCAGAGCCGGGCAGGCGTCTGCCGGGATTTCGCACACCTGGGCATCAGTCTCTGCCGGGCGATGAATATCCCGGCGCGCATGGTGGTGGGTTTCCTGCACGAACTGCAGCCGATGGATCTCCATGCGTGGTTTGAGGCCTATCTGGGAGGGCGCTGGTTTACCTTTGATGCCACGGAGGATGTGACCAAGGGGAACCGCATCGTGGTGGCCTATGGACGTGACGCGGCGGATGTGGCTCTGGCGACCCTGTTTGGCCCCTTCAAGCTCAAGGCCATGAGGGTGACCGTTGGCGAAGTTTTACCACATTGAGTTGCAAATAGTTGGGAAGAAAGGCCAGGGTGCTGGCTATTAGAGGGAGGGGCAAGTGCTGAACCCGTCGGTATGCGCCCCGTTCGCTTCCTTCACCGTCACCTCATGTCCACTCTATTGAATCGTTCCTGGTCGGCCCTGCTGCTGTCGGCTGCCGTTTCCGTATCCACCTTGATGGGCGCGGATACCCTCCTGGCCCAGTCAGCCAGTGCTTCCTCCGCCACACCTAAAGGGCTTCCCGATGCGGGGCGGATCGTTTTCCTGGGGGACAGCATCACCGCGGATGGCAAATATGTGGAGTATATCGAGACCGTACTGCTAGCCACGACTTCCAAGCGGTATGACATCATCGATCTTGGCCTTTCCAGCGAGACTGTCTCCGGGCTTTCAGAGGACGGGCACGCGGGTGGGAAGTTCCCGCGCCCGGATCTGCACGAGCGGCTGACCCGGGCTCTGGAGAAGACCAAGCCGCAGCTGGTGGTGGCTTGCTACGGGATGAATGACGGGATCTACTACCCCTACAGTGAGGAGCGGTTTGGCAAATATGAGTCTGGGATGCGTGACCTGCGCAAGGAAGCTGCTTCCCGCGGCATCGGCGTCGTCCACCTGACGCCCCCCGTGTTCGACCCCTTGCCGATCAAAGACAAGGTCCTGCCGGCGGGACTGGACGCGTACCCGAGGCCCTTTGAAGGTTATGATGGTGTGCTGGCGCAGTATGGTGCCTGGCTCCAGCGGATGGCGGAGAGTGATAAATGGGTGGTGGTGGATGTCCATGGGGCAATGACCAAGGCGCTCGCGGAGAAACGCAAAGCGGACGCAGCATTCAGCTTCTGTCGTGACGGGATCCATCCCAATGCCGAAGGGCACTGGGTGATGGCCCAGCCATTGCTCAGCGCCTGGGGGGTAAAGCATGACTACCGCGTGGAGGATCTCACGGCGCCTCAGGGACGGCTGGCGAGGCTCTACAAGTCTGTGGCTGCCCGCCAGCGCCTGATGAAAGCGGCCTGGATGAGCGATGTGGGCCACAAGCGGCCCGGGGTGGCCCCGGGGCTGCCGCTGCCTGAGGCACAAGCGAAGGCCGCCGCTCTGACGACCGAGATCCAGACTCTGCTGTCGGCAGGGCCTTCCGCCTGGGTAGGGGTGGCCAAGCCAGAGGCTTCTGCTCCCGCACCGGCCTCTGCTTCGGCTACTGCGCCGTTCCCCGGCAAGAAGAGCAACTGGAAGGGATTTGATCGCTATGAGTTCGATCTGAATGGGCAGGTGGCGAGTGTGGTGGTGCCCAAAACGATCGCGAAGGGGGCACCCTGGGTCTGGCATGGGGAATTCTTTGGCCACAAACCGGATCCGGATGTGGCTCTGCTGGGAAAGGGCTTCCACATCGCCTACCTCCGAGTGAATGACATGCTGGGCAGCCCGCCCGCCGTGGAGAAATGGAATGGCTTCTACAAGGTGCTGACCGAGCAGTACGGACTGGGTAAGAAACCTGCGCTGGTCGGGCTGAGCCGTGGTGGTCTGTACTGCTACAACTGGGCCATCGCCAACCCGGACAAAGTCTCCTGCATCTATGCGGACGCTCCGGTGTGCGACTTCAAGAGCTGGCCCGGCGGGAAAGGGAAGGGGAAGGGTGATCCTAAAAACTGGCAATTGGTGCTGAAGCTGTGGGGCTTCAAGGACGAGGCGGAGGCTCTGGCCTACAAGGGCAATCCGGTGGACAACCTAGGGCCTCTCGCGCAGCGCAAGGTGCCGCTGCTCCATGTTTACGGTGATGCGGACGACGTGGTGCCCTGGGATGAGAACACCGGGATCATCGCCACCCGCTATCGGAGCCTGGGTGGCCCCATTGAGCTGATCGAGAAAAAAGGTGTGGGTCACCATCCGCATGGCCTGCAGGACAGCACCCCGATTGTGGAATTCATTCTGAAGCACGCCAGCGAACCCTCGAAGCCTGCATCTTAAGGGGTACTGCGGGGCGGGAACCCGCACAGATTGTCAAAAATCGCTTGCGAGGGGCGTTTTCAGAGGTCGGTTTGCAGTCCCTGCCTTCTCGGCAGGGCGGCGTGTCTTCGGGCACGTCTGGCGAACTCCTGCCCGTCCTTTCTCACCCACCTCCGACTTCTCTCGCGATGAATCTCTTTTTGAAGCACGCCTGGCCGACCTCCGTGTTGTCTGCCGTGATGGCCGTCTGCGCTGGGCTGGGGGCCAGCCAAGTGTCCGCGCAAAGTTCCGCCTCCGGCTACTCCGTGGGAAAGGTGGGGGAGCTGCCCAAGGCGGAGCGCATCCTCTTCCTCGGCGACAGCATCACCGCGGATGGCAAGTACATCGAGTACTTGGAGACCATTGTTCTGGCGACCACGGACAAGCGGTACGACATGATCAACCTCGGGCTCGCCAGTGAGACGGTGTCCGGGCTTTCTGAGAACGGCCACGCGGAGGGAAAGTTCCCGCGTCCCAATCTGCATGAGCGCCTGGTGCGGGCTCTGGAGAAGACTAAGCCCCAGCTGATTGTGGCTTGTTATGGGATGAACGACGGCATCTACCATCCGTATCGGGATGACCGCTTCGTCAAGTTTGTGGCGGGGGTTCAGGTCATGCGCGACCGGTCTTGGGATCGAAAGATTGCCATCACTCATCTGACCCCACCGGTATTTGATCCACTGCCGATCAAGGACAAGGTGCTGCCAGCGGGGCGGAATACCTATCCCCAGCCCTTTGAGCGTTACAATTCAGTGCTCGACCGCTACACCCTGTGGATGAATGGCAAGGCCCGCCGCACGGGATGGCGGGTGGTGGACGTGCACACCGTCATGGCGGACTACCTGGAGGAGAAGCGCAAAACGGATCCCGAGTTCACCCTGGCCAAAGATGGCGTGCATCCCAATGCTGAGGGGCACTGGGTAATGGCTCAGCCGGTGCTGGCCTCGTGGGGTGTGAAGCATGATTACAAGCTGGAAGATCTGACCACGCCAGAGGGGCGCCTGGGCAAGCTCTATGCCGTGGTGGCGGAGCGTCAGCAGCTGATGAAAGCCGCCTGGCTGAGCGAGGTGGGGCACAAGCGACCCGGGGTGAAGGACGGTCTCCCTCTGGAAGAAGCGCAGCAGAAAGCCGCAGCCCTGACGACGGAAATCGAGGCGATCCTCAAAGGCGGCTCCGCAGTGCTGGCTGGCAGCCCTGCTCCTGAAGCGCCGGTGCCCACAGCGGTGCCTGTTCCCGAACCTGCGACAGGCGCTCCCATGGCAGTGCCTCCTGCGGTGGAGCCTGCACCTGCGCCCGCTCCGGAGCCTGCGGCTCCCCCGATGCCTGTGGCGGTTGCTCCAGCTCCAGCCCCTGTGGTGGAACCGCAAGCGGCACCGATGGTGGCCGTTGCTCCCGCATCGCAACCTGAGCCTGCCCCGGCCCCCGAGCCTGCGCCGGCTCCTCCCGCTGCCACTCCAGAAGCGGCACCCTCCCTGTCACTCCCCCCCGCGCCCATGGTGGCTGCGGCCACCTTGGTGAAGGCGGAAGCCGTGCCGCTCTCCGCGCCGGTACCACCGCCAGCTTTGAAGAACCCAGGGGTGATTCCGCTGCCCGTGGGCACGGTGGACGCGACTTCAGAACCGACTGGTCCCGCGCTCTTCCCGGGGCGTCGCAGCAAGTGGCAGGGCTTTGACCGCTACGACTTCGATGTGAATGGGCCGACGGTGACCGTGGTCGCGCCGAAGACGGCGGCTAAGGGCAAGCCTTGGGTTTGGCATGGGGAGTTCTTTGGTCACAAGCCGGACCCTGATGTGGCCCTGCTGGAAAAAGGTTTCCACATCGCCTACATGCGGGTGAGTGACATGCTGGGCAGCCCCCCTGCGGTGAAGCACTGGAACGCTTTCTATGCCGTGCTTACCAAGCAGTATGGGTTCAACAAGAAACCCGCTCTTGTTGGTCTGAGCCGCGGCGGTCTGTACTGCTACAACTGGGCCATCGCCAACCCGGACAAGGTGGCCTGCATCTATGGCGATGCACCGGTGTGCGACTTCAAGAGCTGGCCCGGTGGCAAAGGCAAGGGCAAGGGTGACGCGAAGAACTGGCAGCTCGTGATGGACCTCTGGGGGTTCAAGGACGAAGCCGAGGCCCTCGCGTTCAAAGGCAACCCGGTGGACAATCTGGAAGGGCTGGCCAAGCGCAAGGTGCCGATCATCCACGTGTTCGGAGATTCGGACGACATCGTGCCCTGGCAGGAGAACACCGGCCTCGTGGCGGAGCGCTATCGCAAGCTGGGTGCCCCGATTGAATTGATCGCCAAGGCAGGCGTGGGTCATCACCCCCACGGGTTGCAGGACAGCACACCGATTGTGGAGTTCATCCTCAAGCACGCAGCTTCGCCTTCGCGCCGGTAGCAGGCAGCATGCAGCTGATACCGGGGCTTGAGGCTCCGGTCAGGTTGTGAGGTTCGTTGCTTGCCACCACCCTTGAGACCCACTAGAAAGCGGGATGGTTTCGATTTCCATCAAGCACGTCACAAAACGGTTCGGCCAAGTCTTCGGGCTGAATGACGTGAGCCTGGAGATCCTGCGTGGGGAGATGTTCTTCTTGCTCGGGCCGAGCGGCTGTGGAAAAACCACTTTGCTGCGCCACATCGCGGGCTTTTACCGGCCGGACAAGGGGCAGGTGCTTTTTGACGGGGAAGACGTCAGCGGCCTGCCGCCGCATCGGCGCGGGGCGGCCATGATGTTCCAGAGTTATGCCCTCTGGCCCCACATGGATGTGGCGGCGAACGTGGCGTTTGGTCTGGAGGAGCGTCGCCGTCCGGCCAAGGAGATTGACCAGCGGGTGGAGGACGCACTTGCCATGGTGAAGATGGACGGGCTGGGGGATCGGCGCATTTCACAACTCAGCGGAGGGCAGCAGCAGCGTGTGGCTCTGGCCCGGGCACTGGTGGTGCGTCCGCAAGTGTTGCTGCTCGATGAACCGCTCTCCAATCTGGACGCGCGTTTGCGCATTGAGATGCGCTCCGAGATCCGCAGGATCTGCCGCGACTCTGGACTGACGGCGGTCTATGTGACCCACGACCAGAAGGAGGCTCTGAGCATGGCGGACCGGATGGCCGTGATGGATGGAGGAAGGATCGTGCAGGTGGGAACCCCTCCGCAGATCTATTGCCAGCCGGCCAGCAAGATGGTGGCGGCCTTCATTGGCGAGACGAACCTGATCAATGGTACGGTGAAACAACAGAGCTACCGGCATGGTCTCTGGGACGTGGACACCCCCTGTGGCATGCTGCGAGGCAGCCCGAGCGGGGAGTTTGTGCCCGTGGCAGGACAGCCGGTTACCTTGTCGATCCGGCCCGAGGCCCTCTTCTTGGGAGAGGTGGGGGATTCCCCCAATCGCTTCTTCGGGAACATCATCGAGACCACCTACCTGGGTGAGATGGTGCAGTATGAACTCTGCACCCGGGACGGGACGCTGCTCCGCATCAGCGAGATGAATCCCTCCACGCTGTACCAACCCAGCCCTGATGAACTGCGGCTGATGGCACGGACTGAGGATGTGCTGATCATGAGGCAGTAGGAGAGAGACGCAAGACTGGAAGACACAAGGCGCAAGGCCTGAGGTTTTGGCGGGGAGAGGTGATCCGGGAGAAGTGACGCCATTGGCAGACGGGGCTGCGGAACATGGGGAACGGTGGCTTGGGCGTATCGCTCTGCGGCAACTGAGCCGGTTGGGACAACCGGACTACACCTGAGGCGGCGCTGCGGGAGTAGTCCGACGGTCCCCGTCGGGGCGGGAGCGGAGAGGAATGCGGGAATGGGCCTGGAATTGTTGGCCGCTCCAGCACCTCAGCCTGAACCGTTGCTATTTCTTCGACTTCAGATACTCCACAAGATCCCGGATCTGCACATCGCTGAGACGGGCGACCATGCCCTCGGGCATGATGGAAACGGGGAGGTGCTCGCGTTTGGTGATTTCCTCAATCTTCACATCAAACGGCCGGCCGTCGAGGCCGATGTAGGTGTGGACGTTGCCGCGCTCCATCAGCTGGAAGGCGGTACGGGCTTTCCCCTCGCTCGTGGTCAGGTTGTAGGATTCGTACTGGGGCGGGACATTGCGGCTGGGCTGGAGCAGGGATTCAAGGATATAATCGGGCGACTTGGCGGCGCCGATGGTGGAGAGGTTGGGGCCGGCCGGGCTGCCCACACCGTCCATGCGGTGGCAGAGCACACAGCCGCCAAGTTTGGGGTGGAAGAAAACCTCGCGTCCCTGCGCAAGGTCGGTCTTGCCCGGCACCGCGGCCAGATACTTCTCCCACGCGGGAATGTCGTTGAGCGGTGGACGGCCGGTTGGTGGGGGCGGAAGCGGGGCATCGCTCATGGCGAGCTCCTTGGCGCGCTTCATGACGGGGGCGGAGTCCATGTTGAGGATGCCGAGAGCCTTCTTGTCCTCCTCATTCAAAGTCATGCGCATCAAGGCGGCAGATCTTGCTTCCGGGGACTTCTTGGGATCAAACGCCACTTGTCTGAGGAGGCCTTCGCGATTGTTGTCGCGGAGGGAGCCAATGATCTGGGTGACAAACTCCTGGAAGCTGCCGTCGCCTTCGTTCAAGAGGGGAGCGAGATCGGAAGCCAGAAGTTGATGTTCGCGATCTGGGAGGATTTCCAGAGCGGCACGCTTGAGTCGGAACGGGGTCTGGGCATCTGCCAGCCGTGCCTTCAATCGCTTGATGAGATCTGGCTCCTGGAGCTGCTCTGACTCCAGCCGCCCCAGGGCGGTGACGCCGGCGTAAAAGAGAGCGGGGGTGAGTTCGGGGTCGGTCAGGAGTTTTTCTACGTCTGCCTTATAGTCCGCCATCCGGTTGTCCGAAACCCACTTCAAAGCCAGGAGGCGGACGGTGGGATCCGTGTCGGCCAGGAATTCCCTGGGCAGCAGCAGAGGCTCGGCTCCCGTGCGCTTGGCGTCGCGGCTGAGCGCGAGGAGCAATCCCTGTCGCTGGCGTGGGTAGGGGAGCTTGTTGTCCTTGAGAATCCAAAGGAGGTCCTGCTCCCTGGCCAACCGGGTGATGGCGGCGGAGAAGGTCCACGGATTGGGGTCATTGAGCCACTCGGCAGCCTCCAGGGCGGTGACCTTTTCCTTCTTCAGGATTTTGTCGAGTTGTTCCTGTTTCCAGGCGACGCCGCTTTTCACAGCGAGCGGGCCCTTTAGGTCGGTCACCTTTTTGGCTGAGATTCGCCAGATGCGTCCCTTGCCGTGGAGTTCGTAGTCTCGCTTCACCCAGTCACTCACATAGAGGGAGCCATCGGGAGCCGTGGCAAAGGCGACTGGGCGGAAATCGTTGCCACCATGAACCAGGACCTTCTTTTCCGCGGGGAGGTAGGCATGGGCCGTGTCCGGCAAGCTGTAGGCCTCGATGGTGTGATCCACCCAGGAGGCAACCAGCAGGCTGCCATGCCAGGGGGCGGAAAGCCCCCGGAAGCCCTTGGTGGCATTCGGGGCGTAGAAGGTGATGTCGCATGGGGCCTCGCCCGTGGCGGCAAGCATGGGCAGGGTGCCGGGGAGTTCCCCGTCCCAACTGATGAAGGGGTGCAGACCGCTGCGGCCATAGCGGAACTGGTAGCCGTAGTCGCCCCCTTCGATGACATGGTGCAGACGGCAGGGCGGACGGGAGTCAGGATCATTGTCGGTGGCGAAGAGATCGCCCCAGGAATCGACACAGACTCCAAAGGGGTTCCAGAAGCCGGTGGCGATGCGGCGGAGCTTGGCTCCCTCGATGGTGACGTGGAAGATGTTTCCGCCTTCTCCTTGATCGCTGTGCTTGCTGCCGTCTGAACCCAACACTGTGTAGGCGGCGCCGAGATTCTCTCCCAGCCCAAAGTAAAGGCCACCATTGCCGTCGAAGGCCAGCCCGCCCAGGCCGTTGTGAGGGTAGTTTCCTTCCGACTCCAGGAAGACGAGCTTGCGGTCCACCTGCTCAGCCTTGCCATCCCCGTCTGCATCCCGCAGCCGGAGGATCTCATTGCGCGTGGCCACATAGACGGAGCCATCCGGAGCCGTGGCCAGATCCATCGTCATGCTGGTGCCCTCAAAGAACACATTGGCCTTTTCGGCCTTGCCGTCTTTGTCGGCGTCTTCCAGCCAGAGAATGCGGTCGTGCTCGGGTCCCTGGTAGCCGGGAGGGCGGAAGTGGGTGTTGCTTTCGATGACGAGCAACTTGCCGTCTTGGGTGAACGTCAGCCCGATGGGCGTGCGTAGTAGTGGATCGCTGGCAAAAAGGTCTACCTTCAGGGCGGTGTCCGCCACGGCAGGGGACTCAATTTTTTCTTTCGAGGTGCCGCCGTTCCCGTTCTGGCCCCAGGCAGGGGCCATCAACAGCAGGGCAAGTCCAGCCGACAAGGTCAGGGCCGGGATTGGCGGGAGGGAGACACCGTTCATCAGCGCCAGTTTACGCAACGGTTGACAAGGAAACAATCCGGGAGTCATGATCTTTACTCGATGGATCGAAAGTCTGGACTCGGTCGGTTCGTCCTGTATGCACCGCCTGTCGCAGCATGAACTTTCTGCCCACCCTCACTGGCTGTTTTGCCAAGCCTGTCGCTGAAAACCCCACTGTGGTGATGATGGAGGCGGCGTTCCGTCACCACGGGCTGCATTATCTCTATGTGAACATGGAGGTGGCTCCGGAGGATCTGGCAGACGCCGTGCGCGGGGCCAAGGCCCAGGGGTACGTGGGATTCAACTGCAGCCTGCCCCACAAGGTGGCGGTGATCGAGCATTTGGACGGGCTGGGGGAATCGGCGAGGCTGATTGGCGCGGTCAACTGCGCGGTGAAACGCGGGGACCAGTGGATCGGGGAGAACACTGACGGCAAAGGTTTCCTCAACAGCCTTCAGGAGGTGGCTGACCCCAGTGGCCAGCATGTCGTCATCTTGGGTGCCGGAGGCGCGGCTCGGGCCATCGCCGTGGAGCTGGCCCTCGCGGGAGCGAGGAAATTCACCATCGTGAACCGCTCCGAGGATCGCGGTATGGAGCTGACAACGCACGTCACACGGAACACGCCCGCTGCGGCGGTGTTCGCACCGTGGACGGGACCTTTCGCCATCCCCGAGGATGCTGGAGTGGTGGTGAACGCGACCTCCATCGGACTGTATCCGGACGTGGATGCCATGCCGGAGATCGATCTGGCCACCTTGAAGCCCAAAATGGTGGTGGCGGATGTCATTCCCAACCCTCCCTACACCCGACTGTTCAAAGAGGCGGAGAATCTGGGCTGCAAGGTGCTGGACGGTCTGGGTATGCTGGTGAACCAGGGTGCGACCAACATTGAGTATTGGTCTGGGGTTTCACCGGACAAGGGCGTGATGCGTGAGGCGCTGACGAAGTTGTTCGGTTAGAGGGCGCGGTTTGGCGATTTGCACCCGATGGGCCTACCGCTCCGCCGTAGAATACGGGGTGCCCTATTCCATGGGTTGCACTCGCTACGCTCGCTTCCCCGTGGCTATTCTTGGTGAACCCTCCGGGTTCGAGGGCCAACGAATGTAGTGTCTCGTGACGAGGCCAAATGGATGTCAATCTGGATCCCGGAGGAAGCTGTTTGAAACAAACAGAGCCTCGCCTTCAAAGAACCAAGCGCTAAGCACGCCTTCTCCTCCTCATCACTCCCGCCGCCAGAGCCACCATCAGCAGCACCATCCTGCCCGGTTCGGGGACGTTGGTGATGGAGATGATGCCATCCGTGTAGAGTTTGCTGGTGTCCCACGAAAGATCGCCGCTCAGCCCTGGGAGGGAGAGGAGGCTGAACTCTCCCGTGCGGGACCCGAGGCCGGACCAGTCAAAGAGTTTCCAGGAGTCGTTCACCGCCCATTCCATCATGTCCGTGGGGTTGTTGATGACCAGGGTGGCCCCGCTTTCGATCACCAGGGAGCCGTTGATGACCATGACATCTGCCGCGGTGCCGTCGCTGGTGTTGTTTCCCAACATCTGACCATGGAGCAGGTCGAGGGCGAGGCTGCTGCCGGTCTTGAAGGTGAGGGTGCCACTGCCAGTGGTGGCGATCTCGAGGCGGGCGGCCTGCGCGATGGCCAGGGTGGAGTCTCCCACTGCGACGATGCCATTGACTGTGATGTTCGAACCAGTTCCCGGTGCCACCCGCCCGATGCCTCCCAGCGTGGCTCCTGCGGCCACGGTGACATTGCCAGTGCCGGTGGCGGATCCGGGGCTGCCACCGGTGTTCATGGCCAGGAAGGTTCCCGCCAGGATGTTGGTGCCGCCGCCGTGGGTGCTGGCGCCGGTGACGGCCCAGGTACCGGTGCCAGTCTTCTCAATGCGCGTTAGGATGGTTGCACTCGGGTTGTTAATGCTGACGATGGAGTTCGCTCCGGTGTTGGTGCCGCTGAGACGCAAGAGGCGCTCGACCGGATTGGACCCGGCTGCCTGCATCGCAGAGGTGAATTTCACCGTGCCGGTGCCGTTGTTTTCGAGCACGGCCACGACGGAAATGATCTCATTGGGTAGATCAGTGTTTGAAATCCGGACCACGCGATTGGTGGATGAGTCCGTGCTCCCGATGTAGCGGAGCACGGAGTAGGCATTGAGACCCGTCGAGCCAGTCGTGCGGTTCGAGAGGTCAATGATGCCGGAGTCTGCTGTGAGGCCGGTGCCGTTGAAGGTGCCGGTGCCCAGAGAGCTGACTTGACCAAGGTCGGCCAGCTTTTCCACCTCGATGATGCCGAAGGAAATCGTGGTCTTTCCTGCATAGGTGTTGTTCGCGCCCAGGATCAGCGGGGCGTTGTCGGCCGCCATGCGGATGCTGATGTTGTTCTCATACTGTCCGGCGCCGCCGATGTAGCCTTTGCGGAAGTCGCTGGTGATGTTGGAGCCATCCAGCAGGAAGGTGGAGAGCACCGTCCCGCCCCCCACGAGGGCGTTCTGGGTGCCATAGCCGTCGATTTGCAGCCAGTCTGAGTACACCAGGATCGAGGTGGTGTTGTTGCCGATCTTAAACTTGCCGCTGGTAGCGCCTCCGCCGAGGGTGTACTGACCTGCGGTGTTGATGTTGCCCGTGCGGAGGTGCAAGGTGCCTTCTATCACCTTGGTGGTGCCAGAGTAGTTGTGCGTGGCCGTGTCCAGGATGACGGTGCCAGCACCGCTCTTGGTGAGAGATGTGCTGGTATTCGTGCCACCCAGGTTGTTGTCGATGTTCGCGGTGATGATGAGATCGCCCAAGGTATTGTTCTGCACGATCACCAAGTCGGAGGTGGTGAATGACAGGCCAGTGGAGTTGCTTCGCAGTGTTCCACCGTCAATGTAAGTCGTGTGGGCGCCCACGCCCTCTCCCACGAGAATGCCTCCGGTGGTGAGCGTGATGCCGTCACTCATGCCGATGTAGCTGCTCTGTGCGGCATTGAACCGGAGGCTGCTGGTATCTGCACTGGCTGCGAGTGTGATGATGCCTGCGCCCAGCACCACATCGGCGTTGCCGGACAGGCTTGTGGATGTGCTGGCAGTGTAGCCGTCCACAATGCTGGAGAGTCCCACGATCTGACGTCGTCCATCCACTGCCGCGGTGGTGGCAGCCCAGTCGTTCTTGCCCCAGGTGACGGAGGCGGTGCCATCGTGGGTGATGAGGGCATTGTTCACGCCGCCGGTGGTGCTGTAGCTGCCAGCAGCAGGTGGGGTGAACTCCAGAACGCTGCCGGAGAGCGCGCGGGCAATGTTCCCAAACGAGATGTTTACAGCGGTAGCACCATTTTGCACCGTGGTGATGTAGGACTGGCCGACGCCGATGGCCAGATTGCCAAACTGCTGGCTCGTAGTGGTGCCGGAACGTCCGGTGACCCGCAAGGTGCTGCCCGTGATGGTGAGCGCGCCCGGCGTGGAGAGACCATTGTAGAGGAGGTTCGTGGAAACACCCGCATCGGCGAAGTCCAGGTGCAGTTCGCCTCCGCCAAGCGTGGTGGTGCCGTCATAGTTGCTGGCGGCACGCAGCGTCAAGGTGCCGCTGCCGTCCTTGGTGATGGAGAAGATGCCGGTGCTCTGCCTGGAGATGGCATCGAGTACCAAGATGTTTCCCGTGCCTCCGAAGGCGAGCGCCCGGTTGGTGCTGGAGTTGTCCTTGATGATGGCGCTGCCACTGGCGACATCCAGGGTGAGGGTTCCATCCAGCGACTGGATGCGGGAGGCGTTGTTGACAGTGATGAGCCCGGTAAGGCTGTTGTTCCCGCCTGTGCTGCGCAGACCCCCGCCCAGACTGGTGCCGGTGCTGCCCAGTGTGAAGGTCTCTGCTATGGACCAGCCGTTCCCGCTAAGTTCGACGGCTCCCGTGCCGGAGACCGTGGTGGCCCCGGCGGCGGTGCCTAGCGCGTTGACGTGGCCAATGCGCAGGATGCCATTGCTCACGGCGGTCGCAGTGGTGAATGCATTGTCACCGTTCACGATCATCAAGCCACTGCCGTCTTTCGTAAAGGCGGTGCCAGTGGAGGAATTGATCCGGCCGTTGACCACCAGGGTGCCAGCCCCGCCAAAGGTCAAGGTGTTGGAGGTGGAGCTGACGGTAATCACGTTGGTGGCGAGGGTGGCCCCCTGAAGCGTCAGCGTGCCAGTATCCACATTGATGCGGCCCGGCCCGGCCAGGGTGAGGAGACCCGTCAGCGTGTTGCTGCCGCCCACACTGCGCAGCGCTCCGTCATTGTTCACTCCGTTCCCCGCAATGCTGATGGCTTCTGCCGAGGAGACGCCCCCGGAGAGTCGTAGCGCAGCTCCCGCGAGGACGGAGGTCGAGCCCGCTGTGGTGCCTAGAGCCCCTGGGTGACGTATCTCCAGAGATCCGCTGGCGATCTGGACGCTGCCTGTAAAGGTGTTGTCACCATCCAGGACGACATTGCCCGAGCCGTTGATGTAGAGGTTCACGGGACCGGCGGCATTGTTCACGATCTGAGAATGGATCGTCAGGGTGGCGCTGGGCGACATGTTGGTGAGGAAGAGGCTGGCCCCGGTGGCAGTGCCTGCCGTGAGCTTGCCTGCGCTCCCAACTCGTCCCACGATCAGATCTTTGGCTCCGCCTGTTATTTGGATGCCGGCTGTCTGGCCCAACTGCAGTTGATTGCCAGTGCCGATGTCGAGCAAGCGCTTTGAGACGGCGTCGGTTTGAGAGATGGTGGCCACGCTCGCCGATCCGCTATTGGTCACGACGGCACGGGAAGCGTTGCTCAGTTGGAGATCCGTGGTGGCAGTGTAGGAGTTTAAGGTGCTGCCCAAAGCGTGAGTGGTGGTGCCGTTGAAGCGGGTCACGACACCGTTGCTGGCCTGAGCCCAGCCGCCATTACCTGAGGCATCGGCAATCGTTGCCCAAGGACCGATCAGGCCGTTGGCCTGGGTGGTGGTGATGGTGCCTGACGCTGGGGTGACGATCGCCAAGGTACTGGAGGCCAGGACACGACTGATAGTTCCCAGCGAGATATCCATGGTGCCTGCGGTGCCTGAGATCAACGTGAGGGTGGACCGGGTACCGTTCACACTGAGGTTCCCGAAGCGCTGGCTGTTAGCGGCACCGTCCTTCCCCTGCAAGACCAGTGCGGCCCTCCCGTACGAGCCGCCTATGAGTTCAAGGATCCCCGCTGTGGCCACGTTGTGGTAGAGAATGTCGTCCTCCGGGGCACCGGCTCCGTTGAAGTCCAAGGTGGTGATGCCGCCAGCGACCGAACCAGAGCGGCCGAACGTTGTCTTTCCAGTGTAGGTGTTGATTCCAGTGATGGTCAGGATGGTGTCCACTGCCGAGGCGAATCTTGCGAAACCGAAACTGCCGCCCTGCTCGGAGATGCCGCCGGAGATAGTGGCGTTTCCTGCGGACGCGTTGGTCATGATGCCCGCATCTGCCGTCAAAACGATCTCGCCGGTAAACGTCATGTTTGCGGAGTCCACCCGGATGGCTCCGTTTCCGACGCCGTTGCCAGCCAGGTGGATGTCGGTCACGTAAGTCTGGCCCGTTCCGCTGGTGGCAAGGACGCTGCCTGCTTGGACCACCACCTTGTCGAGGCCCTCGATAGTGTTGTTGCCAGCAGTGAGCAGGAAGATGCCCTTGGTCAGATCAGGGGCGGATTGCAGCGTTAGCGTGCCCGTGAGGTCGTTGTCATTGGCAAAGCGCAGATACTGGAAAGTCGCTGACAGCGTGCCGGTATCGCGGGCCATCGTCAGGTTATGGGCTTTGACGGCAAGGTTGAAGTTGATGAACAGGATGGTGCCGGAACCGGAGGAGCTGTTTTCCGCCGCGATGATGACGGCGCTGTCTGCGAAGTTCAGGGTGCTGCCGTTGGTGGAGCTGAAGGTGTGGGTCATGCCCCCGGTGAGAGTAGGTCCGCTCTGAAGGCTGTTGAACCGCATGTTGCGGACGAAAATGTTCTCCGTGAGATTGATCGTGCCGCCGGTAACGCTGTTAGTATTGCCGAAGGCGGCGTCCGTGGTGCCGTTGTTGGCCCAGGAAACATTCTGGTTGAGAGTAAGATCATACCAGTTCAAGGCGGTGGTATTCCAGTCGCCGCCGCCGTTCTGTGCCCCGGAGTTGGCCGGTGTGGGCACGCCGTCAAAGGTGAGCGTCTGGGCCAAGCCGGGGAGCGTCAGAATCGTACAGACAAGAAGTGGAAAAAATACGAATGTGATGTGTCTCATACGGCGGGACTGCTGGTGGCGTGGCCGTGGACATCCCTTGTTCCGCGGGAAACGGTGTTTTTAAGGGAGTCTTGGGCCGATGTTCACCAAGCAGTCCGCATGCCACCCAGGTCATAGGTGTAGGGGTGGGTCATATTCGTACCAGTAGTGGGCAGGAAAAGGGCTCTCAAAGGATGCGCACACGGACATGCACCTGCAAAATCAGGAGGCTCCAGGCGAGACGTTAGCCTCCCCTTGGTAGGGCAATAAGGGGCTTTCTGATGCCCGTGGGAGTTGCCCCGTGTGATCAATGCAGGGATTCAGTCGACGACGTCGCATTGGCTGGCGCCTCACCCACAAACCGGTGCATGAGGTAGGCATCCACATAGCCCAACTTGGCATGTTGGAATGCCTGGGGAAGGGTGGCCAGGATCTTGAAACCGTGCCGCTGCCAGAGGCGTACTGCTGCGCCGTTCGTGCTGACGACGATATTGAACTGGATGGCCCGGTAGCCGAGCCGTTCGGCCTCGGCAATGGAGTGCTCCGCCATGATGGAGCCGACGCCCATGCCGCGCGCGCTGCTGGCGGTCATGTAGCTGCCGTTGGCCACGTGGGCCCCGCGTCCCGGCTGGTTGGGCTTTAGGATATAACTGCCAACAACCTGACCGCTCCCGTCCACAGCGACATACGCGTGGTGGCCCGGCGCAAGCCAGTAGGCGAGGGCTTCGGCCCGGCTCGTGTGCTCCGCAAAGACGTACGCGTCACCACCCTGGATCACTTCATGGAAGATATGCCAGATGGCATCGTGATGCTCAGAGGCGGCAGGGAGGATGTGGATCATGGCGATGGCCGGATGGGAACAAAAGCGTTCTGCCCAACTTAGACCATGGACCGGTGCCGACTGACAACCGATTTTCGGGTCGCCATCGGGAATGATCCTGAAAGGGATTCTGCTGAGGCTCCGGTTGGCCGGGCCGGAAACCTGCAGAAGGGGCGCAGCAGTAGATTTCTTGCGCGAATGAGGGGCAGTTGACGCCATTCAGACGCCCTGTCTGCGTGATCGAAACTTCAGACGGATCAGGCGCGGGGCAGCGCCAGATAGGAGGAGGTCACGCGCACGCTTTTGCCAGCCTGGGAACCGGACGCCACATGCACACGAGCCAGGGCAGGCTGGGGAGCATGATGGAACACGCTCATGAGCTGCTCCCAAGGATGGATGACCGCGTTCATCGCAGCTTCCATCAGAGCCTTGCGACGAGCGGCGCTCTTGGCACGGCGGGCTTCTTTGATCCGCACGCGCTCCAGCACAGCGGCCAGCACGCGGCTCTGGGTCAGAGTGGGCACCTCGGCAGTCTGGGGATTGAGGATGCGGTATTCGCTCATGGAGATGGAGTTCTCCGAGTAGATGGTGGTCTCGATGGAAGTGGTCTCGCTTTCGTCAAAGTGACGGGTGCGGTCTGTCTGGGTGTTGGTTTTCATGTTCTGTTTGCCTTGTGGGCGGCTCTTATCCAACTTCATGTCATCTGCGCGTCGATTGTGACGAGTGGTTGAAGTCAGTTCCCTTTTCATGGGTTTAAGGGACCATACGTGCCGCGAACCGGATAAGACTGAGTTCGTCTGTTGAGGCAACCTCCTGGGTATGCTCGTGGCCGTCGAATGCTTCAACGATACGAGGATGGCGGCCTAAGAAAGATGGCGCGAAAAGCGACTGCCGACTTGGCGAACATCCATCTGGAAGTGGGCAATTCGATGCAAGGCAATGCACGGTCAATTTTAGAACAGATTTTGAACACTTTTTAGGCAGGCTTTTTGCTCATTTTGAGGAGCTTAGAGGGGGTGCGTCAGGGGGCTTTAGGCAGTGGCAAAAAAGTAACGAGTCCATTACGGCCAATCTGAAGTTTGCGGCGAATATCACGAAAATGTTCGCTCTCTCAGACACCTTATCATCGCACGAAGCCAGGCCCGATCAGGCGCTTCAGGCTGCCTCGACCTCCAAAAGAGAGGCGGGACCTTTTCGCCCGCATGTGGCCGCGAAGGAACGCGGGGAGTCTGCTCGTCGTCGGGCACGCCGTCTGGCGGAGATTCCGGACAGCCATCTGAAGCCTTTTGAACCTTGGCGGACCAGTTTGCCCCGGGAAGTGGTGCAGCGCGCCTTGGATTGGTGTGTGGAAGGGGCTGAGGATTCGCATGGCATTGGGCTGCTGGGTCCGGATGGCATGGGCAAGACTCGATTGCTCGTCACCTTGCTGCTCCAACTGCCGGATACCTGCTCGTGGATGTATTTGCCAGCCTCCCGTCTGGCCACGGCGGTAATGGATCAACGTGATGATGACGCCCGGGTGGTGCAGAGAGCCCGTCGGTTGCTGAGCGATGCCCGGAGGGTACGGGTGCTCCTATTGGACGATATGGGTGAAGAAGACTCGCCCCGCGAGGCTGCGCCGGAGCTGGAAGCTCTGCTCGACCATCGTGGTTCCTGCGGCCTGCCTGTGCTGTGGACCAGCCAGTTTGGATTGAACGATCTGGCAGCCCGCTATGGAGGAGAAGGTTGGGCCATCGTCCGCCGCCTCACGCAGGCCTCCTGGCTGGTGGAGATGGGAGATGCGGAAGTTTAGTTAGGAACCACAGAGGCACAGAGAACACAGAGCACTGATTTTTCGACAGAATTGAGGGAGTTGGGGTTCCAGATTGAGGATGTGGGTGCCACACGCATCGTGAGGCACCATAACTAGTTCCATAAATTCTGTCCAAACCTCAGTTTCAGTCTCGGTGTTCTCTGTGTCTCTGTGGTTTAATCTTTATCGCTTCGTTGCTGCCTTGAACCGTTGCAGCGTGCGGTCCCGTTCTGTGGCGTGATCCACCATCGGGAGGGGATAGCCTTTGGCGAGGGGCAGGCCGTTGACGGGCGGGGCAAAGAACTTGTCCGCAGGCACGTCCTTGAGTTCCGGCACCCAGGTCTTGATGTACTTGCCCTCTGGATCGAAGCGTTTGGTCTGAGTCCACGGATTCTGGATGCGGAACCACGGAGCGGCGTCGGCCCCGGTGCCGGCGCTCCATTGCCAGCCGCCGTTGTTGCTGGCAATCTCACCGTCCACCAGCAGTTGCATGAAATGACTCTCGCCCTCCATCCAGTGCACATGGAGATCCTTGGTGAGGAACATGGAAACAATCATGCGGACGCGATTGTGCATCCAGCCGGTGGCGAGGAGCTGGCGCATGCCAGCATCCACCAGCGGGAAGCCGGTACGGCCTTCCTTCCACGCCGTGAGGGCCGCAGGATCGTCATGCCAGGAGACTCCGCGCAGCTCCGGGTTGAAGTCTGTTTCCAGCACCTCCGGGAAGAAATGAAGAACGGCCATGTAGAATTCCCGCCAGGCCAGCTCCTTGATGTAAGTGTTGATGCCTAGTTGTGCTGCAGGCTGGGATGCCGCCCCGGCCAACGCCTGCTGACAGCGGTGATAGAGCTCCCGGATGCTGATGAGCCCGTAGCGCAAGTCTGGGCTGAGCTGGGAGGTGCCGGGCACGGAGGGGAAGTTTCGCGTTTCCTCGTACTGGGGGAGCTTCTTGCCTTCCACAAAGGCCTTCATCCGGTCGCGGGCGGCTTTTTCACCGGGGGCGGGCAGGGTGGCGGTGGGCTCGGGCAGGCTCCAGTGAGCCACTGTGGGGAGAGGCAGGCTCTTGAGCTTGGGCGGGGCTGCGTCCCCCAGGGTGCGGACTTTGCCCAGGGGCTGGGTTTTAGGAAGCGACAGCCAGTTCCGGGAGTAGGGGGTGAAGACCCGGTAGGGGCCGCCGCTCCCGGTGAGCACCTCATCTGATTCATGAAGGACGGCGTCCTTGCAGGAGTGGAACGTCACCCCAAGACTTTTGCAGAGGGCTGCCACCTTCACTTCCACCATTTTCCCGTACGGATCGGGGTCGCGATTGACATAGAGCGCGGTGGCCCCGGTCTCGCGGAGAAGTCGCTCGATCTCCGAGACTGCATCTCCAGACCGGATGATGAGACGGGAGCCGATGGCCTCCAGATTCCTGGCCAGGGAGTCCAGATTACCGCACAGAAAGTGCTGGCGGTTGGGGCCTGTCCAGGAGTGCTGCGTCTTCCAGGTGGTGAGGATGTACACGGGGATCACCTGGTCTGACCCGGTGTGCGCGGCATGCAGCGCGGTGTTATCCGTGAGCCGGAGATCACGGCGGAACCAGTGCAGGGAGACAGGTGTTTTGGTCGACATCGGAAGCGGAGATGAAGGTGCAGCCTATACGCCGGGCGCACCGCAACCGGAGGCATGGTTTAATTGTATCAAGAATCTTTTCCTCGTTGCCCGGTGGCAGGGATGTGTGCAGATTTACGATTCTGAATTTTTGTTCATCTAGTTCGTTGTCCGCCCCCTCCTCATCCTAGTACATGTCGCGCATTTGGAAGATCTATGTTCCTGTTTTTGTGGTGATTACTGCGGCAGCGATTGCCGTGGTGGACTGGAGGCGGAATCGTGAGAAGGATGACCGTGCGGAGGAGGTGCCGCTGGACTTGGATCCCAAAAACATGCGGGGGCTGTCCCGGGTGGGCTCCGGGTTCCTGGTGTGGGAAAGGCGGACCAAGTCGGGAGCGTGGGAGATCTGGTCGAAGCGCCTCAACGGCGGGAAAGAGTATCGGGTGGTTCCTACAGAATCAGGGCGGGACCACTTCTGTCCCAAGATTTCTCCCGATGGCAAACGTCTGGCGTACGTGAGCTATCCGCGTGGATCCACCGGTTACCCAGGCCATGTAGGCCGGCACGGAGTGCTCTGGGTGATGGATCTGAAGACGCGGAAGCGCCGCGCCGTGGCTCCGGAAGCCCGCAGCTATGCGGAACACCGGGCGGTGGTGTGGAGGAGCGAGGATCGACTCTGTTTCATCGACAACAAGGGCTTCACCCAGGAGTTCAGTTTGAGCACGGGGCAGACCACGCGGCTGCTCAAGCAGCCCAGTGAGGTCTTCGGCTACCTCATGAGCCCGGATGGGAAGCATGCCACCTCTGGCACACCCGAATTTGCCAGAGTGGATACGGAGGGGCAGACCCTCTGGCATGAGCAGCGGCAGAGTGGCTGCCAGCCGTACTTCACCGCTGACAGCAAGTGGGGCTTCTGGATGGGTGGGGCCGGCGGACCGGTGAACAAGATGCGCCTGGCCACGCGGGAAATCAGCCAGATCCTGCAAAAAGACGATGAGCGCATGCACGGAAAGCGGAACTACATCTACTTCCCCATGGTTTCCCCGTGTCAGCGGCTGATAGCGTTCGGCGCCTCTCCCGATAGTCACGACCATTTCGAGGCGGATTATGATTTGTACCTCGCTCACCTGAACCCAGTGACGCTGGAGATCATCGGCAAACCCGTGCGTTACACCAGCTTCAAGGGCACGGACCGGTATCCTGACGTGTACCGTACGGAACTCCCCCTGGGCACACGATATGTGGAAGGGGAAACAACTCTGGACTTTGCCGTGAACGAGGCGGGGAAGGGGAACTGGGGCTGGCACATGACCGGCAAGGTGAACTACGAGGGGAACAAGGTGCAGCACACCTTCAAAAAGCCGGGCGAATATTGGATTGAGGCCCGCCAGCTTCCGGATGGGGGGAAGCTGCGTGGTTATGTGCATGTGAGCCCGCCTGCTCCACCCAAGGTCGAAGGAGCCCGGCGCGAGGGCAAGGATGGCATTGTGGTGGATTTCGATGAGCCGGTGGACAGCAGGGAGGCCGTCGTCAAGCTGGCAGATGGGACGGTGCTCACGAATTGGAAGCTGAGTGAAGGTGACCTCTCACTTACCGTGAAGCTTCCGGAGCAGTCCAAGGACGCAGAGGCGTTGGTGATCGAGGGATTCAAAGACCGGGCACAGCAGCCCAACAGGATGTCTGCGACATCCCTGCGCGTGCCGAAGGCTGCCTGGCCGGCTACTGATGAAGGGCTGGTTTTCGTGTGGGAGCAGGTGCGAGGGCTGACCAAGCTACCCAATGGCAACCCCTGTACGGTGGTGCCCCAGGGGGTGGCCTTCTGGGACCAGCGGGGTGCGATGAAACTGCGCGGGGGCTGGTTTGATGCTCCGGAGGCGGGCGAACTGGTCTCTTCCGAATGCCGGAAGACCCATGAGGTGAGCCTGGAGATGGTGATCACGCCGCAGGGCAACGTGAAGGAGAAGGAGGACCGGCGCATCCTGACCCTGGCAAACAATGATCAGGAGCGGAATCTGACGATCATCCAGCGCGGGCCACGACTCTTCCTCTGGATGAGGACCCCGGCCAACGGGCCTGCTGGCGATGTCGAGGAAACTTCGCTCGCGGTGGTTCAGAAGGGGTACCCGCACCACCTCGTGCTGGCCTATGGCAAGGACAAGCTGACCGTGTATGTGGACGGGCAGGCGGCCTGGACGAGGAACCGCATCACGGGCGACTTCAGCAACTGGGAGTCTATGAAGATGCGTCTGGGGGCCTCCTCTGAAGGCAAGCAGCCCTGGCGTGGGGAGATCGAGCGGGTGCTGATCTACAATCGCAAGCTGAGCGATGAGGAGGTGGCCCAGCATGCCAACTCATCCATCGTCATGTCCGGCCAGCGTCTCCCCGTGAAGGAAGGCGTGGTGTGGGCGAAGCTGGTGGAGATGTCGCCCACGCCTACTTTGCAGGAGTTTCAGCCGTACACCGAGGCTCTGGTGAACCACCTCTATGAGGTGACCGAGCTTGTGGAAGGAGCCGGTGACCTGGGCGTGAAACCGGGAGACCAGATCGTGGTTTCCCAGTGGAGCTGGATGGGGGCACAGGCCCTCCCTGCTCAGAAGCTGCAGCTGGGGCAGACACTGAAGCTCCGCCTGCAACGTCCGGAAGACCATCCGGAGCTGGGCAGCCTGTTCGTGAAGGAAGGGTTGAGCAGCGGGTTCGATGCACCAACGTTTCACGATGCCGGCGAATGGGATGCAGCGCTGGAAGGGAAGGGAAGTTGAGTTGAGACGCTGCGCTGGTTGAGACGGCTTCGCCTGGTTGAGACGCTGCGCTGGTTGAGACGCTGCGCTGGTTGAGACGGCTTCGCCTGGTTGAGACGCTGCGCTGGTTGAGACGCTGCGCTGGTTGAGACGCTGCGCTGGTTGAGACGCTGCGCTGGTTGAGACGCTGCGCTGGTTGAGACGCTGCGCTGGTTGAGACGCTGCGCTGGTTGAGGCGGCTGCGCTGGTTGAGGCGGCTGCGCTGGTTGAGGCGGCTGCGCCTGGTTGAGCTCTCACTTCACGGAGTGTGTCAATGATACCTGGGAGTCCAAGGAGCGGCGGTTTGTGCTTGCACAACCGCCGATTGGAAGCGGAGTGACAGTCCGCCAAATCTCCCAATGCGCTAGGCCATCCCATCGCTGCCTGGATTGCTTGCGAATCCTCGCCTCCGGCCACCGTCGGCGGTTGTGCAAGCACAAACCGCCGCTCCTTGGGGGTGGACAAGCCTTGAGTGGCTTTTAAGATTTACCTCTGTGCCCTCTTTGGTTGAACGGCTCTCGCTCAGCCCTGTTTGCGGCGTCTCCGCATGAGGAAGCCGGCTCCCGCTACGACAAGAAGGAACGAGCGGGAGGGTTCGGGGACGGCGACGACGGAGATGTAACCGGTCTGGCTGATGAGGCTGGTGTCCCACTTCAGGCCTTCGGCGAGGGTGGGGAGTTCGTAGGTGGTGAACGTGCCGGTGATGCCACCTGCGGTGACGTTGGCCCAGTCAATGAGCTGCCAGGCGTCTCCTTCGTTCCAGTTGAGGGCATCGGAGGAGGCGTCCACGATCTTGAGGGTGCCACCGAGCTGTACGGCAGCGGTGTTGTTGAACTTCAAGACATCGCCGTAGAGCTGGCCGTGATCGCTGCCCATCGTGTCGTCCTCCTGGCCGAAGATGTCGAGCAGGAGCACGCCATTGAGCAGGACGGTGCCGGTGCCGGTGCCGAGATGAAGGTTCAGGTCGGAGGTGAAGAGGTCGTCGCCGAGATTGCCCACTCTCAGGGTCCCATTGATCGTGATGTTGGCGTTGGTGGTGTTGACCGCTCCGCGTCCCGCCAAGGTGGCCCCGGCCGCGATGGTGACCTGCCCGGTGCCGGTGGCGCTGCCGGTGAGGGTGTTCACGAGCAGGGTTCCTGCATTGATGTTGGTGCCGCCGCTGTAGCTGTTGGCGTCATTGCTGAGCTCCATGGTGCCTGCACCGCCCTTGTTAAGGGCTCCGGTGTTGGTGATCCGGCCGCTGATGATGAGGTCCGTCTCTGAGTTTGCCGTAATATCCTGAACCGTCCAGTTGGCGGCGGCAACATGGCTGACCAGAGTGCTGATCTCTGATGCGGTGGCGCTGCTGCCTGTGACCTGCCAGTTGGTGGCGCTGGAGGCCCGGACCTCGTCGATCCCGTTGACGTTGCCGCCGTTCTGAAGCGTCAGATTGTTGAAGTACTGCTCCTCATTCAGCGTCAACAGGCCCCCGTTGATCACCACGGAGTCCGACATGCTTCCGTTGCCTCCACCCAGAGTGTGGGTGGCGGTCAGGATGACGCTGGCCCCGGCATTGATGGTGAGCGTTCCGTTCCCTTCCATGCGATTGCCGCCAAAGCTGCCGCCGTTGATGGTGACGACGCCGCTGTTGACGATGAAATTCGTGGGGAGCAGGAGGAAGGAGGCGATCGTCATATTGCCTGCGCCATCTTTGATCAAGGTGCCGCCGCTGTTGGTGAATGCCCGGTCCAGCGTGACGAGGTCGGAGCGGTTGTAGGTCAAGGTTGCGCCTGAGGAGACGGTGATTGCGCCGGATCCACCCAGGGTTCCGGTCATGCCGCCATCGCCCACTTGCAACACGCCCCCGCTGACGGTGGTCGTCCCGGTGTAGGTGTTGGTTCCCGTGAGAATCTGCGTGCCAGTGCCGGACTTGGCGAAGGAGAGCGTGCCTGCGTCAAAGGTATCGTTTTCCAGCACGCCTGAAAAGGTGCCGGAACCATTGCCGGCGCCAACGGTGAGGAGGCGGGAACTTACGGCCCGCACACGGCCGTTGCCCGTGAGGGCGTTGATGGTCTCGGCAGAATTCAGCCGGAAGACCGCGAACTCCTCGATGTTCACGTTGGAGTTGTTGTTGATCCGCTCGCCGGTGTTGATTTGGAGGATCGTGAGGTTGGTGGATGATCCGCTGCGGATGTTCCAGTTGCCCGTGAAACCATTGGCGTCACCGCTGAGCATGACCCGGTTGCCAGCCTGGCCGGCACCGAACTGTTGGGCCGTGGCATTGCTGGGAGCAATAAGGCCGTTTTCAACTGAGATGGTAAATCCGCTGCCTCCGGTGATAGCACCGGAGAATGTGGTGCTGTCGTGTGCGCCTGAGCGGAGGATGACATCGTCATTCAGCGTGATGGCCCCGCTGAAGGTCGCGGAGCGGGTGACCTGGGTGGTGGTAGATCCGAGCGTGCCGATGACTGCGGTGGTGGCCGCGCTGACAGGACCGACGTTGATGGCGTTGGAGGCGGTGATGTTGGCGCCTGCCGTGATGGGATCGAGGTACAACGCCAGGGTTCCAGCGGCTGTGCTGGCGTCCCCCAGGGTGATCGTGCCGGTGCCAAAGGCGGTGGCATTCAGCCCCACCAGAGTGCCCTGACGGACAAGCGTTCCGCCGGTATAGGTGTTGGGGCCGGAGAGGTTGACGGTCCCCGTATTGGTCTTCGTCAGCGCGGAGGTTCCACCGATCGTGTTACCTGTACTGGTGGTGATGGTGTAAGTCGTGGCGGTGCTGTTGTTGAAAGTGACGCTCGAAGGGGTGAGGGCACCGGTCACAGTGATGCTGGTGTTGGCTGCACCGTCCACGAAGGTCACGGCATCCGCCTGGAAGTAGCGTTCGGCGAGGCTGGATCCGTCCACCCAGTTGATGGCGGTGCCGATGTCCCAGGCCCCGCTGGCGGCCCCGGTCCAGGTCACGGCCTTGTTTCCGAGAGAGACCTGCAATGCTGAGCCCGTGTCGGTGATGAGGGCGGCCCGGTAGGTTGCGGCGTTGGGCAGGATCAGATTGGCCAGGCCCGTGAGCGTGCCGGTATGATTCAAGATCGTGTAGGCTCCGCCCGGAGTGATGCCCGCCAGGGAGGTGAGGTTGAGAGTGGTGGCTCCACTGACGTTGACCGTGCCGTTGACAGTGAGGGCGGCAGTCGTGCCAAGATCGGCATTGAGGAAACTTCCTGCTTCGTGGATGAGTGAGGCGCTGCCAGCGATGGTTCCGATCGTGCCCTCACCCGCGAGGGTGGAGAAATTACTGACTGTCACCGCTGTGTTGCCGAGACTGCCGGAAAGGGTGACCATGGTGGCCTGGTTGGCCGCAGCCGAGAAGATGCTGGTCGCCCCTGTGTAGGTGCTGACCCCTGAGAGGGTGAGGGTTGAGGTGCCTCCCGTCACGCCAAAGGTGACGCCAAAATTGTTACCGCCATCCCCAATTGCCCCGGAGATTGTTCCGCTGTTGCCATAGGCGGTGATACGGGCATTCCCTGCCAGAGTGATGGAACCGGCGAGGTTGACGTTGCCTCCCAGCCGAATCGCGCCCAAAAGTCCGGCGGTTTCCCCCCAGCCGTTGCCAGAGATGGTCAGATTGTTCGTGTAGGTGCCCCCTGCGCTGAAATAGAACTGGCCATTGGTACCGATGTTGATGGCGGCCGTGCCGATGTCCGCGGTGTTGTCGACGGTCAGCCTGGCATTGGAGATGGCCATGGTGCCGCTGAAAGTGCTGTTGTTGCCGGAGAGGGAGAATCCAGAGGCCCCATTGCTGATTCCATTGTTGGTGCCGTTGAAGTTCAGCGCGCCTGCTCCGCTGAAAACGTTGGCGATGCCAGGAGAGTCGCTGCGATTGTAGAGCACCGTCGCACCTGAGGCGATGGAGACTGCGCCTGAGCCCAAGGAGCCCGAGGTGCTGCCGGAGCCAACCTGCAAGGTCCCGGCATTGACTGCCACCGCTCCGGTGATGGTGTTGTTTCCGGTAAGGATGAGAGTGCCGCCGCTGACGGTGGTGGTGCCGGTGTAGTTGTTCACCCCGCTGAGGGTTACAGTGCCGGAAGTGGATTTGGTGAGGCCACTGGTGCCGGTGAGCACCGTGCTGGCCGTGCCGGAACGCAGGTCGAAGCTGGCGGCGTAGATCGATCCTGTTGAGAGAGTGCCGCCGTTTAGAATCACACTGGCCACGTTCACCAGGGCCTTGCTGCCAAGGCTGAAGGTGCCGGCATTCACCGTAATGTCGCCGGTCATGGCATAAGTCAGGTTTGTGCCCAGGGTCAGGGTGCCAGTGCCGTTTTTCACGAGTGAACCTGCGCCCACGAGCTGTCCGGATCCCACACTCGTGGCGTTGAAGGTGTAGTCGTTTCCGGTGGTGTTGTTGACGGTCAGCAGGGCAGGCGCGACCGTTCCGGAGAGGTTGACGGCCTTGGCAGTGCCAGGGGCCGTTGTGTCATCGAACGTGACGGCATCGTAGGACATGAAGACGTCATTGGTGCCGCTGTTGTTGAAGTTAGTGCTTGTATTGATGTCCCACTGGCCGTTGGCAGAGGCATTGTTCCAAACCAGGTTGGCGGCTCCTGTCGCGAGGGTAAGACGCAAGACGTTGCCCACCACCGCGGTGCTGCCGGTGATGCGGGATTGGCCGAAGTAGTTGAAGTTGGTGCTCACCGTCCCTGTGCCGGTGATGCTGGCGGCCGTGATGAGGTCATAGGTGCTGCCTGCCGTGGCAGGTGAGCCGCTGAAGACGGGTGCCAGCGTGATCGCCGCAGCGTCGGCGAGAGTAAGGGCACCGGTCAGTGTTGTGGTAGCCCCGGTGCGGGCACCGAGGACCATCGTGGAGCCATTGTTGGCGGTGATCGATGCAAGGGTTTTACCTGTAGAGTCCAGACGGAGGGTTCCGGTGCTGTTGATCACAACAGGGGAGCTGGCCAGGGTGCCGATGCTGGTGAGGGAGAGGGTGCCTCCGTTGATGATGGTGGAGCCAGTGTACGTGTTGGCACCGTTGAGCAGCATCAACCCGGTGCCCGTCTTGGTGATGCCGTAGCCTGGGCTGTTTTGATCAATATTTGCATGAACGATGAGGTCGTTGATCGCTCCGCCATCCGCGATGTTGAAAGCAACGCTGTTGTTCACGTTGTTCTCCCGGAGCCGGATGAGCCCGGAGATGACGGAGCTGTTGGCGGAGGCCAGGGAGTTGACCGCCGTGCCGGTGCCACCGCTGCTGCCACCAAAGGAAAAACGACCGCCGCCCGTCGTCTGCATGAGAGCACCGGTGAGGTTGTAGGTAACACCCCAGCCGTTGTCGCCGTTCGCCGCATGCGTGAGGGTGCCACCGTTGAGATTCACGGTGTCGACCTTGGTGCCGTTGGTGTATCCGAAAGCGTTGTTGATGTTGAGCGACAGGGTCGCGCCGGAGTTCACGGTAATGGCCCCTCGAATGACCCCATTGCCACCCTGGTCGCCGCCCGTGCTGTTGCCCAGTTGCAGGGTCCCGCTGTTGACCGTGGTGCCGCCAGAGTAGGTGTTGGTGGCGGTCATGATGACCCGGGAACTGGCTTGGTTGGCAGTGGCAATGCGGACCGCTCCCGCCCCGGAGATGACGCCGCTGAGGGTGAGGTTCTTGGCGTCCCATTGCGTGGTGAAGTTGGCCCCTCCGGCATTCACCAAAATGGTGCCGGACATGGTGTGGTTGCCGTCCTCATTGCGCAGGGTGCCGCCATCGATCACGAGGTTGTTCGTCAGGGTGAAGGCAGCATCGTTTTTGATCCAAAGCCGCAGCGTCCCGGTGTTGTTGATGGTGACCGTCGCAGTCCCCAGGGCGGTGACGGTCGAGGTGTTCGCCGAGGTGCCTCCGGTGCCGATGGAGATGGTCCCGCCATTGATCGTGGTGGCGGTGAATCCGTTGGCAAGCAGGCCGATGGTCAGGATGCCACTGCCGTTTTTCACCAAGGTGCCGCCGTTGATGGCTCCGCTCGTGCCGTTGGCGAAGGTCCAGTTCCCATTGTCATTGATGGTGGTGCTGGCTGGGGTGATGGTGCCGTTGACCGTGATCGTCTCTCCCGTGGCCCCGGCGAAAATCGCGTTGTGGTTCGCATTCGCCCAGGCGGCGAGTGTGGTGGTGTCGGGATTGATAAACCAGTTCGTGTCGCCGCCGGCGGTGCTCCAGTTGTTGGTGGTGCCTCCGGTCTGCCAGGTGTAGTCGGCCCCGAGGGCGACGGAGGTCAACAGGCTGAGAAAGAGAGTCTGGAGGCCAGATTTACGGGGCAGGGACGGCATCATGGGAAACAGGAGATTGTTTCTGGATCCGCCGGCTCCGGCCCTCCCGGCTTTGACTGAGGCTAGTCAGCGGCCGAAAAAGGGCGTGGACATCGAGGGCGGCCGGGCAATGCTGCCCGGCCGACCCGCGACGGATCGTGGTTTGGCTGGTGAAGGACTACCGGGGGCTCCGGAGTCCGATGGGTCTTGAGCTGGACTTTTGGACGGTTGGGAGAAAATCGAGGCGACCGCGGAGAGGCCGGGGAGTACGGCGGGAACACACGGATCTCTTTGTATGGGATCTTGGAGGCGCTTCCGGCATACTGGAGAAGTGGCCGGAATACGCAATCCGGCCGGATTCGCAAAACGCGCAATGAAGTTGGCAATTTGCGCTGTTGGGGTGGGGCACCCTTTCCAAGGGGCACTCGCAAGATTGATGCATCGAACCCCGGTAGTTGCGCTCGGGAGACCCGATGCGCCACATCACCCGAACGTGAAAACATGCTTCAAAATCGGCCTCCCGCCTTGCCCTTTCCCGCAATCCGCCTCTAATGCGCCAGCTTTTTCCGATTTCTTACGCCTGTTGCCCATGCTTTCCGCTCTGCTCGATGCCTTCGCCCCTGGTGCCAAACTTCCTCGTTGGGCGACTGCGTTGCTCCTGCTGGTGCTGGTGGGGGCGGGCTGGTTCTACGTGACGCGGGCGGTGGACCACGGCTATGAAGTGAACGCCAAGCTGCAGCGGGCCATGGACACGGAGGTGAAGGACCGTTTCAATGGGGACGAGGCGGCAGCAGCCAAGGCCAACCGCCCGGTGAACGCCTATGACCTGAATGACCAGCGGGTGTACATGAACTATGGCAAGGGCCTCCGGGAGTCGAACTACGAGATGTTCATCACCCGCATGCGGATGCCGCTCTTCATGTATCTGCTCTCCACCACGGCGGATTCGACCCTGCGCCCCCAGGATCCGGAAGGGTTGAAGAAGTTCTACAACGAGTACTTCCCAGTCGCCCGGGCATTTAACATTGGTCTCTCTTTGGTGTTGCTGGTGGGGATGTTCTTTGCCCTGAAACGCTGGCTGGGGAACTGGATGGGGCTGGCCTTCTGTCTGATTGTGGCATTCCAGCTCTTCATCCTGAAAGCCCCCTATGTGCAGCCGGAGGTGCTGGTGGCGGCTCTCATTGTGGTGGCCGTGGCCTGGATCGTGCGAACCCTTCAGGAGCCGAAGTGGTGGCATGCCATGATTGCAGGATTCTACCTGTGTGCCTGGCACATGACCAAGGCGAATGCGCTCGTCGCGCTGGCGGCGGCAGGGGGGATCATGGGGCTGCAGCTCATCTTTGCCAGCAACAAGCGCCGGATCGCCATCCTCATTGCCGGACCCGTGATGGTGCTGGGTTATATGCTGCCGATTTCTCCGTACCTTTACACCTCGTATAAGACCTTCGGCAATCCGCTCTACAACGTGCAGAGCATGTACTACATGTGGGCCACTGACGTGGACGACAAGCACGATATGCAGGGGATGGGGCTGGACCGCTCTCTGGAGAGCGTGGACAAGGACGGTGACGGGAAGGTGGACAACCCGGACGAGTTGCCGAGCGCCAAGAAGTATTTCCGGGAGCACTCGCTGGAGAGCATCGAGCGACGGGTGGAGCGCGGGGTGGTGATGATGTTCAACAACGCCCTCGCGGAGTACCCACCGTTCTTTGCCATGCTGCTCCTCTGGGGGGCGCTCATGCTGATGGCGATGGCGGTGAACTGGGAGCAGGCGTCCCTGGGGGTGCTGAAATGGAAATGGGAGCTGCTCTACGTGGCGGGGCTGATGACGGCGTTTTGCTACCTGTTCGGCTGGTTCACCACGCTCAAGGTGGGG
>NZ_BATR01000164.1 GCF_000739655.1 Verrucomicrobium sp. BvORR106 | reverse complement strand
CTCGGACAGAGCGTTCTGCTCCTGCTCCACGGCGGCGGGAAAAAGGTCCTCCTCGGTGTGCTGGAACTCCCGGAACTCGGTGGCAAACATGCGGCAGATGTCGTCCTCAGAATTGTTCACGATCTGGCGGAGCTCCCGGTCCCAAAGGACGGGCACGGTCACCCGGCCGTGAAAGTCGGGATCAGTGGCCGTGTAGGCCTGGGAGAGAAACTGGAAGTCGTTCACGGGATCGGCCGTGTGCCCGGGACCCTCCCGGAAGGCCCAGCCCCGCTCATCCCGCACCGGGTCCACGACGGTGACGCCCAAGGCGTCCTCCAGTCCCAGCAGATGCCTTACGATGAGGGTCCGGTGCGCCCAGGGACAGGCCAGGGAGACATACAGGTGGTAGCGGCCCCGGGCCACAGGGTGGGGCGTGGAGCCGTCTGTGCTCACTTTAGAACGGAAGGCATCATCCTGCCGTTCGAATTCGCCATCATCAGATTGTTCGTCGGGAAACTGGGCCATGGGGTGGTGGAGGGTGTGTCCATGGAGCAATACGTCGGGATGGGGATCTCTGGCCGTCCTGGAAACTGGGCCATCTGCCGCACGGAGGTGGGCTGGTCTGTATTCCCCGCAAACTGAGGCTTCTGTATCTGGTAATGCCCGGGGCCTGTGGCACTTTTCGCCATGATAGCAGCCTTGTCCTTCCTCCCCGTCAAGATCATCGCCGGTGTGGGCCTGTTTTTCACCCTGGCGGCGGGAGTTTACATGATCAAGAACAGTGAGCGTCTCTACGGCCACGATCCCGAACTTCCCCGGGAGACCAGCGGAGAACGGGTGTATAGCAAGGCGCAGCTCTGGATTATCTGGGCTCTGTTGGTCAAGGGGCTCGCGTTCCTCACTTTCTTCATTTGATCTGGTGGCATCGCGAGTCCGGTGGATGGGGTTCCCGCCGCCAGTGAGTCACTTTTTGTTCCCGGGCGGGCCTCCTACCAAAGCGGTGGGAGGCCCGCTAAGCATTTTGCCGGGGTGGTGGTCGGGGGTGGTTGATGGGGTATAAGAACAATGTGCAAAGTCGGGTGGGCCTATTACCGTGGGTGATGAAGGTGTTTGGGTTGTTTCATCGAAAGTTCTAGGTAAAAGGAAGCTTCGGCGACGCTTTACATGGTCAAGATGGGTTGCTGGGCCGCTTTTGTTTTTACGGAAAACTAAATATCCCGGTGAGCACGATTTTGCGCAACTTTTCCTGAAAGAAAGGTTGGATACGACATGCTCACGACTCTTTTGTATCAGAATATGGCATTAGTTGCCATGTATGTGCAGGGTGTTCGCGAGGTGCTCCAGGCCCTGCAAACAGGGGCCTGAGGCGCGTGAGTTTCAACCCATAACCGGAACCCCAAGGACCGTCATGCAGACTGCACCCAACCACCCGGCCCCGCTGCCCACCCGCCCCACTCCCTTGGGCGCGATCACCGGACTCGACTGCCTGGAGACCATACCCGGGATCACATCGGTGGCGGTGCAACTCACCCCGGATATGGCGCGTCGCATGCTGGAGCGGAACTTGAGAAACAGGAAGCTCTCTGAGCAGGTGGTGGAGAAGTATGTGGAGGAGATCCGCAATGACGAGTGGCGCCTGACGCCTGCCGCCGTGGGGTTCGACTGTGAAGGCCGACTGGTGGACGGCCAGCATCGGCTGACAGCCATCGTGAAATCCCGCCGTACCGTGCCCATGATCGTTACCACCGGATTGCCAGCGGCTTCACAGGAGAAGGTGGACCGTCAAAGAAGGCGCAGCCTCTTTGACGCGCTCTATCTCTCCGGACAGGTGCGGAATCGCAAGTGGGTGGAGATCGCCACGTGCCTGGCCCGCCGGGTGGTGGCGAGCAACAGCGGCACAGCCCCTCCGGATAGCGTGGTGAAACTCGCGCTGGAAACTCACCGTGAGGCCATTGAAGCGGTGACGGACCAGATGGGGGAGAAGAGCGTGAAAGGCATCTCCCAGGCCTCCTTCCTGTCGGCGGCGGTGCTTTATCATGAAGTGGATTCGGACAAATGCCGTGAGTTCCTGGCCGCCATCCGCACCGGGGCAGGACTGGCGCTGGATCATCCTGCGCTTCGTCTGCGCAAGCTGCTCATGGGTGAGTCATTGCTGCACTCCATGCCGCGCGGAGGAGCCAATCAGAGCTACATTTTCCGAAGATCCATCTATGCCATGCAGGCGCATCTGGAAGGGCGCATGATCGGTGGCCTGCGGGAGGCGGACAACTTTGCCAGCCCGTTCGTGGAAGAAGGGGCCGCCAGAATGCCCCGCAGGAAGGCGCGCCGCAACCAGGAGGAACCCACGAGCGATCTGCGTCGTGGAGCCGGACTCCTGATGACCGCATAGCATCCCCTGCAGTTCTCCGAATCCGGGGGACTCTTCGGCATTCGAAAATATTTCATAGAACTGAACGAGCCCTCACCAGGTCCCTGGATTTGTCCGGTGGCCTGTGCCCGTTCTGAAAATCCTAACAGGCTGACCATGACCACAAGAACACGTCACCCCCATGCCCGATCTGCCGCCGGTGCAACGCTGGTGGAGGTAGTGATCACCATCGGCATCCTCGTCACGGTCATGGTACCGCTGGTGGGGTTGCTTTCCGCCTCCATTGAAACCAGCGGGCGGGCCGCCAGTACGACCGTGTCCGCCCGGATTGCATCACGCCTCATCGGCGAGGTGCAACAGGCTGACTGGTCCCTCCTCCAGAACTGGCAGGAGAAAGATACCTACCTGGATGACCAGGGCATGGAGTTGACCACCGGCTCTCCGCAGGAGAACTCCGTCTATACCGCACGGGTGCGCCTGAGCACGACCAGCGGGGTCACGTTGGGGACCGTGACAGGCCAGCCGGCGAACACCTGGCAGAGGCAGGTGGTGGTGATGGTGGCCTCCCGCCCTGGCACTCAGGGCAAGACCGTCCTGGATCAGGCGGAGGCGGCACTGGACAACGGCAAGTCTCTTCCCCGCAGCGTGCGGGTGAGCCGCTCCTTGTTGGTGAATCTCGAAAAGACCCTTTAAGCCATGACCGCCTTCATCTGCCACACGCCGGCGCGTCCGGCTGCTCCTCGTTGCTGCCCACGAGTCCGGGGATTCACCCTCATCGAGCTGCTGCTCAGCGTGACGATCCTGTCCGTGGTGCTCATGACCACGACGTCGATGCTCAATGCCTCGCTGGGCCAGCTTCGTATCGCCGAGGCGCGCAACGGCCAGTTTCGTGAAGTGCAGGCCGCATTCGAGACCATGTGCCGGCGGCTGGAGGCTTGCGAGATCAATCCGTACTACGACTACGTCTATACGAGCAACGACACGAACACGGTCCCCACAGGATACAAGCTGCAATCAGACCTGCACTTTGTCAGCGGACCGGCCAATGCCGGCACGGCACCGGTCATCGGCAGCGGCAACCGGACCGGGCATGCGGTGTTCTTTCATGGAACCTACGGGCTGAGTGAGCAGAAGGAGTGGAAGGGGCTGGACACGCTCCTCAACAGCTGGGGATACTTTCTGGAGTTCGGCAGTGATGACACCCTCAGACCCTCGTTCCTGAACAGCAGCAGCGGCCCGGTGGCATCGCGCTACCGGTTCCGGCTGAAGGAGCTGCAGGTGCCTGCGGAGATGATGAGGACCTACGCCCTCAAGCTGAACACGCAGACGACGAGGGCGAAGGTGCAGGAGTGGTACACCACGGCCCTGGCAGACAGCTCCAACGTTCATACCGTGGCGGAGAACATCGTGGCTTGCGTGATCTTTCCCATGGTGCCGGATGGCAGCACCACGTCAACGGGGGCCACGCTTAAACCCGAAGCACTCGCGCCTGCATACGGGTATGACACGCGCAGCTACCAGTACACCTCCAGCACTTCCGGCCTGGCGGAGGTGACCCGGCACCGGCTGCCGCCGCTGCTGCGTCTCACCCTGGTGGCGGTGGATGATGTCTCCGCCACCAGGCTGCAGGACACGAATGGTTCTGCCATGCCCTCGTTGGGGCTGGATGGGTTGTTTCTGGATGCCTCCAAGTATGACAACGACATCCGCACGCTGGAAGACACGCTGGTGGGGCAGAAGCTGAACTACCGGGTGTTTTCCACCACGGTGCGCCTGCGCAATGCGCGGTGGAACGGCACCTACTGACCGTTCCTGATTGTTGATGCCCCTTTCACACCATCCCTGCCTGTGAACACATCCCCTTATTCAGTGTCCTGTTGTTTCATCGAGCGTCGCAGGCGTGCCTTCACGCTGGTGGAGATGCTCATCGTGGTGGCCGTGATGGGGCTCATGCTGGCGATGGCCGGGACCGGGGCTGGCAGTCTCATGACGACGTTGCGCATGAAAGAGGCGATCCAGACCGTTGGCAACGCCATGGAGCACGCCCGGCAGGTGGCCATGACTTCGAATCGTGAGGTGGTGTTTCGTATCTACAAAGTAACCAACGACATGGGCGAGGAGTCCTGGCGCAGTGTGGAGTATGGTACGGTGGATGTGGTGATCAATCCGGACGACGCCGGTTACAAGGATCCCACTGCCGCCGACTATGAGCCGCCGTTCACCCCGAGCGGGGCCCCGGAGACGTTGCCAGAGGGCCTGGTTTTCCATCCCTCGGCAACATACTCCACGTTGATTTCCGAGAACCAGGCAGATCTCATGAAGGGGACGGAGACGGCCACCAGTGGCGCGACGCGGAGCTACGTGAGCTTCCGATTCCTGCCGGATGGCCGTTGCAGCCTGGGTGCTTCCCAGAAATGGACGCTCACTCTTGTGAAAGAAGCTGAGGTCAGCGGGGGCAGTTTGCCTTCCAACTTTGCCACCATGCAGCTGGAGCCCGCCACGGCCCGGGTGCGCTTCTTCCGCCCCTGACACCACCTTCCCCGACCTCGCAAGATCATCGTCATGAAAGTTTCCTCTTCCCTGCATTTCGCCCGCCGTGGTGCCAGTGGCACCGCGCTGCTGCCTGCGCTGCTCATCGTCGGCATGGTCACGCTGGTGGTGGTGCTGTTCTTTAACATGTCCACCGTGCAGTTGCGGTCCTCCTCCAGCCACGCGGCGGTGCATGACCTGAACACGCTCCAGGACATGGCGGTGAACGCCGCCATCGGCCAGATGCGACAGGGGACCACCGAGTCGAGTGCGCTCTGGATTTCCCAGCCCGGGGCCATTCGCACCTATGGCAACAGCACGGGCACGGCCTCCCGGATCTACAAGCTCTACAGCGCCCAGGAGATGGTGGTGTCTTCCGCTGGTCTCACCGATGGCGCGGCGTTGAATTTGGAATCCGATGTGCCCTCCACCTGGGACACGCTGCCGGGAGTCTATGCCGACCTCAATGAGCCTGCACCGGATGTCGCTGGCAACCTGATGTTCCCCATCGTGGACCCACGGGCGATGGACATGGCCACCCCATCGTATCCTGGAAGCACGACGCCGGAGGGTTTTTCCTATGACTCCAAGCTCGCGGTGAGCAAGACCACCATCAACGGAGTCCGCGCTCCTGGCGGCACCGCGTCCTCACAGCGTCTGCCCATGCCGGTGCGCTGGGTCTATGTGCTGCAAGACGGCAGCCTGGGGGTGATGAGCCAGTCTGCGAGCCCGAAGTTTGTACCCTTCAGCGGGCAGAAGGTCGCGAGCACTTCCAATCCCATCGTGGGACGTCTGGCCTTCTGGACGGATGACGAATCGGGGAAGGTGAACATCAACACCGCCTCAGAAGGCATGTTCTGGGACACGCCACGTTGTGTGACGAGCCGCGAGATCGAGTTCGCCAAGAATCCACCGGTGCGAAATGAAGTGCAGCGTTTCGGAGGGCACCCGGCCACCACGTGTCTGAGCACCATCTTTTACCCGGGTGAGCGACTGCTGCCCTCCAACTCCGCTTCTGCTGCCAAGCTGCAGAACCTTTATGCGGTGACGCCCAGGGTGAATGCCAATGCGGGTCTGCTGACCTCCAGCACGAGCCCGGTGGATTTTGACACGGACCGCCTCTATGCCTCGGTGGATGAGTTCCTGCTGGATGACCCCTCGGATACGACAAGCACGGCCCAGAGCTTCAGCACCCGCTCGGTGCAAGGGGTGCTGGGGGGCGATGCGGACAAGCTCAAGAAGCTACGCTTCCTGCTGACGGCGGAAAGCCGCTCTCCAGAGACCACCGCAGCCGGATTCCCCAGGGTGTCGATCTGGCCGGTGAGTTATCGGCCCGAGGCGGCCAACAACAAACGGACCTCATTCGACAACGTCTCAGCGTTTGCCAGCACGTTGGGCAACCATCCCTTCCACTTCCGCCGCAGCAGTGCGGCGTCGAACATGGATGACTTCTCGAACTACTACAATGCCGAGAGCACGGACTCCTTTGGCTATGGCATGATCCATAACAACTCGCTGGCGCAGTATCTCATCGAACTGGCCAAGCTGCCCAATCAGGGCTATTCCAAGTCGTTCGCCCAGAAGTACGACGACCGGACCGGTTCCCCCACCAGCAGCCCCTACAACGTGGGGTCCGGAATCGTCTCCATGCTGGAGTACATCCGTGGGACCAACGCAAATGACTCCACCCACTCCACCAAGAGTGTGACCCCACGGGTCCCGGTGGACGCCTATTCCCAGGCATCGGCCAACTGGATCGGCACCGATACGCTAGGGCAGGTCGCAGCGGTGGACATGACCTACTACAGCCCGCCGCTCAATACGGACAACAAGATCCTCAAACGCAACGCCAATGACGATGGTAATGACCGCGTCTGGACGACCGGAATCGGTCGCGAGTTCACGGTGTCAGAGTTCGGGTTGGTTTTCATCCTGGCGGCGGAGAATCCCGCCAGTTCGACGGCCACCAAGACCAACCCGGATCTTGTGACCCTCTTGAACCTGCAGCCGGGGCAGAAGGCCATCCAGGTAGGCATCGTGGCTGAAGGCTTCTGCGCCGGACAGGGCTACACGATGATCGCTCCCAGCACCTCGTTCAATGTCTCCTCCCTGGAGAACCTCCGCATCACGACCACGGGCTTCGGCACCCGTGGTCCCGGCGGAGCCGTCATCACACCACCGCTGGTGCAGAAGGACGGGGACGGGGACGTGTCCACCGGCTATCGCAGCCTCTGGGGCACGCTGCTGCACAATGTGTCCCACCTGCAGTATCTCAGCAAAATCAAGCCGGTGGAAACCCCGCTGACGGGCCGCAACACCACAGGGGACTGGTGGGCGGGCTGGGGCGGGTCGGGCGGCTACTGGATGTACGCGGATAGCAACGCCAATGGTGGCTCCGACGCGGCAGCGGTGGCGGATCTGGACGTGGCCTCTGACAGCCTGACCTCATCGGCCATGTACAGCCGGGGCTATTTCCTCGTTCCCTCCGCGGCGACGTCCATGACGGTGTCCAGCGTGCGCACCACCTCCCTGGCGGAGCGCTGCCTGGAGATCCGGGTGGGCAACCAGCGCAATGGAGACTACTCCAGCCGGCGGTTACTGGCTGAGGTGCCTGCCAACATGGTGGTGCCAGTGCCCACGAAACCGCTGGAGCTGGCGTCCACCTTCAGCAAGCGGTACAAAAATGCACGGGAGTACAGCGGCAATCGCTTTGCCAAGCCGGAACTCATCGACGCGAGCGATGTGGTTCGCACCTGGGTGGTGCGGCATGGCGACTATCGTCTGGCCTATCAGCGGCTGCGTGAAGGCGCGGGCGCGAATGGGGTGGATGCCAGCAAGCGGCTCTTTGTGCCGCACCCAGCGTGGGATCCGGTCAACATCGGCTCCTCCCAGCTCGCTGCGTCTCAGCTGAAAGGGCAGATTCATTCGTTTGTGAAAGCGGGCGGCAAACCGCACAAGACCGGCAAGGCCGGATCCCTCTTCCTCCCGGGCGTGGAGTACTCCCCCACGTGGGGAGATGGCACCACGGAAGCCAATCTGGTGCCGGATGCGGACTACAACAACCTCACTGCCACCACGAGTGACTACCGTCCGGATTTCCCGGTGAATGGAAACTCGACCGTGTTCCGGGCGAATATTCCCTCGAACTACCCCTACACCGTCAAACCTTGGGAGACCCGTGACTGGGACAACGGCACGGGCATCGCCCCGGATGGCGCCTACTGGAACAAGCCGGATGACGGCGCCCGGGTGTATGACGGGACAATTCCTCCATACTTCAGCCAGAGTCCCTGGGACGGGGTCAACATCAACAGCCGTCCGGCCAACCAGACCACGGCCCCCAACCAACTCCTCCCGTCGCCGGTGATGTTTGGCTCTCTGCCATCGGCACCGTCCACCGGCATCCAGTGGACCACCTATCTCTTCCGGCCCGACATCACCCCGGGCGGGCATCTGGGAGCGAAGGATCACAGCACCAAGGGGGCGATGGCCGGTGCTCCGCCAGATCATGCTCTGTTGGACTGGTTCTGGATGCCAGTGGTGCAGCCCTATCCGATCAGCGAGCCGTTCTCGACCGCGGGCAAGGTGAACCTCAACTACCGCATTGTTCCCTTCACCAATATCAAGCGGGCCACCGGACTGCACGCTGTGCTCAAGTCCGAGGAGATGCTGGCCATCCCCACGAGCGCAGGCAAGACTTACAAGGACTACACCAAGATCTCGCTGAACAGCAACTGGCGGCATTACATCGATGCCGACAAGACGCTCCTCCAGTGGGAGAGCCTGTTTGACGCTGGCCAGTATTTCATGAACGCAGGGGACGTGTGCGAGCAGTTCCTGGTGCCCAAGGATGACGGGGTGAACGGTAGCACAGGCAGTGCCATCCGCTCGGCCATGTCGAGCTACTGGGGCACCCGCCAGCTCACGGGGGACAACACCATGGAGCGTCCGTATGCCAACATCTACCCACGGGTCACCACTCGCTCCAACACCTACCGGGTGCACTTCCTCGTCCAGACCATCACGAAGGCACGTTCCAGTGAGGCGGACACCTTCGATCCCGACAAGGATCTGGTCACTGGGGAGAAGCAGGGGGATGCGCTGGTCGAACGGGCTATCGACCCCAACGATGCCTCGCTCAAGAAGACAGAATACGACTACATCGGCAAGGCGGTGGCGGGCAGCCTGAGCACTGCCAAGTCCCTGGACTCCCTCTACACCTGGCGGATCCGGCATGTGCGTCGCTTTACCCGATAGTCTGCGCGCCAGTCCGTTCATCCATCCATCCGCCGATAAAGATAGTTTCATCGACTCCCACCTTTTCACATGAAGTTGCGCCCCCTCATCCATCGACTGCTGTGTCCTGTTGTCACGGCCTGCCTACTCAGTTGCGGCGTGAGTACGCTGCGCGCCCAGTCCACCTGGGATGCCGGAGGATCGGCCACGAACTTGAACTGGAGCACGCTGCTAAACTGGAGCACGGATGCCACCGTCTCAGGGGTGGCGGTGACCTTTGGTTCCGCTGGTCTAGCTGCAGCGGGCACGACGTCGAGCATCGTGGACACGAGCCTGAGCATCACCTCGCTCACGTTCAACTATACCAGCACCACGACGCAACACACCCTCCAGATCAACTCGGGAGTGACCCTGACTGAGACCGGAGCCTTTACCTTGGGGTACGCAGGCACGGGGACGACCAAACTCACAGTGACCGGAACGGGCTCGTGGTTGATCAATGCTGCGAGCAGCAACTTCACCGTGGCCAACACCAGCAGCTCGGTGGGCTCGACGACCAATACGCTGACGTTGGACATGTCGGGCCTGTCCACCTTCTCCGCGACGGTGAGCCAGTTCAACTTGGGGACGGGTAACGATCAAGGGCCGTTTCAGGTTTCGCTGGCCAAGTCCAGCACCATTGCGGCCGCCACCATGCGCATCGGGGGTGCTGCTGGAACAGGCACGACCACGGGGAGCAATTTGCTGCTGGGGCAGACCACTGTCATCAATGCCGGCACCATCATGCTGGCGACCGGTCGTACGAGCGCGACCATGAAGTTCCAAACCGGGCTCACCTCACCCACATTGAAAATTCGTGACCAGGCCGGCACGGGCCGGGCCAACCTGATCATTGGGAGCAATGCTGCCACCACCGTGTATGCCTCCGTCCAGGGGGGCTCATCGTCTCCATCGGGAGTTCTGGACCTCACGGGCGGCACGGTGGACTTTCTGCTCAATGATCTGGTGTTGGGCCTTGCCCAGACAGCCGATAACGGCAACGGGGTTGGCTATGGCCTGGGGACGATGACGTTCAATTCGGGAACGATCGATGCGACCAACGTGGTGCTCGGGAGGACCATGGACATTAGCTCCACTTCCGCAACTTCCAACACTGCCGGGACCAATGCGACGGCCACCCATGCCACGCTCAACATGCAGGGGGGGACGTTGTTGGCGGGGACGATTGTGATCGCTGAGAACCAGGACAGCAGCGCCAACAACACCAGCACCAGCGGCATCTACACCCGCAACCCCAACAGCAAAGGGGTCTTCAATCTCTCCGGTGGGGCGGCGACTGTTACCGGTGATGTCGTGCTGGGGACCCACACCTCCGCCACACCGGGCTCCGGCTATGCGGACGCAACTCTCAACATCACCGGCGGCTCCCTCACGGTGGGAGGCAATCTGACGGAAGGCGCAACAGGAAATAACATCAGTACGCTGGTCCTCAATGGTGGAACGCTTGACCTGACCGCGGGCTACATCAATGTGGACACTTTCACCGCCCAGAGCGGCACCTTGAAAAACGTGCTGGAGATCTACAACGGCGCGCTCACCGTGGGAACCTGGACGAAGTCAGGCACGGGCACGCTCATTCTGGATGGCTCCAACACGTTCACGGCGGCCACATTGATTTCTGCCGGGGTGCTTCAGGTGGGGACTGGCGGTACGACGGGGACATTGGGCGGCGGGAAGGTGACGGTCGGTGCCTCGGGGACCCTCACTTTCAACCGGAGTGACGACTACACCGTGGCCAATCTGATCGAGGGCTCGGGCAAGGTGAAGAAGTCTGGCTCCGGGAGGACTTTCATCACCGGGACCAACACGCTCAGCGGCTCGACCGTGGAGGTTAGTGAGGGCACTCTGGTGGTCACCAATGCGGCCGGTCTCGGCGCCAGTCCCGCCATCAGCGTGGCCTCGGGAGCCGGGCTCTATTTCATCACTCCCGGCACCACGGGAGCCACGCTGAACACGGCTGCCAGCCTCACTCTCGTGTCCGGAAGCAAGATCGGCGTGGGGATCGGTGACACTCTGGCGACCAGTGCGCTCACCGCTTCCGGGTTGGTTCGCCTGAATGTGTTTGCGAAGGTGGGTTTGTCGCCGGATGGCACTTACACCTTCCTCACCTCCAGCTCAGGTGGCATCACCAATGCGACCTATGATCTCAAGTTTTACGGTCTCTCCAATGCGCTGCTCACCTCGGTAACGACCACCAGCACCTCCATCACGGGCACCTTCATGAGCGTGGGGGCGGAGAACCTCACGGCCATGTATTGGGTGGGGGGCATGACGGGTGAAGAGACAGTGTGGGCGGTATCGAACGGTCTGCTTACCGGCGGGCAGAGCAACTGGTCCTTCGACCGTGGGGGACAGTATGTTTATGGCATCGTGCCAGGAGAGACCACGGACGTCATCTTTGCGGCCAATGGGGCCAACACCACCTACATGCAAAACACCACGCTGGGCTATGACATGCGCATCCGGACGTTGTCAGTGGACGGGCAGGCCAGTGGCAGCGCAGGGACCAGTGCCGTGGTGGTGAATGACTCGCTCTATTCCCTGACGCTGACGGGTGGGGACTCCAGCACCTCCACGCCCACGATCTATGTGAGCTATCTCACCGGTGGCCTCACGCTCAATAACGATGTCGTGCTGGAGTCAGCACTCCCGCTTCTGACAGTGGGGATGACGGACGGCACCCAGCTGGGGCTCGGCACCTTGACCATCTCCGGCGAGTTGAGCGGCAACGCGTTCACCAAACGCGGCGCGGGCACTCTGACGCTTTCCGGCACCACGGCGAACACATTTGTCGGCACCACCAAGATCGAGCAAGGGACTTTGATCTTGGGCAAAACCGCTGGAGTCACAGCGGTGTCGGGATCGGAGTTGTTCATTGGCGAATCCACGCTTTCCGCAACGGGGCTCTATGCCTCGGTCGTGCTGAATGCGGATCAGCAGATTGCAGATGGCGTGGATGTCACCATCTACACCGGAAGCAAGCTGGACCTCAATGGGCACAACGAAGCCATCGGGGCTCTCGCTGGCGCAGGCTCGGTCACCAGCAATGCGGTGGGCACTGGGACTCTGACCGTGGGATCAGGGGGAGAGAGTTCCACCTTCAGCGGTGTGATCTCCAATGGCACCACCACCGGGACGATGATCACTGCATTGACCAAGACTGGGGCAGGTACGCTGACATTGAGCGGGGCGAACACCTACACCGGTCTTACCAGCATCCTGCAGGGAACACTTCTTTACGGTGCAAGCAACGTCATCAATACCGGGGCGGTCACCGTGAATGGCTCCACGGCTGTCTGGGATCTGAATGGATATTCAGACACGGTGGGGCAGGTGACCGTTGCGGGTGGGGGGCAGATCGTTGGCACTGGCTCCTCCATCACCAGCACCTCCACCTATCTCATGCAGAGCGGCACGGTCAGCGTGGTGCTGGCTGGCACCGCTGGCCTGACCAAGTCCACCGACGGCCTGGTCATCCTGTCAGGAAGCAACACCTACACCGGGGCCACGGTGGTGAGCGGCGGCGTGAACAGTATCCTGCGTATCACCAACGGTGCGGCGCTGGGCAGCACCACGGGCACGACCACGATCTCCGGCAACACGGGACAGCTCTCTCGGCTGGAACTGGCCGGCGACATTGTGGTGAATGAGAACGTCACCCTGGAGGCCCGGCAGAGTGATGGGATTGCCGCGGCTGCTATCAGCAACTACAGCGGCAACAACGTCTGGGCGGGCACCATCACGTTCACCACGGGTGGCAGCTACTACAACCTCGCTTCAGAGTCCGGCACACTCACCATCACCGGGCAGATCTCCGGCGGTGCCACTACGGGCACCGGCAGGTATCTACAGCTCTTCGGTGCCAGCGAGGGCATCATCAGCGGTTCCATCATCAATGGCACTGGTGGAGCCTCAGTGAATGTGGTGAAGTCCGGCTCCGGGACATGGACGCTTTCCGGCGTAAACAGCTACACCGGTTCCACCGCGGTGAATGCGGGCATCCTGCGGGCAACCAACAAGAACGCGCTGGGCAGTACCTCGTCACTGAGTGTGGCGAATGGCGCCACCTTCCAGTATCAGACGGGGGCGACGGGCAACACCCTCACGGTCGGAACTTTGAGTCTCGCCACCGGAAGCAAGCTGGGGGTTGAGTTGGGTAGCGCGATCGCCTCCACAGGGGCGGCGACGACGACCGGTTCGATCACCCTGGACGTGAACGGCGTGTCGGGCTTCACCTACCTGACGCAGCAGTACAACGTGATCACGGCGGCCAGCGGCTTGAACAATGCGACTTACACGCTGGGCAAGCTCTACAACATCACCAACTTCAAGATCAACAGTCTTGGCGTCACCAGTACGGCGGTCTACCTGGATGTGACGGCGGCAGCCGAGCTTTCCGTGGCGTATTGGAAGGGTGGCTTCAGCGCCTCCGATGGAGCGGTCTGGGCCATCACGGATGGCAGCACCAAGAGCAACTGGGCCTCGGATGCCGCGGGCACCGACACCTCGCTGACCCCTGGGGCGGACACGCAGCTCATCTTCTCGGCCACTGGCGCGGTGCAGCAGGCGGCACCCATGACGCTCGGGTTCAGCATGAAGGTCGGCTCGCTGACCTTCAACACCAGTGATGCGGTGTGGCTCCAGGATCTGAATGATTCCCTGACGCTGAACCGGGCGGCCGCCATCACTGTCAATTCTGGGGCTGGGCAGGTCACTCTCGATACGAGTGTGATCTTCAACAACGCGGCGGCCGTTGTGAGTGTGGCCTCTGGCGGTCAGCTCTACCTGACGCGAGTGCGGGGCAACGCCTTCACCAAGACCGGAAGCGGCACGCTGACCCTCTCCGGGAACCTGGCCAATGACTTCACCGGTACGCTCAAGGTGTATGGCGGCACGGTGTACCTGGCCAAGACGGCGGGTCTGGCAGCGGTGTCGGGCAACTTGGAAGTGGGGGATGCTTCGGGCTCCACGGCCCTGGTGCAGCTCTCCGCCTCGGAGCAAATTGTCAACACCTCCGACGTTATCGTGAACAGCGGAGGAACGCTGGATCTCTACGGGTTCAATGAAACGATTGACGGCCTCAACGGCTCCGGGGTGGTGATCAGCAACAGCGCTGCGGCCACGCTGACGGTGGGCTCCGGCAATGAGGCCAGCGCCGTCTTCAGCGGGGTGTTGAAAAATGGAACGTCGGGATCCGTCCTCTCACTGGTGAAGACTGGAACGGGGACGCAGACGCTTTCAGGCAAAAGCACCTACACAGGCACCACTGCCATCAACCAGGGAACGCTGATCATCGGCACCACAAATGCCCTTCCCACCACCGGGGCGGTGACGATTGGATCGGGCACCACGGTGGGCCGCCTGGAGCTCAACAGCTACAGCCAGACAGTGGACAGCCTCGTCTTCACCAGCAACACCGCCACGGCCAATGAGGTCGTGATTGGCAAAGGGCAAAAGCTCTCCATCACCGGCACCACGGGGCTGGACCTCGGCACGGGCGCGTCCAATGCAGCCATGACGACCAATGCCACCTTCTCCGGTGGTGGGGCCTTGGTGGTCAGCAACACCAGCGCCAATCTGGAGCTGGGCATTGCCTATGCCACGATCAACTCCGGCTCCACCCATGCGGCCGCGCTCAACCTCGCGGCGCTGGGATCGTTTGTGGCGAATGTGAACGAGCTGCGGCTGGGCTACGGGTCACTCACAACCGGCACGTTGACGCTGTCCAACACCTACAACTCCATCACGGCCACCACCACCCATGTGGGCAGCAGTGCGGGGTCCAATGCGGGGACGGTGAGCACCCTCTACTTCGGCACAGGAACCAACATCCTGAAGACGGACACGCTCAACATCGGCGTGTCGAAGGCATTGGGCACCGTGGTCGCTTCCGCCAGCGGTGGTCGCGTCACCATTGGCGGGAAGACGGGCAGCACCACCACCATCACCGTGGGCAGCACCGCGGGCACGGGCACCGCCAGCACCCCGACCGGCATCCTCGATCTGCGGGGCATGACGGCCACGGTCACCGCAGGTGTCTTGACCATTGGCAAGCGAGATGGCACGGATGCCGGCGGTGCTACGGGCACGGTGTACTTTGACGGCGGTACGTTCACCGCGAACTCCGTGGTGATGGCGGCCAAGACCAATGCGGGAACGGGGGCGGCGACGGCCACGCTGAACATCAGCAACGGTGTCTTCACCGTGAATTCGGGAGGAACATTTACCCTGGCCTCCCAGTCCGGATCAGGAACTGCCAGCGGCACTCTGAACATCACCGGTGGCAAGTTGGTGACCAATGTGGACATCAAAGACGGCGGCGGTACGGCGACCTCCACTATCAACCTCATTGTTGGCACCCTGGACATGACCGGGCACAACATTGGCGATGCGACCAACAACATTGATGCGGTGAACCTGCTGGCGGGCACGCTCAAAAACGTGGCCCAGATCAATGGCGGGGCCACCGCTCTGACCAAGACCGGCACTGGAACTCTCTACCTGGCTGGAACCAACAGCTACACCGGGGCGACGGTGGCCAGTGCAGGAACGCTCTGGGCCCGCAGCAACACGGCCCTTCAGGGGACCGCCTCGCTCACGGTCAAATCCGGAGCATCCTTTCGGTACACCTCGGGAGTTATTGGAAACAATCTCACGTTGAAGTCCGGCGCGACTCTGACTCTGGAGAGCGGATCCACTGTTGGTGTGGAGCTGGGGAACCGCATCATCGTCCAGGGAGCGGCCAGCACCACCGGCTCCGTGACGCTGGATGTGTTTGGCGTTGCGGGCGCGACGTACACGGCCGGGCAGTACACGGTGATCTCGGCCACGAGCGGGCTCAGTGGGGCCAGCTATGCGCTGGGGAACTACTACAACATGTCTGGCTACACCGTGACCGGTGTGGGATCGAGCAGCACGGAGGTCTGGCTCAATGTGGCCACGGCCGCCGCGCTCACCGAGGCCTACTGGAAGGGTGGCTACAGCGGTGGGGCGAATGTCTGGGCCATTTCCAATGGCAATTCGACCAGCAACTGGACCACTGACAGCGCTGGCACGGGCGCGACGGGGCAGGTGGCGGGTGCGAACACCAAGGTGATCTTCTCCGCCACCGGTGCGACCAACCAGACCGACATGCGGCTGGGGGCGGATATGGCGGTGGGCAGTCTGGAGTTCAATAACACCACTGCCGCAGCTCTGAACGACCTGGACAACAAGCTGACTGTAAACGGTGCCAGTGCGGTGTCGGTGACCAGCACCGGGGCCGTGACTCTGAACACGAACCTGGTCCTGGCCAACTCCCAGGCGACGGTGAATGTGGCCAATGCCGCTGGGGTGCTGAACCTGCTGGGCACCGTCACGGGTAATGGGCTCAAGAAGACCGGATCCGGCCGGCTGGCGGTATCTGGCACTCAGTCCTTCTCCGGCAGTGTGCTGCTGAATGCGGGTACGACTTACTTTGGCGGTACCACGACCGTGAACTCGTTGACCTTGGCTGCGGGCGCGCGGTTGGAGGGCAGTGGCACGGTGACGAGCGTTGCTGGCATGACGATTGGCGGGACTCTCGCGGTAGGGGATGAGTCGCTCAGCTCTGCTGTGGCCAGCACGTTGACGCTGGCAAGTGGCTCCGGAACGTTGACCTTCCAGACGGGCAGTGTGATCACGCTGGATCTGGTGAATGGCGCGGGCACCGGGGGCGGGGAGTCGGATGTTCTGGTCGTCTCCGGCACATTGGTGATTGGATCGAACGTGTCTCTCCAGGTCGAGACGAACAACATGACCACCTGGGCGATAGGGGACACCTGGCAGCTTATCGACTGGACGGGGCTCACCTCGCGGACCGGCACCTTCGTGACCACGGAACTCGATTCCGCTCTCTCAGGGACCGGCTTGTCCTGGGACTACAGCAATCTCTACACCACGGGCGTCATCACTCTGTCGGCGGTGCCCGAGCCCTCCAGGGCGGGACTCGTCCTTCTTGCCCTGGGAGTGATGGTGGTGCGCAGAAGGAAGCGGTCCGGTCCCACGGGCCTGAAATACGGGAAACAACCATGAAACGATCCCTGCGGCGTCTGATCCGGCGGATGGGTTTCTCCGAGGTGGCCCTCGGAGATCCCCTTCTAGTGAAGCGGCTGGATGGCCTGGGGCGGCAGCTAAGTGGTCAGTTGCGGGACTATGTGGAGCGAGTCATTCCTTCCGCCAGTCTTGATCTGGGGGAGATGATGATCCTGGGAGGTGAGGCCTTTCTTGAGGCCAATGTCCTGCACGATCCAGGCAGTCGTGTGGCGGTGCTGGGTTTCTGGACCCTGGCCACCCTGTCCGGGGGGGATATCTATGTCTATGATCAGGAAGAGGAGCGTGTCCGAATGGTGGATCCCTGCCAGCTCCATTCGTTGATCTCCAGTACGGGTGTTGCTCTTACCCGTAGCAGCATTGAGTCCCTGGTGCTGGATCCTGGCGAAGAGCTGGATGAGTTCATGGAAAGCCTCGCTGATCTCTATGCCTGCTAATCTGGCGGTAATTTGAACTTACTAAGTCTTGACGCGCAACCAGGACGCCGCATCGCGGTTTAGATGGGATAGCGCGGCTGGAACCCCTGAACCCAAACGCACAGCCATGACCACACTGACCATTGCCCGTTTTTTGCATGCGGGTTATATGAAATATTTGTCGATGCTGCTGCTGGCTGCGCCTGTGGTCGAGGGGGCGTCCAGCCTGACCTGGGATGTGGGCACCTCCACGGCAGGCGTGCAGGATGGGAGTGGCACATGGTCAGCGGGAGGGGCGAACTGGCTGGACACCACCAGCTCCAGCAACACCACCTGGCCCTCCGGGGCTGCTGGTTCTTCCGTGATTGCCGTGTTCGGCAACGGCACCACCGGCCCAACCAGCGCATCCAAGACGGTGACGGTCTCGGGTACCGTTCAGGTGGGGGGATTGCTTTTTAATCCCGGTACAAACACGGCCGCCTATGCCTTTACCGGCGGCACCATTGCGCTGGCAGATGGTGCGTGGATTTCCATTGGCAATGGGGCCACCTCGGCGGATGGGAACAAGCGTCTGCTCTTCAACTCGGTGTTGTCCGGGAACAACATCACGATTGCCAAGACCGTCAGTACGGACACTACCCAGACGCTGGCGACCATTCAACTCTATGGGGCCAACACCTGGACCGGTACCCTGACGCTGCTGGATCAGGTGAACAACACCACAGACGGTCTCTTTGTGCAGGCGTATGCAACGGCACTCAACAGTCTGAGCAAGATCGTCGTGGGAGACCGCGTCACGCTGGCGGTGTCTGACACGGGCACCATCACGGTGCCTATGGAGATCGGCGTTGGCACCGGCACCCGTGGTGCCATTCGCTTTGATGCGTCCGGCACGCTGGCTGGCAGCCTGACCCTGCGTTCCAGTGCGGCCATCTCTATCAACGCCACCAACATTACCGGGACCATCTCCGGCAACATTGGCGAATCAGGCGGGAGCCGGTCGCTTACCATCAACAGCAGCGGGGTGGCCGGGACGCTGGTGCTCAGTGGCAACAACACCTTCACCGGTGGAGTGATCCTCACTATAGGCACGCTCAAGCTGGGGAGCGCCGGAGCATTGAATACCGCAAACCCCAATCTGGTGACCTTCGGTCCCACGACGGCTTCCTCCAGCACGAAGGTCCTTCAACTGAACGGCAACAGCGTGGCCGTGGCGGGATTGACGCTGGGGAATACGGGCTCCACGAACAACTATGTGGAAAACAACAGCATCACGGCAGCCTCGCTGACCCTCGAGGCACGCAGCAGCTACACCTTCAGCGGCGTTCTGAGAGACGGAGACGCGGGCGGCAAGTTGTCTCTCATCAAGACTGGGACCGCGACGCAGACACTGACCGGGGCCAGTACCTATACTGGCAGCACGACGGTCGCCGCCGGTACGCTGGCTCTGAATTTTTCCTCCACCGTCAGCAACATCATCAACAACACTGCGAACAGCTCCTCGCTGATCATGAAGGGCGGCACGCTGAGCCTGGCGGGGGGCACCACCGCGGCCAATAGCCAGCGGTTCAACGGGCTCACCCTGTCAGTTGGCGGTTCGACCATCAGCCTGACCAAGAGCAGCACCACTCCCCAGGATTTGCTGCTCTCCCTGGGCGCGATCACTTACAGTGGCGGCACCGTCAACTTTGTCCTCCCGGCGGGGGAGGCAAGCAGCACCAATGGCATCACCACCAGCAGCGTGAATGATGCCACCGGCATCCTGGGCGCATGGGCCACGGTGAACGGCACGGACTGGGCGGCGGTGAATGGTTCAGGAAACATCGTGGCCTACACCGGGTACACCACTGTGACCTCCTACAGCTCCGGAGCGGGGGCAGTGGGGCCCATTCCAGACAGCGCCTCTGCCAACATCAAGATCGTGGACGGCGGCACCAGCGGCAGCGTGGTCCTGGCCGATGCCACGGGAATGACGGACATCAACACGCTCGTATCTGCGGCCACCACCGCCACCATCGTCGACATCAATGACAACTCCGACGCCCAGCAGGGGACCTTGAGGCTGGGTCAGGTGGGAGGCATCATGCTGGTGGATGGGGCGGGGGCGCTCACCATCGGCACGACCGCCCACAATGGGGGAAGCCTCACGGCGGGAGGCTCGGCGGACAATGCCGCGGGCACCCTCATTTTCTACAACTACTCCTCCACCAATGCCATCACGGTGAATGTGGCCATCACCAACAACGGCACTGGCGTGGTGAATCTCGTCAAGAACGGGAGCGGCACCCTGGTGCTGGCTAATACAAACAACACCTATAGCGGTGGGACGACGTTCAATGCCGGCACCGTGCTCATTTCCGGCGATGGCAGTCTGGGGCTGGCGCCTATCGCAGTGCAGGCTGCGAATCTCACTTTCAACGGCGGGACACTCCAGATTGCTGTGAACACGGTGCTCAACAGCAATCGAGGCATCACGCTCCTTGCGGGTGGAGGGACGTTGAGTACGGGAGTGGCCACTCTCACCTACGGAGGCATCATTTCTGGCGAGGGTGATTTGAAGAAAACAGGCGGCACCTCCAGCACCGGCATACTGACTCTGAGCGGAGCCAATACCTACACGGGTGAGACGACGGTGAGCCAGGGGATCCTGGTGGTGGCGAACAATCTGGCCCTCGGATCTGCCGATGGCGGCACCACGGTGGCGGACGGGGCCATCCTTCGATTGAGTGATGGCATTGTCGTCCAAGGGGAGACGCTCACCATCAACGGCAATGGCAGCAACTACGGGGCGCTGAACCTGACCGGTGGCGCCAGTGCCGCCGCCACGGCTGCGGCAACCTGGGCGGGAGACATCTTGATTGGCACGGCGAACTCCCGGATCGGCGTGAACAATTACGGGACTCTCACCCTCAGTGGCGTCATCAGAGATGGTGCGGCCAACTCGGTGGCCTTCTCCTCCAGCGGGGCGGGAGGCACGGTGGTGGTCAGCGGCGCGAACACCTACACGGGATCGACCTCGATCATTCGCGGCACGCTGAAGCTGGGGGCGACGAACAGCCTGCCTTCCACCACGGTGCTGACGGTTTATTCCGCGAACTCGGTCACGGAGACCACCGCATTCGATCTGGCCGGGTACAACCAGACCATTGCCGGACTGGCCAGTGTGGTCCCGGCCGGGGCCAGTGACGTGGTGGCGGTGACGAACTCCAACAGTGCCACCCTCTCCATGCTCACGATCAATCAGAGCACGGCGCAGATCTACTATGGCCGCATCACCGGGAATCTGGCACTGGTGAAGACGGGAAGCGGCACCCTCACCCTGGCCAATACTTACAACACCACAACGCCCACCGCGACCACCAGCACCTACACGGGCAAGACCACCATCAGCGGGGGCACCCTCGCGCTTTCGGGCACGGGCAACATCGACGGCACTCCCTGGATCCAGATCGACAGCGGTGCTGTCTTCAGCGTCAGTGGCCGCACCTCTGGCAACTACACGCTGACCAACAAGACGCTGAGTGGCACTGGGAGTGTCACCGGCAGTCTTATCATCAGCGGCACAAGCGTCATCCGGCCCGGCGCCACGGTGGGCACGGATGTCGTGGCCAATGCGGGAGCGGGCATTGGGACACTCACGGTGAATGGCGATCTGACGCTCAGTGCCGGGGCCACCCGCGTGGTGTTGCAGTTGGGCGGCACCCAGAGCAACCTTTCGGGAGGGAGCGCAGCGAGCTACTCGACAGCAGCTTCAGGCGGGCTCTATGACAGCATCGTGGTCAGTGGCACGCTGAATCTGGAGCAGACAGGCGTGATCAAGGTGGAACTGGCCTCCGGATACGCTGTGCAATGGGGCGATGTCTTCAACCTCGTGGATTGGACGACGCTGGACAGCAACACGGGCAACGTCTCAGACTATCTCGACCTGTCGTCTGTGGCGGATCTGGGCAATGGCTGGTATTTCAACACGGATCTCTTTCTCACGGACGGCATCATCTACGTGGTGCCCGAGCCCTCCCGGGCTGTGCTCATTCTGCTGGCCCTGGCCTGCACAACCAGCCGGCGTCGCCGGACATCTTCTCAGCGAGGAGGCATGAAGTCATGAATATTGGGAACAGGATCCACGGTCACAACAGCGGTTCAAGGCATCACGTGGGGTTTACCCTTGTGGAGATGCTCATGGTGATGGCTGTCATGGCCTCCATTCTGGCCATGGGAGGGCTTGGCGTAGGCAGGGCGTTGCGCTCCATGACGCTGACCAATGCCGGAAACAAGGTGACCCGGCTTATCGAGGCGGCCCGACAGCAGGCGATCACCAAAAACACGCTGAACGCCGTGGTTCTGATGAAGTCTCTTGGCACCGAGGTCGATGCCCGGGCCTTTACCGTGCTGGAGTACACCGTGGCCGGGGGCTGGCGTCAGATCCGTGAGTGGGAGGTATTGCCAGACGGCATTGTTGTGGACGTGGGGGCCACGGGGACGGATGCCTCCTTCTTCTCCAATGGACCCCAGCCGTTTCCTTTTGCGGATGCCAGCCGCCCGGGCGCGCCCGTGGCGTACGGGTCCAACTCCAGTCTACCGGCGGGCACCTATGCCGCCCGGATCTTTTTGCCCGGTGGTGGGCTGCTGAATCCGGATGATGCGGCCCAGTTCCGCTTGGTGGAGGGCACTGTGTCTGGCGGCAAGGTGCAGTTCAGCCAGGCGGAAAGAGGGGTTCCTTCAAACTACTATCGTGTCGTGCTCCTGGGCACCACCGGCAAAACCAAGGTGGAACGGCCATGAAATGCCTGCCAACAACCGGGCGCCGCAATGGCTTCAGCCTCGTGGAGGTCGCCCTTGCCATTGCCATCATCGGCTTCTCCCTGCTGGCGGTGGTGGGATTGCTGCCGCCCTTGATGAAGACGGAGCGGGACAGCGGGTTCAACTCCCTCCTCCCCAGGATGGTGTCGGTCGCGGTGGGGGAATTACGCTCCCGCACCTTTCCCTCCAGTCTGACTGAGACGGTCGAGTTCCGCTTCAACGAATCGGGCACCGTGGCTGCAGGGGATGAGCAGGCGCTCTACCTCTGCCATGTGACCTTCAGCCAGATACCGACGCCCACCTCAACGGCTGCGGCGAAGGGGGGCATCCCTGATGTGGGAACAGATGCCTGTCTGGCCACCTTGAAATGGACCTTCAACCTGGAGCCGGGGCGTGCCCCGCAGATCATCCATGTCTCCCTCGCAAAAGAGAAATAACCTGTCTGCTTTCACGCTGGTGGAGGTGATGGTGGCCTCGGCGGTGCTGAGCCTCATCGTCGTGCTGCTGGTGCAGGTGGCCGGCATGGTGAGCAACACCTGGTCACAGGGCAACGGCCGCACTGAGCGCACCCAGAACGGTCGTGCGCTGGTGGACTTCATTGGCCGGGATCTGCGCTCGGCGGCGCTTCCTGTGGACTCCCGCTCTACTGGAGCCACACCGGATCTGCAATTTGTGGTCAATCCCGCGGGTGTGCCCGCCCAGTACCGGCAGCCGCAGGCGGTGTTCTGGCAGGCACCGCTCGCCACCTCCACGGTTCACGGAAACATGGCTGAGATTGGCTACTTCGTCCGCTGGGATGAATCATCCAGCACACCGCGGGCCTCCCTGTGCCGGATCTTTCTGAATCCCGGAGCGAGCGACCATCTGGTGTACAGCCAGCTCTCCTGGATGACGGAGGCGGTGTTGAACTCTTCCGCCCCGGCAGACGTCGCCAGTTCCTACCGGGGGCTGTTTGCGGAGAATGTCATTGGTCTGTGGGTGCGCTGTCTGGATGCCTCTGGCAATCCCATCACCCAGACGGGTGTGGGCTCAGGGGGATATGATTCCCGCGTGGGATACGTCGATCAGGTTCATGAGTCCACGGGCACGGTTGCCAGCATCACTCGCGCCGCTCCGGTGCTGCCCACGGCGGTGGAGGTGTCTGTGGTGGTTCTGGATACACGATCCGCCTCACTGCTCACGGCCGCCACGGCGTCAACCATCAAGGCCGTTGTCGCCCAGAGCGCCACGGCGGCGGACTGTGTGGAGACTCTCCAGGCGAACGCCAGCCTGAGCCGGGTGATAGGGGGCATGTCCTCCCAGACTCTGAAAGTTCACTTGGAGAACGCACCATGAAGACCCTCTTTCCTCCCCGTCATCCGTATGGCCGCACCCGTCACGGCATGGCGTTGGTGATCACGGTCATCATTCTCGCCCTCATCACCATCATGGTGCTGGGGTTTGCCGACATGGTGAGAAACGAGACCGCCGCTTCCGGTGCTCATCTGGACCGGGCCCGAGCTCAGGGGTACTCCCAGATGGGGGTGAACATGGTCACCGGTGTCCTGCGCAATCATACCACGGATGGCACCAAGGTCTGGGCGAGTCAGCCCGGGGCCCTGATCCTGCCGGTGGAGACGGCCAGCGGATCCTCCTTGATCCGCCTGGGCCGCCGGCTGCCGTTGCACTCGGGTTTGCCCGGATCGGCGGCGCTTGCCTTGGCGGCAGATGATCCGCTGGCCCCGGCCAACCTCAATGTCCAGACCTTCAATGACCAGAGTCCAGTGACTCACGTCATCACTGACCAGCAGACGGACCCCAATGACAGCACGAGCCCGGTGGCGACTCTGCCCCTGCGCTGGATCTATGTGCGACAGGACGGCACGCTGGAGGAGTCTGAGTCACCTGTGTTGACGAATTCCGCGAACCCCATTGTGGGCCGCTTTGCCTGGTGGGCCGACGCTGAGTCCAGCAAGATCAACATCAACACGGCCTGGAAGCGCAACGGCTCCAGCGGCGGAACCGGAGTGAAGAGCCCCTTCACCACCAGTCACCCTGCCAGCATCAATCTCCTGTCCCTCACCAACTATGGCATGACCGTGGACATGGTGGACCGGATGCACGCGGCGATCGCACCGGACCCTTACGACTTCAGCACCGTGAAGCGGTTCTTCAACTCCACCCGGGAACTGCGGAATCTCGACGATGGGGCGGGCAGTTTCACCACGGTGTTGAACCGCGCCAAGTTCGAGATCACCCATTACAATCACGAGCCAGACACCACGTTTTTCAACGAACCACGGATTGTCCTCACCACCGACAAGACCAAGGCGGCGGGCCGACCCTTCATTGACATCAAAAAGGATGGGGCGACGGAGATCTGGGATCCCATTGCCCACACGGATGCCACCAAGCTGGCGGACACGATCGATCTGCTCAACTCCTACCTCAAGCGGACGGACTGGCCCGTGGCCCCAGACTCCAACTTCCAGGCCAAGTACTATGCCAACAAGCCCGAGCGGCTCACCCAGCTCTCGCTTAACATCATCAACTATGTCCGCTCCAAGGAGTCGGTAGGGGAGAGTGTGACCAAGGCGGTGGTGCCCCTGCGTGGCGAGCAGGCAGCGGGTGGTCGCTTCCAGCTCATGGAGGTCGCTACTTCTGACATCGCTTTCATTGGCATTACCCGCTCACCCAAGATCACAGAGATGGGCTTGTGGGTGGCAGCCTCTGCCAGCAGCGGCACCACCTACCAGGCCAAGTACAAACTGGAGGTTCATCTGCCCAAGAACTTCGGACTGGACCAGATCGACCTCACGAAGCTCAACCTTTTTCTTTCCGCCTCCGGCACTGGTCTGAGTGGTTCACCGACAGAAACCGCGATCACTGCGGCGGAGATTGAGGGGGGCAATGCGATCCTGACTGCAGGCGGCTACGCCAGCATCACCCGCACCTCCACGGCGACCCTGACCGGCACGCGGCCGACCACAGTGAGTCTGCGGTATGCGATCTCCCGCACCCGAAGGCTTGATGTGGCCCCACTGGGTACGGCCGCCTCCTGCACGCTGGACGGCACCGGGGTGGCCGAGAAGGACATCCACTCGATCGAGGTGGACGATCCGCGGGTGAACACGCATCGCAATGACTGGAAGAAGCGCGACTACGGAAACAGCTTCGGCAAAGAGAACGATGGCACAGTGGGCGGAGTGGCCATTCGCACGCTGGGAAAGGCAACGACCACGACTCCCAAACAGGACACGAATGCCAGTGGCGTGATCACCGATACCAGCCTCTACATGCCAGCCCCGGCGGGCTCTACGGGGAACGCGAGTGGCCAGGTCGATTCTGTGGGTGAGCTGGGCTACATTCATACGGGAATGGAGAGCGGTGCCGGAGCCGGGGTGCCCTGGCGCACGCTCCACCTTCAGCCCAATGAAGATGCGGCCACGATGGTGCCCGACTGGGCTTTTATGGATTTGTTCACGGTGCCGGTGGATGTGCCGGATCGCGCCAAAGGCATGTTTGCTCCGCATTCCACCAGCACGGCGGGTCGCATCAACATCAACTCCCAGGTCCAGCCGTATGGCGATGCCTTGCAGGTCTCTTCGCCTCTGGAGCGTTCCTTGCCGCTGGTGGCCCTGCTGGCCGGGGTGGCGGCCCCCACTTCCACCAATAGCAGCGAGACCATCAGCATCGCCAAGGCGCGTACGATCGCCAAGAACATCTACAACCGCACCCTCGCTGCCAAGGGCAAAAAGTATGGCTATGCCGATGCCTACGACTCACCCGGGGAGATCGTGGAGATTGCGGGGGTGGCGGACGGGGGTGAGGAGAGCGAAGCGGTGGTTCGAGGTATTGCGAACCTCGTCACCACCCGGGGCAGCGTCTTCATGGTGTACAGCATCGGCCAGGCGTTGAAACAGACGCGCAACGGCAATCTGGTGATCACGGCCGAGAGTCGCCAGCAAACGATGCTGGAGCGCTACGCGGATCCCTCCGCCACGGGCGTAACCCGGTTCCGCCGTCTGGAGTATCAGCCACTCACACCGTGAAGTCTCAAGCTGCGGCTCTCTCTTCCGCAGGGTAGTCGGTCTGCACGAAGTTGGCAGCGTCCAGAGCGGCTTCTCCATTCCAGCGATACGCGGTGAGCGGGCCGTCGAGCCCGGCTCCGTAGTCCAGGCAGGCGAGGTTGGGCGCCAGCGGCGCTTTGGGGCCTGCCGGGGGCATCCAGTAATGCCCGAAGAAGACCGGAGGTGCCTCCGCCGGGTAATTCGGGAGAAGGCGCAGGTCCTCCTCCTGGACGGGCATGTCGCCCACCAGGGTGCCCGGTGGCATGGCGAGCTCCGCCAGCTTGGTCAGGCCCTTCAGATTCCACCAGCGGGTGCGCATGTTCCGCCGCTCGATGCCCTTCTTGTCGAGGAAGGCCAGATTCTGAGGCAGGGCCAGTTCGGGTCCCTTGGCGAGGATCTCCATGGCGGTATGCGCCTCCGTGGTGCGGTTTCCGCAGGCGAGGAGAAATTCGGGATCGCGCAGGGTATGATGGGCCACGCGTTCCAACAGGGCATCATCCCAGCAGGCGTGGATGGCCCGGCACTTTCCCAGATCCAACGCGAGAGGGAGACCTTTCATCCAGTGCAAGTGACCGGTCAGTTCTTCCTCGTACCCAGCGAAAGCACGGTGAGTGGCCTCGCCCTGGCGCAGGTTCTCTTTCGTCCGCGGGCGCAGCCATCCTCCCTGCTGGTCAGGAGTGTGCAGAAGGATGAAGTTGTATTCGTGATTGCCCAGAATACAGAATGCAGCGTCCGCCTCCACCATGGTCCTGACCCGGCGGACCAGTCCGCGGACGTCTGGCCCACGATCCAGCAGATCACCCAGGAACACCGGGATCCTCCCTTCCGGATGGCGGTGGATGCCGTTGCGCTCTTCATAGCCCAGCTTGTGCAACAGTTGCAGCAGCTTGCCATGCTGGCCGTGGATGTCGCCAATGAAGTCGTAGCCTGCGTGATGAAGGGGAGGGCACTGGAGGAGAAGTTCGTGTTTCATGACGAACTCAAAGTGCATTCTGAAAACACAATGTTGTAGTGAGGATAATGCAGGATATATCATTGTGCGATCATGTTTGAAGACTTGCTCTCCCGACACGGCCTCTCCCTCGACCGCCTGCATGGGTTTCTGTGTGTGGCGGAGGCAGGCAATATCAGCCGGGCGGCGGCGGGTGATCCGGTAAAGCAGAGCCAGCTCAGCCGGCAGATCCGGGACCTGGAGGCCTTCTTCGGTGTCGAGCTCACTCATCGCCGGGGCAAGTCGATTGCCATCTCGGCCGAGGGGCTCCGCCTGGCGGCGCTGATCCGCCAGCACCTTCACGCGCTGGATGATTTTCGGCTGGAGCAGACCGGTCAGTTGCGCACGTATTCATTCGGCACCACATCGAGCCTCATGGAATGGCTCGTGTGCCCGCGGATGCCGGAACTCCTCAAACAGTTTCCGAACGCCCGGCTCCATCTCGAGACCTGGCGCAGCGCAGAACTGGTGAATCGGGTGCGGGACGGGCGGCTGGACTTTGCCCTGGTGCGCGAAAATGCGGTGCCAGAAGACCAGTTGCGCCTGAAGCTGGCTCGTGCCCGCTATCTCTTGGCGGTGCCGGTGGCGCTGGCCAGGAAGGCAAAACTGCCGGAACGCCCGCAATTGGAAGACACGGCCCGCTTGCCGCTGGCGCTTCAGGTCGCGGGCGGCACGTTTCATCACATGGTGACGGAGGCTCTGCTGGAGAGCGGGGTCACTTGGGAGCCGGTCGTGGCCTGCCAGTCTTTCCTGCAAGTCCGGGCCGTGGTGGAGAGCGGTTGTTGTGCGGGGATTCTACCGGAGTTTTTCACCACCCGGCTGGATCCTCGGCGCTTTCAACTTCTGCCCATGGCCTTCCTGCAGCCCCACGTTCGCACCCTGGTGCTGCACTGGAGTGAGCGGCAGATGCAACGTCGCGGGATCGAGGAGTCACGCATCCGCGAGCTGGCGGCGGTGCTGAAGAGCGGGATGGGCGTCTAGTTCACGCTCCCACGCCGCACTCCCGGAGCCTGCGGGAGATGAACTCCCTTTCTGAGGGCAGGTCCGCCTTGTCCAGTGCTCGGCGGAAGTGTCCGGCAGCCGCCTGCGTGCGGCCCAGCTGGTACTCGAGGTCACCCAGCACGGCATCCAGCAGAAAGTAGGAGTCGAGCTGGTCCCGGTGTTTCATCTGCTGCACCGCCCGGAGCCCTTCAGCCGGGCCGTCCACATGAGCCACCGCCACCGCGCGGTTCAAGGCAACAATCGGGGAGTCGCTCATGGCCACCCAGCGGTCGTAGTGATCCAGGATGCGGATCCAGTCGGTGGATGAGAAGTCTCTGGCTGTGGCGTGACAGGCGGCGATGCCAGCCTGCAGATGGTACTCGCTCAACTCCGTGCCAGAGGCAGACCGGGACAGGTGCACCAGGCCCCGGGCGATCATCATCTGGTCCCAAGTGGCGCGATTCTGCTCCTGCAGACGCAGGATGTTTCCGGCTCCGTCCAGGCGGGCAGAGAGTCGGGCGGTGGTCAGCAACATGAGGGAGAGCAGCGCATGAGTGCGCGGGAGATTGGCGGATGGGTGACCCGCGAGGAGGCTGGTCAGACGGATGGCCTCATTGCAGAGGTCCTCCCGCACGAGATGCTCGCCACTGGAGGCTTTGTATCCCTCGTTGAACAGGAGGTACAGGATCTGCATGACGCCGTCCAGGCGCGGTTTGAGCTCCTGCCCGGAAGGGATCTCAAAAGGGATCTTCAGATCCTGGATGAGCTGTCGGGCTCGGGTGAGACGCTTGGCGATGGCGGCGTCTGAGGCCAGGAAGGCTCGGGCGATCTCCGTCACGCCGAATCCGCAGAGCGTTTTCAGCGCGAGGGCCGCCTGGGCGTCTGCGGGGATCTCAGGGTGGCAGCACACGAACATGAGGCGCAGCACCTGATCCTTGATCTCGTCTTCGAACATCGGCGGCGTCTCCTCTGAGTTGCCGCCAGACCACAGGTCCGTGGCCGCGATGATCTGCGGCTGTTTGTCTGCCGCCATCTTGTTCCGCCGCACCACGTCCAGGGCCAGGTGCTTGGCGGTCTGCATGAGCCAGGCCGTGGGGTTCGAGGGCACACCGTAATAGGGCCAGGTGCGCAGGGCGCGGGCCAGGGCCTCCTGGACGACGTCCTCCGCCAGCTGCAGATGCTCCACCCCGAAGATGCCCGTGAGCATGGAGACCAGACGTCCGGACTCCCGACGGAAGAGGTGCTCCGCCAGCCGGGGGATCTCCCGCGGCGGCGGGCTGTCCGGCAGTGGCTCCTGGTCCGGATCCGGCTCGTCGGTGTGACGGGTCAATTGCATGACGGGGCTGCTGAAGAAGGGTCAATCGATTCAGGCACCCGCGGCGGCTGCGGCGGCGGCTTCCGCGTACTCCTTAGCGACGATGCTTGGCGGGCAGGCTGCGGCGACTGGGCGCACCTCTACCTGCATGCCGTATTCCAGTGCCGGGCACTGCTGGCCCAGGGCCACCGCCTCCTCCAGGGTGTCCACGCTGATGAGGAAATAACCTGCAATGGTCTCCTTGGACTCCGCAAATGGGCCGTCTGCGATCTGGCGTCCTTTTTTTCCCGTGAGGATGCGCCCTTCCGGATGCAGAGGGTTGGCCCCCACCATCTTGCCCGAGGCGGAGATGCGGTCAAACCAGGCCATCCACTCCGACATCACGCGTTGGAGTTCTTCAGGAGCCAGGCCTTTGTCCCAATGCGTGCCGCGAAAGAGGAGCAGGTACTGGGATTCGTTGTGGACGGGAGAGTTGGAGTTCATAGGATTCGAGAGAAAGGGGATGGAGGACGCTGACTACTTCGGTGTCTCGCTGAGGAAGTTGAGATATTCTGGATCGGCGGGCGAGTGAATTCAACCCGTACAGCAGGTGGGGGCGTCGTCGGTGGGAGAGCTGGCGGACCCGCTTGATCACCAGATAGACCAGTGCCAACACGCAAAGGGTCATCAGACCGTATCTGACCAGGGCCGCGGTGGAGAGTGAGACCCCCAGACCGGTCAGCACCGCAATGTAGCCGGCCATGCAGGCCGGGCACTTGGGCATGAGGATGAGGAGGGCCCCCGGGCCCACCCAACCCAGGGCTCGCAATCCCCGGGGGGCGGGCCGGGGGCTGACATCAGGGGTGTTCATGATGGTGTCCTCCCGGGGCGGTTGCCGCCGCAGGCGCAATCTGCGCCGTGGTGAGTTTCCTCGTACCGATCGTGGTGGCGCACCCAGTCGGTGAGGTCGAACGAGGGGCCGTTTTCATTGCGTCCCAGCGGGGTGAGGTCCAGGAAATTGTAGGTGTTGAGCAGGAGCTCGTCGCCCCGCGCAAAGCATGAGTAGGTGTGGTACACCACATGGTCCGGGCCCTTGTAGAACACGCTGGTGCCCCCCAGTTCCTCGATCATGTACGGGGAGGTTTGGTAGTTGTACTCCACCACGCCCCGGGCACGGTCCTCGGCGGTATAGGAGACGTGGTAGTCGAAGTTGAAATCGCTGTGGCAGGAGGAGACCCACGGGAACTGCCAGCCCATGCGGGCCTTGAACGGGGCGATCTCCGACCACGGGGCTCTGGAGATGGCCGCGACGGTGACCCCGTGGTTTTCCAGATGCACGCGGGCTCCCTCAATGTGGTCGGACAGGAAGGAACATCCCACACAGCCCTCCACCCAGCCGGGGCCCAACATGAAGTGTTGCACGATGAGCTGGCTGCGCCCGTCAAAAAGATCAGCGAGTGTCAGCCTGCCCTGGGGACCTTCAAAGACATAGGACTTCTCCACCCGCACCCAGGGCAGTTCCCGGCGCTTGGCATTTAGCCGATCCCGCCGATGGGTGAGGTCCTTCTCCTCTTCCAGCAGAGCCAGACGAGCTTGAATCCAGGCCTGGCGGGAGACCACCCGGTGCCTTCGCGGCTCAGGGTGGATGGCGATGGTGTTGCGGGCGGGCAGGTCGTTGCTTCGGGTGCTCATGTTGAGGTGGATCCCTCCTGTGTTTGGGGGCCGGGTGCTTCAGTGAAATGACGAACCGCCCGGTGGGGGAAGGACATGCGGGACAACTTTTCTGAAATTCTTCCAGACGCCGATTTGGGACGCGTGGTGCACACCGCCGAAAGCAAATGGTGCCGCGAATCGGAGGTGGTGGTGTGTGCCACCCTTCCCACTATGAAACACGCCGTGCTCGATGCCCCAACGGCTGAGAATCTCCGCGCTGCCGACGCGGCAGGGCTGCGCTACACCAGTGACAACCGCCCCGGGATCAGCCGCCACCGAAAGGGAGACGGCTTCGATTATAAGGACGCGAAGGGGCGGCGTGTCACCGATGCCACGACTCTGGGGCGCATCAAGTCGCTGGTCATTCCTCCAGCCTGGACCGACGTCTGGATCTGTCCCACCGCGAACGGCCACCTCCAGGCCACCGGGCGGGACCTGCGTCAGCGCAAGCAGTACCGCTACCACCATGAATGGCGACGCCACCGGGACGACAACAAGTTCAGCCATGTGCTGGGATTTGCCCGGATGCTGCCGAAGATCCGCCGTCGGGTCGGGCGAGATCTCGCCTCAAGCGGCATGCCCAGGAACAAGGTGCTGGCGGCAGTGGTGAAGCTGCTGGAGACCACGCTGATTCGCATTGGCAACGATGAATACGCCCGCACCAATAAATCCTACGGCCTCACGACGATGCGCAACGGCCATGCAAAGGTGAAAGGCGGGCAGATCACTTTCAAATTCCGTGGCAAGAGCGGCAGGGTTCATGACATAACACTCCAAGATCGTCGGCTGGCCGCTGTGGTCAGTCGCTGCCAGGAGATGCCGGGGCAGGAGCTCTTCGCGTACGAGGGCGAGGACGGCGCGGTGGTGGACGTAGGATCTCAGGAGGTCAACGACTACCTGCGCCAGATCACTGGAGGAGAATACACGGCCAAGGACTTCCGCACCTGGGCCGGCACGGTCCTGGCCGCCATCGCCCTCCGGGAAATGGAGGCCTGCACCTCAGAGGCTCAGGTGAAGAAGAACATCCTCACCGCGGTGGAATCCGTCGCCGCCATGCTGGGAAATACTCCTGCGGTGTGCCGGAAGTGTTATATCCATCCCGGCATTCTGGACTCCTATCTCAGCGGGGCCACCATTTCCACAGTATCGCAGCGCATCCGGGAGGGCATTGATGCCTCGCTGCGTCGAATGCGCCCGGAAGAGGCAGCAGTGGTCGTGCTTTTGCAGCGGCGCCTGAAGAGCGGAAAAAAGCCCCGTCGGTAGCGAATGGATATTTTAGTATCAATCGGACAATGATAGTGGATAAATAGTGTCCATTAGTTAGGTTATTGTATGGTTGTAAACGCCTAACAATGAGCTTGTCATGGACGTTAGATCTGGGTTGGAATAGAATTTGCATTATTCAGCCATCTCCTGGCGTGGCGACGTGGTTTGCCAGGAGTGTTGTGCCTTCCGCTCCACACCGCCTCCATGAATCCAGACAAATCAAACTCGTCGCCCGTACGGCCCTCCGCCTCCGGTCCAGTGCCCCCGATCGTCATCCAGGGGAGCCTCTCCGGCGTGCAGCCCGGGACAGCCTCCCAGCCGGTGCAAACCGCCAGCCCTCCGGCGGCCCCGATGCCTGTGCCTGCTGCTCCTGCCGTGCAGCCGGTGGTTGTTTCCGTGGACCACGGTCCGTTGTTGCTCTCAACATCGGTGCCACCGGCACCCAGGCGGGGTTTCTTTTACAACTCCTGGCGGAAGGTGGGAGGGGGCTCGCTCATCCTCAGTATTCTCATTCACGTCGGCATCTTGGCCGTGGCGGCACTCATGGTCACCACCATCGTCCAGTCTGAGAAGAGAGTGGACTTCCTTCCCGGCGGGGGCAGCAAGCAGGGACAGGAGGCCAACCAGGCTCTCTCCAAGGCGGTACAGATGAAGAAGCGCAGCCTGCTGAACAAGAGCACGCCCATGCAGAAGGTGGTCTCCACGAGCGCGAATGCCGCGATCGCCCTGCCGGACATGCCGGCCGAGCCCATGGACGTGGCGGAGCTCAGCAGCATCATGGGTGGAGGCACCATGGGCAGTGCAGGATTTGGCAGCAGCGGGGCTGGCGGTGGCTTTGGCACTGGGCAGGGGATGGGGGGCAACTCCGGAGCCGTCTTCAAGCCGATCATCATGTTCGGTCAGAGCATCAAGGCCCGGAAGATTGCCGTGATCATGGATGTGTCCGGTTCCATGACCCCGCACCTGACGAAGGTCATCAAGGAGCTCGATCGCGTGGCGGCAGGCAGCCGGGTCGTGCTGTATGTCGGCTGCGGGGTGGCGAGCCCGAAGAAGGGCGTGCGTCTGGATGACGATGCCATGTCCACCCGCACCAGCACCAAGAATGAGGAGCGCAGCTTCGAGGTCTTCTGGCGGAAGAGTCACCAGCCCGCTCCCAAGCCGGGTATGCCGCCTCCGCCGCCCAAGAAGAAAGACGAGCCTGAGCCGATCCCGGAAAAGGAAGTTTACGATGTGCTGGCGACTCGGGGCGAAACCTATTTCATCAAGAGCCAGGGCATTCAGTATGCCTGGGTCTCCCTGTTGATCCGTGAAGTGCGCGATGCGGATGCGTTGTACTGGTTCTCAGACTTTCAGGACGAGGTGGACGACGAGCAGATGGAAGCCGTGCTGAAGAACTTGAAGCGCCGTCAGCAGAAGCTCTTCATCCACGCCTCGGGCCAGGGACGCTCATTCGAGCAGGTGCGCGACAAGATCTGCCTGCCCTCCGGCGGGGAGGTCGTGAAGGAACAGCCCAAGAAGTCGTAGGCTGATCGATAAGCGCCACGATCCGGGCTAGAGATCCTCTTCCTCGTCGTGGCGCATGGCCAGTGCCCGCTTGGCGAGCATCGCCTCGCGGGAGAGGATGGCGGCAGTTTGTCCCTCCGCGTACTCCTCCCAGCAGATGATGTCTGACTTGGGCAGCACCACGTTTTCGCCTGCCTCGACGATGAACTCAAAGCGGTCCTCTTCCGGCACCGCCTTCAAAGCGCGAAGGATCTTCGGCTGCTCTTGGGTGCTCAGATAGACGACGAACAAGCTCATGGGAAATGGGTAGCATTTGTCGCGGGTGATGGCGACGAATTGTTTTGGCCCAGTTTTGGTGCAAGCCGCTGCTTGTGATGCGACTCAGCAGGAGGCATGGTAGAGGTGGTGAAGAATTTGCGGCGTCAGTTTCGACGGGGAGTCATCCTTTGGAATGCAGTGGCTCCTGTGGTGGCTCTGGTCTTGCTCCTGCGCGGGCAGGGCTGGCTGGCGCTGGCCATCCTGATGAGTGCGCATGCCCTCTGGCTGGTACCCACGCTCTGGCCTGCCTGCGACTGGCTGGGGGAGGTGGTCTGCACCTTGAAGGAAGCGCGAGATGGCCAGCATGAGCGGCCGTATGACGAGGAGGCCAAGGAAGTGTGGCTGACCATCGATGACGGCCCTGATCCTGTGGACACACCCCTGTTGCTGGATCTGCTCGATCAATTTGGAGCCCGGGCCACCTTCTTTTTCATCGGTGCCCGGGCGCGCCAGCATCCTGAGCTGGTGGGTGAGGTCCTGCGGCGGGGGCATACCGTGGGAAACCATACCCTGAATCACGTGCAGTTCTGGTTCTGGGCATTCGGGCCCTCCTCAGTGTCCCGCGAGGTAGGGGCATGCCAGGATGTGCTGGGGGAGCTGTCGGGTGGGGAAGCTCCGCGCTGGTTCCGCGCTCCCGCAGGTTTCAAAAATCCTCTGGTCCAGGCTGAGGTGGAGAGACAGGGCTTGCGTCTCGCGGGATGGAGCAGCCGGGGGCGGGATGGCGTCATCAAGGACCAGGAAGCCATCCTAAGCCGACTGATCGCGGGGGTGAAGCCGGGAGCCATTCTTCTCATGCATGAGGGGCGGGATGACGGGCAAGGAGGGCGACTGGCCCCTCAGGTGCTGGAGAAACTCCTCACCTGGCTGCGGCAGCATGGGTACCGCTGCGTTTTGCCGTAGGACGCTGGCAGCAAATCATTTGCGCCGGACGGGGCTGCACATTAGTTTCCGCCAACCATGTGGAATTTCATCCAGGATCACTGGAGAGACGGGGTGGAGATTCTGATTCTCGCCGTCTTGCTTTATCATGGTTACAGGTTCCTGCGTGCTACCCGTGGCGCCCGCATCCTCACCGGCCTGCTCGTCCTGCTTCTCGGACTGACGCTGATTTCCCAGTTGCTGGAGCTTCAGGTCATGAACTGGCTGCTGGAGCGGTTCTCCGTCTTCTTGGCGGTGGGTCTGGTCGTGCTCTTTCAGCCAGAGCTGCGCCGCGTGCTGGCCGAGTTGGGCTCACACCGGTTCTTCTCGTTCAATGCGACGGAAGAGGCCAGTGTGGACCAGTTGATCGAGGCCATGGTGAGCTTGTCCCACAAGCGTTGTGGCGCGCTCTTCGCCCTCCAGCGTGGCATTGAGCTCAAACCCTATGCCGAGAGCGGCGTAGGCATGGATTCCAAGATGTCGTTGGAACTGGTGGGGACCATCTTCCATCCCAAGACCCCTCTGCATGACGGTGGCATGATCGTGGATCAAGGCCGCATCATCGCTGCTGGGTGTGTCTTCCCCGTAACTCAAAAGGATCTGAACGACCGCAGCGTGGGGCTGCGCCATCGCGCCGGCATTGGCATCTCTGAGGAAACGGACGCCATCGCGCTGGTGGTGAGTGAGGAAACGGGGTCGCTCTCCCTCTGCTACAAAGGCAAGCTGGAGCATGACCTGGAGGCCAACGAACTCCGTACCCGGCTCCAGCAGATCCTCATGTTCGGCGACGACGATGAGGAGGAGGCTACACCTGGCAAACAGGAGGGAGTCACCATCGCTGACGTCAAAGCCACGGTTGCTCGCATCAAACTCTGGTTTACTCGCGACTGGGAGGCCAAGCTGGTGTCCCTGGTGCTGGCCTTCCTGCTCTGGTATGTCATCCACGACCAGATCTCCCGCGGTCAGCGGTTCATGTTCGAGATGGGTTCCGCCACCCCGGGTGCGGTGAAGGTGTAGAGGTTGAGTTCGCCAGTCGAACTCAACGCTGGCTACTTCCTGCCCGGGATCAAGCGCCCGGGCAGTTTGAAGATCTCCTTGGCGGCCTTGCCCGTGCCTTCCAGGATGCCTTCAGCGGCCCCTGCTCCTACTTTCACCCCCTCCACGCCGATCTTGGCACCTTCCTTGAGAATGCCTGTGGCAGCGTCCACCGTTCCCTTCACAATCTGTGTCCCCGGAGCAAACTTCAGCTGCCACTTCAGGTTTGGCAGCGTGCCCGCCCCTTCAAAGGAGAGCAGTTCACTGAAGGCACCGGTGGCCAGTTTCAGCACCAGCCCTTTGAGCCGGGCTTGCGCTTCAAACTGGGCGTACTTGGATTCCAGATTGATCGAGCCCTTGGCATCCACCTTGGTCGTGTTGCTGGAGAGGTCGAGCTGGTCAAAGACCAGGGTGCCTCCACCCAGGTGATAGCTGGCATCCAGGCGGGAGGCCACATCTTTGCCAAATTCGGGTTGCAGGGGATTGATCAACAAGTGCAAGGCTCCCAGGAAGGGGACCTGATAGAAACGCGCCTGAGTGATGACGATAGAGCCTGAGCCCTTCACCCCAGATGGTGTCATCACGCCGCCGCCGGAAAAGGTGCCCGTCACCGTGCCCTGGCGAGGTTCCGTGCTGCCAAAGCTGCGCATCACCACATCTAGATTGGCACCCGCAAGACGGGCGCTGGTTTTGAAGCTGGTAGCAGGTTGGGAGTAGTCCAGGTCGAGCTCGTCAGTGGAGAGGGTGCCGCCCCAGAGCGTGGCCTTCACATCCTTGAGCGAGGCCCGTCGATCTTTCAGCGCGAGATCAGAACGCAGGTTGTCCAGATGAATGGTGCCGGACTCCAGTGCCCAGGCCAGGTGTCCTTCCAATTCAAGGTGGCCGTGCCACTCCAGGGCCCCTGGATCAGAAAACGGCAGCAGGCCGGTGCCGGTAAGTTTCCAAGTGCCCTCCGAGCGAAGCTTCTGCAGGTGCACGGCATTGGGAGAGAGCTGGCGGATCACCGCGGGCAGGTCCAGGGAGGAGTCCAGTTGCTTGATCAGGATGTGCTCCTGGCCGGGGTCCACATGCCCAGACATGGTGGCCGTGCCGCCGCCGCTGGAGAGCTGGAGCAAAGGGATCTCGATCCGGGACCATGGGTCGCCTTCGGCAGCGGTGTCGATCTTGGCCGCTGCCTCTGTGAGATGGATGCCTCTCCAGGTGAAGTCACCGCCGCTGAGTTCGAGGTTCATTTTGACCCGGTCTTCCGGCTGGGCTTTGCGGAAGTCGAGCCTGGCCTCGGGCGGTTGGTTCTTGGAAACGATCTTGATGTACTTCTGCGTCGGAGCCAGCCAGCGGAAACGCAGGGCAGACTTCAGAGCCTGTCCCTTCTCCCGCGGTGGTTGCTTGGCCTGCTCTTCAGGGGCCAGATCTGCTTTGGAGGTCCAGGCATACTCCCCGGTGATCAGAGCGTTCCACCCTTCCATCAGGCCTTGGGCTCGCACCAGCTCCACCCGGTCCTGGCGTACATTCAGGTCGATCCCGAAGTCCTCCACCTGCATGCGGGTTTCGCCCTCCAGTAGCTCAAGGTGGGCTTTCTTGGTGGTGAATCTTCCCGCATTCCAGTTGCGCCAGCCCGGGCTGTCTTTCACCAGGCTGAGGTGGGACACCTTGACCGCCGCGTCTGTTTTGGCGTCGTCGCGATAGAGCGTCACATTGGTGAGGCTGACTCCTGGACCGGGGATCCAGTTGGCATCCTCCCAGGTCATGTAAACACCAGCATCATCCAGGCGGGAGTTGGCTTCGGCCGCCAGAATGTCGCCAATCCACTGTCGGCCCAGCCATACGCCGCCAGCCAGGAGAAGCAGGAACACAAGGCTCCCGATGAGGAATCGGCGCAGCCGCCGTTTCTTCTTGGGAAGCGGTTCAGTTGAGTTCACGGCGCTAGGGGAGAACCAGTGTCGCAGAAAATCTGGAATCGGGCAATCTTCAACTGCCGACTGCCGGAGTGCCGGGGACAGGGAGGGACGGGGTGGGGGCCATCTGTGACAGTCGCTGCAGGACGTAAGGCGCTGCCAGGGGGACCACCGCCTGGAGCATCGTGCGCAGCATCTTGGCGCTCATGGTGGGCCGGGCCATGCGGAACACCATCGGGATCACCCTGCTGGCCAGCGCTCCTCCTGCCAGAGCGTACAGGGCGTAGCGCATCGGATGGGAGGCGATGGCCTCACGGGCCCGGGAAGGCAGGTTCAAGGAATGTTCCAGATCGTCCACTGCGCAGCGCAGATCCCACCGGCTGGCTTCGAGTTGACGTCTTAGTTTCTGGAGTTCGACTGGGAGCTGGTGAGCCATAGCTTGTCTTGTTGGAATTCATGCCGGGTGGCGTGGAAGAGCGTCTTGCTCGAGGTGGAGAGGGCGCGGACCACCCAGAAGGCCAGGCCAGCTGCGCCAACGAGATGGGCTGCCGCCACGACGGTTGCCGCGGGGGCGAGGTCGCCCTGCCACCAGTGGGCCGCCACCCAGCCCACCAGGGCAAACATGAGCAGCACATAGGCGATGGCGACGAAGAGCAGACTGGTCAGTCCCGCCACGATCACGGCGGCGAGCAGCTTGAAGGCGCCTCCCCCCTCCATACAGGCCAGGCGAAACCGGGCCTCCAGGTACATCACGGCTGCAGCTAGAAGTCGCCGCAATGTGCCGGTAACGCCCGCGGAGCTCTTCTCCGGGTCGGAGTGTGGGGGAGACTGCATGAGGGGGACATGCTGGGAACGGAATCAGCCGTTCGTCTGTTGGTGACGGACACGAATGGTGGCGGCGACCAAGACGCCCGCGCCCAATGCCAGACTGACAGCGGTGAGCGGGTTGGAGACAGCCCAGGATGCGGGACGGCCTGCGCCATTCAGGGCCTCGCGGGTGACAGCCGCGGCGGAGTGGACCACGGGACGCAGGTGATCGAGCACCCGGTGGTGGGTCAGCCGGGTCAGGCGATGCTGGGCATGCCGCACATCCCGGAGGATGTTTTCAGGGTAGAGGACAAGGGCTGGTGCCGGGGTCATGGCAAAGGATGAAAGCGGGGTTTTTTTGAAGCGCTGGGGGCGGTGAGGGCGGTCAAGATCAACGGGCGACTTCGTGAGCCTTCTCCTCGATCTTGTTTCCGACCTTTTGGGTGTCACGCCCCAGCCCGGCCACCGTGTTGCAGGAGACCATGCTACCGGCCACGGCCAGGGTGCCGATCAGGATGGCTGCCTTCGTGAAGGGGCGCTTCACGACCGGGGTTGGAGAGGGGAATTTGATGACTGAAGGTGTGGTATTCATAGCGAGTTCCTAAGTCGCACGGGCTGTGCCACGTCATCTAGGTCAGTGTAAGTAGTTGAGCATCAGTGAAAAACACCTTTGCGCCCGGCAGGGTTGCCGGGCTTGAGGTTGCATCCTGCATCGCGAACTGGTGTTTTTCGTTTGCAGAATGCATGAACACCTGATGCCTCACTCAGGGATCGGTGGCTGAGATGCCAAGTTTCTTAGGGGGTGGAGGCCGATCAAGGCGAGCCTGCTCCCCAAAAGAAAAAACCTCGAAATCCACAACGGGAGTTCGAGGTGTTAATGCAACCACCACAGCCGGGGCTACTCGGCATCTAGGCCCAGCTTCTTGCGCTTGCGGTAGAGCGTGGCCTGATCGATGCCGAGCACGGATGCGGCTTCCGCGAGGCTTTGGGTTCTGCTCAGGATGGCCTTGATGTGGGCGGCCTCCAGCTCCTCCAGGCTTACCCAGTCGCCTTTGTTGGGGCCGTCTGGGGACGTCTCCGCTACGGCGCTCCCATTCAGCGTGGCGGGCAGGTCCGTAGCCTTGATTTCCCGGCTCGCCGCCAAGATGACGACACGTTCAATGACGTTGCGAAGTTCGCGGAGATTACCAGGCCAGGGGTAGGCCATGACCCGCCGGCGCGCCTCCTCTGAAAAGGCCGGAAGGGGGCGGGCACATTGTTTTGCGAAGAACTTGAGGTACTCTTCGGAAAAGCGCATCACATCCTGCTGACGCTGGCGCAGCGGCGGCATGGTCACGGTGATGACGTTCAGGCGGTAGTAAAGGTCCTCGCGGAAGGTGCCGTCCGCCACTGCCTTGGTAAGGTCACGGTTGGTGGCGGCGATGATGCGGACGTTGGCCTGCCGGATGGTGTTTTCCCCCAGGCGCTCGTATTCGCGATCTTGCAGGAGTCGGAGCAGCTTGGGCTGGATCTCCAGAGGCAGCTCCCCGATCTCATCCAGGAAAAGGGTGCCGCCTTCCGCAGCCTTGACCTTGCCCCACTGGTCCTTCACCGCGCCGGTGAAGGATCCACGCGTGTGGCCAAAGAGTTCGCTCTCCAGCAGCTCCTTCGAGAGGCTGGGGCAGTTCACGGTGATGAAAGGTTTGCTCGCCCGGTCGCTGCGGTGATGCACTGCGCGTGCCACCACGCTTTTGCCCGTGCCGCTCTCGCCCAGGATGAGGATGGAGGCGGGAGTGGGGGCCGCGCGGAAAAGGACGTCGAGCGTGTCCTTCACCGCTGGATTGGACGAGTCAAACACCGGCTCCGGGCTGTGGCTTGCCACCTGGGTCTGCAGTTCCACCACTCGCTCGGCCAGCTTGCGGTGTTTCTGCGCGCGGGTGATCACCAGCCCCAGTTGGGTGCCGGTGAAGGGCTTCTCCAGAAAGTCCAGCGCACCCCGGCGCATCGCTTCCACGGCCAGGCTGATGTTGGCTGCCGCAGTGAAGACGACCACGGGCAGTTGCGGATTCCGCTTGAGAATTTCGTCCAGAATGTCCAGACCGTACTCGCGGCCCAGATTCACATCGAGCAGGACCAGATCGAAAGTGGACTCCTTGATGGCTTCCAGGGCGGTGGCGCTGTCCTGGGCGCTTTCCGCATAGTGGCCCGCGTCCTCCACGATCTGCATCGTGGCTTCGCGGATGAGTTTTTCATCATCAATGACGAGGATGTCCATGTGCGGTTGTCTCTCTGCTTTTTATCGGGTCAGGTTGGCGGCGGGCGATGGGGGTTCCGGAGTTTGCTCCAAGGTTTCAGGAATAGCCAGCGGCAGCTGGAGGGAAAACACGGCCCCTTCCCCGGGGCCGCTGATCATTCGGATCGTGCCGCCCATGCGTTCGATGAGGCGTTTCACGATGGAAAGTCCCAACCCTGTGGAAGGCTCTCCGCCGGTGGGCCGGGCGCTGAGCCGGCCATAGCGCCGGAACATGCGGGACATGTCCTCCTCGGTGAAGCCGGGTCCTTGGTCGGCCACTTCGCACACGGCGAATCCAGTGGTTCCCGTCATGGCTCTGAGGGTGACCGTGGTCCCCATTGGGGAGAATTTGATGGCATTGGAGACCACGTTCTCCATCGCTTGCTCAAGCATTTCGTGGTCACCCTTGATCATCACAGGGCGTTGAGCCAGCTCGAGCACAATATTAATCTGCTTGGCGGCGGCGATCGGTTCGTGCCGGGCTCCCACGGAGGTGAGAATCTCTTTCAGGTCGATCGGCGTCGGATCCACCTTCAGGTTCTCTGCCAGCTGGTTGGCGAGGAATTCCTTCACGAACACGAGCATGCGCTCCGTGGAATCATGGATGTTGTCCACCAGCCGGGCGCTGCGGGGCGGCAGTTCAGACACGCGGTCTTGAAGCAGCTTCGTGCTCAGCTTCATGCCCGCGAGGTGGTTCTTTAAGTCGTGGGCCAGGATGCCCAGCAGTTCGTCCTTGTCCTCTGCCAGCAGGCGCAAATCGTCTCGGGCGTGTTTAAGCGCCAGATGGGTGCGCACACGGGAGAGAAGTTCCGCCCGGTTGAAGGGCTTCGTCACATAATCCACGCCCCCGGTTTCCAGCGCCTGCACGATGAGGTTCTTATCGTCGGCGGCGGAGAGGAAGATGACCGGGATGCCAGACCAGTCAGGGTTGGCCTGCAAGCGGCGGCACACCTCCAAACCGTCCATTTCCGGCATCATCACGTCCAGCAGGATCAGATCGGGCTTGCGTACGCCCAAGCGCTTGAAAGCTTGCTCCCCACTCAGCGCAGGAATGATGTCGTAGTCCATCATGGAAAGGATGGTTCCTACGATTTGAAGATTTTGTTCCTGGTCGTCGATGATCAGGATGGTGTCCTTAAAGACTGTGGGGGTCATGCTGGAGAGGCGGAGTCGGAGTCAGATACGGATGCTGAGGTCAATTGGGCGGTAAGGGTCGGAAATTGCCCAAGCTGATTTTCCAGCGCAGCCAGGGCAAAGGCCTCGGCGGCTTCCATCAACTTCTGAGCATAGAGTTCCAGCGGGGGACATGAGGAAGATCGTGCGAGACCTGCAAGCTGGTTGGAAAAACTTTGAACATCAGACATCGCCATGCCTTGCATGACGCCGGGCCACACATTCTTTTCCAGCTCCTTCAAGCGTGGCAGCAACTCCCGCCAGCGCGCGGCAATCTCATCTGAAGCAGGCTTGGCCACCTCTGCGACGCCCAGGATGGAATCCATGGTGGTGTGTTGCGGGATGAACTGCGCCAGCTCACGGTAGAGCTCTGCAAGGGAGAAGGGCTTGCGGATGTACCCGTCGAATGAGCGGCGGAGGGCCTGCTCTTCATGCGACAGGCTTGAGGCTGTGACTGCCACCAGGGGCAGCAGTTCCAGGTCAGGTTGCTGGCGGATGAGTCGCATGGCCTCTCGACCATCCATTTCTGGCATGCGGATGTCCATCAGCACCACATCTGGCTTCTCGGCCGCGGCCGTCTTGATCGCCTCTGCTCCGCTGGAGGCGAGGAGGATCTTGTGGTGGGTGCTGGCGAAGATATCCGCGACCAGGCTGCGGTTCGTAGGATTGTCATCCACCGCCAGGATTTTGGAGGGCTTCAGCTTGTTGAAATCCACCGCGAGGTGCTCCTTGGTCTGGCTCTCGGGAAGGCGCGCCGAGATCTCCACATGGGGGAACTCAAAGCGGAAGATCGTGCCGCGACCCGGCTGGCTGTCCAGAAGGATGCGGCCTCCCATCAGATCGGACAGCCGTTTCACAATGGCCAGCCCCAGCCCGGTGCCGCGGGTTTGGGACTTTGTTCCTCCGTTCACTTGAACGAAGGGTCGGAAGACTTCCGCTTGCATCTCGCGAGGGATGCCGACGCCGGTATCCTCCACTTCCACCGTCAGCAGCATGCGGCTGCGGTGTTGGGTGTCTCGCTCGCCGTGCAGGCGCACCGTCACTCCGCCACGTTCGGTGAACTTGAGCGAGTTCCCCACCACATTCACCAGGATCTGCCGGAGCCGGATGCTGTCGATCAGCAGGGAGTTGGGCACATTTGGGGAGATCTCGGCGTGCAGTTCCAGGCCGCGTTCAATGGCCTGCCGGGCAAACATCTGCTGAACGAAGCGCACCACGTCCCGCACATCACAAGGGTCCGAGGAAATTTGGAGCATGCCCGCCTCGATCTTGGAGAGGTCCAGGATGTCATTGATGATTTGCAGCAGGGCCCGCCCGCTGACCAAGATGGTTTCCGCATGCCGCTTCTCCTGGTCAGACTTCGCCTCATTGGCCAGCAGTTCGCTGAAACCGAGAATCGCGTTCATGGGCGTGCGGATCTCGTGGCTCATCGTGGCGAGGAAGATGCTCTTCTCCTTTTCGGATTGCTCGGCCCGCACTTTCGCGGCGGCCAGCCGCTCTTCCCGCCGCAGTTGTTTGAGAGATTCCCGGAAAAGCATCAACGCCAGAGCACCCGCTCCCAGTGCGACCACCCCGGAGCCGGTGGCGCTGATCAGTCCCCACTTCTGATCTTGCCGCATTACGGCGTTTTTTTGAACGATGATCCCATCCAGTCGGGATGTTACCGCCTCGACCCGCCCGCGGAGTTCATCCATGATGCGCTTTCCCCTGCCCGCGGAGATGAACTCCTGGGCTGGCCCAGGGCCTTCCCGCTTGCGGATACTGATCGCTTCCCGCAGTTCCGCAAACATCTCATCCACCAGGCGACGGATGCTGCTCACGTCGCCGCTGGAGACTGACTCCGTTTGATCCGCCGCCACCAGTTCATCCAGATCTCTGGGGACGGCCACCACACTCCTCTGGAAGGGCTCTAGGTAAGTTTCATCTCCGGTGATCTGAAATCCCCTTTGACCTGTCTCGGCGTCCTTGATGGCGGAAAAAGTGCGTTCCCATCCGGCCTTCATGAGCATCGCATGCTGGCTCGCATCGATGCTGGCATTCATCTTGGACCAAGTGACGGCCGTGAAGATGAGGGAGGTGACCGCCATCGCACCCGCGACGAAGGCGATAAAACCCTTGGTTGGCTGTCTTTGAAACCGCATGAGACCCAGGTGAGTGTCACGCCTGCTACCCTGATCCTGCAAGCGGTGTTTTCCTCGCCTTGCAAAAAGCATCGCGGAGGGCAGGGGATCTTGCAAAATCGTGTCTGAATTTTGGGCGTTGAGTGTAGTGTCGTTGAAGTGTGGAGATGTGTTTCATGCTCATAATGAACGAGTTGCATTTCGAGTTAGGTGGGTGGCACGAGGAATGCGCCTTAGGGAGTCAAAACCCTTTTGATCCACCTCAACATGACTCCCATCCAGATTTCCCGGCCCTTCTTCAATCTGAAGGACCTGTTGTGCGAACAACTGCGTGACTTGCATGATGCTGAAAAGCAATACGGCTCGCAGCTTCCGGAGATGGTGGCGAAAGCAACTTCCTCGCATCTGAAGGACAAGCTGAGTGAAATCTCGGACAGAGTGCTGAGCACCGCTGAAGAGGTGGCTCACGCTTGCCGAATCCTCGAAGTGTCCGCCGAAGGGGTGACTTGTGAGGCGATGAAGGGTCTGGTTCGTGAGGCCAAGGACACTTCTTCAGATTGGGGTGACTCCGCAACGCTTGATGCCTCGCTCATCTCCAATGCGCAACGCATCGCCCACTATGAAATCGCGGGTTTTGGCACGGCCAGGGCCTTTGCCCGCTGCTTAAAGCTGGGTGAAGTGGCTGAAATTCTGCAGCACCTGCTAGAGCAGGCGTTCCAAGACGACAAGGACCTGAGTTACATCGCCAACGGCGGCTGGTTCACGCCCGGCATCAATCATGAGGCGGCAGATCCCGCATTTAAGCCAACCCCGACCCCCGGCATTGGGGCGCCCAGTACCCCTTCCTCCAGAATGGACGTCCCAAGTTAAGAGGTCGCATCTTAAACTCTCACTCCCTCGGACAGCCATGAAACACAGCTTACCTCATCTATTCCCCATGCTCCCCTACGCCCTGCTTTTCCTGATCATCGCGGTCGTCGCCGCGGTGATCGGCTTTGCTGGCATCGCCGGAGCAGCAGCGTGGGTGGCAAAAATCCTCTGCTTCGTCTTCCTGGTGCTCACAGCGGCGGCTTTCCTCAGCGTGCCCAGAAACACCCTCTGAACTGGGTGTCCCGAGCGACAAATGAATGAACGCTTGGGGAAAAACGATATCAGAAGTTGCATGGCGCAATCATTTCCAGAGCCGCCGGTTCGGACGCCAGTGGCTTGGATCAATCAGTGAAACCACATCCAACCAAACAAGCATAACCTCTAACTGCACACCTATATGGGCATTCTTTCCTGGATCATTCTCGGCCTCATCGCAGGCGCACTCGCCAAGCTCATCATGCCGGGCGATCAAAAGGGCGGCTGTATTCTCACCTCCGTGCTGGGGATTGCCGGCGGCATCGTCGGCGGCTGGCTGGGCTCGACCCTCTTTGGGTGGGGCGACGTCAACGCCTTTGACTTCCGCAGCCTGGGCATCGCCATCATTGGCTCCTTGATCCTGCTCCTGGGCTTCCGCCTGGTGAGCGGCAGGAAGTAGCGCGTTCTGGCCGGAGAAATTTCGTGGATGCCGGCGGATGGATGTCCGCCGGCATTTTTTTTGTGAAATGAGGTGATGGAAGTTGTTTCCTGATTATCTGGCTGCCGTTTGCCTCGCTGCCAGCTCAGCGGGCTTCAGGATGTGGCGGAAGGTCAGGCTGATGCGGGCATCATCAGTGTCGGTCTTCTTGACCGCGTGCATCCAGTGGTCCTGGGTGGCCTGCGTCATGTAGAGCAGTGAGCCCGATGGCAACGAGAACGCATGTTCCAGATGGGGCGTTGTTTTGCTGCGGAAGGTCAGGACACGTTCGGCTCCAAGTGAAATGATCGCCACTCCGGTGCCTGCAGCGAGATTGTAGGTGGCGTCAGAGTGAAACCCCATGCTGGAGCGTCCATTCTCGTAGTAATTGATGAGACAGTTCGTCGGGGCGAAACCGAGTGTCGCGGTTAGCTTCTGGCAGAGGAGCGCCAGGAGAGGGTGCATGAGCACCTCTTCATAGGCGATGCCGGAGTCGTCGTAGGTCTGGCCAAAGCAGGCTGTCTTCCGGGACTTCATGCGCTCGTCCCAGATGATCTGGGTCGTGAGGGCGTGAAACAAGTCGTCGGCTTCCGATGGCGCGAGATAGGTCGGAGTGACCGTCACTTCAAGGTGGTCCATGGCAATTGCAGGGGTGTTTTTTTGTAGGGGAATACAAGATGCCACGCTGCCGCCGGGGATCAAAGCGAACCTGGGTCCATTTGATTGAGGAGTTTTAAGCTTGAAAGATCGGTTTTTCATCTGCGTAATGATTTACGTCTATGAAAAACGGAACCCGCTCTACCCCAGCAGCCTCCCGCTCCTCCACTCGCGGGTCGGAGGAAGTTTCTGCCCTTGAGCCGGCAGGATCAGAATCTCAAGCTCCTGCGCTGCAACGGGGGCTGAACATTCTGGAGTTTCTGGCCTGCCGGGAGGAAGGGGCCACGCTCTCAGAACTTAGCAGCGCGCTCAGTCTCTCTCCCGCCTCCATTTTCCGTCTGACCGGAGTCCTGGAAGAGTCCGGCTATGTGCGGCGAGAGGAGCCGTCGCGTCGCTTCAGTTTGACGCGAAAGCTGCTCCTGCTCGCCCAGCCCAAGCACGAGGGGCGGGCCTTGGTGGAGTGCTGTATGGCCCCGATGCGTGAGGTGCTTCGCCGTACGGGTGAGACGGTGCAGTTGTGTTGTCTGGCCGGAAGCGAGAGCGTCATGGTGGAGCAGTTGCCCTCCACGCATCCGTTCAAGTACATCGTAGATCTCGGCTCCCGCCCGCCCTTGCACTGTTGCGCGCCCGGCAAGGCCCTGCTGGCGAGTCTCCCGACGGGGGAGCAGGCAAAGATCATCCAGGAACTGAAACTCGAGAGGCACACAGTTCGCAGTATCACCACCAAGAAGGGGCTCCAGGATGAGTGCCGGAGAATTCAGTCAGCAGGCTATGCGGTGGACGAGGGGGAGCATTTCGAAGGCATCCACTGCGTGGCGGCATCGGTGAAGGACCGCCATGGTTACCCGGTGGCTGCGATTACGATTGCAGGCCCTTCCGCCCGAATTCCCGCGCATCGGTTCGCAGAGTTTGGAGCCGTCATGATGGAGGCCGCCCGTGAGGCGGCACTGAACTATTTCGGTTGAGCCGGAGTCTGTACTTCACCTGGAGAACCATGAACAAGGTCACTTCCATCGCCTCCGTCCTTCTGGCGACCTCTCTTCCCAACTTGCTGGGTGTTGGCTCTGCCCGGGCTGCCGAGATCACCCCGGAAGGGCGCGACTATTTTGAAGCGCACATTCGCCCGGTGCTGGTGGCGGAATGCTATGACTGCCACGCCGGCAGCAAGAAGAAGGGCGGGCTGGTGGTGGATTCACGGGACGGTCTTCTCAAGGGCGGCGAGAACGGCCCGTCGTTGATTCCCGGTGATGCTCAAAACAGCCTCTTGATTCAGACGCTGGCGCACACCCACAAGGATCCCGACCTGCACATGCCCAAAGACGGTGCCAAGCTGGATGCGTCTGCCCTCAAACACTTTGTGGAGTGGGTGAACATGGGCGCGCCAGATCCTCGCGACAAGCCTGCGGTGGCGGAAGGGGCGCAACCGGTGTCGTGGGACCAGATCTTTGCCCTGCGCAAGCAGTGGTGGAGCCTTCAGCCGGTGAACCACAATGTGGTGCCGCCGAGCGGCACGGCCGAGCATCCGGTGGACCGCTTCATCCAGGCCCGGCTGGCAGAGCAGGGGCTGCAGCCTGCGCCGAGCGCGGACCGCCATCTGCTGATCCGTCGGCTCAGCTTTGCCCTGACGGGTCTGCCTCCCAAGGCTGAGGAGGTGGAGAAGTTTCTGGCTGACACCTCGCCGGATGCCTGGGGCCGGCTGGTTGATTATTACCTGGAACTCCCCACCTTTGGTGAAACCTGGGCGCGTCACTGGATGGATCTCATGCGCTATGCCGAGACCCATGGCAGTGAGGGGGATCCGGCCATTCCGGGTGCCTGGATGTACCGGGACTATCTCGTTCGTGCCTTCAACTCCGACCTGCCCTACCGCCAGTTCGTGCAGGAGCACATTGCGGGTGATCTCCTGAAACCCCGCTGGAATGAAGCGCTGGGGGTGAACGAGGCCCTGCTGGGATCCGCCAATCTCCGGCTCATGGAGCACGGCTTCCAGCCAGTGGACTCCCTGGATGAGCAGGTGAAGACGGTGGACAACCAGATCGATGTGCTCTCCAAGACGTTCCTGGGATTGACCGTGAGTTGTGCACGCTGCCACGATCACAAGTTTGATGCCATCAGCCAGAAAGACTTTTACGCTCTGTACGGCATCCTCGCCAGCACACGCCCGGCGCAGGTGGTGCTGGATCCTCCTGCCAAGCTCGATGTGCACCGCGAGGAGCTGACCCGGCTGAAGGGCCAGATCAAGGCTGAGCTGGCGGGACTGTGGCTGAAGTCGGCAGAGACGCTGCCGGCCCAGTTGCTCAATCCGGCTGGTCTGGAAGGCAATGCTGGAGTTCGAGGAGAAATGGAGGCGTCGCTCGCGGATCTGAGATCACGAGCCCGCGCCGTCGCCCTGGCACGAAAAGGGAGCGTGGTGAAGGATGCCCGAGTCTCGGACCCGATGGCCTGTTGGAACTTTGAAGGGGATGCCCGCGACCAGATGGGCGGACTGGATGGAGAACTGGTGGGCGGCGCAGTGGTGCGCAACGGTCGGCTCGTGCTCAATGGGCAGGACGCCTATGTCAGAACGGCCCCGCTGGGGAAGGCGATTCGGGCAAGGACGCTGGAGGCCTGGGTCCGGCTCGACAACACCGAACAGCGGGGCGGAGGAGTGGTGTCGATTGAGTCCGAAAGAGGGGATGTGTTTGATGGGATCGTCTTCGGTGAGAAAGAGCCCCGGGAATGGATCTCGGGAAGTGACTTTCACCGTCGCACCAAGGATGTGGGCGGTCCTGTGGAGATGACGCCCAAGGACCAGTTCGTGCACATCGCGATCACCTACAGTGCGGACAATGTGGTGGCCATCTATCGCAACGGCGTGCCCTACGGCCAGCCCTATCAGTCCGAAGAGGAGATTCAAACCTATGGTCCCGGCGGTGCCCATCTTCTGTTGGGGCGAAGACATCTGGGCGGTGGGAACGCGCTGCTGGCTGGGGAGATCGAGGAAGCCCGCCTCTATGATCGGGCTTTGTCTCCCGCAGAAGTGGCTGCCTCTTTCCAAGTGGGCACCGTTGCCGTGCCAGAGCAGGAACTTCTGGCAGCCATGTCGGATAGGGAGAAGTCGGAGTTCGAGAGGCTTACAAAGGCCCTCAAGCTTGCAGAGAAGGAGGATGAAGAGAATCCCACCCGCAATGCCTGGAGGGATGCGCTCTCCAGTGCGGCGAAGAATGCGAGCGATGCCCTCTATCCCTGGGCAAAGCTGAAGGACCGCCAGGGGAAGTCGTTCAGCAAGGTGTGGGGCGACTTCGCGGCCACCTGGTCGCGGGATCTGGATGAGCGTCGTCGTTTCAATGCGGAGAATTTCACCACCCTCTGGGATGTGTCCAAAGGGGAGGACTACTCCCGCTGGTTCCGCAAAGGGACGGGCCTGCCGCCCCAGCCTGCGCGTGCAGGGGAGTTCATGGTTCAGGCCGATGGGAATGCAGTGGTGGATGGGTTGCTGCCTGCCGGGGTGTATAGTTCCCTCTTGTCCGCCCGCCACGCGGGCCTGCTGGTGTCTCCCTTCTTCAAGATGGATACTGAGGCCCTCAGCCTGCAGCTCACGGGTGACGAAGGGGGAGGTGTTCGCGTCATGGTGGACAACTACCCTCTAGGAAACAATAACACCTACCCGCAGTATCGCCCGGCAGCGGAGCCCCTGCGCTGGTTGAAACTGGACACCAGCTACCGGAAAGGGGCGCAGGCGTACGTGGAACTCGGCACAAGGGATGACTCCACCCGCCCGCAACCTCCTTCCACTCAGGCTCCCAAAAAAGGGCAGAAGCCAAAAGAGTATGACGGCCGTTCATGGTTCGGCGTGGCGGGAATCGTCCTCAACAAACCGGGCGTGAATGATCCGCCCCGGGAGTTGCCCCTGGCTTTGACGGGCATCTTAGGGAGCCCCGCTCCCGCCGATGCTCGTGGGCTGGCTCAGCTCATGGGCAAGTCTCTGGCAGACGCCGTCGTCGCCTGGAAGGAGGGGCGCATCAGTCCCGAGCAGCTGGCCTATCTGAATGACTTCGTTCGTCGTGGCCTGGTGCCGGTGACGGCTGACTCTTCCCCCAAACTGGCGGAGCTGGTGCGGCAGTATCGCAAGCTGGAGGCGGAGGTGCCCGTTCCTCAGCGGGCTCCCGGGCCGGTAGAGGCAGATGGTTACAACGCCCCCTTGATGGTTCGTGGAGATCACCTTAAGCCGTCAGACCTGGTGCACCGTGGTTTCCTGAGCGCCCTGGGAGGTGCTAATTGCGAAGATCAGGGGAGCGGTCGTCGGCAACTCGCCGCCGCCATGACCAACCAGGAGAACCCGCTGCTGGACCGTGTCATGGTCAATCGCATCTGGTACTGGCTCTTCGGCCAGGGGCTCGTGGGGACGGTGGACAACTTTGGCCGCCTCGGCGACAAGCCGACTCATCCGGAACTTCTGGACTATCTGGCGACACGGTTCGAGGAAGAGGGCGGATCGGTCAAACAGATGATCCGCTTCCTCCTCGCCTCGCAGACCTGGCAGCAGAGCAGCGAGGCCCCGGCGGAAACCGTGAAACGAGACGCCGCCAATCAGTGGTTCAGCCGCGCCAGGGTTCGTCGTCTGGAGGCGGAAATGATCCGCGATGCCATGCTCCGCGTTTCCGGAGCATTGAGTGAAACCCTTTACGGCGAGCCGGTGGGCGATGCCCAAAAGCGTCGCAGCCTCTACCTGCGCGAGCGCCGCACCGCTCCCCATGCCTTCCTGGAGGTGTTTGACCGGCCCAAGCCCACCACCACGCGCGGTCAGCGCGATGCCACCAACATCCCCGCTCAGAGCCTGACCATGATGAACGACCGCTTCGTCATTGATCTGGCCCTCGTCTGGTCCCGTCAGATGGCCCGTCCCGAAGCCGGAGCAACGCTTGAAGCCAAGGTGGCGACCGTTTACGCGACCGCTCTCGGCAGACCCCCTACGCCAGAGGAACAGCAGGTGGCCAAAGATTACTTCGCTGGAGAGGACACTGAAGCGGTGTGGAAGGACTACTTGCAGGCGGTGTTCGCTCTGAAGGAGTTCATTTATCTGAGATAGCACGGCAAATCATTCATTCCTCTGTGTTCTCTGTGCCTCTGTGGTTTAACCCTCATCTCCTCTAACCCCTGATGTCCCCACAACTCTTCTCCCGACGCCAGATGCTCGCCCGTGCCTCCACGGGGTTTGGCATGACGGCTCTTTCGGCGCTCATGGCGGAACGCAGTTACGCAGGGCTGGCGGATCCCTTTGCTGCCCGTCCTTCTGGCTATCGGCCCAAGGTGAAGAGCATCATCTTTGCCTACATGAGCGGCGGGGTCTCGCATGTGGACTCCTTTGATCCGAAGCCGGAGCTCGCCAAGCGGCATGGCCAGCCCATGCCGGTGCCGGTGAAGCCCACGATGTTCAACAACAACGGGAACATCATGGCCAGCCCGTTTGAGTTCAAACGCTACGGCCAGAGCGGCATCCCGGTGAGCAGCATGTTCCCCTGCATCGGGGAGTGTGCGGACGATCTGGCGGTGATTCGCTCCATGACCAGCAAGGTGAACGAGCACGCCCAAGGCAACTACTTCTTTCATTGCACCCAGCCCTTCAGCGGATTTCCCAGTGCCGGCGCATGGTTCACCTACGGGCTGGGCAGTGAAGCCAACGACCTGCCGGGGTTTGTGGTCCTCAGCCATGGCAATGTGCCCCACGGTGGGGTGGGCCTGTTTGGCAGCGGCTTCCTGCCTGCGGTGAACCAGGCTTCCTTCATCAATCCTGATGCCGACGAGCCCCTCAGCAACGTCAAGCCGCGGGAGCTTGATGCTGCCCAGCGCCGCCGTCTGGGGCTGATCAGCAAGCTGGATCATCGGTTCTTGGAAACGACCCAGCAGGACGCGCAGGTCGAGGCCGCCATCCGCAACTATGAGATGGCCTATCGCATGCAGAGTGCGGTGCCCGGACTGTGCGACCTTTCCGATGAGTCCGAAGCGACAAAAAAGCTGTACGGACTCGACTCCGCCGACAAGGAAAAAGCCGGGTATGCCAAGCAGTGCCTTCTTGCCCGCCGTCTGGTGGAGCGCGGGGTGAGGTTCATTGAGCTCACCTGCCTCAACAAAGGCATTGGTGCGGGCAACGCTGCCAATCCTTGGGATCAGCACGGCAAGATCTTTGAAGGCCACGGGGCGATGGGCTATCAGGTGGACCAGCCACTGGCCGGTCTCATCAAGGATCTTAAATCCCGGGGGCTGTTCGAAGAGACGCTCATCATCTGGGCAGGTGAGTTTGGCCGCACACCCTTCTCCCAAGGCAGCGATGGCCGGGATCACAACCCTTACGGCTTCAGCATCTGGCTGGCCGGCGGCGGGGTCAAAGGCGGCACCATCTACGGTGCCACGGATGAACTCGGCTACCACGCCGTGGAAAACGTCACCAGCGTGTACGACCTCTGGGCCACCGTGCTCCACCTCGCCGGATTCGATCATGAAAAACTCCGCTACCGCTTCGGCGGCCGCGACTACCGGCTCACGGATGTGCATGGCCGGGTGATTCGGGAGGTGTTGGCTTAAGGCTCAGGGTCAAGGGGAAAGGGAAGAGGGATAAGGGCTGGCTTTTGCCTCTTCCCTTTTCCCTTGTCCCTCGCATAGGAAGCAGTATCACTTGGGGAGTCCAAGCATCCTCACCTCAACCTTCCTGCCCCATGTCCATCACCACCCGCCGTGGAGACTCCGGTGAAACCGACCTCCTGTTTGGATGTCGTGTTAAAAAGAGCTATCCGCGCATTGATGCCATCGGGTGTGTGGATGAGCTGAACGCCGCGCTGGGGTTGCTGCGGGTGACGGGCAAGACGGACTATGCGACGCGGGAGGTGCACAAGGTGCAGCTCACTTTGATTTCCCTAATGGGAGAGCTGGCCACGCCGCCTGGTGAGGAGGAGCGCTATGCGGCGAGCCACCCACAGCGGGTGAATGCAGATTCCGTGGACTATCTGGACGCGCTGGTGAGTGATCTGGAAATGGCGGGCGCTCTCAAGTTTCATGGGTGGGCGCTGCCAGGGGCGGCAGGGTCGCTGGGCGGCGCGCATGCCGATGTGGCCCGGACCGTTTGCCGACGAGCAGAACGTTGTCTGGTACTGCTGGAAGGGACCCCAGAGGCGGTGCCGAATGCGGAGATTGTCCGCTACTTGAACCGCCTCTCTGATGTCCTGTGGCTGATCGCGCGAGTTGAAGAAAAAGGCACCAGCGGTGCAGAGGCCGCCGCCGCGGGTTAAGCGTGAACACGCCCCTTTCGTCATCTCGCTGCTGGATCGACTTGGAAACGGCTTCCATCACTCCGGAAGTCGCACGGGCCGTGGCAGACCGGGTCTTCAGGGGCGATTTCCATGAACCAGGCTTTTGCGTGGTGGCATTTCCCCAGTCCACTGGCTCAGTGACGCTACGCGGTCTGATGGTCGCACTGAAGGAGGCGCTTTCAAACCTGTACGAGCGTCGGTTTGGGGACCCGCTGGAGTACGTCTCCATGGGGCGGTTTGACCAACAGAACACCACGAGGCTCCATCTTGACGGGGCGCCCGTTCGCTCATTCCTGATGCTGGGGTATGAGCCGACCACGGTGCCCAGCGAGTTTCAGATAGCTGACTACTCGCGTTGTGCCGCAGACTTGGGGCTCACGCCACAGAAGTTTCTGGCCGCGCACAATCCCATGATGTCAGGTCAGGCTGAGTTGCTGGAGGGTCATCTCACCCTCCTGAGAGACTGGCAGGAACTTCAGCCGCGGGTGGTCGTGGTGAACAACTGCTCGACCGCTCCGGGTGATCCTTGCCATACGCCCGGCGTACTTCACGGGGCTCGCATTCTGGCTCCTGACTCGCGGGCAACTCGCGTGATCAATTCCACGATGACCGTTCCACGATCTCTCGCCGCGGACACGGCGCTGCCGCCTGATGTGGTGAAGGCGTTTGTCCACACCGAGGAGATCGCAGGAGAAATCCGGCGCTGAACCCTGCGCTGCCGGGCGAAGGGCAACTGAATGACTTCTGGTTGAGTCATTTCGGGTTCCCGGTGGTCAAAAAAGCTGGAGCCCGCCACCCCGGCGGTCGGGGGATGGAGCGAGGAACAGGGAATCGGGAAACCCCGGTTTGGTCCGCAAAACTTGAAAGTAGAAACTGAAATTCTCCCAACCCGCTTCTATGGTGCATTGCGCCTTCGCCACGCGCTCACATGTCTTCCGCACGATATCTTTTGATTCAGCTCAAGCGCATCGGTGACTTCATCCTCACCGCGCCCGCTGTGCAGGCATTGCGGGCAGCCCGGCCCGATGCGGAAATTGTGCTGCTGGTGCCCACGCAGGTGACCGCACTGGCTGAGTGTGTGCCTGGGGTGGACAGAATCATTCCCTATCGCGCGGGGAGAGCCAATCTTGAAACTTGGGGCTCTGCCCTGGCTGGGGAGTGGGAAGCGGTGTTGGATTTCACCGGGACTGATCGCGCAGCCTTGATTGTCCAGTTGTCACGGGCGGTGCATCGGCTCGGCTATGCGAAGTTTGCCGGGAGGCGTCTTCGCCGCATGGCCTACACCCATTTGAGCGAGGCGTCGGTGAGGGATCTGCACACAGTGGATTTTCATCTGGCCCTGGTCAATGAGCTCCTCGGCCAGCTGGGCGAGCATGCCCCTGACCCGGCGACCCATCCCGATCCGGGGCCGGCCTTGGTCACGGCGCATGCGCTGCGGGATGACATGCGGAGCCGCCTGGCCAGCTTGGGGGTGCATCGTGATGCCCGCTACGCCATCATCCATCCTGGAACCGCCCGGGAGGAGAAGTTCTGGCTGGATGATCGCTGGGCTGAGGTAGCGGCGCATTTGCATGACCGTCACGGCCTGCACGTGTTGTTGACCGGTTCGGGGGACGGGTTGGAGCGGCACCATCTGGAGCGTTTGAAGACCGCCCTGCACACCCCCGTCGTGGATCTCACGGGGGCCTGCTCCCTCATGGAAATGGCGGCCCTCATTGCTGGAAGCCAGATGATCGTGGGGGTGGACAGCATGGCCATGCATCTCGCCGCGCTCCAGCATCGGCCCCAAGTTGCCCTGTTTGGTCCCACCAATCCCTTCCACTGGCGCGCCCGTCATGAGCGCTCCGTGGTGCTCACGCCAGAGGGTGATTTGCCTCAAAAAGTGTTCAAACCCAAGGCTAAAGGGGGTGAAATGGCCGCGATCCCCACCCGGGCGGTGCTTCAGGCGGTGGACGCGCTTATCTCTTGATTCCGTGAAGGGAGGGGCGATGCTCACCCCCCTGGCTCCCCGGAGACAGTGAGACAGTACCTTCCCCGATGTCCGATTCTCACAAGATCAGCCGCAAACAGCTTTCCCAAATGAGCACACGCGAAGTGGTTCGCGTGGCCACCAAGGCTTACGGCAAGCTTTTCAGTTACATGAAGCCCTACCGCGGGAGGTTCGTCGCGGGGGCATTCTTTGGGATCATTTCTGGCTTGTTCAATGCCGTGATGATCATTGGGTTCCAAATCATCTTCTCTGTGGTGCTGCCCGGGGAGGCGATGGAGAAGCCTCATATCCCCTTCGTCGGCCAGGTGGATCCCGCCAAGTGGGTCAGCCACTGGTTCCCGGACAAGGTGGACGGGTCCCAGCCCAACATTGAGATGATGGCGGCCACGGGCATGCCCATCATGCTGGGCATGCCGGAGGAGCAGCCGCAGGAGATTCCTCTCATCGTCTTTTTCTCCGCCCTCATCCCGCTGCTCATTTTTGTGCGCGGCATGCTGACTTACTTCTCCAACTACTGCCTGATGTGGGTGGGGAACCGGGTGCTGTATGACCTGCGAAATGAGGTCTTTGCCTCGCTGTTGAGGCAGTCCCTGAGCTTCTACACCCATGCGAAGGTGGGAGACCTCATTCAGGTGGTGTTCAACCAGGCGCGCGTGGCCCAGCAGAACGTCGTGACGCTTTCCCAGGATCTGGTGCAGAGGCCTGCCGCCATCTTGGCCATCTTTGCCGCCTTGCTTTATTACGACTGGTTCTTCACCGTCGCATCCCTCATCGTATTCCCCCTCTGTATTGGGCCGGTGATGGCGGTCGGGCGCAAGGTCCGCAAAGCGGGGGCCAAGGAAGAAGAGGAAGCTGGCATGCTCATGGTCACCATGCACGAAACCTTCGCCGGCATTCGCGTGGTGAAGTCTCATGCCCGTGAAGACTATGAGATGTCCAAGTTCAAGCGTGCGGCCCTTCGCATGCAGGAGCTCATCATTCGTTGGACGAAGGCCCTGGAAATCGTGGGTCCCATCGTGGAGACGACTGCATCCCTGGGGCTTGCCGCGGGCCTGGTCTACGCCTCCCAGCGTGGCATGGGGGCCAAGGAGTTCCTCGTCATCGCCATGGCGCTGACCCAGATCTATCCTCATGCCAAGGCACTCAGTCGCATCCAGCTTCTCATGCAGAAGACGGTGGTGGCCACGAGCAGTCTTTTCGAGATCATGGAGAGGGAGCCCGACATCAAGGACGCTCCAGATGCCAAGAAGCTCAAGAACGCCAAGGGCGCCCTGAGTTTCCAGGACGTCTCCTTCACTTACCGGGCTCAGGAGAAGAAAGCCTCCCCGTACGCCTACGTGCCGACCCCCGAGGAGGTCGAGAAGAAGAAAAAGAAGAAGAAGACCAAGCTCCACAAGACCAAGGAAGGGGAGATGCAACCTGCCGTGCAGGGGGTCAATCTCGAGCTGGAGCCGGGTCAGTTCTACGCCCTGGTCGGCCCCAGTGGCGCAGGCAAGAGCACTTTGTTCTCCCTGCTCTTGCGCTTCTATGACCCCGACACCGGATCCATCTGCATTGATGGCAACGACTTGCGTTCGGTGACTCAGGAGTCCTTGCGCAACAACGTCAGTGTGGTGAGCCAGGACACCTTCCTTTTCCACGACACCATTGAGGCCAACATCCGCTATGGCCGTCTGAACGCCACCGACTCCGAGATCATTGAGGCGGCCAAGAAGGCCCACGTGCACGACTTTGTGCAGGATCAGGAGCACGGTTACCACACGATCGTGGGTGACAGCGGAAACAAGCTTTCCGGTGGTCAGAAACAGCGCATCTCCATTGCCCGCGCCATCCTGCGCAATGCCCCGATCCTCCTTTTGGATGAGGCTACGGCGGCGCTGGATACCGAGAGTGAGAAGATCATTCAGGAGGCCATTGAGACCCTGGCCAAGGGCAAGACCGTCATCGCCATCGCCCACCGTCTTTCCACCGTGCTGGAGGCCGACAAGATCGTGGTCATGGACAAGGGGTATGTGTTGGATGTCGGGCCGCACCACGACCTGCTCCAGCGCTGCGAGCTCTACAAACGTCTCTATCACCTGCAGTTCCGCAGTGGTAATGTGGACCCCAGCCATGCGGTGGAAGATGTGAACCTGGACGAGCCTTACGAAACCGGCGTGCTGGAAGCGGCGGTGGATTGATCCTGGCGGGCGGGTGTTTCAGTTCGGAACCCCCGGCGGTAGATTTCTTTGTCCCAATCGGGGCGACGGGTGCCATTGAAGCTCTCGTCGCCCTTTTTCATGCCCGCGCACCGGGTGGGGAAATGGCCGGAGGCTTGCCCTCCTTCAGAGTCATTCTCTCCATGTGTGCAGGAAATTCCAGTCCCAGAGCCGTCCTTCACTCCATTACCTGTGAGCTTTGCTCAGGGATGGGGCGGGGTGGCTCTGAATTGCCCGGCTGGAATCGACTGAACAAATAATGCTGCAAACTCCGTAAAATGTGTCCGGCCTTTTTTGCCGGAGTCTTCCTTACTCAAGTTCATGAAACCCACGTTGTTCACCACACTGCTCACCCTGGCGATGGCCGGAGGGCTGCATGCCCAGGCACCCGCCCGGCTGGAACTCAAGCCCGGCGATCACATCAGCATCCTCGGCAACACGCTCGCAGATCGCATGCAGCACTTCGGCTGGCTGGAGACGCTGATTTACAGCCGGTTCAAAGAGGACAACCTGGTGATGCGCAACCTCTCCTTCGGTGGAGATGAGGTGAACACTTGGCACCGGGTGGACAACTTTGGCACACGGGATGAATGGCTGGGGAAGACAGGCACGGATGTGATCCTGGCCTTCTACGGATTCAACGAGTCGTTCAAGGGCTACGAGGGCATCGATGCCTTCAAGAAGAACCTGGAGAAGTTCCTCAAGGACGCCAAAGCGCAGAACTACAGCGGCAAAGGCTCGCCTCGGATTGTGCTGGTCTCACCCATCGCTGCGGAGAAGCAGACGGATCCCAACATTCCTGATCCAGGCGAGAACAATACGAACATTCAGAACTATACCGCAGCCATGTCTGAAGTGGCGGCTGCAGAAGGGGTTCAGTTCGTAGATCTCTACAAGATCTCCCAGAAGCTCTTTGCGGAGTCCAAGACCCCGCTGACCTTTAATGGCATCCACCTGAAGGACGAAAGCTACAAAGCGCTGGCCCCCGCCTTCTTCGAAGCTCTTTTCGGAGAAAAGGCACCATCCTTGGACGGGCTGGAAAAGCTGCGGGCCGCGGTGGTGGACCGCAATGAAGCATGGCACAACCGCTACCGCACGGTGGATGGCTACAACGTGTATGGCGGGCGCTCCGCCCTGGCCTACCAGCCGGGCAAAGGTGGATTTGTCAACGACCGCAACGCTCCGGCACCCTACCTCTCCAACTACAAGGTGATGCAGGAGGAGATGAGCGTACGCGATGTGCTGACCGCGAACCGCGACAAAGTGATCTGGTCGGTTGCCAAGGGCAAGGACGCCAAGCCAGATGATTCCAATCTGCCGACCGTGACGCCGGTGGAGACCAACAAGCCCGGCGACCTGCCGGACGGCAAGCACACCTTCCTGAGCGGTGAGGAGTCCATCAGCAAGATGAAGACGCCTCCGGGCATCAAGGTGCAGCTCTTTGCGGACGAGAAGATGTTCCCGGAGCTCATCAAGCCCGTGCAGATGGCCTTCGACACCAAAGGCCGTCTCTGGGTGGCCGTCTGGCCGAACTATCCCGAGCGCACACCCACGAGCACCAAAGGTGACAGCCTGCTCGTCTTTGAAGACACCAACAATGACGGCAAGGCGGACAAGTGCACTCCCTTCCTGGACAATCTGAACTGCCCCACCGGGTTCCAGTTCTACAAGGACGGCGTGCTGGTGATGAAGTCCCCTGACTTGCTCTTCGTCCGTGACACGGACGGCGACGGCCGCGGCGACAAAGTAGAACGCGTGCTCACCGGCCTCTGCGCCTCCGACTCCCACCATGAGACCAACTCCATGTGCTATGAGCCCGGCGGTGCCGTGTACTGCTCGGATGGGGTGTTCCACCGCACCCAGCTTGAGACTGCTGCAGGTCCCGTGCGCAACACGGATGGTGCCATCTACCGCTACGAACCCCAGACCGGGAAGTTCGAGCGTTATGCCGCCTACGGCTTCGCCAACCCGCATGGTCGCGTGTTCGACTATTGGGGCAACGACCTCATCACGGACGCTACCGGCAATGCCAACTACTACGGACCCGGCTTCAGCGGTTTCTTGAGCGAAGGCAAGCACTCCAACTATCAGCAGTTCTGGAATCGCCCGTCCCGCCCCTGCGCCGGCACGACCATCCTGAGCAGCCGCCACTTCCCCGAGGGGTTCAAGGATAATTTCCTGAATCTCAACGTCATCAGCATCCATGGCATCTTCCGTGTGAAGATGACCGAGGAGGGCTCCGGCTTGAAGGGCGAGAACATCGAGTACGACTGGAATGGCGAGAAACTCACCACGCTGGTGGAGAGCTCGCCGAAGGACAACGAGAAGTTCCGCCCCAGTGCCGCTGCGGTGGCTCCGGATGGCTCTCTGTTCTTTAGTGACTGGAGCAACTCGATCATCGGGCACATGCAGCACCACCTGCGTGACCCCAACCGTGACAACATCCATGGCCGCATCTACCGCGTGACCTATGAAGGGCGTCCGTTGCTGGAGCCCAAGAAAATCGACGGCGAGCCAGTGGAGAAGCTGCTCGACCTGCTCAAGGAACCGGAGAACGACGTGCGCACCCGCACGAAGATCGAGCTGCACAAGCATGCCACGGCAGAGGTCATCGCTGCGACCCAGAAATGGGTGAAGCAGTTTGACCCGAACAAGGTGGAAGATGCCCACCACATCCTGGAAGCCCTCTGGGTCCACCAGTGGCACAACGTGGTGAATCCAGAGCTGATCGCCACGGTGCTGAAGTCTCCTGAACCCCGCGCCCGTGCCCAGGCGGTACGTGTGGTGTGTTATCAGCGCGATCGCCTTCCGAAGGCCCTGGAGCTCCTCAAGGCCGCTGCCAACGATCCCAGCCCCCGAGTGAGGCTGGAAGCCGTACGCGCCGCCAGCTTCTTCAATGGCGCTGACGTTCCCAAGGCGCTTGATGTTGCTTACGATGTCCTCAAGTACGACACCGACTACTATCTCGACTACTGCTTGAAGGAGACTCTCCGCCAGCTGCAGTCGCTTTCGAAGGAGAAGGTGTTGCCTGCCGAACCGGCAGTGCTTGCCGCCCTCATCACCCGCATGGATGACAAAGAGCTCGACGCCCAGCCCGCGGTGGAAGCCGTGCTGGTGGCGAAGCTGCAACGCAAGAGCTACGATCTCGCCAAGCGTGACCGATTCCTGAAGGAACTCGCCCGCATTCGCAACACAGATCCAGTGGCGGAGTTGGTCAACGCGATCAAGACCCTGGATGGCAAGGATGGGGCAGATGCCTCCGTTGCCACGGAACTTGGCAAGATGCTCGTGGCCACTCCGGCTGCGCGTCTGGAAAAAGTGATCCCTCAGGTCACGGAACTTGCCAAAGGCGCTCGCATGCCAGCCGTGAGCCGTACCGCTTGGGCGACCCTGATCATGAAGGATCGCAAGGCGGATGATGTCTGGGTTGCCTCAACTGATGCCAAGTCCCGCCTCGCGGTGGTCTCCGGTTTGGCATTGGTGACGGACCCTGCAGTGCGGGCTGCCTTCTACCCCCAGCTCACCTCTCTGCTGGCCGATGCCAAAACAGAAGGTGCAGTGCGCAAGGCGGCTATCCTGGCTCTCCCCCTGACAGGGACTCAGAATGCTGAGGCGGGCTTCAAGGTGCTGGCTAACGAGTTGAAAGAAGGTCGTGAGCGGGCGGCCGTGGCAAGCGCCATGGCGCAACTGCCCCGGACCAGCTGGGACAAGGCCGCTGCCGGTGAACTCGCTCAAGGCGTGCTGAACTATGCCAAATCCGTGGATGCCAAACGGCGCGCAGAGCAGGACTTTGTCGAGTTGAACCAGCTCGGCATGGAGCTGGCTTCGCTGGCTGGGAACGCGGGTTTGCGCAAAGAACTGCGTAGCCTGGGCGTGAGCGTGTTCGTCATCAAGACGGTGCATGAGCAGCTTCGCTTCGATACCCAGCGCATCGTGGTGGAGAAGGGCAAGCCGTTCGAGATCCTCTTTGAGAACACGGACGTCATGCCCCACAACCTGGTGGTGGTGGAGCCGGATCAGCACTTGAACATCGGCATGGCTGCCATGACGATGTCCCCGAACGACAAGGACAAGAAAGGCCGCGCCTATCTGCCAAAAGACTTCAAAGTCCTGGACGCCACTCACATGCTGGAGCCTGGGCAGAAGGAGAAGCTTCAGCTGAAGGCACCTGACAAGGAAGGCAACTACGAGTTCGTCTGCACCTTCCCCGGGCATGCCATGATCATGTGGGGTCAAGTGGTGGTGACGGGAGACGTGGAAGGCTATCTTCAGGCCAACCCTATGCCGCATCTGCCCATGGCCACCATGCCAGCGGCACCTCCGGTGAAGTAATTCCCGTCTTCAAGTTGATCACGCACCAGGGGAGGAGATGGCTGTCGCCGTTTCCTCCCCTTGTCTTTTTTCGCGGTTTCAGATAGACCTCTCGAGTATGTCCACTGCCGCATTCCGCGAACTGCTGGGAACCCAGCTTCCTGTCATCCAGGCTCCCATGGCCGGTGCCCAGGGGAGTGAGATGGCCATCGCTGTATGCAACGCCGGGGCTTTGGGGTCGCTTCCCTGTGCCTTGCTCAGCCCTGAGGCCATGCGCGCGGAGTTGAAGAAGATCTGCGAGGGCACTGCCCAGCCTTACAATGTGAACTTTTTCGCGCACCGCCGGCCTGTGTTTGATGAATTCCGGGAAACGGCCTGGCGTGCGCTGTTGCGGCGTTATTTCCATGAGCTCGGGCTGGCGGAGCCTGCGGTACGTCGGGAAGGGGAGCGGGAGCCCTTTGGCGAAGCGCAGCTTGAAGTGCTTTCCCAATTCCGTCCTCGCGTGGTCAGTTTTCATTTTGGTCTTCCAGAGCCAGCATTGCTTGAAGGCGTGCGGAAGCTGGGTGCCAGGGTGATCAGTTCTGCGACGACGGTGGACGAAGCCCGCTGGCTTGAGCAGCAGGGAGTGGATGGCATCATTGCCCAAGGGCTGGAAGCAGGAGGTCACCGCGGGCACTTCCTTTCCCATGACCTCACCCTCCAGATGGGCACCTTTGCGCTGCTGCCTCAGATCGTGAGTGCGGTGAGGGTCCCGGTGATCGCAGCGGGCGGCGTTGTGGATGCCCGGGGAGTAAAGGCGGCGCTGGATCTGGGGGCTGCCGCCGTGCAATCGGGCACCGCCTATCTTCTCTGTCCTGAGGCGCGCATCAGTGCCCAGCACCGTCAGGCATTGACCGGCCCAGGGGCCCGGCACACGGCGTTGACGAATCTCTTCACAGGCCGTCCGGCCCGCAGCATTGTGAACCGGATCATGAGCGAACTGGGGCCTCTCCATGCCTCTGTGCCCGAGTTTCCCCTGGCTGGCAACACCCTGGCTCCTCTGCGGGCAGAGGGGAGCCGACTGGGGGTGAGTGACTTTTCACCCCTGTGGGCGGGGCAGAATGCCTCCGTCTGCCAGAGCGTCTCCGCCGCTGAGGTCACACTGGCACTGGCCGCCGGGGCGATTCTGGATTGATCCGTCGAGTGTTAAAACTTTATCCTTCATCCCATGGCGCACCTGATCTCTCATCCTACCCGCATCGAAGCCGTCGGCCACCCTCCCAAGATCATCGAGGAGTATGTCGGCCATGTGAATACCGGAACCGCGGCGGTCAGCATCGCCCGCATGGTCAGTCCCCAGGGCTGGAGCGAGCCCGGTCAGACCCCCGAGTTCGATGAATACACAGTCGTCTTGAAGGGCACCCTTCAGGTGGAAACGCGCGCTGGCATCCTGCATGTGTCCGCAGGGCAGGGGATTGTTGTCAACGCGGGTGAGTGGATCCGCTACAGCAGTCCCGGGCCGGAGGGGGCGGAGTACATCGCTGTCTGTCTGCCCGCATTCTCCCCAGCCACGGTGCACCGGGACGGGGACTGAGATAGATTCATCAGGCAGCGTTACCCCTTTTGATCCAGACGAACCCTCACCGGCACGGGCACCGCTTCATCCACCAGTGAGGAGACTGCCATGGGCATGGTCTGACGGTACTCTTCACGGCGTCGGTTTCTCTCCAGAGTGGTGGCCATGGCGCTGGATACGGCCAGAGGGAAGAGGATCAAGACCGGCTCAATGCGGGTGATGGTCATCACGCGAAAGGGCATGGTGCCATCGCACAGGAGGCCTACCATGCCGAAGGCCAGCAGCCCCAGCCAGACCGCGTCGCCAGACCGCCACCAGACCGACCACGCCCGCTCCAGGCCCAGCCCCAGTACGGCGAAGAGCCAGACCGCTCCCAGGAGCCCGCTGTGGTAGAATGTGGAGGCATACATGCTGTGAGCATGGAAGGCGAGGGAGCCCGCCTCCTCCGGAGGGAGGGATTCGGGAGTCCAAAGGCCGTGTCCAAGAAACACGTGGGCCGGCTCCACCATCCGCTTGCTGATGGCGCTGTAGATGGCCATCCGGCCGGAGTCACCCCGTTTGACGAGATCCACCACGGGGCCGAGGGGGCCCGTGCTGGCTCCTACCAAACCCGTGCCGTAGAGCATGGTTACCAAGACGAGGGGGGCTGCCAGGAGCCAGCGCTTGTATTTGGGACCAGTGAGGACCATCACCAGAGTGCCGGCCGCCGTTGCGATCATGGCGCTGCGGCTGGCGGAATAGAAGACTCCGGCCATGAGAATGACCGAGGTGCCCCACCAAACCCAGAAGCCCGCGCTAGTCTCCGCACGGCGGGCCAGACCCAGGGACAGCACGCCAGCGAATCCGCAGGACAGCCCGGTGAGCACGGGGTTTAACCCGTCCGAGTACACCAGCACGTTCTTGAAGCGCTCGATGGGGAAGACCGCCTGACGGATGCCATAGTGCACGATGAAGCTCACAAGCGTGGCGGCAGCGGCCACAACGACCACCGTCTTCAGCATGCGGGAGAGCCGGAACTTGCGTCTGGCGATGGCCAGCGTCGGGATGGCAAAAAACGCCGCCAGCAGCACCAGGTTCGCAAGAGCGGCCATGACCTGCCATCGGTCTGGTAGGGGATCATCCAGCATGAGGATGGAGGTCACCAGCATGACCACGGCTCCCCCCAGCACCACGGCAGGAAGGGGCTGGGAGACCAGGATGTGGCCCACCCGCTTCCGGTAGGAAACCAGGAGCGGAACCACCCCAAGCACTGCTAACCAGGCAATCTGTAGCTCTCCGTAACGGAAAACGAAGAATCCGGCCATGAATCCTACCAGCGCCAACCAGAGGAAAAAAGAGCGATGCTGACGCAACCACAACCGCAAAGGGGTCCAGAAAGGAGGTGGGAACGACATCATGCTGAGGGGGAAGACGCCGGGCTCATGGTAGCAAAATTTGTGCCTCGTCTGGAGCAACAGGCAAGGTGGCGAAAGTGTCGCTTTCGTTACCCGTGGGGCTTCAGACGAGGATTGACGGATGGGTGATCCCGGCGAGCTCCAAGCGCAGGTGGCCGAAATGATGGCGGTTTCGACCTGCCGCCCCTGGAGCCTACTCCGGCCAGTTCTCCTCGATCATCCCGTGCATTTCCGCCCTGGCTTCGGCGAGGCCGGGATCATTGGCGAGATTGCGCGTCTGCAGGGGATCTGCCGCCATGTCATACAGTTGCACGCCATCCGCCCCGTTTTTGCCCCACTCGATGTAGCGGTACATGAAGGTGCGCACGGCGTATCCGGTCATCTTGCCCCGGCGCACTTCGGTAAAGGCCGCTGGCTTGACGGAGACGGCAGTGCCTTCCAGCAGAGGAGTGAGGCTCTTGCCATCCAGATAGTCGGGCGCTTGAAGCGCGAACAGATCCGCGAGGGTGGGATAGAGATCGAGCAGTTCGGTGGGGGTCTCAACTGACGTGCCATTGCGGGCCGCGCCCGGTGCGGAGATGATGAAGGGGACCCTCGCCGATTGCTCAAAGAGGCTCTGCTTCTGCCACATGCCGTATTCACCAAGGTGATAACCATGGTCGCTCGCAAACACGATGACCGTGTTCTTGGCCAGCCCCAGCTTCTCCACGGCATCCAGCAGTCGTCCGACTTGGGCATCCATGTAGCTGGTGGCGGCATAGTACGCCTGGATGGCCTCTTTGCGCTGTTGGTCGGTCATCTCCTCCTCATTCTTCTTCGTGGTGATGGCGGGTTTGGGAGTTTGTTCCGCGAACCCGGCGGGAGTGGAGGGCAGGGGAATCTGGTCGAGAGGATACAGGTCGAAGTATTTCTTCGGTGCCACATAGGGCGTATGGGGCCGGTAGAATCCTACGGCCAGGAAGAAGGGCTTGTCCTTGTGCGCCTCCAGAAGTTTGATGCCTTCCGCAGCACCGATCCCGTCCGCATGTTCTCCCCGGTCATTGGCGACGGAGAGCCAGCTCAAGGTGCCGCCGAAGCGTCCGGGGCCTTTGGCATTGGGAGGCGCGATGGTGTGGATCTCATCTTCCACCTCCTTGTCCACGCCCTTGGGGTTGATGACTTGCTGCCAGGATGGTGGATCGTCCAATCCACTGGTGCCGATCTCACCCGGCACACCGTAGTGGAACAGTTTGCCCACTCTCGCGGTGAAGAAGCCGGCGTTCTTGAACAACTGCGGCAGGGTCACCGTGTCGGGAACCTTGTCACGAAAATGGGGATGTGCGTTGGGTTCATCCGTATCCGCCCTTCTTCCAGGATTGGTGAGGACTCCGGTGGCGGTGGGCTTGCGTCCGGTGAGCAGGGAGGTGCGACTTGGGCTGCACAGCGGATACTGGCAGTAGGTGGTCTCGAACCGGACCCCCTGCTTGGCCAGCCGGTCAATATTCGGAGATTTCACCAAAGGGTGTCCATAGCATCCCAGCGAAGTGTTCAGATCGTCCGCCATGATGAGCAGCACATTGCGCGGCTTGTCAGCCGCCGCCGCGGCAGCGGCCGTTACCGCACAAACTAGGAAGACAAGCGAAGCAGAAAATTTCATCCGCCCGAGAACGAAACCATTGACGGAATCTTGCTGTTTTGGTTTACCAGTTGGAGATTCCATAGTGGTCTTGAAAGTGAAGTGAAACTGGTCCAGTCGATCCTTGTCTATGTCCTTTTAAACCTGCGGCCAACTCAGCCGTCGAAGGATCAGGTCTGATAGGGGCCGCGGGTGTGCCTCGTGCGATTTTCCTGCTCGGAGGCGCGAGGGAAGTGCATTCCGCATGTTTGTTGCTCTGAACGACAGCCTGCCTCATCGCACAATCGCTTCATGCTGAGCCTTCGAAATAGGGTGAGTGCTCTTGGTATGCCCTGTGCCCATGGGCTGGCATGCTTTTCTTCAACCTTCCCAAGCGCCCTGCAGCGGTTCCCTCCACGTGCGAGTGTGGTACCATCGTCTTTTTTGAAAACACCGCCTGTGTCGGATGCGGGCGCTTGTTGGGATATGTTCCGGAGACGGGGCGGATCCATTCGTTCACCCAGGATGCTTCTTCAGGAAACTACCGCAGCGGCGATCCTGCGCTGAAACAGCGGCACTACCGCGCCTGTGAGCATCGCGGTGGTGTTCTCGGCTGTAACTGGATGATCCCTACCGGAGAGCCGGTCAACCAATGCCAATCCTGCTTGCTGACCCGAACCTACCCAGACATCAACATTCCCGGCAATGATGCCAAGTGGGCCCAGGCGGAGGCCGCCAAGCGGCGGGTGGCTTCGCAGTTGCAGCGGTTGGGCATCCCTCTGGTGTCTCAGTTGCTGGCACCGGAAGGTGTGTGTTTTGATTTTCTGCAGACCCCACCTGGGGATGCGCCCGTCATCACTGGGCATGAGAATGGCGTCATCACCCTGAACGTGGATGAAGCCGACGCCGCTTCTCGCGAACTGGTCAGGCAGCAGTTGGGGGAGGAGTTTCGTACTCTGGCCGGACACATGCGCCATGAACTGGCTCACTACTACTGGGATCTGCTGGCATCCGACCCCGCGTGGCTGCCTGCGTTCCGGGAGCGCTTCGGAGACGAGCAAGTGGATTATGGTGACAGTCTCACCCAGTACTATGGGGGAGGGGCGAGGCTCGATTGGAACCAGAACTGCATCACCCCCTATGCATCAGCGCACCCGTGGGAGGACTGGGCGGAGACCTTTGCTCACTTCCTGCACCTGCATGAGGGTGTGCATGTGGCGCGCACCTATGGGTTGGAAGGCGGACAGCTGCCGTTCGCGATTCAGAAGTTTGATTTGAAGGTCCTGGGATCGCGGGTGCCCAAGCGTGAGGCGCGACTCTTCCTGGAAGACATCAACGCTTGGGTGAAACTCAGTCTCCTGACCAACGAGATGTCCCGTGCACTGGGGCATCCCAACTCTTACCCCTTCGTCCTCAACGGACCAGTGGTGGAGAAATTGTGGTTTGTCCGACAGAGCATTCCTGCGATTGCTGGGCACTTGAATGCAGCGAGCCGGGTGACTTGGTCGGAGGCAGCTTGACTGATTGCCTGGCAGGCGAAGACGTCTGAGAGGTCACCTTGCTGGCAAGGCAGCGCGGATTGTGCTGAATAGCGTTTGACGACAGGGGCCGTCGTCGCTCATTTGCGGTCGTTTCTTGCATGAAGCTGACACGCTCTCTCACCCTAGGAAGATTTACCCCCGGGGAGTTTCTCCGCCGGGTTGTGTTGTGTCTTGGGTTGGCGATGCTGTCCGGTGCCGGAGCATTGCAAGCCCAGGTATATCGTGGGGGTACCCAGGTGGGGCCCTCCTTCGATGACATCCCGGTCATCATCTACCGCATGGTCATCCTGGAAAGCCGCCGGCCTCTCGTCGAGCATGGCGCGCAGTTTTCTGAAGCGGAATTTTCAGCCAAGTTGCAACAGTGGCGATCAAGCGCCGCTGCTGACGTGGTGGTGGACAAGGGGTTCATCCTTCCAGAAGGAGCGCAGGCCATCGATCCCAATTTCAGCGGGGCCGGCGGCCGGGCCATCATGATGGGGACCCAGGACAACCGTTCTCCTGGCCCCTCCATGCGGATCAAGTCTGCCCGTACTGCTGATGGATTCCATTCCGAAGTGAAGCTCAGCGTTTGGGCGATGGCGGGGCATTCGCTAAAGGACAGCCTGACCACCTTGGAAAATCCTGCCATGGTGACCGGGGCCGCGCCGGTGAGCAGCCAGGGGCCAAAGGTCGGGGATGTGGCGTGCCAGCAGAGCCCAGAAGTGACGCACGCTTGGGACAGCGCCCTTCGGACGGTCACGGCTCTGGTTTGTCAGTCCGGCGCAGGATCGGGCCGCTATTGCACAGTGTTCCTGAATCCGATCTCTTCGCGCCCTTCCTGGATCGACCAGCCGGGACTGCCCAAGCAGTACAAGTCCGCCGATTTGCGGATGGTGGGAGGCGCGGTGCCCTCCAGCACTTTCTGGAGTCACATCAAAAACACCCGGCCCGACATCATTCGTCCCAAGGTGATGGGTGGCGGGATTCTCGAACTTTTCTGGAGCGATGCCGAGTGGCAGACCTTCACTGACATGACCAAGCAGACGGGGACTGCATGGGCCAACCTACCCGATGCACGGCTTTCGAAGGAAAAACCTTCGATCAAGCTGAACTCTCCCCAGATGAACGTCAGCATCTCTCTGGCCAGCGAACTGCCTTCGCAAGGCTATCTGCTGAAGCTGGACTGCCCCACCATGACATCCGAGGCAGGGGAAACGAAGATCACGGGGGACCAGTTTGGCGTTTCGCTTCCGGCGTTGTGCGAATCGCATCAAAATCGTTGGACGGTTTTCGCACGGGTGGCGGGGAGTGTCACTTATCTGCTGGCGTTCCGGCCTCATTTTGAAGAGGCCGCCAATGTCGAGCCTTCCCGGGCCGTCGCGGTACCGGATACCGTGCCAGGCGCGATGGCAACCGCTCCTGTGGGCTCCGCGCCCACGCCTGCTCCTGCACCAGCCCCAACAGCGTTGCCTGAACCAAAAGGCCCCCCGTCGCTCCCGGATGCTCCTCCAATGGCCCCGGTCCCGGCGGCCCAGGCGCTCCAACTCTATGCCGGCGAGTGGCAGGGGACGATCTATGGGCGCCCCAACGCCCGGATGCGCCTCAGCTGCATGTGGGATGAGAAGCGCCAGGAGTTGACCCGTGATACCAAGATCGACATGGAGCCCGGTTACTCCCGGCCCATCTTGAATACCACCGTCCTAACGCGTGATCCCGTGACCGGGGTGTTCAAGTCCCGCATGGTGCCCACCAACAAGATTCCTCCAGCGGTGGCTGATGGTGAATGGGATGCCGTCAAGCGCACCTTCACCTGGACATCGGTCGACAAGCGCACGGGCAGCCGCATGGTTACCACCGCGATGTTCCCGCTAGAGGGCATCATGGAATGGCGTCAGGTCCTCATCCACTCCAATGGCGAGGAAGCGATCAATGAAGGTGGACGCAGCGTGCGAGTGCAGCGCTAAACGCCCTTCAGTTGCGATGGAGAGGTGATCCACACAGGTCTGGGAGGCCACAGCTTTGCGTTTGACGACGCGAGCCGGAACCCGTTCTGTGTTGAAAGTAGCTTATCCATAAATTTCCATGATTTCTGCGCGTCGTGTTTCCTCCTTCCATCGCTGGCCGGTCTTAAAACGTGAAATCATCGCCGCCGTCTTGGGGGGGCTAAATGGCCTGGCACTGGCATCCGCAACGGCGGCTCCGGCAGGTGCCCCATCCTATGACGATGTCCCGGTCTTGGTCTGCCGACTTGTAGTCGTGGAGAGCAGTTCCCAGCTCGTGGAGAAGGGGACCCAGTTGAGCGAATCCGCCTTCAACCAGGAACTGGAACGGTGGCGCACCTCGAGAAGTGGTGAGGTGATTGTGGACGAAGGATTTTTGATGCCGGTGGGCGCCGGTACGGTGAGTCCCCATTTTGATTCTTCCGGCGGGCAGGTGGTGGCGACGCCAGGCGGACCAGGAGTGCGGGAGCCGGGGCTGACCCTAAGAATGGTGGCCCAGGCGCATGGAGCGAAGTTTCAATTCGCCGCTGCAATCGGTGCTTTGAGTCCAGCCGGGAAGTCGCTGAAGGAGGGGTTGACGCTCACCCGTCTGCTCCGCGCTCCCATGGAAGGGCGTACCGCAGGCGTTTTGGCCGGCCTGCAAGGCACTCAGGCAGGCAAAGAACTGGAGTACCAATGGGAGGCAGGGTTGCAACAAGCCACTGCGGTGGCTGGGCATCTGCTGCCGGGTGCGGGGGCGCGGTTGCACCACTCTGTTTTCATCCTCCCGATTGCCAGTCGTCCTTCGCTGGTGGCCCAACCGGGGCAGCCCGTTCGTTTCCAGGGCGGCAGTCTCCAGTTGGTAGAGGGGCGTGTGCCGAGTTCGCTCTTCTGGCGAGTGGTGAATCATGTGCGTCCAGATCTGGCTCGCCCGCCGGCATATGCGGGTCGGGTGCTGGATCTCTACTGGCCGGATGAGAAGTGGGGCCTCCTTGTCAAAACGATGCAGGAAGCCGGAGGTTCCTTTTCGGCTCTGCCGACGCTGCCCCTGGCCGCAACTTCAGAACCCCAGCGGGTGGTGGGGAACGCCATGGTCGTCCGGTGGAAGTGGCAGATGCCGCTGCCCAGTGCGACCTTCACCGTGGATATCGAAGACCCGCTGTCTGACGGAGCTTCCAGTGTTGAGCCCCTCATTCGCCACTGCGAATCGCATCAAGGCCGCTGGATCCTGTTTGCCCGGCCTATTGGTGAAGAGACAAGGCTGATGGCCTTCCGTGCCACGTTTACGGGTGGAGACCCGGTGCCAGTGAAAGCTCTGGCAGTGACAGAGGAGACGATCGCAAAGGCCGTGCCCTCGCCAGCGAAGACTACCGTCGCGGTTCCGGTGTCACCATCTGGGACTGCTGCGGCGACCAGGGCGACAGCTCAGGCGCCTTTGGATCTGTATGCCGGGGAATGGTCCGGCACCATCAATGGTCAGGCCAACTCTCGCGTGAAAATGATCTGCAATTGGAACTCGGCCCGCACCCAGTTGATGCGTGACAGCAGTGTCACCCTTGATCCCGCGACCCAGTCCCCGGTGTACAGCTCCATGATCATGAAGTTCGATGAACTGACCGGGAAGTTTCACTCCCAGATCGTGGCGAAGGACACTGACACACCCAGTGTGGCCGAGGGGACCTATGACCCGGCGACCAAGACCTTCATCTGGACCGCTGCCAACGATCTCACCGGATACACCATGGTGACCCGGGCAGTGTTTCCCCGGGACGGAGTCATGGACTGGACGCAATCTGTGCTGGACCGCGAGGGGAACCAGGTCAGCCAGGGGGGCGGGAAGAACATTCGCCAGCGGCGTTAGGCCAAGTTGCTTTCCAGCGAGGTCCCTCGTCCGAAGATCAGCAGGTGATTGTTGAACGGGGTGCCCTCGTTGAGGGGGCGCGCCGTGATCAGCTGCAATCCGGCTCCATTCAGCATCGTCTCCAGAGCCCCTTGCTCTGGATAGGAGACGGGAGGGGATTTCATGAGTTTCAGACGGTTCATGAGCCGGTCCGTCATGAGGGTGACGCGGTAGCGCCAGTTCTCCGCCTTTAGGCCGGTGCGAATCACGAGCCGCCCACCGGGGGCGACGTGGCGGGCTGCGGAAGTGAGCAGGGATGCCTGGGCGTCTGGGGGCAGATAGTGGAGCACATCCAGGAGGCAGACGTGACCAGAGATATCTGGCCAGGGATCACGGGCGTCTCCCTGATGGAAAACAGGGGGATTCGACAGGGCTTCTGCGGCCTTTCGTGCTGCCGCGATCTTTTGGGGATCAAAGTCCAGCCCATGCAGCGGGCCGAGGACGCCTTGCTCCAGGAGGTAGAAACAGAGCAGCCCGGTGCCGCAGCCTACATCCAGCACGGGCAGGGATGAGCCTGCCAGCAATCCGCCAACCCCCTGGTAGAGGGGGTCCATCTGCACCTTCCAGTAGGCGAAGTGGCGGTCAAACGGCTTGCCGTACCGGCCCGAGATGGTGCGGGCGACCAACTTCAACGGCTGCGCATCCATCCGCCTCGCCACGTGGGTGGGAGGCGCTGGGGCAGGTGCTGGAGGAAGCGGGGTCAAACAGGGAGGTTACAGCACGTCGGTACCATAGCTGGTTGCCGCCGGGGACTTGAGTCGTGACCGAAGGGCGCTGTCATCCAGGGCGCGGTCAATTACGTCCTGTAGAGCACGAGACATCAGCTCGCGCAGCACCGGGACCGGGGAGCCGCTCCCGGGCATGTAGGCACCCAGTTCACGCTCGCCAGCATAGACGCGGCTGAAGAGCACCTGGCCACCGCCGGACCGGACCACGTTCACGCGAATCTTAACATAAGCTGCCGGCCTGACGACCTGGTCGCAGCGAAGTTCGAGGATCTCACCCGTGATCATGTACGGTGCTGTGGTGTGGGAGACCAGCATCTTCCGGGCGCTCAAGCCGTGCGCGAAGGCGTTCCGAACCAGTTCTGCCACAGGCACGTTGGCCATGATGTTCTCGATCGGCGTGCCGATGGGAGTCTTGACCGTTCCCAAGTAGTAGGGGTGATCGTTGCGCAAATCGGCAAAACGGCCGGCGGCGACACGGCGGGGGCCCACGGGACCCTGGCTCAGTCCTGGCTGATAGTCCAGGCTGACTGGGGTCGAGGAGCAGGAGGCAAGAATCAGCGCCATACCAGCGCCCAGGCAGAGTCTAAGCAGCGTCGCGGGAGGTCTTCTCATGGGAACTAGTTACTACGGAGCTTCCTTCCAAGCAACTTTGGAAGTCTTAACAGAAAGCCAAAGAAGAGCCGGGCGAACATCCAGGTGAGCAGCACGTTGTCCCGATAGTAGTTGAAATGGGACACGCCGCCTTCGGCTTTGGTAAAGTATCGACAGGGGGCGGGGACGTTTAGCGGGGGATGTCCCTTCCAGATCAGCCGCATGGCAACTTCGGGATCGAAGTCAAAGCGGCGCGCCCAGCGGGTTCTCTGCATCACCTGCTTCAGCGGGGCTGCCGGATAAACGCGAAACCCGAAGAGGCAGTCACCCAGGTCTGACAGGGTTTCCAGTCTGGCCCACCAGTTGGCAATCCGTCTTCCCCGAAGCCGGATGAGTGGGGCGCTGCTGTCGAATTGAGGCAAACCCAGTACGACCGCTTCCGGTTTGCTCAGGGAGGCCTCCATGAACTTTCTGATGGAACCGGAGGCATGCTGGCCGTCGGCATCCATGGTCAGCACGTGGGTGTATCCCGCGTTCACCGCTTCACTGGTACCCAAGAGCACGGCGGATCCCTTGCCGGAGTTCACTGGCATTTTGAGGATCCTGAGATCGCCTTCATGCTGGGGCAGGAGGGCTTCCACCGCTTTCTCGCTGCCATCGGTGCTGCCATCGACCACCACCCATACTGGGGCCCATTCTTCCAAGGCTCCCTTCACCGTCTCCACGAGCTTGGAGCCCGTGTTGAAGGAGGGAATCAGGAGAAGGTGCGTACGGGAGCGTTCTGGCATCGCGCTTGTCTTAGCAGGCATGTAGCGCCGTGCAAAGGTTTGCTTGTTTGAGAGCCTGATTGGATAAAAGCCCGTGAATCACGGGCCTTTAAGCAGGGTCAATTTAGCACCTTTATGCCGCAATCTTGACGGGCGCGGGGAAGGCCAGAGGGCTCTTCCTCCACGCGCTCAGGTCAGTGCGGCAGTCGTGCAAGCCCTGTCTCAGGGCACTCGGAAAACCTTCTGGGTGGTGGGGTCCATCGCCAGCGATCCGCTGGAAAGGCCGGTCACGTCCAGCTCATTGTAGGGCGGGTAGGGGCTCTTCACGCGGCCCGGCTTGGCGGTCTTGGAGCCCACCAATGGGGCACCTGAAGCTGCCGGACTGGGAGTGGAGGGTTTGGAGGGAGCAGGAGGGGACGAGGCGGTGCTCGGCTCATCCGCAGGAGTTTCCTGCCGACGCGGTGGCGGTTCTGGCGTGCTATCAGGGCTGCTCACCGGCGAGTTGGAAGTCGTGGAGACAGGGGAATGGTTGTTGCTCGCGGGTTTCGAGGGCGTCTCGCTGGGCTTCGAAGTCGCAGGCTGATTATTTTTCTGGTTCGCCGTTTTGCTCATGGAGGGGGACGGCTCCTGCCGCCGGGTAGGGGGGTCTACGGGCTTTTGCCGCGTAGCGGGCGCTGGCTCCGTGGGCGGAGTTTCGTACGGGAGGTCCTGCTGGGTACGTGGGCCTGAGTTGGCGCCCTGGCGGTTTACGGGCGGATCGTACTCTTCATCCGGACTGACGTTCGCATTCGTGCGCGGGCGGGAGGCCGGGCGTTCGGGCTGGTCATAGGTCGGCCTTCCGTAGTCCCCGGAGTCACCAGGGATCGGAGGCGGGGCATCCAGGTTGAAGCGCCGGGGTTGCCGACCCTGCCCTTGAGGCGGGTAGGAACGGGAGGGCGGGTACTCGTTGTAGGCTGGGGGCGATTCATCGCGGTCCACCAATCCCTTGAAAAAATTGACGATGCGTGAGCCAAGCTTCTCAGGCGGCTGGGAAGGGTCGCGATCTGCCGCGAAGCCTTGGCTGACGGGGGTGATAAGCAGGGCCGCGGCCACAAAAAGGGGGCTGAAGCCGGGCTGGGTGGGCGTTTTCATGACGAAAAAAGGTGGTCCAAATCGACGGAGTTGCAAGTGCTTTGGAAATCCGAAGTTTCGGCCCGGGCATGGACTGGGCTGGGAAAACCTGGGAAGAGGGGATGGCTCTGACGAGGAAGCCGGATGAACTATTCACCGCGACGACAGATCCCACCGGGAGTCAGGCTCAGACCGCACGCATGAACCCCCGGGCCGTGTAGGCACCGAGGATGGCGAATTTACGCAGCTTGCTCAGACCAATGCGGCGACCAAAGACTTGGAAGCGGTGCTTGCGGATCTTCTGAAGGATCTCGCTGTACACCTGGGCCATCATTTCTGCGGCAAGCATGCGGTGACGATCCACTTCGGGAAGCAGTCTCTCTGCTTCCGCATAGTAGTGCATCGCCTTCTGGTACTGATGCTCCATGAGAGCCTCAAAGCTGGCAGGCGGACGTCCTTCCAGAATCTGGCGTTCCGTGACGTGAAAGCGCCTCAGGTCCTCCAGAGGCAGGTAGATGCGGCCATTGCGGGCGTCCTCGCCGACATCGCGGATGATGTTGGTGAGTTGCAGGGCATAACCGAGGGCCACAGCGTAATCCTTGCAGGCAGGGTTCGTGTAGCCAAAAATCTCGATGCTAACCAGGCCCACCACGCAGGCGACCTTGTAGCAGTAGGCCAGGACCTCCTCATGGGTTTCATAGAACCGGTGGTCCAGATCGCTGGCCACACCGTCAATGATCTCCGCCATCATGGCGCGATCGATGGGATAGCGCTTGGGAAGTTCTGCGATCTCGCTCTGCAGATCGTCAGCGCGGGGGAATCCGTGCAGGAGCCCGTCCCGCCATTCCTGAAGCATCTGCCGCCGGGTTTCCACGCTGGCAATGTCCTCGTCTCCGATGTCGTCCACCACGCGGCAGAAGGCGTAGAAGGTCATCATGTCCCGCTTCCGGGCTCGCGACAGCGTGGACAGGGCGAACGCGAGGTTCGACTTGCTGCGTCGTGCGATCTGGTTGGTGACGGACTCGCCAGGGGTCATGCTTCTTCGAGGGAAACGGGAGCATCATCAACATACCCACCCCACAAGAGAAGCAAGGCAGCGCTGACGAAAAGCCACAAATGGATGGTGGCGATGAGGACCCCTTCCATAAAGAACTTTGCCATAGGCCAGTTTACCAGCAATTGGTCAGGAAGAACCCCTAAACAAAAGTGGAGGAGTGCCAGGATGGGAAGGGCGGTGATGGCGAACGACGCAAGCAGCCCTCCCCGCTGCAACCACCAGTGGAGGGTCAGCTCTCCCACGGCCAGGACACTGCCCCGCAGGGTGGCGATAGCCAGGGGGAGAGGGGCGAGGAAGAGCAGGTACTCCGGCAGGAGCCAGTGTTTGGCAAAGTTCCACTCCGGTCCTGGCTGCTTTTGGATCCACCACCAGGGCCACTGACAGGCGGCCAGCAGGATCACATTCGGCCAACGGACCAGCGTTTGACGGAGGGAGAGACCTTCTTCAGTGAAGATGTTGCGGGTATTGATCAGGTAGCAGCCGAACCAAACCTGAGTGAAGGCGCAGATCAGGGCCAGCAGGGTGGCATCTGCCCAGTGACCGGGCCAGAGGGAGGGGAATGCCAGCACGCGGTGAAAGAGAAGGCCGAACTGCTGCCACCCGCTGATCAGCCCATCCACAAAGACCTCCGGCCAGGGGGCCATCTCCAGGGACATCCGTTCGGCGGCATTTCCCTGGGCTCCCTCGATGACGGCAGCTTTCTCTGCCAGCCGATGGTCCCAGTAGCGGCTAAAAGTGAGGCTTGCGGTGAGCCACAGCACCGGGGCCGGGTGCCTGCCCAGCCAGTTCAGCGCCTGGCGGAACACCTTCGCGAGCGGGTGAAGCAAAAGATGCAGACCCAGGCAGAGCGCGAAACCGCCCAGCCAGAGAAAGGGAATGGCATCCTGATAAGGTGACAACGAAGGCATCTGTCAGCCCGAGGAAATACAGAAGGAACCTGGGGTTGTCACTGACAAGCTGCAAAATGCCTCGCTTCCTGCGAAGCTGCATTTCTACACCCTGGATAGCTGATGACGGAGGGAGATGTCCAGCACGGCGATCACCATCACGAGCGTGACCACCATGACGATGAAGTTCATCCACAGCGTGGGTACCCGCAGTTCCTGCCACCAGGGCTTCGCCTTGCGGACGTTGTTGGCCGTGCTTGCGGCTGCGCTGCTCACCCGGGATTCGCCGAGGCTGGTAGGTGCTCCCGCCCTTGCTTCATCCTCAGCTGCCGGAGCCGGGGTCGATGGCTCGAAGAGGGGGTAGGTCTTGATCGTGCCAAAGAAGACGTTGGGACTGGCGGTGCGGCGGTAGTCCTCACGCTCCATCTCTGCCTTGGTCACCAGGTCCAGGACCTTGCGGTTCACATAGATTTCTTCCGCGCTGACGCCTTTTTTCAGCTTCATGTCGTCGGGGGAGAGGTGCCCCCTTGCCACGCTTTCCTGAATGCGGCTCAGCCGGCTGCTGACTCCAGAGGCGTCCACATCCTGCAACCCGGAGACGACAGCGAGAGCCTGTTTGGTCAGGTCCAGATCCGCCCGCTGCTCCTCGGTCATGGGAATGTGCCGGGGCAAGTTGATCAGGCCCTGGATGCGGTCCTCCAGCATGGACTGGGCTCGGCTGAGGGGATTGAGCCGGGCCTGGGAGATGATCACACTCTCATAGGACCAGCGCAGGGGCATGATCTGGCAGATCAGCGGGACCTTGAGCTTGCTGGCCTCCGTCGTGTCCTTGTCCTCGCCCTTGGCCGACCACTGGCGGATGGAGTACACGAAGTCCAGGTTGCGGTTCATTTCCTCATACTTGATCAGCGCCCCGCCGAGAATGATCTGGGGGATGAGCAGCAGAGGGATGATGTTGAGCGCTGTGCGGATGTCATGCACGAGGGTGGAGACAAGCAGCCCCAGGCAGACCCCGGTGAGGGAGGTCATGAACATCCAGAACAAATGGACGACAAACATCTCCCGCAGTTCCAGCACGGCATTGCCGATGAGCAGGTAGATGACGCACTGGATGAGGGAGAAGGTCGAGAGCGAGAGGATCTTCCCGATGATGTAGTACCGCACCCTCAGGTTGTGATTTCGTTCCCGGTTCAGCATGGGCCGGTCGCGGATGATTTCGTCCGCACTGTTTGTGAGACCCAGGAACATGGCCACCACCAAGGTAAGGAACAGGTAGGTGGGAATGTGGAAGGCGCTGGCAAAGGTGTAGGCGTCATCCTCCGAGTAGCGCAGCACCATGGAGATGAGGAAAGCCAGCAAGGGGGCCTCCAGAAGGGTCGTCAGGAGGTTCGCCCGGTTCCGCAGCTTGCTCAGGAACGCGCGCTTGACCATGGTGGCGAAGAGGATGGACTCCTCCCGCATGGTGAGCCGGGGTGGCTTGGGCAGTTTGCGCTGTTGAGAAAGCGATTCCCCGCGGGACTCCTCCCGTCGGGCGTTTTCCCGTCGCGTCTCCGACTGCGACATGCTGCTCATCAGCACGTGTGTCTGGTACCGGTCGCGCCAGAAGTTGGGCGGGAACCGCCGTGCCGCCATCAAGTGGCCGTCGCTAGTGCGCTCGTGGATGATGTCGCCGCTGATATCGCGCAGGGGTGTCTCCAGCACGTCGAACACCAAGTCCGGAGTGACCATGTCAGGCATGGGCACGTTGGCGGCGTTCTCCTCCTGGGGGGCGGTCTCTTCGCAGTAGGCTTGCCAGAAATACTCCAGCATGCCCTGCGGGGTGCCGAAGTAGGCCATCTTCCCGCCTTTGTCGAGCAGCAGCGCCTTGTCGAACATCTGCAGGAGCTTCATGCTCGGCTGGTGGATGGAAGCCAGCACGATCTTGTTTCGCGCCAAGGAGCGGATGAGGTCCAGGACGTGCTCGGAGTCCTTCGATGACAGGCCGGATGTCGGCTCATCGAACAAGTACACATCCGCGATGCCGATCATATCCAGGCCCGCATTGAGCCGCTTGCGTTCGCCACCGCTCAGGAACTTCTGTTGGGGCGTTCCTGCCAGCCGCCCTCGCATTTCGTTGAGGCCCAGTTCAACGAGCTTGGCGTCGACACGCTTCCGGCGCTCGTCACCAGGCAGGTGCGGGCAGCGCACAGCGACGGAGAAGTCGAGATTTTCCTGAACCTTGAGCAGCGAGTCAAAGGCGTCCTCCTGCGGAATGTAGGCGACGTAGGGGCAGAGGTTGTCCAGGCTTCCATAGAGCGGGAAGCCATTCATCTGGATGTCGCCGAAGCGGGGGCGCAACTGGCCTCCGATGGTGCGGAGCAGGGTGCTCTTGCCGCAGCCGCTGGGGCCCATGACGCAGATCATCTCCCCGCGTCGGGCTGTGAGGCTGATGCTGTCCAGCGCTGTGTCCCGCTGGTCGAAGCGGTGCCCCACTTCACGCAGTTCCACCTGCCGGATGATGTTGCGCTCTTCTTCAATGATGCGGTCGGCGAAGTGGCAGCGCAGGTACTGCCCCTCCCCGAGCGTCAGAGTGTCTCCGTCATTGAGGATGGCCCGGTCCTTGATGGGAATGTTCCCCACCAGGATGGGCCGGTCGGCGCGTAGCACTTCCAGTTCACCAGTCTTGTCCTCGTAGTTGCAGATGATCTTGAGCAGGATCTCGCCGTCGCCGTCCTGAGAGAGGAGGATGTCCCCTTCGTCCAGCAGATCCGGGTTGTTGGAAACGAGGTAGGTGTTGCGGCTGCCCTCAAGACGGAACTGCTCGCCAAACTCCCGGGCGCGGCGGCGCAGTTCCTGGAGGGAGATCTCCAGCTCGCCCTTGGCGATGATCTTGTCCTCGATCGAGGCCTCGATGATGGTGCCTTCGCGCAGGCGCTTGCCATTGATTTTCGCGTCGGTGTCACGCAGCGCCTCAATGGTGACGCCCAGGCCGAAGCTGATGCGTAGGTTCGTGCCCCGGCTGCGTGTCTGGGCGATTTCAGCGCTGCCCTCATCGGTGAGGGTCAGGTACAGCTGGGTGCCCGTGAGGTTTTTCTTGGCGTTGAAGTAGCCAATCAGGTCTGCGTAGTCGAGGGAGACGTCATCCAGAACCACCCGCTCGCCCTGATAGAGGCGGGAGAAATCCCCCGGCCGCAGGGTGCGGCTTCGTACGAGCACGGGCGTGGCTCCGACATTCTTGATCAGGAGCAGGTTCTGATAGCGGAAGGCGGCCACGGAGCAGTCCTCCCCCAGGGAGCGCAGGAGCACGTCACACGGCTCATGGGCGGCGATCCGGAGCATCTCCAGGGGCTGGCCGCCCTTGCTCCGGAATTCCCCGTCATCCGCAGGTTTGTCTTCGGCATTGAGCTGGTAAACAATGTCGATGGCCTGGGCGGCAATGCCCAGATTGGTCATGAACAGGTAGAACTCCACCAGCTGCTGGCGGGAGTTTTCTGAGCGGGAAATGAGCAGGTAGAGCTGGACGCCCAGCAGAATCTTCTGCTCGACGGTCAAGCTGCGGCTGAGGTCACGGGCCCGGGCGCTGAGATCCTGCGGTTTCTGCAGTGCCTCGAAGTAGATGCGGCGCAGCTCAGAGTAGATGGCCTCCGGGTAGTCATACCGCATGAAGCCCAGGCTGGAGTCGATCTCCTCCTCCATCACGGAGCCGTCGATCTTCGAGAAACCGGCGAAGACTTCCATGAGCACGGGCAACATGGTGTTGCCCGCCGAGTCCGGACTGCGGCCGGTAAATCGGGTCAGGAGGCGCTGCCACCAGGTTGTGCGTCCGCCTGCCAGCGGCGATATCGCCGGACGAGCCGGCCCTTTTTTGGGGCGCGGAGGAGGCGGCTGGGGCTCGGCGGAGGGCGACATGGGCAAGGGAGGCTCAAACTAGACATGGCATGAGGGCGCACACAAGGGCAAGTGCGTGCGCCCGGCTGCTTTTTGATGCAGAGAAAGATTCAGGGCTTGAACAATCTTGACAACACTGTCACTAAACCCTTGCTCAGCCCTCGTACCGTGCAATCGGGTGCGTCCGGGGGCTTAGTGTCAGCGTTCCAAAATTTAAGGGTTTCCACGACCTCTGATCGGTGTATCCTCTCTAAAGCCCTCTTTTTACTATTTCACTATGTTCGACGAAGAACAGAATCCCCAGCGCAACAACCGCAAGACGCCTGAGCCCCAGTTCAATTGGAAGGGCTTGGTGCTCCTCGGCGCATCCGCGCTTATCATCGCATGGGCCTTTTTCCTGAATCAGGACAAAAGTCTCGGCGGCGGCACCAAGTTGAACTTTGCTGAGTTCAAGCAGTTGTTGGAGAACGACCAGATCATCAGCACCAAGGAAAAACCGCTGCTCTTGATCACCAATCAAGGCACGGGCACGGAATACCTGAGTGGTGTGTACACCAAAGGGGTGCCGGTGGATGGCAAAACCAAGGTGCCGGATGCCAACTTCACCACGGAAGTCAATGTCGCTTTCCAGAAGGACGAGCTGCATCGCATGATCGACAAGGCCAATACGGAGCGTCTGGCCAATGCCGAGAAGGAAGGTATCGACAAGTCCAAGGTGGAGTCGATCGTCATCACTCCCAAGTACGAGACCAACTACACGGGGACCATCTTCTTCACCCTGCTGCCGATCCTCGTATTTGTCGGGCTGTTCCTCTTGATCCGCCAGCAGATGAAAATGGCTGGCCGTGGCGCGATGAGCTTTGGCAAGAGCCGGGCCCGTCTCCTCAGCCAGGACCGCAACAAGATCACCTTTAAGGATGTGGCCGGCGTGGAAGAGGCCAAGGAAGAAGTCTGGGAACTGGTGGAATTCCTCAAGGATCCCAAGAAGTTCCAGCGTCTGGGTGGCAAGATCCCCAAGGGCGTGCTCATGGTGGGCTCCCCCGGTACGGGCAAAACCTTGCTGGCCAAGGCAATCGCTGGTGAGGCGGACGTTCCCTTCTTTAGCATCAGCGGTTCCGACTTCGTGGAAATGTTTGTCGGCGTCGGTGCCAGCCGCGTGCGCGACATGTTTGAGCAGGGCAAGAAGAACGCCCCATGCCTCATCTTCATCGACGAAATCGATGCCGTGGGTCGTCACCGTGGCCACGGCCTCGGCGGTGGTCATGATGAGCGCGAGCAGACGCTGAACGCCATGCTGGTGGAGATGGATGGTTTCGACACCCAGGAGGGCGTCATCATCATTGCCGCTACGAACCGTCCTGACGTGCTGGATCCTGCCTTGCTTCGCCCTGGTCGCTTTGACCGTCAGGTCACGGTGAGCCTTCCAGACGTGAAGGGGCGTGAGGAAATCCTCCGCGTCCACGCCAAGCGCGTGAAGCTGAGCGAGAGCGCTGACTTGAGCAAGGTGGCCCGTGGTACTCCTGGGTTCTCCGGTGCAGAGCTTGCGAACATCATCAACGAGGCGGCTCTTCTGGCGGCTCGTAAGAACCTCAAGGCCATCGGTACCCCCGAGCTTGAAGAAGCCCGCGACAAGGTGCGTTGGGGCCGGGAACGTCGCAGTCTGGCGCTGAGCGAGAAGGAAAAGGAAAACACCGCCTACCATGAAGCGGGACACGCCATCCTGATCGAACTCCTGGAGCACACGGATCCCCTGCACAAGGTGACCATCATTCCCCGCGGCCCCTCCCTCGGCTCCACAATGTGGCTGCCGGAAGAGGACAAGTTCACTCACCGGAAGAGCGAGCTTCTGGACGATCTCGTTGTCGCCATGGGCGGACGCGTGGCAGAAGAAGTCCAGTTCGGCGATGTGACCAACGGAGCCATGGGCGACATCCGCCAGGCGACGAACATTGCCCGTAGCATGGTCTGTGCTTGGGGCATGAGTGAGAAGCTCGGCATGGTCGAGTACGGGGAAGGGGAGAGCGCAGTCTTCCTGGCCCGCGACCTCGGTCGCTCCCGGAACTACAGCGGCGCCACCGCCCAGAAGATCGACGAAGAAGTGAAGCGCCTGATCGACGAAGCCTATTCCAAGGCCAAGGACATCCTGCTTGCCCACAAGGACAAGCTGGACGCGATCGCTCACGCCTTGCTTGAGTTCGAGACGCTCGATGGCAGCCACATCAAGGAGATCATGGCAACCGGGAAGATCCAGAATCCGCCCCAGTCGCCCAAGCCTCCGACACCACCACCCGTATCTAAAGCCACTCCTGAACGGACCTCCAGCTCTGCTGAAGACGAGCAGGAAGGCGGCCTTCCCGGTGGTGTCATCGGTGTTCCTGCCTGATCGCTGACTTTTTGATCCATTAAAAAAGCGCCTGCATGCTCTCCAGCGTGCAGGCGTTTTTTGTTGGTTGTGGGGTGATTCTACGAAAGGGCGGGCTGTTACTGAGCTTGAAGGCGTTGCGAGACAAAAATTCGCCTCGGGAAAAACCCCTTGCGCCACTCCGTGCATCCCCGTACTGTCAAATCTATCAGTTCGTCAAAGCATGCCGCTTTGAGGCCCAGTCCTGGAAATGCTTCGCAAATGCGCTGTCCAAGCCCGCGAAAAGCACCTAACCGCCTCTCCTTCCAGTCATCCGTGACTCCGGAAGCTTCTTGTGCTGCCTTGACCCGCCACCGCGCATCTTCGGCGATGCCAGCCGTCTCCGCCGGTGGCCTGAACTGCATGCGAAGCCCCAGCCGCGCCGCACTTTCTCCGTTCGCTTCGGAAATAGCTGGATCTGCCGTTTTTGCGGATCCGTGCCGTGCCGCGCCTTGGTTCATGCTTCGCTCCGAAACCAGAGCAAACAAAATACCGTTCCGATGAGCGACTACAACAGCAATGGCTCCGGCCGCCCGAATGGGCGCCGTGGAGGCCGCCGCCACCGCAGTGGCAGCAACCGCCCTAACAGCAACCACAGCAGCAGCAGCAGCGATACCCGCGGAAACTTCCGCCCCAACCGCTCCAAGCCCCCTGAACCCACGGGATTCCAGAAGTTCCTTTCCGTGGTGACCTTCGGTCTGCTTGGCAAGCCCAAAGCGCCTGCCAAACCAGCCCCCCAGCCTAAAGCTCCCCGTGAGCTTGGACCGATCGCCCGCAGTGATCGTGAAGCTGCCAAAACCACCCGCCCGGAGTCCGCTCCTAAACCTGCCCGCCCTCCGCGCCAGACTCCGATCTCTTCGGAAGTCACGACTGAGCGTCTCTATGTGGGTAACCTGAGCTACGATGCCTCTGAGAGCGATCTCTTCGAGCTCTTCAACGGTTCCGGCCGTGTGAAGAATGCCGAAGTGGTGGTGAACAACCGTACTCAGCGTTCCAAGGGCTTTGCCTTCGTTACCATGATGAGCGTGGACGAGGCTAAAAAGGCCGTGGAAGACCTGAACGGCAAAGACTTCATGGGCCGCCCCCTCGTGGTGGGTGGTGCCAAGCCGATGTCTCCTCGTGATGACGAGGAGCCCCGGAGAGAGTCTTCGGAGGCCCCTGCCGAATCCGAGGCCTCCTCTGAGGAGCCCGGCCCAACGCTTGCTGCCTAAGCTTTCGTCGACCGAAAATTGACCTTCCCAACCGCCTGTCCGCTTCTTGTGGGCAGGCGGTTTTTTCTTGAGTCGGAGAGCTAAGCTACCACCTTGAAGGAGCTGCCCAGCCTCACTCTGTGTCCACGCATCCCGCCATCCCTCCGTTTTTCGTCGTCGGTCCCACCGGGTCGGGGAAGTCTGCGCTCGCGGTGGAGCTTGCGGAACGCTGGGGAGGGGAGGTGGTCAATGCGGACGCGTTTCAGCTCTACAAAGGGCTTGATATCTGCACCGCGAAACCCTCGCCAGAGGAGCGGGCACGAGTGCCTCATCATCTCTATGATGTGCTGGCTCTAACGGAAGTCGGGGACGCGGCCTTCTATGCTGAGCTGGCCAAGCAGGTGATCGACGAGATCGCTTCCCGAGGCAAGGTGCCGATTGTGGTGGGAGGAAGCGGCTTGTACGTCAAAGCGCTGACGCATGGATTGAGCCCTTTGCCTTCTGATGCTGGTTTGCGAAGCAAGCTGGAGCACTTGACCGCGAGGGAGCGGGTGGCTTGGTTGTTGATGAGGGATCCGCACGCTGCCACCACCGTGAATCTGAAGAACGATCGGTACGTGACTCGAGCACTGGAGATCTGTCTGCTGACTGGCCAGCCGCAGTCTGAATTGCGATCCGCCTGGAAGATGCATGAACCCGACTATCGGGGAGCAAGGCTCCAATGGCCCAAAGAGGTGCTGCACATTCGGATCAATCAGCGGGTCCTGAACATGGTGAAGGCTGGCCTTGTTGAAGAGGTCGCTGCGGCGGGAGACCTTTCCGGAACCGCGGACAAAGCCATTGGCGTGAATGAGGTTCGCCGCCATCTGGCTGGGGAGTTGTCTGAAATAGAGATGATCGAGGCCATCCAGCTCGCCACCCGCCAGTACGCCCGGCGCCAGGAGAAGTGGTTCCGTCGGGAAAAAGGGTTCGAGGTGTTGGAGATGGAGGAGGGGCAGCGGGATTGGCCTGAAATTCAGTTGCCGGGAATTGATTGATTGATGACCAGATTAAGCTGCTGCCGGACAGGGAAAGGTGTTTCCATTTTCTTGAAGAGTTGAATTGACCCTCACCAGGTTCACATTCGGAACAGCCTCCTCGCCTCGCCCGCTTTGCTCCCAGAACCTCCCTTTCACCCGACCCACACGATGCTGATCGGGAACATCTTCTCGAACGTGGGGCGTGCCCTACACGAGGGAGTCGTATACTACACCCTCGCTTCACATCACGTGTATTATTCCCACTGGGGGACGACTCAAATCGAGCACACTCAAGAAGAAGTCGAGGCGATCATTGCGGCTGTAGAGCGGGTAAGGAGCAAGTGGCCGTATTTCATCGTGCCCGTTTATCCTCCCAAACCCAAGCCGGAAGTGTTGGACCAACCTGTCTGGGTGATTGACTCCACGGTTATCAGGCAAGAGTTAGAGGTCGATGGTGCTGTGTTCCGTGAAATCGAAGCCGTTGCCGAAGGACTGAGCAAGTAACTGGCCTGCTAGAAGAGAGGGGACAGTGGAAGATCAGACGAGTGGTGATGAGCTGAGGGAGACTGCGCTGAAGTTTCTACCTTGAATGCCATTGAACACTGCGCACATCACGTGGCGCAGACCGCCGCAACTCCTTCGGAGTAAGCAACTGCATTCATGCACCCAACGTAGACTCGCTGGAAGCTCGCCAACGTTGGGCTTGTAGCCGCATCCTCTTCGAGGAAGGGCTTGGCTGGAGGCTTGCTCGAAAAAGTCTCCTGTCGCCGTCTTGGAGATGATCTCGAGATGAGTTCCCCCTTAGTTGGACCCGGGATAACGCAGGGCCAATGGTGAAACGGAGAGGATGGCTCAGAAGCTTCTTGAACGGGAAAGGCGGTTGCCTGTACCTTCCAAGGCACCTCCTAATGAAGTTGCCGTTTGTCTGCCTCTCTGTGTTGTTTTGCTTCGCCAGTGTCTCAGTGGCCCAGCGGCTGGACTGGAAGGCTGACGAGTTTTTGCCCCTCACGTCATTGCCTTGGTGGGAGCACGATCAGTCGATGCCCGATGTCCTGGAGAAGATTTTCAAGGAGCCCGATCCCGAAGTGCGGTATCCCGTGCTGGCTGAGTATTTTCGCAAGCATCTGCCAGGGTCGGAATTGGAGGCAGCATTTGAGCTCTGTGTGAAGTTGGAAGGCACTCAGCGCCCAAATGATCTGGTGGGGCTTCTGTTACCATTGTGGGCTGCGCGTGAGCCTGAACAGGCTTTGGCCAAGACAAAGGAATTGATGGAGTGTGTGGTGTTGGAAGGACATCCATTGGACCTCGACAGGTGGGATAATCGTCCCTTGCGAGTGGTGAACCTCAATGCGTTCCGGGCATCTTCATACTGGTTGAACGTCTCATCCCTAGGGGGATTGGGGCCTGCGTTGGCGGATCCAGGACGGCCTGGCGAGCTTCGTAAGCAGTTGATGAGAGACTACGCGAATCTCTTCATCGACAAGGCGGGGACATTGCCCAATTCACCTGCTTCAGGCTATTCCGCACGAGACTTGGAATTGAATCAGGTGCTCGAGCTTGCGGCGGAGAATCTGAAGACGCGTCTGCAGGCCGTAGATGAAGCACATCGCAAGTCGGCGGCGATCCGCGCTGGGGTGGCAAGACTGATGGCTATGCAGCCTGCTGCTGCTGAGGAATGGATTGAGCTTTTGCCCATCGACAGTGACTTGCATTGTCATCTGCTGCTCTGGTCTAAGTTGGATCGATCTGGAATGCTCGAGTGGATCGATGCACCCCGCCTCACGAGCGACACGGTCAGGAGAACGGCTCAGGGAATTCTGATGAGCAGCGTTGAAGCGAATGTTCGGAAACGCTGGATTGATGCGGCCTCGCGAGTCGCGGAGAATCCGCCATCCTCGCTTGTGGAGTTGCTGGAGGCATGGAGCCGTGTGACCTCCTTGCAAGCGCTGGAAGCCGCAGGCAAATATGGCGATCCCGACATCTTGTGTGGCGTGGCAAATGAGGCCGTCTATCCAGGGGCCTCATCTTACAATCGAAGTCATCCGGGTTTGGAAGCAGTGCGGGGTTATGATTTGCGTCGTGTTCTCCCGGACATGTCAGAAGAGGCAGTGCAATCGGTTGTCTGGCATTGGGGTTACACCGAGATGGAGCAGTGGTTGGAGGTCGATGCGGGGGAGGCGGCTCGATATGGTTTTGAGTATCTCACTCGGTTTCCGGACTCCAAGGCCATATCGAGAGGGGACCTGATCAGATTGCTGAAGGGGGACGATGACGCGGCTTCAGACTCCGACATGATTGACCGGACCCTGTGCGCGCTCCGCTTCTGGGCCATGTGGAAGCCGGATGAGATGCGGAATTGGATTGCCGGATTGGAGGATCCTGAAATGCAGAAAGCCCTAACTTGGACCCTGGAGAATCCGTGGGGGAAGCGGGCAAGTGGTCGCTGAGTTGAAAAAGTTGATTCTCTAAATCATGAAAGCGCGGCTGTTGATGATCATGATCTCGCTGATGGCGATTCTGCCAGCCTCAGCCCAGCGACTGGACTGGAAGCCTTCAGATTTTGCTCCATTGACGCGAGTGCCATGGGACGATGAAAGGCTATCCATGCCAGATGTGCTGAAGGTTCTGTTCCAAGAACCTGATGTGACGGTCCGGTATCCCATGTTGGCCGAATACCTTCGCGAGATCCCTGTGGCGAATCTCGAGTCAGCATTTCGATTGAGCGTGGTATACGAAGGCACACAGCATCCTCGCGCGCTCACGTCATTTTTCCTGAGAGTATGGGCCGAGCGCGATCCCGAAGGTGCATGGCGCAAAGCAAGAGAGCTGCTGGACGTGACTATTTCTCACAACCTTCTGGATCTCGCCCGCTGGGACTGGGGCAAGGTGACTGCAGCCAACCCAGCGGCATTCCAGAAGTCTTCGTTCTGGATCATGCCAGAAGATGTCGCGGCGATTGGCCCAGCCATAGAAGCCTCGGAACTGCGGAAGGATGAAAAGATCCGTATTTTGAAGGAGTATGCCGCAGCATATGTCGATCGCACGGGATCGTTGCCTCCTTCGCGTCTGCCTGATGGACCATCGGGGGATGATGTCTCTATTGACGGCAGTGGGCTGGTCAAGATTCTCAGGAGTAGTGGGGATTGGAATCTGAACCATTTTGCGAGCTTGCTACCTGAAGGTCCTGAGAGGCGGGTTAGCATGGTTCGTTGCCTCAGTGTGAAGCCTGAGTTTGCTTCGAAGCTTGTCGACTTGGCCCTCGACATGGCTCGCAAGGAGGAGAACGGCGGCACGGTCGATGCGGAACAACAGACCATCACGTTGTCGTTCCTATCGCTTTGGGCGCAACTGGATAGAGCCTCCATGGAGGCTTGGGCGAAACGTGAGAACCCGAAGTTCAGCGAAACGGGCATGGCCGCACGCGGTATCCTTCTTGAGCATGTGACCGGGGAGTCGAGGAAAGCATGGCTGGCGGAGGCGGATAGGGGTGGATATTTGCCTGCCCTCTATGGATGTTGGGCTGAGGTAAGTCCCGTTGAGGCATTGAAGGCGGGTGCGATGCAGGCAAGCCCCGACCCACTCTCAGAAGTTCTCTGGCATGCGGCATATCCCACCGGTGGAGCTTTTAACCGGAGTCATTGGGGACTGGGAGCCTTGCGTGATTTCGATATTGGCAAGTGGCAGACCGCTCATTCAGGACAAGGGCTGGTTCATTTTCCCGACGGTTGGGGCATCCTGGAAATGGAGCGCTGGCTGCAGATTGATGTCGGAGAGGCGGCTCGCTACGCTTATTCGTTCATCACGAGCCCTGCCTTGATGGAACAGTATCCTCGTTCCATGCTGATCAAGGTATTCTCCGGGAAGAGCTTTGACTCAGACGACGATGGTGCCTTGGATCGGACCTTCTGCGGAATGCGATTTTGGGCCATGTGGAAGCCAGATGAGATGCGGAAGTGGATCTCTGGCTTGGAAGATCCCGAAATGCGGCAGGCACTCACCTGGATGGTGGAGAATCCTTGGGGTTGGGACTCACTCGAGGACAAAGCCAAGAAGTGAGGGAGGTGGTGCTAAAACCCGCTTGCGCTCGGCTCCTCCCCGTTCATGACTGGGAGTTCCATGTCCGACTGCCTCTCTGTCCGCGTCAATCTCGCCGAACGTAGCTACGATGTCTATGTGGGGAGCGGCTTGCTCCCGCATGTTGGTACCTACGCGACCGAGCTTCTGGGCCGGAAAAAGTGTGTGGTGGTGACGGACACCAACGTCGAGCCGCTTTACGGCCAGACGGTGATCGACAGCCTCGAACAGAGTGGGATCACGGCCACACTGGTGGCGGTGCCCGCGGGAGAGCCTAGCAAGGCCATGGCGGTGGTGGAAGACGTTTGCCGTGAGATGCTGAAGGCAGGTTTGGACCGGAAGTCCTTTCTCGTCGCATTGGGCGGGGGCGTGATCGGGGATTTGGCAGGGTTTGCCGCCTCGATCTTCCTGCGCGGCATTCCCTTTATCCAGGTGCCCACCACGGTACTCTCCCAAGTGGACAGCAGTGTAGGTGGCAAGACGGGGGTGAACACCCCTGAGGGCAAGAACCTGCTCGGCACGTTCTATCAGCCCAGCCTGGTGCTGGCGGATGTGGACACCCTCTCCAGCCTCCCAGAACGGGAGTATCGCGAGGGGTTCGCAGAGATCATCAAACACGCTGCGATCCGGGATGCCTTCATGTTTGAAGCCATCGCCGAGGTGGCAGAGGGCAAAGGCGACCTGGCAGCGTTGATCCACCGCAATGTGGCGATCAAAGCCCGCATCGTGGAAGCCGATGAACATGAGCTCACGGGCGAGCGCGCTCTGCTCAACTTTGGGCACACCATCGGCCATGCCATTGAGGCCAGCGCTGGTTATGGCCAGTTGCTCCACGGCGAGGCCATCAGCCTGGGCATGATCGCTGCCGCGTCCTTGTCCGCTCAACTCGCGGGTCTGCCTCCCGTGGGGCGCGCCAAGATCGCCAACATGGTGAAGCTTTTCCAACTGCCCACCCGGCTGCCAGAAGGGATGACGACGGAGACGATTCTGGACTACATGAAGCACGACAAGAAGTTCAGCGAAGGCAGCATCCGGTTCGTGCTGCTTCGTGCCCTGGGAGATGCGTACGTGAGCAAGCACGTCACCGAAGCGCACATCATCAGCGCGATCAAAGGGCTGCGGTTTTAGTTCGCGATCTGCCGTTGAAATTGCTGCAAGGGGGCGTCGGGCACAAGATACGCTTCGAATGCTTGGATTCCTGGTTCAGCGGGGAGCGTGAGATGGTGTTTTCCGGGAGCCTCAAAATTGAGGCTCTCAATGGTCAACCTCCCATCTCCGTCGGTGAATTGTTCTGCCTTGTTACTTGTGTAAAGGTGGCTCGTGTACCGCAACCTGACTGGTTTGTTGCGGCAAGGTGAACCGTCCGGCTCCAGTATAGTGACTTGGATGGGTGGGCTCGGACGGACGGTGAAGATGAACTCACGAATTGGATTCTCTTCATCGATTGCAAACAATGAGCTTTCGATGAAGAGCGAGCGAGCGTTGAGCATCAACCGGTATTTGTTGCCAAATGGAAGGTTCGAGATGTAGATAGTTTGAGAATCCTTCAAGAATTCGATCCTTGGGGCTATGGGAGGTCTTGAGGTGCCAAGCTCGCTATCGTCCAGAACATCACCTGAGACATTGCCAAGACGTTCGGGGAGTTCCAGCTTTGCGATAACACTTCCTGCTGGAATCAAGGCCAGTTCGTGTATGACAGGGGATGCGCCTGCAGTGACCACGAAGAAAGGAAACCTTCCGAACAGGGTGTAGCCTTTCAGCCCATGCCCCTCGGTTGATACCTGGGCTCCCAGAGGCGCGTCGAATTGCAGGGAGTTGTTCTCCACCCTGACAAATTTCGGTTTGGCTTGGACGTTGAATTCGACTTCACCTGAAGCCCGAGGACCGCCTCTCGGAGGGACCAGATTAAAGATGATCTTGCGGGTCTCTCTTTGTTCTTCGGCGAAGTTGGCCGGCGGCGTTTCGGTGATTCCTGATCGAGTGATGTACAGATCCAGGTCGCTCAGCGAATGAGCGAGGTCTCTTTTCCAGGTGAGTCCTCGTCCCAAAACTACTTCCAAGGGGCCTGGAGAAAGTTCTCCTAGGGCGACTCGTTGGTTTCTGAGCCCGCGGTCCATTGGGATGACTGATCTCCAACCCACACTCAGTTGCCAATCGTTTAGCTTCGGGAGATCGAGCGTGGAAATCGCTGAGAACTTCACACCTGCTGCGAGTTCAGGGAGGATGCCAAGCGGGTCGTGGATCGTTGCGTCAAATTTCAGCCCTCTCGTGAGATGGACTTGCAGATGGTTGGGGCGACTGGCCCCACCTTGCGGGATGAGCAATGCCTTGGGGGCATATCCAGGCGCCTTTACGATCACACCATACAGACTGGACGGATGACAAACATCCAAGTCCAGGCGGCCTTCTCTGTCTGAAGCAGTCGAAGCGAGCGGGGGCTGTTGATCAGACCAGCTATTGAAGGAGTTTCCCCAGCCGCGACCTCCGCAGAACGCCCAGGCGCCTTCGACGGGGTTCCCAGTCTCCTGGTCGAGCACCTTCAGCGTGATTGGAGTGGCCCGCTTCAAAGTAAGAGTTCTCACTTCGCCCGGTAAAAAACGTATGCCCCCAAAAAGGGTCCATTCATAACCGTGGGCAAACGCTTCCAACGTGACACGGGACGAAGCTGCAACATTGCCGAAACGAATTCGGCCGTCTGATTGAGATTCAAACGGAGATCGAAGTTGGAAGGCGCTTCTTTCGGGTGCCGGAGAATCCACAGTAACCATCGCGCCAGGGATTGGTTCGCCAGCCTCGTTGACGATCATTAGTTCTGCTGGGAATCCTTTTTCGATTCTTACCTGATGGGAGGCTGCGCCGGATGCAAGGTCAGGCGAGGGTATCCTCGTAGTGACCGGAGCGTACCCATCAGGCCAGGCGGAGACTTGTGCCCACTGCCCTCGCCCGCGGACATTGAAGCTCGACGACACATCCGTCTCGAATGCGTCTGATATTCCAATAGAAAACGTTGCGATCTTCGTGTTCACCACAGGCAAGGTTACTCCGGCGTCGTCAACCAGTTGTGCTCGAGCCGTCCATTGGACCTCGGACTCTTTTGGTAGATTGATCTCGATGGCAGAGATTGAGGCAATCCTCTCCTCATCGGTCATCGCGCGGGCCGCGCGAGGCACGGCGATAACGGCGAAGACTAGCGACAAAGCTGTCACCGCATGGATCATCAGACCCGGATGCCAGAGGGGGCACAGACCTTTCGGGCTAGAATCGGCTGGCATACGGAGAATCCTTTGCAGCCGCGTCAGCAGGTGATGGTGTCCTGTGGCAGCCAATGCAAGTCTCTCATCCCGGAACGTTTCCAGTTGAGCCAATGCCCTGGCATAGACCTGACGATCTGGGTTTATGGAAATGACAAAGTCATCGCAGGCGAGTTCAGCCTCCCATCTGACCCGGCGGACCAACTCTCTAGCCGCAGGGTTGAAGAAAAGCAGAGTTTCGATGGCTGTGAGTGCCAGATTGATCACCGGATCCCGTCGTTTGAGATGGGCCAGTTCATGCAGTAGCAGCGTCTGCAATGACTCTTGGTCCATCCTGCCAATCAGCTGTGCTGGAAGCAGAACCACTGGACGAATCCAGCCAACGACCAGGGGCACAGGCACAGCGGGGGAAGCCAGGATCTTGGCAGTGTGCAGACCGATTCTGGTCAGAAGTTGGCCAACGTGGGGCGGCGCGACCCACGAGGAGGCTCCCAATCTGATGCGAGCGAAAATCCGGTGCCCAACCAACAATCGCAGGGTGAGCAGTACGATGCCCAGCACCCATCCCAGAGCAATGATTGCGGTCCAGTTGAATCGCCACTGTGAGATTGAGAGAGGCTGAAGCTCGTTGGAAAATGGCGAGGACAACGAGGTCTCTCTATTTACGCGTGGGGTGGATAGAGTTCCCGGCGACATCGTTGTGGGAGCGATTGCAGGAGCCTCAGAGCGGTTCTGGAGGGCGTAAGACGTGGCAGTAGCTCGGCCCAACCAAGCTACGGTTGTTGGTACACAAAGCGTCAACGACGCGATTGCTGCCAGGCAGATCCGATGACGTACTTCTGGGGAACGTCGTCGGCACAGTGCCAAAATGGTGGCCGTGACAGCTAGAATGACCAACCCCTGCCATAGGGAATGGAGCAAGCCCATCCCAAGATGATTGAGCCAGGGGGAGTTGATGATCGAGTCCATAGATCAAGCTGCTCGCCGATGTGTGGTAGATGTACGATGATTATCGTATAAAATGGCATAGGTAGTTTGATTTGGTCAACGATAATAATCGTACTTGCTCCGGAGAGTTCACATTGGACCCCGGCGCGTGGTTGACACACGCGAGGGCAACTGTACAAATGAGTAGTTGTTTCTCTTCGCGTTGACCTTTGCCACTCAGTCCTCCCATGACCCGTACCGAAGCCTATCTCGTTCTGAATCTTCTGCCCAAAATCGGCCCGGTGAGGGTGCGGCGATTGGTGGAGTGGTTTGGCGGTCCGGTGGAGGCGTTGTCCGCTTTGGCATCAGATATCAAGCGGGTGGAGGGCTTTGGGGAGGAGCTGGCTCAACTGGTGGCCGGGTGGGAAGATCGCGTGGATCTGAGCCGGGAGCTGCGAAGGATTGCCGAAGAACAGATCACGGTCCTCACGCAGGATGACGCGAGCTATCCCAAGCTGTTGAAACAGATCTATGATCCGCCGCTGGTGCTCTACGTGAAGGGAACGCTGCTTCCACGGGACCAGCATGGCATTGGCATCGTGGGGTCACGGCATGCCACCCAGTATGGCTTGAGCACGGCCAAGAAGCTGGGATTCCAGCTGGCTTATGCAGGCTACAGCGTGATCAGCGGCCTCGCTCGAGGCATTGATACCGCGGCGCATGAAGGAGCGCTGGCCAGCAAGGGAAGAACCATTGCCGTGATTGGCTCGGGCTTGGGGAAACTGTACCCGCCGGAGAATAAAGCGCTGGCAGAGAAGATCGCCGAAAACGGAGCCGTCATCAGCGAGTTTCCGGTGGACTGCCCGCCGGACAAGCAGACTTTCCCCATGCGGAATCGCATCGTGAGCGGCTGGAGCTGCGGGATTGTCGTCGTGGAGGCCCCGGGGCGAAGCGGTTCTCTCATTACGGCGCAACAAGCTGTGGAGCAGGGGAGGACGGTCTATGCCGTGCCGGGCAATATTGACAGGCCGTCATCCCAAGGGTGTAACCGGCTCATTCAACAGGGGGCCAAGCTCATCCTGGATGGTGGGGATGTCCTGGATGATTTGATGACCCTGTTCCCGACGGAGCCTCAAGCGCCACGGGTGGAAAGCGTGCAACCTGGCGTCACTCTGGCGTTGGACGAGGCCGCCGTGTTCGAAGCCATCGGCTCCGGGGAAGCGCATATCAATGAAATCGCCGGACGCTGCACCACCCTTTCCGGCCCGGCGGTCTCCGCGACGCTCATGAAGCTCGAGATGAAACGCGTGGTGAAACCCCTTCCGGGGAAGTACTACGTGAAGCTGGTGTAGCTCTTGGTTCTATTTCGTGTTGGCTCCTGAAGCTGTTTCGGCGGGGGCGGTCTTTTGCTTGCGGGAAAGGATGAACTTTCCTGCGATGGTGAGACCGCAGAGGCTGAGCATGATGATGGAGAACAGGTCGCCAAAGCGGGCGTAGAAGGTGAGCTCCGGCTTCTTCTCGATCTTGACCTGTTGATCCAAGACACCTTTTGTGAAGACGCTGCCTTTGCGATCCAGCAGCTTGGCGCCTTTGGGGATGCGTCCTTGGGCGTCGATCACGCAGGTCACCCCGGTGTTACAGGCCCGGGCCATGGGACGCCGAAGCTCGATGCTGCGAAAGATGGCGTTGGCCAGATGAACCTCGTTTTCTTCACTCTGCAGGAACCAGCCGTCGTTGGTGAGGTTCACGATAAGCTGCGGGGCCTCCCGGACAAATTTCCGGGCCAAGCGGCCTACGGTGTCTTCGAAACAGACCAGCGGGATCAACTGGACGCCTGAGGGGCGGTCAAGCAGGAGGGGCTCGGTGGAGGTGCCGGGCTGAAAATCTCCCGGGAGCACGTTCCCCAATGCGGCACGCACCAAGGGGATCTCCCGGAGCGGCAGGTACTCGCCGAACGGGACGAGATGGATCTTCTGATAAAGCTGATGATGATCAAAGGTCCCCTTCATGAGGGCGGCACCCGTGTACATCGCTTCATTGGGAAGCTCGATGTCCGTACCCGTCAGCAGGGAAAAATCTCCCATGCCAAGCACGTCATTGAGGAAAGGAATGTGGTTAGGATCATGGAAGCGATAGGGGAGGGCGCTTTCCGGCCAGATCACGAGATCGGGCTTGTTTTCGGATGGCCGGGTGACAAAGAGCTCGGTAAGCCGCGCCAGGCCATGGTAGATTTCCTCGACCCCTTCCCCTGTGCCTCGCGCCAGGAATTTTTCCCCCTGGGGCAGATTGAGCTGCACCATCAGGAGGTTGAGACGCACGGATTCTCCGGAGGGCCGGGAAAGCTGGTACACTCCGTAGCCAAAGTTGGTGAGGAGCAGGCAGATGGCCAGAAAGAAGTCTGCATGCGGTCGCACCCGGGAAGTACGGATTTCCTGACGGAACCGTAGAACGGTGTTGTACCCGATCGCGGCCACAAACACCGGCAGGAAGGAAAGGCCGGTTACTCCCACCAGATCAGCGCTCTGGATCATGGCAATGTTGGAATGGAGCGCCACCCCGAGGCCGTTCCAGCCAAACCCGGTCATGACGATGCCGCGAAGCCACTCACAGGCCACCCACATGGCTCCCGTCAGGAACGCTGAGCGCAGGGACTCCAGCGAGACGCTGAAGAGTTTTCCAGAGTCTCCGTCGGTCGGCAGTCCATCAGCGCTGATGCGAGGCCGGGCGATGGTGGCGGCGAAGGAACCCCACAGACCCCAGTAGAGGGACAGATACAGGCTCAGGCCGAGTACGGCCCCCATGCCCATCAGCTCTGGTCCCCAGCCCATCCATTCGTTGCCAATGGCTCCATGGACCACCCGGGAGGAATGTCGGACCCAGGCAAGGTTGGGCACGAAGAAAGCCAAGCCAGCGGCGTAGCCGACCTTGAATCCGTGCCGCACCCTGGATTTTTTCCTCTCCAGGCTAAAGAGCCGGTTGCTCCAGAGGGCGTAGAGCACTGGGAAGATCCAAAGCCAGGCGAGGAGGCCGACGTTCCAGCGAGGGTAAGCAAACGTGAGGGCAAATCCGCTGACGAGGGCAAGGAGATAACGGGTGAGCCGCATGGGGCACTCCCTTCATGCAAACGGAGGATTCGTGCAAGTGGCGGATATGGCAGGTGCAGGGCGGCTCGGGACCGGGCAATAAAAAAAGCGTGAGCCACACAAGGGTGACTCACGCTCAAAGAGATGGCGGGATCAGTTTCCGAAGAGCTTCTTCAGAATTCCACCAGGACCGCGGGGGCGATCCTTGTCGCGATCATGGTCATGGTCGTGGTCGTGATCATGACGGTCTTTGTCCTCAGCACGAGCGAAGAGGTAGCCCTTCTGGTCCTCCACCTGTTTCACAAGTGAGCGGGTCTGAAAGAGTACTCCCCGAGTCCGCTCCGTCAGGCGCAGATCCCGGCTGGCGAGGGAGACCTGATCCATCGCATTTCTCAGGGAGTAGAATGTGCCCTGAAGCTTGCGGGGAGACTGGCGGGACTCCACGTCCGACCTCAAGGTGTGGCTGGCAGCCTCCAGACTCCGGGTGGCGTCCAGGAAGCGGCGCTCATTGCCACGAGGGGGGCCTTGCTTGTGACGGCGGAGATCAGACTCATAGGCGTCCACCAGCTGATGGGAGGTGCTGTCGAGCTGGATCACTGCCGCAGGGATACGATCCCGATCGCGGTCACGGTCGCCTTTTGGGGGAGCAGCGCTGGCAGAGGTGGCGAGGAGGGGAATGAGCGCAAGTGCGGCCAATCCGGTGGAAAGCAACTGGTTCAGTTTCATGGCGTTTTGGGGAAATAGTGTCACGCTGCAACTGACGAGGTTGCTGAGCAATCTATTCATCCGATGAAAATAAATCGTCGGTGGGAGAGACGTGGCTGCGGCCAAATAAACAATTCGCCGGAATCAACCTGTTTTCCCCTGAGGAAACATTTTCATCACCTGGAAGCAGGTCCTCGCTATGGTCGCCGATGGCCCGTCCGAAGCCCGCCGTCATTTTTATCTTCATCACCCTGTTCTTGGATATCTTCGGGGTCGGGCTCATCGTGCCAGTGCTTCCCAAGCTCGTCGAACAGATGGAGGGAGGGGACGTGTTGCATTCCGTTCATGCGTTGGGGTGGCTGGGGGCGATCTATGCCCTGATGCAGTTCGTTTTCTCGCCGGTGCTCGGGAGCTTGTCCGACCGGTTCGGACGGCGTCCTGTCATTTTGCTGGCGCTGCTGGGTTCTGGGCTGGATTACTTGTTGCTCGCCTGGGCCCCCAGCCTCCTATGGCTCTATGTTGGCAGGGTGATTGCGGGGATCACCGCGTCGAACTTCAGCGCTTGCAGTGCCTACATCGCTGACGTCACCCCACCGGAGAAACGAGCTGAGGGCTTCGGCATGATTGGCGCCGCATTCGGTCTGGGTTTTGTAGCTGGGCCGCTGGCGGGCGGTTGGCTGGGGGATGTGGGGCTTCGGGTGCCGTTTCTCGTGGCTGCCGGCATCACTCTCTTGAACTTCCTGTATGGGCTCTTCGTGCTCCCAGAATCTGTGAAGCGGGAAAACCGCCGCCCCTTTCAGTGGGCCAGTGCGCACCCCATTCGTTCCCTGCTGGCACTGCGGAGATGGCCCATTGTGGTGAGTCTGGCTGAGACGCACTTCTTCATCCACCTGGCGCAGAACATTTATCCCAGCCTCTGGGTCCTCTACACAGGCATCCGATATGGCTGGGACACCAAGCACGTCGGCGCATCACTGGCCATCGTTGGCATTCTGATGGCGGTGGTCCAGGGAGGGCTGGCGGGGAAAATTCTTGGCGTTTTGGGAGACCGGAAGGGGCTGGCCTTTGGTTTGCTGGCCACGGCACTGGGCATGGTGGGCTATGGTCTGGCCACTCAAGGATGGATGGTTTATCTGGTGCTGGTGGTAGGAGCTCTGGGCTGCATTGCTGGCCCGGCCGCGCAGGCGATGATCACGCGCGAAGTGGGGCCGGATGAGCAGGGGGCCGTGCAAGGGGCGCTCAACAGTCTCACCAGTGTGGCAGGGATTGTGGGGCCTCTGCTCTGGACGTGGCTGTTTGCCATTGGGATCGGGACTGACCCCGCGAAGATGCAGCCCGGGCTTGGTGATATGGTGGGGGCCACCGTCTTTCACCTCGCTGGTGTCATTGGTCCCGCGGCGTTCGCGGGCGTGACGGCCACCCAGCTTGGCGAACCTTCCCTCGGCTCCTGGCCGGGACTGCCGTTCCTCGGGGCGGCCGTTGTGACTTTGATCGGCCTCGTAATGGCTTGGCGGGCCGTCGGGCGGAAGTCTCCGATGGATGATGATTGGGAACCGTCACCGCACTCGACGACTCAGAGCCTCAATAGAGACTCGCCCAAAGACGACCGGGACAAGATCAGCGTTTCATGAACCACACCTGCGGGGTGCGATAGCCGGGGCGGGCTTCACCACTGGGAATCACCCAGCCTCCCTGCCAAGGAGTGACCGGTGCGGTGGCCAAGGAGAAGGGTACGGAGGCTAGCTCCACCCAAGTGCCAGTGCGGGGCGAGAAGAGCAGTCCGTTCTTGGGGAAGCCGGGATGGTCGGTTTCCGGTTTGAACCCCACCTTGCTGCCATCATCACCTGAAGCAATCACCAGCCCTTCTACAACGGAGGGCGCAGGGGAAGGGGCCGCAACCGCTACGCGAGGCAGATCGGGCAGCTTTTCCCAGCCACTGCCAGCAGTGTATCGCCAGGCGTCCTTCAACCAGATCCGGCTGGGCTTGCCATCTGGGCCAGGCTGTAAGCCCGCGCCGCCAAAGAGGTAAAAGGCTCCTTCCCATGCGCCTGCCACGGCCAGCATGCGGGGCGTCCCGGGGCAGGGGGGAAGTTCCTGCCAGTATGCATTGGCATCGCTCAGGCGGAGACTCCATAGGGTGGCCATCGCCGAGGTCGCATCGGTCCGCTCAATCCCACCGGAGAGATAGAGGACGTCATTCACCAGCGCCCAGCTCATGTTGGCGCAGGGTTTGGGAAGTTTGGGGAGGGAGCGCGTGACCAGCTTCCCTTGATCGAGCCGCAGGGCAAAGACATCTGCCACATGTCCCGCAGAGTGGCTGCCCCCGGCGCAGATCACTTCATCCCGCCAAGTCACACTCGCGCCATAGCCCAGCGGTTGGGGAAGCTGACCTGCCTTCTGCCAGGTTCCGGTGGGCTGGTTCAGCGCCCACACCGTGTCATACCAGACCTTGGTCCCGCCTTCCCAGGGGCGTTTGCCGGGAAAGTTGGCCCCACCTGCGGCCAGCAGCGTGTCGTGACTGACGCCACTGTACATGCTGGCAAAGCCCTCCGGGTCCGGCAGGGCGGGCAGCTTTTCCCACTTCAACGAAGGTTCAGAGGCGGCAGCGGTTGCCATGGAAAAAGTGACAGCGGCCAGACCAGAGATCAGTGACCGGAGATGACGGGGAAGTTTCATGGATGACTGGTGAATGAGAACGGTCGCCATCGCTGGCTACCACTCGCCATCTCTTTGGAATTTCGCCCGAGCCGCTTCCCCGAACTGACGCCCCGCAGCTGCCAGTTGATCAAGGATCTGCCCGGCCGCCAAACCTGAGGTGCCCCGCGCGGCAGGGATCACGGTGTTGCATTCGTTCGCGTCCATGAAGCGGGCGGCATCCAGGAGTCCTGATTCATCTTCGGCAGGGACGGCGAGGAAGCCGTGTTTGTCCGCGTGAATGAGCTGGCCCGGCTGGACGGGGGTGCCGAACACCTCGACCTCACAGTTCCAGCGTACCGGGTGAACGGCTGCATGCCCTACGCAAAGGCGTCGTGCCAGGGCTTTGAATCCCGCGTTGGTCATCTCATCCACATCGCGAATGGCTCCATCCACGATCGTGCCCACGCAGCCCAGGGCACGATGCATGTTGCTGTTCACCTCTCCCCAGAATGCGCCGATCACCCCCGGTTTGTCCAGATCCTGCACAACCACAATCTTCGGTCCGGGCACACTGGCCACATATTCCCGGTATCTCAGCCAAGCGTCGGCCAGGGTGCGGTGGTTGGGATTGCTGGGCTCGATGACCACAGTCACGGCGTACCCGACCATGGGACCCATCTGGGGCATGTAGTCCCGAGTCTCCTCGCGATTAAAGCCGTCTGCACAGGGATTGCGGCGGGTGATCTGTTCCCAGCCGTTATAAATGGTAGGGGTGTTCCAGCGTTTGAGTTGCAGCAGGTCAGCGTGGGGTAGGCGGGGAGCATTCATGCAAAGAGAGCGACTGCGGACTTTAACGCCGGGGAGAACCGATCTTCACTGGTAAAGCGAGCCGACCAGCCGGGCTCGAGTGAGGGGATTGGGAGCTTGCGCAACGACGCATTTCAAGGCATGAAGTGCGCGCATGCCCCCCTCCTTCTTCCACCGGATCCGGGTACGCCTGGCCATCTCTGTCGCATCGGCGTTGGCCGCAGGGTGGGTCCCATCCTCTGCGCCCGGTCAAAGCCAGGTGCCGCCACCCCCTCAGCCATTGCGTGAGTTCCGCGGGGCCTGGGTGGCCACGGTGCGCGGCATTGATTTTCCGTTCGAGCCCGGCGATCCCACGGCGAAGCAGCAGGCTGAGCTGACGGGCATTCTCGACAAGGCGGTCACACTCAAGCTGAACGCCCTCATCTTCCAGGTGCGGCCGGCGGGGGATGCGGTCTATGCGTCGAACCTAGAACCCTGGTCGCCGTGGCTGACCAACGAGATGGGCAAGGCGCCCGATCCGATGTGGGACCCGCTCGCGTTTTTCATCAAGGAAGCTCATGCCCGTGGTATCGAACTGCACGCCTGGTTCAATCCCTTCCGCGCCCTGAGCGGCCCCAAGTACAAGGGGGCAGGAAAGCACATCACGATCACGCACCCGCAGTGGTGCATGAAATACGGTGAAGACACTTGGATGGATCCTGGTGAGCCGGGCGTGCGGGCCCATTCCCTGGCAGTGATGCAGGATGTGCTGACGCGGTATGATGTGGATGGCGTCCACATGGATGACTACTTCTACCCCTATCCCGTGAAGGGGGCACCCTTCCCGGATGACCGCAGCTACGGTGCCTACCAGAAAGCGGGTGGAAAGCTGGGCAAGTCTGACTGGCGGCGGGAGAACGTGAACACCTTTGTGGAAGAGCTCTACAATATGGTGAAGCGGGAAAAGTCCTGGGTCCGTGTGGGCATCAGCCCCTTTGGCATCTGGCGGCCCAACAACCCGGTCGGCTACGCGAAAGGGGCGCTCGATCCCTACGAAGCCCTGGCCGCAGATTCCCTGAAGTGGTTGCAGCGCGGTTGGGTGGACTACATGGCTCCGCAGCTCTACTGGCCGAATGAGCCCAAGAACCTGAGCTTTGCCGCGCTCTATGACTGGTGGCTCTCGCAGAACACTGCCCGCCGGCACATCTGGCCCGGCATGGCCTCAGACCGGGTGATGCAGGACCGTCAACCGCATGAAATCCTCCGCCAGATCGGCATTGTTCGGACGCGGGCGGCCTACATGCCGCCAGGCCACTTGCACTGGAACTATAGCGCTCTGGGGAAGAACAAAGGGACGTTGGCAGATTTGTGCCGTCAGCGGGCCTACCAAGATTTTGCCATTCCGCCCTCCGCTTCGTGGTTGGGGATGGAGAAGCCGCTCACTCCGGTGATGAATGTCTCAGGCAACACCGTCTCATGGGACTACCTGGATGAGCGCATGCTCTCGCTGACCAAGTGGTGGTATGTGCAGACCTATGAGAACGGCAACTGGGTGGGCAAGCGGTTGCTGCCGACCGAAGTGAAAATCTACACCATGCCCCCGGGGGCCAAAGCGGTGGCCATCCGGGCTATTAGCCGCTCCGGAGTGGCCGGGGACCCCGTGGTGCGTTGATTCTTGATTCAGTCGGGCTGGCCCGAGGAAATATTGCGCCGCTTCAGAGGGGCGGTGCCACGTACGCACCAGCGGAGGGTGGCGGGGTACGGGGGGCAATGGATTCGTCAGCCTTGTGTTCGATCTTCTCGCCCAAGATCTGCATGTCCTGACCGAGACCTTTGGTGGCCATGCAGGAGGAGAGGAGCAGGGAGAGGGCTCCCAAGGCCAAACCAAGCAGAAGGGTATGCTTCATGCCTTCAAGGTAGTCATTGCTGCCAGTTTTGTGCAAGTCAATTGCGTCGCAAAACCAGCACGATGTCCGCATAGCTGTCATCCAGCTTCCGAAGGTCTTCGGCATCGTAGTTGAAGTCGTGACAGGCCACGCAGGTGAGGTCCGGGACTTTGCTTAGCAGAGCCTTGAGCTGGCGCGCATTGTAGGTGCGGAACTGCCAGCGCGTTTCCTGAATCCCGGTCCGGCCATCCTGGGTGATGTGCAGGCGGGTGCGCAGATCCTCCCGGCGAGTCTTGCGATCTGCTGGCCACGTGTGGGTATTGCAGATGACCTTGACGCCATCGCGCTTTCCCACCCAACGCTCGTGCTGTTCGTTGGGATCGTCGTAGTCCGTGAGGTGCAGGCCCAGGACATAAAGCCCGCCCTTCCGGAGGCTGTCGGCCACGCGCTGTAGGTGGGAGGCCGCACCCGCTTCCTCCATCACGTACTTGAAGGTGCTGACCAGGCAATGGGCGAGGTCGAATTTCGTCTTCGCTTTGCGGGGAAGGTTGAAGTCCTCCATCCGGTCCTCCCACACTGTCCCTTGGGCCTTCAGTTCCTCCAGTCGCTGACGGGTGTAAGCCGTCATGTTTTCGTTCAGGTCAAAGCCCCACACCCCATGACCTCGTTGTGCCAGGGCTGCCATGAGCCGACCGGACCCGCAGGCGGGCTCCAGGATCTTCAGAGGTTTCTCGCCAGCTTTCCCTCCATGACGTCGCATCATCGTCTCCAGGAAGGCGACCTCCTTGTCCGTGTCCTGGTCAAAGATGATGTCGTAGTAAAAGGGCGTGTCGTACCAGTCGGCGAGAGTCATGGCAGGTGTCGGGAGCAGGCGGGGCAGCCATCATGGCGGGGGCTGGTCATCAGTTCAACCGCAGAACCGAGCCTGGGGGCGAAGGCTGGGAAACGCAGCCGTGCACTTGCGGCCGGGAATTCTCTCGTCAACGTATCAGTCTCGTGTCGTCCCTACCGCCCGCCTCCTTCCAGACTCCGCGCCAGATCTTTGCCGCCTTTGATCGCGGGGATCTCTCGCGGGAATCCTTTCGTGAAGCGATGAACGAACACGCCCTCCAGCTCATTGAGGAGATGGAGGAGGTGCATCAGAATCCCGTGGCAGCCTGGATGGAGCACCTGAGAAGCCGGCGGGCCGCTGGGAAGCTCGGCCGGGAGTATGGGGAGGCGATGGTGCGTGAGTTGTTGGTGGCGCTCTCTGAGGTGCCCGAGTTTCCCCTGGCGCGATGGATCTGGAACGCTGACCGTCCCCACCTGCCGCTGTATTGCTTTCTCCGGCCCAAGGCGGAACCTGTGTTCAGAATTCAGAAGATCGTCTGTGCGCCTTTTGTCGTCATGGTGCGGGTCGAGTATGGCAGCAGTGAGAAGTCTGCGACCGTCCGGGAAAAGTTCACCTTCACGCGTGATCAGGTCGGTCGGCTTCGCATGTCCGGGCGGGAGCGGGTCAAGTGACGCAGGCCAGATCTGTCTGACTGACTGCGTGCCTGCATGCATGTGGCTGAAAATACCGGGGCGGGATGGACGTATTTTCTTTCCTCGCACTCATGTCCCAAACCATCTCCTTGCTCCGGCCCTGGCTGTGGTTCACTTGTCTGACCCTCGGCGTGATGTCGGGGGCGGTGGCGCAGGCGGGCACCGTGGTCTTCCCCCCGCCAGATGTCCAGAAGTTGGCGGACGGTAGTAATGACTACCGGGAAAGTCTGGGGAAAGTGTTAGGTTCCCTCAAAGCAGGTGACACCCTTCTGATCCCTCCGGGAGAGTACCGGGTGGTGCTGGGGAAGGGGGGACTGACGGTCCCGTCAGGGGTCACGATCTTGGGGCAGGGGAGGAAGTCAGTATTTGTTCTGACCTCCGAAGGGGGCGACAAGGAATACCGAGAGTTTCTGCGCCCGCAGAGCGGAGTGGTGCTGGAGGGCATCACCATGGAGCGTCGAGGTGCCTTTCCTCTGGTGATGATGCCTGTGGTGGGCAAGGTGGAAGGGCTGACGTTGCGCGGTTGCCGCTTCATAGGAAACTCGGCCAGTCATCCCGGAACTTACTGCCATGCGCTTCAGGTAGGGGGCGGTGATTTGACCCGGTTTGAGATGGATGGGGTGGAGATCCGTGGCTGCACGTACGGTCTCTTCCAGTCCAATCAAGCCAAGGGCAGTGTGGAGGGCGTGCTGGTGCGGAACTCCGAGTTTGCGGAGAATGAATCTTCCGATCTGGAGTTCAATGCTCCCAACGGCACCATGCGTGACATCCTGGTGCGTGACTGTGTGTTCCGGGACAACCGTAGCAAGAACGCCTCCGGTGGATTTGCCGTCGGGTTTGCCAATGTTCAGAAGGCGACTGTACAGGACTGTCGGATCGAGAACTACGGGGCAGAGGCATTGCATGTGGAGGACCGCTCTGCCGAAGTCCTCCTGAAGGGCAATACCGTGGTGACGACTTCCACCCTGCAAAACAACGGCATCATCATGGTGGTCAATGCCTCACATGGCGTCGTGATCGAGGGGAACTACGTCGATGCCCGTCGCAACAGCAATCCTACCCACATGATACTGGCCACGGCTGGAGGTTCGAAGTTTGAAAAGCCTACCGGAGTGGTCGTGAAGGACAACATCCTGATCATGGGGGTGGCGACCAAGAAATGGTATCTGGAACCCGGAGTGGAGGCCTCGCCACCATCCGGGAACAAAATCATCGCATGGGACGCGCCCTAAGGGCTGCGTTAAAGGAGCTCCAGAGAGAGGTCCAGCGCCCGCACCGTGTGGGTCAGCGCGCCGATGGAAATGGCATCCACACCGGTGGCCGCGTACTGAGGCAGCGTGTCGAGGGTGATTCCACCGCTGGCTTCCAGCAGCACCCGCTTGTCCACCAGAGCTACGGCCTGGCGGAGCACATCCGGGGGCATGTTGTCCAACAGGATCACGTCCACGCCTTCGAGCTTCAGGAATCGTTCCACCTGTTCCAGGGTGTCGGCCTCCAGCTCGATGCGGACCCGTGGGTGCTTCTGATGCACGGCGTGAATCGCGGCTTGCAGGTCTTCCTGGCGGTCATCCGCCAGCAGGTGGTTGTCCTTCACCATGACCATGTCATACAGGCCGATGCGGTGGTTGGTGCCACCGCCGCATTTGACGGCATGTTTCTCCAGCAGACGCCAGCCTGGGGTGGTCTTCCGGGTGTCCAGAATCTTCACCGAATGCGGGCGCACTGCCTCCACATGACGGCGGGTCTGCGTGGCGATGCCGCACAGGCGCTGGAGGAAATTGAGAGCGGTGCGTTCCGCCGTGAGGATGCTGCGGGTACGGCCAGCCACTTGGAGGATGGTGTCCCCCGGCTCGAAAGGAACGCCATCGTGCCGCTCTAGGTGCACCGAGAGTGAGGAGTCCACTGCCTCAAACACCTGTCGTGCGATGTCCGCACCGGCGGTGACTCCGCTTTCTTTGGCGAAGATGCGGGCCTTGGCCAAGCTGTTTTCCGGCACGAAGAACTCGGACGTGAGATCTCCGGTGCCCACATCTTCGAGCAGGGCGGCCTGGATGAGAGTGACAGCGGATTCGGGCAGAAAGGTGTCAGACATGGGGAAGGGGATACTTCAAACGGCAACGCTCACTGTGCAAGGAAAGTCCGATTCCGCTTTTGGATTCCCTCACTGCCCCAGAAGCGTGCCGCCATGTCTTGTTTTCTTTGCCAATTCACAGAGAATTCACCCGCCGTTCGCACGGCTTGCATTTGGCGGAAGCACAGGTGAGAGGAACTGCAATCCCATCCCGCATGATCGATCCCGCTCTGCCGACTCCCGAGCCCATCAAAGCTCCGCGCCATCGTTTTCGTCGTATTTTGACCCGATTGGGATTGATCGTGCTGTTGTTAGGGGCTGCTGCTGGCACCACCGTGTTGGTGGTGTTTGGGCAGATGGCCCGCCAGTATGATGTGGCCAAGCTGGGAGAGATGCCGCAGCGGTCAGTGGTGCTGGACGTGAAGGGGCGGGAGCTGGGCAAACTACACGGGGAGAACCGGGTGGTGGTGCCGTTCTCCAAGGTGTCACCGTTCTTCATCAAGGCGCTGCTGGCTCGGGAAGACGCCCGATTCTATGACCACGGCGGAGTGGATTACATCGGGGTGCTGCGTGCGGCAGTGCGCAACCTGAAGGACAAACGCGCCGTGCAGGGGGCCAGCACCATCACGATGCAGCTGGCGCGCAACAGTTTTGACGGGCTGAATGCGAAGACCCTCCATCGCAAGCTGGTGGAAGTCATGCTGGCGAGGCGCATCGAGGCTGAGAAGTCCAAGGACGAGATTCTCGAACTTTACGTGAACCGCATCTTCTTCGGCAGTGGGCTTTATGGGATCGAACGGGCGAGCAAGGCCTACTTTGCCAAGTCGGCGTCCGAGCTGACTCCGGGTGAGGCCGCGATGCTGGCTGGCATCATCCGCAGCCCCAACCGCTTTTCCCCATTTCGAAATTGGAAGGGAGCGCTCAAGGAGCGGGACGATGTGCTCAAGCGGATGGTCACCACCAAGGCCATCACCCAGGCCGAGGCAGATGCGGCCATGAAGGAGGAGATCGTGGTGGCGGCGCTGCCTGTGATCCGCTCCCAGGACAACTACATGATGGAGGCGGTGCGCCGCGATCTGGAACTGATCCTTAACGACCAGGATGTGGAAGACGGCGGGCTGGTGATCCACACCACCCTGGACAAGGACATTCAGGCTGCGGCGGAGGCATCGTTGGAGAAGCGGCTGAAGGAGGTGGAAAAGCAGCGCAGCTACACTCACCCTACCAAGGCGCAGTTTGATGCGGCCTGGGATGGCGTGACGGAACCTCAGTCCGTACCCTATCTGCAAGGGGCGGTGCTGGCAGTGAACAACCACACGGGCGGCATCCTGGCAGTGGTGGGAGGGCGGGACTTTACCCAGAGCCGCTTTGACCGGGCGCTTCAGGGTACGCGGCCCATCGGCTCGACGGTCAAACCCTTCATCTATGCCGCAGCCTTCCAGCAGGGATTGCTGCCCGGCACGCTGGTGGAAGATGCTCCGATCCGCCCCGGTGAGTTGCAGGACACCGACACGAACTGGAGTCCCGACAACTCTGACGGAAAGTTTCTCGGGTGGCAGCCTGCGTCGGTGGGATTGGTGCGCAGTCGCAATGCCATGACGGTGCGCGTTGGTAACTATGCTGGTATGGAGAATGTGCTCGCGCTCCTGCGTGACTCCGGCCTGGGAGAGCCTCAAGTGATCACGCCCCAGATCTACATCGGGAACATGGGCACAAGCCTGAAGTCCCTTACCAGTGCGATGAGCGTGTTTGCCAATCAGGGCGTGAGACGGCGACCTTTTCTCATCGAGCGCATCTCCGACTCCGAGGGAGAGGTCATCTACTCCACGCCGGTGCTGGAGGCCATCGCCATGCCTCACTACATTGCCAATGCCACGCGGCGTCTCATGGAAAAGGTGATGGACCAGGGCACGGGAGCCCCGGCCCGCAGCGAATATGGGTTCAAGGAAAGGGCGGGCGGGAAGACCGGTACCACCAATGACTATAAAGATGCCTGGTTCGTCGGCTACACTGGGGAGATTACCTGCGGCGTCTGGGTGGGCTTGGATATTCCACAGACCATTGCTCCGGGTGGCTATGGCGGCAAGCTGGCACTCCCCGTGTGGGCGGATGTGATGAAGTCAGCGGTGGCTCTGGATTACAAACCTGTCGCGCTGGCGGCAGAGGCCCTCGACAGCGAGGTCACCCTGTGCCGGGTGAGCGGTCAGCTGGCCACTGCTGCCTGCCAGCAGGCCGGTCAAGCCTACACCGATGAACTGCCCGTGGAGATGGTGCCGCAGTCAGCTTGCGCGGTGCATGGGGGAGGGGGAATTTTCACCCGAACTGAGCCTCGAGAAAAAAAAGACGGCTTCTTTGGCCGTTTGTTTCGATGGTTCAAGTGAGTCCTCCCCCGGAGCCTTCAGCAACTAAATTGCTATAAGGTCAGCAACCTGAAAAATTTCCGCAATTAGCATAAATAATTCTTGTGAAGGGTAGGGCTTTTACTTAATATTATTTCCAACGCGTGCTGCTCTGGCAACAGAGGTCATCCACAGTGCGTTTTATTACTCCAAACGGATTTAGAGAAGTAGCCCCGACACTTGGTTCGGGTAGGCAAATCCTCAAGACTCCATCACCCCATGAAATCGCGGAAATCATTGAATGGGACGTCCATGCCTTCGTGCATCGGCGTCGGCACGGCACAGAGAAATGTATTGGTGGGAGGTCGGCGAGGCTCGATCCCCAAAATCCCGCCGCAGAGCCGCACGCGTGCGGCGTCCATGCGAACCGCGGTTGTTGCGACGGACCGGCCCCGGGCGCTACAAGCCGCCCACTATGCTGGGATCACGATCAATCGATTGATCACGGTCAAAGAGCGCACCTTGGGCGTGTCGCCTGGTGGCAGGCTAGTGATGACGCTGGCCCAAGTGCACGCCCGTCTCCGCGAGATGCTTTTGATGGAGACTGGTCAGGATGTGAGCGGCTTGCCCGAGGACAATTGCTTCCCCGCGGCGCTGAATCCCACAACCAGGATGGGGCTACAGCTTCCGATTCAGAGCACCTACTTCTGTGAGGTGAAGTGCCGCGTGGGGGTAAAAGCCCTGCGAGATGCCACCACACCCGAAAAAATGGCCAAGGCCATCTGGTCGGCCATCCCGCTGGCCCATCGCTCCAGCACAACCGCGGCAGAGGAGTCTACCGAGGCGTTTGCTGCCTAGAGTTCTGCCGGTTCCTAAATCTACAAATTCTTCACCAGGCCTCCCGGCTGGCATGCTTGCCTTTCGGGAGGCCTTTGCTTTTCTGAATGGGAGAAAAGGGTGCTCGTGCGGCGGCGCTCTGCGAGGAAGGTCATGATCGAAGCAGCCTCCGGGGGATTGGATTGCGATCTAGTGAATAGAAGAGCGACCGGGCCAGTCTGTATGGGCGGGGACTGGTCCTAGGCTTTTCACTCCAACACCCCCTTGCAACGTCATGAAAACACTTCCGTTATTACTCTTAAGCTTCGCCCTCTGGTGCGTCGCGCTCCCACCCCGTGCCGTGCAGGCACAGGAAACGGTCTCGTTTGAACTCTTCTACGACTCCCTGGATCCCTACGGGGAGTGGGTTGAAGTCGATGACTACGGATATTGTTGGCGTCCCTACGCGGCCATGGATGACCCGATGTGGCGTCCCTACTCCGACGGATCCTGGGCGCACACCGATGGCGGCTGGACCTGGGTTTCTAACGAAGACTTTGGCTGGGCCACTTACCACTACGGCCGCTGGGCCCGCGTCATAGGAATGGGATGGGTTTGGGTGCCTGGGTATGAATGGGCACCGGCATGGGTGTCATGGCGTGACACGCCAGACAGGGAGTATGTGGGCTGGGCTCCCTTGCCACCTGAAGCACGGTTTGAGATCTCCATTGGGTTCAACACCTGGGTGGATGACTACTACGATATTGGACCCTCCTGCTACAACTTCGTCAGATACCGTGATTTCGGCGAACCCCGACTGCGCACGGTGATCATGCCCTACGAGCGGAACGTCACGATCATCAACAACTCGGTCAACATCACTCACATCAGCTACCGTGACTCGATCGTGAACAACGTTTACATTGGCGGGCCCCAGTACGGGTTCGTGCGGGAACGCAGTGCGCGGGAAGTGCGGGAAATGAAGCTGCGTCGGCGGGACGACTTTGACTTTGAGCGCATGCGCCGCGATCCAAAGGAATATGGACGCGGCATCAACCATCGTGAGGGGGATAATTTCCTGGTGGCTGCCCCGAACATCCGCCGTTTCCGTGATGATGAGCGTCGTGAACCTGCCAAGGTGAAGGAACGCGTGACGGACCGTCGCATTGACCGCGGCTGGGACGGCGTCAAGGACCCGGCGGTGGCTCAACGCATTCGCGAACGCATGCGTCAGGATGGTGATCGTACGCGTCCCCAAGTGATGCCAGAGAAAGTGGTCGGTGGTCGGGAACGGGATGGGCGGATTGGTGCCAATGACGACCGGGATCAGAAGGGGCGGGATAATCGTGATGGACGTGACATGAACCGCGAAGACCGTCGCACTGGACCTGGTGCCCTGCCCGGTGGGGGGCGTGACGAACGCCTGACCCCTGGCGGTGCCTCGCAGGCGGACATTGCCCGTCGCTTGGAAGAGGAGAAGAAGCTGCGTGAACAGCGCGGTGGCACCGCCATGGATGACCGCGAACGCAAACGCAACAATGATGAAGATGGACGCGTAGGCCGCCCTGGTGGGGCTCCTCCCGACATGGCCGACCGCCGTGAGAAGGAACGTCGCGATGCCATCGAGTCAGAGCAGCGTCGTCGTGCCATGGAAGGTGAAGATGCTGCCAAGAAAAAGGAGATGGCGGAGCGTGAACGTGTGGATCAAGAGCGCGGCGAGAAAATGAAAATGGATGCCCAGCGCGAAAAAGAGCGTCAGGCGGCCATGGAGTCCAAGAAGCGTGATGACGCGGAACGTATGCAGCGCGACCGTGAGGAAAAGATGCGGGGTGATTCTCAGCGCGACAAAGAGCGCCAGGCGGCCATGGAATCCAAAAAGCGCGATGATGCTGTGCGCATGCAGCGTGAACGTGAAGGCGGTGAGCAGGCTGCCAAGGAACGGATGGAAGGGGAACGCCGCAAGGCGATGGAGTCCCGGGCCCGTGAGCAGAATGAAGCGCAGGAGCGCATGCGGAACGTCGAGCGCGAAAAACAGCAGCGTGCTGGCAAGGAAATGCAGGACCGGCAGCGCGCTGCCGCAGAAGGTGCGCAGCGTCGTGAAGCAGAGAACGGCCAGCGCAAGGCCATGGAAGATGCCCGTCGCCGCAGTGATGACAGCCAGCGTGAGGCCGCAGAGCGCTCCCGCCGGGCAGCGGAGGAAGGCCGTCGTCAACAGTTGCAGAGCCAGCAACGCCGTGCCGAAGAGTCCCGTCCCCAACCCCAGATCCAGCGCCGTGAAGACAATCCTCCGGCCGGTGGTCGTGAGGGGGGCAAGCGCGGCCACGACAAGGACGATGACAAGGAGAAGGAAAAAGGCCGCAAGTAGTTTGTCGGAACTCCTCTGATCAAGATCAAGAAGGTGTGACCTGGAAATGGGTCACACCTTTTGTTTGTCGGACGGTGCCGGCCGATGATTGGCAAACAAAAAGCCTTCGCCCATTACGGCGAAGGCTCATGACCAGGCTGATTACCGGGGATCGGGCCGTAAGGCTACTTCACCGCTGCCACTGGCTGCTCGATCTTGCCCAGGGTTTCTTTCACATGGGCCACGGTGAGCAACTCGTTCAGCACCACCGGCTCCTTCTTGCCCGGAACGTAGAGCACGTTCACGGGAACAGCGGCTTTCCCCAGTTCCTGGAGGGCCTTGAAGATGACTTCATCCTGGTTGGTCCAGTCAGCCTTGAGGGTCACCACTCCGAGACGGTGAAATTCGCTACGCAAGGAGTCGTCGCGATACACGAGTTTGTTCGTCTGGCAGGTCACGCACCAGCGGGCTGTGAAGTCGATGTACACGGGCTTCTTCTCGTCTCGAAGTTGGGCCACCAGTTCGGGGGACCATTCCTTCCAGTTGAGCGCCGCTACTTCGCCATTGGCGGTGCCGGCGGACTTCTTGCGAAGGGGTTCCGGCCAGGCAAGCACCGCGCCGGATACTAGGAAAGCAAGGGTCAGGACGGCTGCAGTGAGTCGGGTCTTGGACGGCTTGTAGGGGAGCTGCCAGCGTCCGTAGATCCAGCACGCTACGCCCACGAGAACGAGACCGAACATGCCCTTGAGCAGGCCGTAGTCGTCCACCATCCCGGCGAAGGTCCAGAGAAGGAATGCAGCTGTGGCAAACATCAGGAAGGACATGGCTTGCTTGAAGCTCTCCATCCAGGCTCCGGGACGCGGCAGAAGGCCGACGAGTTTGGGGAATGCCGAGAGCAACAGATAAGGGAATGAAAGGCCCAGCCCAATCACGGTGAAGAACAGCAGAGAGGGGATGGGGGGCAGCACAAAGGCGTAGGCCAGAGCGGGGGCGAGGAAGGGGGCTGCACAGGGAGTGGCCACCACCGTTGCCAGCAATCCTGAGAAGAAGGAGCCGCCCAAGCCTGCTTTTTGCGTGAGCCCGCTGCCGACAGCGGTGGCTGAGGTCCCCACTTCAAACAGACCGGCCATGTTCAGGCCAAAGGCGAAGAGGAAGAGGGTGAGCAGCAGGACGAAAACTGGAGACTGAAGTTGAGCTCCCCAGCCGATCTGTGCCCCGCCAGAGCGCAACGCCAGGATGATGCCGGCCAGCACCCAGAAACACACCAGCACCCCCAAGGTATAGGCCAGCCCGTGCAGCACGATTCGGCGATGGTCCTCCCCCGATTGATTCACCACACCGAGAATCTTGATGCCCAAGACGGGGAACACACAGGGCATGACGTTAAGAATCAATCCACCCGCGAATGCGAGGAGGAGCTTTCCCGCCAACCCGCCTTCAGCTTGAGGCGGTGCAGTTGCTTGGGTCGCTTCAGCAGAAGCGGCCGGCACGGGAGCGGGCTCTGGGGTAGCGGTCTTGGGTGCCGGGGAGACCTCGGGCTGCTTGGGCTCCACCGCTGGAGTCGGTGCAGGTGGCGCTTTTTCCGAACTGGCCGCAGCAAAAACGGTGCTGTTTGCAGCATTGACCGCAGGTTCAGCACCGAGAGGAAGCGTCAGGGTGAAGGGCAGCTTCACTGGCATGCAGGTTTGCGGATCGCAAACCAGTGCGTCCACTTGTCCGTCCAGTTTCACTTCGCTTCCCGCCGCCGCAGAGGCGGGTGGGGTGATTTGATAGGGGAGGTACACGGTGCCCTCGTAGGCATCCATCATGACTCCGCCCGTGGACTGAATGCGATGGGTGGCTGGCCACGGGAGTTCTTCTGCCTTCCAGCCTTCCGGCAGCTTCCAGGTGACGCGGGTGGGCAGGCCGGGAGCTCCTTCGGGAATGGTCTTGCCATAGACATGCCAGGTAGGTTGGTGCTCCAGCTTCACCGCCACTTTGAAGGGCTTTCCAGCACCGATGGTGCTGAGCTCAGAAACGAGCTCGCCAGTCACCGGTTTGTTGTCCAGACCAAACTGAGCCCGCACTCCGAGTGGAGCCAGGGTGAGAGCGATCAAGGCCAGGAGGAACAGGCTGTGCCGTCGGGATTGGGACAGGAGGGCGGTCATAGACATAGGGGAGTAACGACTGTCACCGCTGAAATGTTGTCAGCGGTGACAGGTTCACACTTCTAGGAACGAAGATGGGAGCTGCTCGTTGGAGCTTTATTCCCTCAATTTTTGCCCGGGACGGCCAGTTTGGCGATATCGCGAACCAGCGCCGGGCCCCGGTAAACGAGGCCGGTGTACACCTGGACGAGGGCGGCGCCTGCATCCAGCTTCGCCTGAGCGTGGTCTGCGGTCAGGATGCCGCCCACGCCGATGATGGGCATAGACGCGGGAAGGGCGGCCCGCAGGGCGGAGATGACCTCCGTGGACCGGGTGGTGAGAGGCGCTCCACTCAACCCGCCGGTTTCATCCGCCAGGCGATGGCCCGCGACGGCTTCGCGGGAAATGGTGGTATTGGTGGCGATCACGCCATCCAGTTGCTGCTCTGTGAAGACACGCGCCAGGCTGTCAATCTGGGTGGAGTCCAGATCGGGGGCGATCTTCACCAGCAGCGGTTTCTTGTCACCATGGCGGGCAGCCAGACGCTGCTGCTCCTCCTTCAAAGTTCCGACCAGTCGGCGGATCGGTTCCTCGGCCTGCAGATCGCGCAAGCCTTTGGTGTTGGGGGAGGAAATGTTGACGGCAATGTAATCAGCCACGGGATAAGCGGCCCGCAGGCAGGTGACGTAGTCGTCCACGGCATTTTCGTTGGGGGTGTCGAAGTTCTTGCCGATGTTCACGCCTACGATTCCGGTGCCCTGGCGCCTTTCCAGACGGGCGACAGCGGCCTGAATGCCGGGGTTGTTGAAGCCCATGCGGTTGATGATCGCTTCCTTCTCAATCAGGCGGAACAAGCGGGGGGTGGGATTCCCGGGCTGAGGACGCGGGGTAAGCGTGCCGACCTCGACGAAGCCAAATCCCAAGGCTCCCCAGGCATCCACCGCCGCGGCGGACTTGTCCATGCCGGCGGCCAGACCCACGACATTGGGAAACTCGAGGCCGAGGACCTTGATAGGAGGCCGGGCCGGACCAGCGTCGGAGTCTGCACCTTCCAGCATTCCCAGCGCATGCCCCATTTTGAGCAGCTTCACCGTCCACTCGTGGGCGGTTTCAGCGTCGAGTTGAAAGAGCAGGGGACGGAGCAGTGGGTAAAGCCGGTGAATCAAGGACATGGGAGGGAAGGCCTATGTCATACCTCGCCCGGGCAGAATCGCAAATGGGGCGAACTATCACAGAACTTAATTGTGTTAGTAAAAATAATTGCCAAGGGTTCTTCTTATCTGTAGCAGATAGCAACCAGAACAGGTGCCCGGGGTTGGCGATTGTGGGGTTCGGTACAGTTTTGGATCCCTCCTCTTCGGCCTCTATTACCCCGCACGTGTTCCAGTTTCTCCAACGGCTACCCTTGTTTTGGAAGTTCCATTGCGGAGGGTGGCTGCTGTTCTTTCTGACCATGTTCCCCGCCCGGGTGCTGATCACCAAGCCTGAGGGCGGTGCTTGGGGGACCGTCGTGCCGGACATGCTTTTCTTTCTGAGCCGCGACCTGATCGCATTTGTTCTCTGCCTGGGCTTGCGGTGGGTTTTTCACAGACCCTTTGCCCAGAAGTTGAAGCCTATTCAGCTGGCGCCCTTGCTCGTGGGGTTGGCCACATTAGCCGCCGCGTTGGACGGGGTGGCGGCAGAGTGGCTGTTTCACATGATGCAGGTCGGCCGAGGCAATGTGAGCGCGCCGGTTTTTGTCGCTGCTTCCTTCTCCCTGCATCTCATCCTCTTTTTCTTCTGGGGGCTTCTGTTCTTCATTCTTCGTTCTTTCCTCCGCGCGAAGAGGAATGAGAAGCGCCTCGCGCTCACGGCGGCACGCCAGAGGGAGTCGGAGCTCCTCATGCTGCGTGCGCACCTGGAGCCCCATTTTATTTTCAACGCTCTGAATGCCATCACCATCCTGTCTCATGGCAACACCAGGGTGATTCCCGTGGTGCGGGGGTTATCGGACTATTTGCGCTTCTGTCTTGCCAACCGTGACAAACCGCTGGTGCCACTGGGTGATGAACTGGATGCCATTGGTGAATACCTGAAGGTGGAGCGGGCACGCTTTGGGGATGATCTCATCTTCAAGGTCGATGTGGACAACGCGTCCAGCCGGCACATCCCGGTGCCAGGAGTCTTCATGATGCCGCTGGTGGAAAATGCCATCAAACATCGGGCTCCAGGCAATCATCCTCTGTATCTCTGGATTCAGGTGGACCATCGTCAGGGATCTGGGGACGAAGCGGTGCTGGAGGAACTCCGGATGCATCCTGTGCATGGTGAACGCCACGAGCAAGAAGTTACCCCGGACCTGCAAGAAGTGGCCGGGATGATCTTCGACAGTGAAGTGCCAGATTTTCTGGCGATGGAGCGGGAGTTGATCATCCGCGTGACGAGCAACAGCGTCTGGAAAGTCGCGGATGAGCGTGTCAATGTCAGCCCTGCCAGCGGCGTGGGTTTGAGCAATCTCCACCGGCGCATGGAGCTCCTCTATCCAGGAGAGGGCCGGACAGAGTTCTCGATTGGGCCTTCAGAAGGCTATGTGGTGGCTCAGATTCGCATTCGCGCGCCGCTTCACGCCTTCAGGAACCGGGTGGCCGCTTCACGTCCTTCGCAGCCCGACGTCCCAGGCCCAGGCGTGACCCTGCGTCGGGATGCGGATGCTTTTGTCGGGATGATCGGCGCGCAGACACCGCATTCCTGATTCATCGTACTTTGCGTTTTTCCATGGCATAGGTTGTAGTCCGGGGTTCCAGATGGGAGGATTGAGGGACCATCTATGACAGCAGCCATTCGTAATCCTTGGTTCGCCATTCTAGCGCCCGCGCTCGTGGGCTTTGGGATCGCAGTGTATGGGATCAGTGCATTCGAGCGGTATGCCCTCGTCCTCTTCATAGGGGTGCCGATTCTGGTTTCATTTTTGTCGGCATTCTGCACCTCGTACCGCCGGGATGTCACGTTCGGCAGAGCCTACTGGACTGCCATTGTTTCACAGCTGGCGTTGGGGCTGATGATCCTGCTGGTGGCAATGGACGGTCTGATTTGCTTGTTGATGGCGCTGCCTCTGGCCATGATCGCCAATGTCATCGGAGCTTTGATTGGTAATGCAGTGGGGGCTTCCTTTTCAAAAGGGGGCACAACTCTTGTGCCCCTTCTCGCGGTAGTCATGTTTCCAGGTTTGGTGGCCTTTGAGGGAAGTACGCCATTTTCCCCGCCTCTGCGTCAAGTGATCACCAGGGTCGAGATTGATGCGCCAATTGCGCGAGTCTGGGATGTCGTGGTTGCTTTCCCCAAGATTACCTCCGAGCCAGCCTGGATTTTCAAGGCGGGTATCGCCTGTCCGATCGAAGCCAGGATTGACGGTGCCGGGGTGGGAGCCATCCGTTACTGTACCTTTTCGACAGGGGACTTTGTGGAACCCATTACCCGATGGGAAGCTCCGCATCTACTGGCGTTTGATGTAACATCGAGCCCGGCACCCATGGATGAGTTCTCCCCCTATGAGCATGTGGATGCTGCCCATCTGCATGGTCATTTGAGATCTGAGCGTGGGCAGTTTCGGCTCATCGAAGAGGATGGGAAAGTGATCCTGGAAGGCACAACGTGGTATCGCCACGAGATGGCACCGCAGTGGTATTGGGGGAACATCTCTGACGCGATCATTCATCAGATTCACCACCGGGTGCTCGACCACATCAAGGTGGTGGCTGAGGGGGCAGCAATGTGAGCCCTGATTGATCTCACGGCCACGATGCCTTGTATGCACCGCTATCTCACACTTCTGCTGCATCACCTTGGGTTTTGCGACCATCCTGAACCTTGGATGGGGCCGATGGGAGATTACTTCGTCTCGGACAAAGAACTCACCTGTGCTTACCTCGCAGATCGAGGCGCTTTTTCCCCAAAGGTAGTGGAGCTTTTCAGTGAAATGCTCGGGTTCACGATGGTGGCCAGGATCAAGGGGCGACGCTTCTTGATTGCGAAAGACTATGTCGAGGAAATTCTGAAGCACAGGGTCCTTCGGCGGAAAGGACTATGCGATTGAGGAGTCCTATTCCGCAGTCTACGAGCGCATGTTGAAAGGGCGGATCGTGCGTGACTATGATGGCACTGGGTATTGGGTCTGTCTGGATGATCCTGTTGCCGGTTTTCGAGAGCACTTCAAGCCCCTGACGGACGCAGAGTTTTATGAGGCGACTTCTCGTCTGCCGTTTGATGAGGCGGGATTTCCGGTGGTCACTCCGCCAGATGACGAGGCCTTGAGAATTGCCCGCAGTCTTCACAAGCCGCGTTGAATTGCGGCACTGGTGCGCCAGACGGGCGCTGGAAAACGTATCTCGTTGGCGTGAAAACCAATCTTCAGATTGTGCATGACCTGTACAAGGCGTTTCGCGAGAAGGACTATGATGCCTTCATTGCCATTTGTGCACCGGACCTGGAGTGGATCCAGAACGAGGGGTTTCCGCGAGGGGCCACGTGGCATGGGCCGCAGGCGGTAGTGGATGGAGTGTTCCGCACGTTTGACGACACCTGGGAGGACTGGAAGTATGAGGTGGAAAGATACCTTGATGCCGGCAACTCCATCGTCGTGATCGGCCGTTATCGCGGACGGCACCGATTGACGGGCAAGACGTTCAATTCACCGGCCGCACACATTTACGATCTCATTGGAGGCCGGGTGCAGCGTTTCCGCCAGTTCACTGACACGAAGGTGATCTGGGATGCGATGGAATAGACGGGAACGCGGGGTGCGGGTTGCTTGCAGAGGAGTTTCGGATAGCATGGGGCAAATCTTTGGCCACCATGTTTAGAGACATACCAGAAGCGGATTGGAAGAAGTTCAGGCTGATTCATCAGGCGGCTCTTCAGCGCTTTTCTCAAAGCAAACTGGATGCTTTGCAGAGGCTTGCCGTATCCGAACGCAAGACTCCGCAGGAGCGTTTGCTGGATGTGTTCGAATTTGCGCGCGATTCTCAGAACGAGATGGCGCGGATCTTTGACAATCCCCGGAGGTCCACCGCTCTATTGCAACTGGCGTTGATGCATGCGGGGAAACTCATCGACGCAGAGGAGTGGGAGGGGCTCTCCGAACATACTCGGGAGATGGTGATGGTGATCGCCGGATGACTCTGACGGTTCCCCGAGTGGCCACACCGCTACAGCTGCTTCATGACTCAGCCCCTTCACGCCTTCCATTGCCGATGCCGTGCCACCTTCGAGGTGGAGCAGCATTGGGTGGGGAGGCTCATGGTGTGCGGTGGGTGTGGTGTCTTTGTGGTCGTGCCACGTGAGTCTGGAAAACCTGTGCATGTGCCGACATTGGCCCGCTCCACTGAGCGACTGGAGATTGATCTGGCGGTGCGCCGTGACTGGCGTCAGGTACATGAGATCGACAAGGATCCGGAAAACTACAAGTTCGAGATCTCCGGTCCCCACACGGCCCGGGAGACTCGTCGGAGGATTCGAGCGGGAAGGTTTCCTTCGGGATTCAAAAAGTCCCGGAGTCTGGTCTTCAAGGTGGTCTTGAGAGAAACCGGCAAGGTGGTAGGGCTGGTGCCGGTTGGCTATGTGCTGCCTTACTACAGCGTGAACCTGGGAGTGGTGATTCACCATCCCCATGCGGGGAAAGGATTTGGAAGGGAGGCCGTTGCGGCGGTCACCGCGATTCTGTTTGAGGAACTGGGCGTTTTCAAGATCAATGCCATGTGTGACAGCCTCAACCATCGCTGCGTGAGATTACTGGAATCCGTGGGTTTTGAGAGGGAAGGGGAGGCCCGATCCTGGCTGCTGCATCCGACGCGGGGTTGGATCGATTCCCCTTATTTTGCGATGTTCAATCCCTCAGACGCCTCCCTTCACGCAGGGCGGCTCGCGGTGGCGGATGAAAGGGGGGCTCCATGACGCGGTCAGGGCAAGGTGCCTCTCTGACCCTGCGTTGGGCACGCGCCGCGTTTGCCCTGCTGGCACTGTCTGCGATCGCGGTGCAGTTCTATGAAAGTTACACGGTCACCCAGTTTCCCGTGGTCAACTTCTTCAGCTTTTTCACCATCCAGAGCAATCTCTTTGCTGCTACCGTCTTGTTGGGAGGCGCACGATCTGGCGGGGGTTCTGACGCATGGCATCACATTCGTGGTGCAGCGGTGCTCTACATGAGCATCACCGGGGTTGTCTATGGCCTGCTGCTCGCGGGGTATCAGGTGGCGTTGCAGACGACCATTCCCTGGGTGGACACCGTGCTGCACCGCTTGATGCCTCTGGTCTTGGTGGTGGACTGGCTGGTAGATCCTCCGCGCAGCAAAGAAATGACCTTTGTTCATTGTGCCACCCGGTGGGCCGTGTATCCCCTGATCTATGCGGGTTGGTCGCTGCTGCGCGGCACTTGGGCACACTGGTACCCCTACCCGTTCCTCAATCCCCGGGTGGTAGGAGGCTATTCTGTGGTGGCGCTGTACTGTCTGGGCATCGCAGCGGGTGCGCTGGCTTTTGTGTGGCTCGTAGCCTGGCTGGGACGACGTTGCCACCTGGAGGTGAAAGAGGGCAAAGCGTCTGGTCAGGGATTGTGACCAGGACATTCCTGCAAGTCACCCGAGTAGGGGTCGTAGTGAAGGCATGCGAGTTTTGCGATTCCATGGGTGGCTGTGTGCCGGGCTTGGGGCCTTGTTGATGTCGTGGGCTTTCCCTGCGGAGGGGCAAGAGCAGGGGAGGCCTGTCACCATTGTGGCTTTTGGGGATTCCACCACCGCGCCGCGTGGTGCGATCGCAATTTATCCCCTCATTTTGCAGGAGGAGTTGCGGCAGGTGCAGGTGATCAATGCCGGGGTTCCAGGCAACACCACCACGATGGCGAGGCAGAGGTTTGAGGGGGAGGTGCTGGCGAAGCATCCTGAGGTGGTGATCATCCAGTTTGGCATCAATGACTCGGCTGTGGATGTCTGGAAACAACCCGCGGCGACGGGGCCCCGAGTGACGCTGGAAGCTTATGAGGCGAACCTGAGGTACTTTGTGCAGACGCTCAAGGCCAGAAAGACGGCGGTGGTCTTGATGACTCCCAATCCCCTGCGCTGGACGGCCAATCTCAAGGAAATGTACGGACGGGCACCATATCTGCCGGATCAGCCCGACGGTTTCAATGTCACGCTGAATCCCTATGCGGAAAAGGTGCGGCTCATCGCGGCGGAAGAGAACGTCCCGCTGGTGGATGTGCCGCCGGCGATGTCCGCCCGAGCCGCTGAGATGAAAGGCAGTGTGGATCAACTGCTCGCGGACGGCATGCATCCCAACGATGAAGGACACCGTGTGGTGGGCAATCAGCTCAAGGCAGCTTTGCTGAAAGTGGCGGAGGAGAGGAAGCTGCCCATCACGGCTGCCCCAGCCTGGCAGACGAGTGGGGCTACGGCGATCATCCATCCTGCCGCCAAGGATATCACGCTCGATTCTCCGCACGATACTGTCCTGGGGAGTGGGTTGGCGTTGTTGAAGGATCGAACCACCATGATGGCGGTGTATTCCACCCCCTCCAGCTACTACAGCAAACCCGGTACGGTGTGGATTGCCGCGCGGCGCACGCTTGATGGCGGGAAGACGTGGGAGCCTGAGCAGGAAGTGGCCCGCCATCCGGACTGTCAGCCCTCACACCCTTCTGTGCTGGTCTCCAAGAACGGCACCATTCATGTCTTCTACCTGGGATTCAAGAAGTGGGCGTGGCACGGCGTCAATCCCACCCCGGACACTTCCAGTGACATCTGGACGACGCGCAGCGAGGACCAGGGCGTCACGTGGTCAGCGCCCCAGAGGATCTTCACCGGCTACAGCGGGGCCACCAATGGGGCGATTGAAACGGCGGATGGAAAACTGGTGGTGCCGTTTTCCCACTACGTGAACAATCCGGGGCGTCTGGTCAGCCGCGTTGCCATTTCCGCAGATGGCGGATCCACCTGGGATCTGGGCGCTCCATTGGACATCGGTGGAGCGGGCGATCACGAAGGGGCGCTGGAGCCAGCGGTGCTGGCGTTGAAGGACGGCCGGATCTGGATGCTGATTCGCACCACCCGCAAGGTCTTCTGGGAGGCTCACTCCTCAGACGGCGGGCTCAACTGGACGGTGCCTGCGCCTACAACCATCGATGCCGCCTCCGCACCCGCCAGCCTCACTCGATTGAGGGACGGGCGAGTGGCGCTAGTGTGGAACCATCGGGCCAAGGCGAGAAGGGAGCTGCAGTTGGCACTCTCCGCCGACGATGGAAAGAGCTGGTCCCGCCCGGTGCCGCTGGTCCGGGGCAAGAGTGTGACTTACCCCTATGTCATCGAAGGTCCCTCCGACGGAGACTTGTGGATCGGCTATCATGATGTGCCCAAAGGATGGAACATGCCAAGAGCCAGGCAGCTGAGGGTGGAGGCAAGTGCGTTGAAGCTGGTGAAACAAGAGTGAGGTGCGATTGACATTGCCGGGCCCCGTTTGCTGAAGCCGCCTTTGCATGAGGATGAACGTTGTGGTTCTTGTGGCGCATGGTCGTCGGGCTCCTGCAAATGGCTCTCGTGGTGGCTCTGATAGCCGGCGGGACAGGCGCGCAGATTCTGCGTGCCAAACAGATCATGCGTGAATGGTTGAAGGAGACTGGCAAGCAGCCGATCCAGTCGGAGGTTCGCTTTTTCGACACCGGGCCTTTTATCCTGACATTTCTTCGGGGGCAGTACGTCTTCCGGATTGCCATTGTTGATGCTGATGGCGTAAGGCGCGATGGCTGGCTGCGCGTGGGAAATTTCTTTGGGGTGTTCTTTTCGGACAAAGCGGAGGTGGTCTGGGACGCTTGAATCTTATGGAGTGGCGGAATCGATCCAATTTTGCCGAACTGGTTGCAAAATTAATGGCTGGTCCGACTGTCACAGCCCGCTCGAAATGGACATGCATTCATCATGAACCCCGCCAGTCAGCAGCTTTTTCAAGATGCCTTGAGTCATGTGACGCCGCAGGACATCTTTGAATTCTGCCCAGAAGAGCAAGGCGGGACGGGGTACATTCACCAGTTCACCGCTATTTATCACGCCGGTGAGGTGCCGGAGGTATACAGCTTCAACATCACAGAGACCATTGGGTTGACTCAATGGGGTGAGGCGGATCAGGAGGCCAGTCCGGATCGGTTTCGCCGTTTCCGCACCTTCACCAATGCGGTAGGGGCAGCGATGTGCTCCGGGAACAAGGGGCCGGATGACAACCTGCCGCCGAACTATCTCGCCATCAGCCTGCTCGATGACGCATGGGAACTGGGAGACCAGAAGCTTTTGAGCCTGCTGGGAGAGGTGTACGAGGAAATGCACACCCGGGTGGTGACGGCGCGCTGGTGTGCCGATGATGCTCCCTTTCTTCTGCTGGGACAGTTACTGCTCGCTCTCCATGGCAACTATGGAGCGGATCCCAACCAACTGGTGGGACCGCTGATCGAATCCGAACGAGTCCGGGCCAGGCGCAAAGGGCGCGACGTTTTCCTGTGGGGATGCACGGTCTTCAACCAGATGCATCTTCGCTGGCAGGACCGTCTGACCCAGGCCCTCGCAGGTTACTCAGGAAAAATCGAGGAGCCACTGGCGAAGCTGCAACGCGGTCTGGCCGGGAAAGAGGATCCGCGGCTGGTCGTGACAGGTTGAATCCAGAGGGCGTTATGCCACGTTGGGATTGTCTGTGAAGAAGCGATACCACAACAGCCGTCCGCGCACGCCTGACGTGTGCCCGGTGTGCGGGGAGGATGTTCCGCCAGAGGCAGCTGCCTGCAGGGGATGCGGAGCTGATCACAGCACGGGATGGAATCTGGCTGCGAGCGACTACGATGGTCTGGATCTGCCCGATGCTGAGTTTGATTATGACGAGTTCATGCACCGGGAGTTCGGTCAACGCCCCAAGTGGAACTTTGGCGGGCTGAAACCCCTGTGGTGGCTCACCGCCTTGGTGCTCCTGATCGCCATGGCTCTGGCCCTGTTCCGGTAAGAGGGGTTCTACGAGGTCTCGTGCGCGCGGCCGCGCTCTTGCACGCGGTAGTCTGTGGGCGGCAGCCCGGTGAGCTTCTTGAAGTCTTTGCTGAAAAAGTAGGGATCCCGGTAGCCGCACTGCCGGGCGATTTCCTTGATGGGCTCGTCCGTATCGATGAGTCGATGTTTGGCCTGGTTCATCCTTTCCCGACGCAGCCAGTCGATGGGACTGGTGCCCATGGTGCGCTTGAAGGTGCGGATGAAGTGGCTCACGCTCATGCCTGCCAGGTGGGCGAGGTCTGAGAGGCGCAGGGCATCCGCATAGTGCTGGCGCATACGGATGAGCGGGCGCTCCAGTGTGCTGGGGACTGGCTCCGCGTCCTGGCCACCGTCCTTGAAACGGTTCTCATAAAGCAGCGACAACAACTGGGCGATGGCCACGTGCATGGAGGCGGGCGCATTGGGGCTGGGGGACTCCAGGATGTTAAAGGCCTCCATGAAGCATGCCTTTGCGGCGGTATCGTCCAGCAGGGGGAAGACTGGCGTCTCCCGAATCCGGAGCAGAGAGGCCAGGGCATCCAGCCCCGGCCCTTCGATGCGGACCCAGTAGAGCTCCCAAGGATGAGTAGGATCGGCCTGATACTGGTGAGGATGCCAGCAGGACACCCAGTAGAGGCCTCTGGCCTTGACCCGGTGAACGCGGCCGGCCACCCGCACGGTGCCGGAACCTCGCAGACAGTACACCAGCTCGTGTCCGGCCAGGGTCTCCCGCTCGATGTGGTGGGTCTTGTCGGCGGTCAGGTGCCCGGCCCGGACGGTGGTATAGAGCGACGCACGCACGGCATCCCGCTCCGTGTGGAAATAACTGCGTACAAACCGGGTCATGAGTGGGAGAGTCTTTGAGGCTAGTCGAAATACGGGCGGGGGATCAAGAAACGTTCGTCGGGGTTTTGAAGAACGCGCATTCAAGCACGGGAATTGCGGGTGGAGTTTCCATAAGACATGTAGAATATTAGCGGATGCAGAATTCCGCCGCCCCAGTTTCTGAACCGGTTGAGACCGATGAGGGGGGTGTTGGAAGGTGGAGATGGTTGGGATTCCTGCGGAAGTTCGGCAAGAGGCTGGGGGAGGCGTTTTCTCTGGATCTAAGATCTCTGGCACTGTTTCGCATCGGACTGGGGTTGCTGATCCTGGTGGATGTCGGCATCGCGTTCACCAACGTGGAAGCCTTCTATTCCGATGCGGGTGTGCTGACGAGCAAGGTGTTGAAGGAACGTCTCTGGGAGAATACCGCCCAGTGGTCTCTTCACGCTTTGAGCGGCGGCGTGACTTTTGCGAAGCTGCTCCTGACCGTGCAACTGCTTACGGGAGTGGGCTTGGTGCTGGGATGGCGCACACGGTGGATGAATTTGCTCTGTTGGGTGCTGGCGTGCTCATTAGAGTCGCGCAATCCGCTGGTGACCAATGGCGCGGATGCGGTAATGCGGTTGCTGCTTTTCTGGAGCCTGTTTCTTCCCCTGGGGGCATGGTGGTCCTGCGATGCTCGCCGGGAGCTGCGACAGGGGAGGGAAGCTTTGCCCGTACGATGGATCTCGTTTCCAGCAGTGTGCTGGGTGCTGCAGGTGGCGTTTGTTTATGTTTTCTCTGCGATGATGAAGGACCGAGGGGCGTGGTTCGTGGAAGGTACGGCCCTGCAAACCGCCTTGCATCTGGACCTGTTTGCTCTGCCGGTGGGAGTGTGGCTCCGGGAGCACGCGGAACTGTGCCGGTGGCTGACGAGGGGCACGGTTTGGCTGGAACTGTTGGGGCCGTTTCTTCTGCTCCTGACAGGGCGGTGGCCAGTGCTGCGAGGGTTGCTCTGTGGAGTTTTCATCCTGTTTCATCTGGGCATCGGACTGTGCATGAACATTGGGGCCTTCCCCTGGCTGATGATCACTGCCTGGCTTGGGCTCCTGCCGGGAGCGTGGTGGGACCGCCTTGGGGTGGTGGACCGGCGCTCCGCCGAGGCGCCGCGAACGCCAGGTCTGCGGACCCATCCCGTGGTGGGGATGTTCGCTGCAGCCTGCCTGATGTACGTCTTTCTCTGGAATCTGCGGGGGACCGATTTTCCACGTTGGGAGAAGTTCTTTCCGCGATCCCTGAACGGGGCGGCGTTTGCGCTCCGTCTGGATCAGCACTGGAGCATGTTCGCCCCTTTTCCGACCCGGGAGGACGGGTGGTTCGTCCTCCGGGCGGGACTTTCTGACGGCAGCGAGGTGGATCTGCTGCGCGCGGGTGCTCCGACAGACTGGGGCAAACCGCCCCGGTTGAGCTCCACCTTCAAGGATGCCCGCTGGCAAAAGTACCTGATGAATCTCTGGCTACAACGGTACCATGAGTTCCGTCCGGCGTATGGGGACTGGATGGTACGACATTGGAATGAGGATCATGGCGGACTGAGCCAGGTGGTGGCCTGGCAGTTCTATTTCATTCACGAGCCCACGCTGGCCGGGGGCAAGACTGGGCCGTTGCAGCGTGTGCTGCTGGCCCAGTGCGAGCATGTGCCTGCGGGACGCCCAGCGACGGCGGTCACTGAAGCGGGGTCATCGACGCCAGCACCCTAGGAGTCTTCAAGACGAACACACCGTCGCCTTCCGCATCGCGAAACGTCGATACAGAGGCTGACGTGGGATGGAGCGTTCCGGCCAAGGCCGGCGCGGCATCACTTGCGCTTCTTCTTCGACTTCATGTCGGCCTTCTTCTCTTTCCCCCTGATGGTCCACTGGAAGGGGAGACCTTCAGCGGGCCAAGCCTCGCGGATGGTGCTCTCCAGGTGGCGCAGGTAGCTTTCCTGGAGCTTGTCCGCCCGGTTGGCAAAAAGGACGATGTTCGGCACCGGAATGGGGGACGGTTCGTCTTCTTTCTTGAAGGTGGCGTAGAGGAGATTGAAGGAACTGCCGGAGCGGCCGACGGCGGCAGGGGAGTTCGCGATGGCCTTCTGCAGCATGCGGTTGAGCACGCCGGTGCCGGGAGGATTCTTGGCTCCGTGGTGCACACGTTCAATGGCCTTGAACACCTTGTCGAGGAACTGCTTCTCCTTGGCAGAAACCGGGATCATCGGAGCGTGGCGCAGGAAGAAGAATTCGCGCCCGGCATTCTCCAGCAACTCTTCTGAGCGATCCTTCATCTTCCCTGAGGGATGGTAGAGGTCGAACTTGTTGAGGAGAATGATGCAGGGCTTTTGATACTCCACGATGAGGCTCGCAATCTTGCGGTCCTGCATGCTGATGCCTTCCGCACAATCCACCATGAGCAGGCAGAGATCCGCGCGGCGGATCGTCTTCGTGGCCTGCATGGCGCTGAAGGATTCCACGGCGTCCTGGATCTTTGCCTTGCGGCGAAGTCCCGCTGTGTCCACCAGGGTGTAGTTCTTTCCTGCAACGGTGCAGGGAATGTCGATGGCATCCCGGGTGGTGCCGGCAATTTCACTGACGATGGTGCGCTGCTCGCCCAAGATGGCATTCACCAATGAAGATTTTCCGGCATTCGGTTTCCCGACGATGGCGATGCGAAGGGGCTTCTGCGGACGGGTGGCGGCTGCCTCTTCCTCGCCCTCATCGCCAGTTTCCTCCCCGGAGTCTTCCTCGGTGGCTTTCTTGCCCTTGTCTTTGTCCTTGCCTCTGCTCCGGGACGGACGCTTGGCAGGCTTGACCCGCTCCGTGCTGCCGTCTGCCCCCTTCAACCCCAGCTCGCTGGTGATGAGGGCCATGAGCTCGTCAATGCGCAGACCGTGCACGGCGCTGACGTCCACGAGGTGGTTGAAGCCCAGCTTGGCAAACTCCGCACCATGGGCGCGGCGCTTGTCAGAATCCGCCTTGTTGACCACCAAGATGATGGGCTTGGGGCTCTTCCGAAGCGTGCGGGACAACTCAAGATCGATGGGGGTGACGCCATCCACGCCGTCCACGACGAAGAGGATGAGGTCCGCTTCTTCCATCGCGAGGTTGGCCTCGGCCTGAACCTGGGCGGCGAACTCGTCCTCGATGGTGGCTCCGATGCCGCCTGTATCCATGATGTCAAACGGCACCACGGCTCTGCGGCAGGAGGCGACCAGGCGGTCACGAGTCACCCCGGGGCGATCATGAACGATGGCGATGTTTTTGCCTGCGAGGCGGTTGAACAGGGCGGACTTCCCCACATTGGGGCGGCCGACGATGGCGACCATTTTAGGATTCTGGATTTCCATGACCGGAAGCTTGAATTTGACGCACCGCCACAGCCAGATAGACCATGCCGGAACTGAAGATGAAGACGCCGGCGACGATGGAAGCAGGCAGCACGAGGGGGGTGAGATTGAGCATGGCCACGCTGACGACGACGATTTCGCCGACGGTAGCGGACTTGCCCGTCCAATGAGGCTGGATGTGGACTGAGCCAGCCACATGTTTGATAACAAAAGCTCCCGCGATGCTGAGCACCTCGCGAGTGAGATAGAGGATGACGAACCAGAGCGGCAGCTTCGCCGGCCAGGCCGTGAAGCTGAGCGTGATGATGGTCGTCATGAGCAGCAGCTTGTCCGCCAGAGGATCAAGGATGACGCCCAGTTTGCTTCGTTGGTTGAACCGACGCGCCACCCACCCATCGATGCCATCGCTGAGGGCTGCTGCGGCAAAAACGGCCATCGCCCAATAGCGCAGAGACTCGTTGGGGTGGCCTGCCTTCACGCTGTCAGAATAGTACACCGCAAACCCCACGAACACGGGGATGAGGAGGATTCTAGCCAGGGTGATTTGATTGGCGACAGTCACAGGGGATCGCTTCCTTAACCCCGGTAACCTTGGGTTGCAAATCTTTACGGCACGGGTGGCCTGGAGGATGTAGGAAGTGCGCATGAGCAAACCTCTCCCTGGCACCCCTGCACCTGACTTCACCGCGCCTATCGTAGGCGGAGGCCATGCTTCTGGCGAGGTGATCACACTCAGCCAGTTGAGGGACAAGCCGGTGGTGCTGTACTTTTACCCCAAGGACAACACTCCTGGGTGCACGACGCAGGCCTGTGATGTGCGGGATTCCTGGGGGCGGCTCAAGAAGCTGGTCCACCTGCTGGGGGTGAGCCCCGACAGCATTAAGTCTCATGAGAGGTTCATCAAGAAGCACGAACTGCCGTTTCCGATCGTCAGCGACGAGCAGCATGAAATCGTGAATGCTTACGGCGTGTGGGTGGAGAAGAGCCTCTACGGCAGGAAGTACATGGGGACTGAAAGAAGCACCTTTGTGATCGGCACGGATGGTCTGATCAAGGAGGTGCTGGAAAAGGTGAAACCTGCCGGACATGTGGATCAGGTGCTGGCAGCATTGCAGCGGCTGGATTGAGCTCTTAAATTTGGCGTCTGGTGTCTTAGCTTTGTCGAATTCATGCACCGTCTACCCCGCCGATCCTCCCTGGTCACTCAGACCGTTGAAGTGCTGCGTGAGGCGATCCTGGCCGGGGAGTGGGTGGGGGTGCTGCCCGGGGAGCATGAGCTGTCTCAGAAGTTGCAGGTGAGCCGGGTGACCCTGAGGGCGGCGCTCACGGAACTGGAGCAGGATCACTGGCTAAAAGGGGGGCAGGGGCGGCGTCGGGAGATCGTGGCTTCTGCGGGCAGGGGATCTGGTCCGCCAATGAGTCAGCGTGTGGTGGTGATGCTGTCTGCGGTGCCTGCTCACCAGCTACCTGCGGCGGCTGTGCTCTGGATGGACAAGCTGCGGGAGCAGCTGGCAGACGGGGGCTGGCTGCTGGAGTTTCAAGAATGTGCTGCGGCCTATCGCCGGCAGCCAGGGGCGACGTTGGAATCGCTCAAGGCACGGCTGCGCCCGGCTGCGTGGGTGCTGTATCGCTCCACCATGGAGATGCAGAGATGGTTTGCGGACCGTCGGCTCCCTGCGGTGGTGGCGGGATCCCTGCATCCAGAGATCAAGCTGGCCTCAGTGGATGTGGATTTTACCGCCTGCTGCCGTCATGCGGCGGGTCGGTTGTTGGCGGCGGGGCATCAGCGACTGGCGATTGTGCGGCCAGATACCAAGATCGCCGGGGATCTGGAAAGTGTGGTGGGGTTTGAACAGGGCGCAGGCGGGCCGGTGACCAGCGTGCTGCATCACGGCACGGTGGAGAGCGTGGTGGCGGGCCTGGAGCGGGCGTTTGGCTGCCGGATCCGGCCGACCGGGTTGTTTGTTTTTCATGTGCCGCACCTGCTGACTGTTCTGGGCTGGTTGCAACAGCGCGGCCTGAGCGTGCCGCAGGAGATTGCCGTGGTGTGCCGGGATCATGATCCCTTGCTGGAGCATATGATCCCTCCGCCCGCCTGTTACTCCCCGAATGTGGAGCTGTTTGCCCGCAAACTCTCCCGGCTGGTCACGGAACGGCTGGAAGGGGAGGCATCCGCTCCCCGGACGGTGCGGATCATGCCCACGTTTGTGAAGGGTGGAACGCTCAAGAAGTAGGTGACCTGTCTGGGGAAAAGACAAGTGGTTCTCGCTGGGAGCGGGTCATGCTTCTCCTATGTTTGCGGTCAAATCGCATCCAGATGACACCGACGCATCCCCTTCATGGTCTCGTAGTAGCCAGCCACACTCCCTTCCACGCCGACGGCAGCCTGAACCTGGGGGCGGTGGAGCTGCAGGCGGCTCACTACCTTCGCACTGGGGTGGGCACCGTGTTTCTCGGTGGTACGACGGGCGAGAGCAGCTCTTTGACCTTGGATGAGCGACGAGCTCTGGCGCAGCGCTGGAGCGATGTGGCCAAGGGGACTCCGCTCCACCTGGTGGTGCACGTGGGGACCAACTGCATCGCGGATGCCCGCGAGCTGGCCGCTCAGGCGGAGGCTCTGGGGGCGGTGGCTATCTCCGCCTTGACCCCGTCCTACTTCAAGCCGCGGTCGCTGGATGTACTCATTGCCTGCTGCGCGGAAATCGCCTCGGCAGCACCTGCCACTCCCTTTTACTACTATGACATTCCCTCCATGACCGGGGTGTCGTTTCCCATGGCAGAGTTTCTGAATCAGGCGCCGGACCGAATTCCAACGTTGGCGGGGCTGAAATTCACCAATCCCGACCTCATGGCTTACCAGTTCTGCCTGAGATCGGGTGAGGGGAAATGGGATCTGCCCTTCGGTGTGGATGAGCACATGCTGGGTGCCCTGGCGATGGGGGCCAAAGGAGCGGTGGGAAGCGGATTCAACTTCGCAGCGCCGATCTATCTCCGGATGATCAGTGCCTTTCAGGCAGGGGATTGGGAATCAGCTCGCATCGAGCAGTTTCGGGGAGTCCAACTGATCCAGCTCTTCGCGGGATTGGGCTACATGGGGGCCGCCAAAGTAGCCATGAGCTTCCTAGGTGTGGACGTGGGCCCCGCCCGACTCCCCAACGCCAATCTGGGAAGTGCTCAACAGCAGGCGCTCAGGGAAGAGCTGGAGAAACTCGGTTTCTTTGACTGGGTGCGGGTCTAGGCGGGCAGCGGATGGTTCTGAATCACCTAGCGATGGCTGGGATGTGGTAGGGCAACCCCTGCTGGTACAGGCTGAAACGGCGCTCCATCCGCTGGCGGGTGGGCGCAGGCACATTGGGATCGGCCAGCGCCTGCTGGGCGTATTTTTTGGCGTTCTCAAAATCTCCCGCCTCCGCGTGCGCTGCACCCAGAGTGTCGAGGCAATCTGCGTTCTTCCACTGGCTCAATTCACACGCCTTGGTGGCGACCTGGATGGCCTTGGTGCCATCTCGGAGTTCGTCTTTGGGATGAGAGCCCAGCAAACGTCCCAACCAATTCCATGTTTCCACATCCTCAGGAAGGAGGGTGGAAGCGGTGGTAAACTCTGTAAGCGCCTCGTCCCAGCGGCCCCGGTTCACGTAGGCGATGGCCCGGTTCTTGTGGGTCTGACCATCCTGGGGAGCCAGCTTGATGGCGGTGTCGAGGTCGGCAAGCGCCTTGTCGGGTTGACCGGCCTTGTCGTAGGCTGCCGCACGGTTGTTGTAGGCGTGGATGTTGTCCGGGCGGAGGCGGAGGATCTCTGAGAAATCGGCAATCGCGTCCTTCAAGGAGCCTTCTGAGACGCGCAACATGGCCCGGTTGTTGAGGGCCGGGGTGTAAGCGGGGTCGATCTTCAGAGCGTGGTTGTAGTCCGTCTGGGCGTCCTTGGGGCGGCCGAGGTTGGCGTAGTTGAACCCGCGATTGTTGTAGGCGGGAGCAAAATTGGGCAGCAGGTCGATGGCCTTGTTGAAGTCGGCCTGGGCTTCCTCACGCTTGCCAAGGCTGGCTTGGGTCAGGCCGCGATTATTGTAGGCCCCAGGATTTTTGGGATCCAGCTCAATGGAGGCATTAAAATCTTCCAGAGCCTTTTCAAACTGGCCGAGATTGCGCCGGGCTTCGCCCCGTCCGGCCAAGGCATGGGCATAGCGGGGTTGGATTTTGATGGCGTTGTCAAAATCCTGGAGAGCGAGATCCCATTTTTGCTGCCCATCGAAGAGATTTCCGCGATTGTTCAGATAAATGGGGTCGCCAGGTTCCAGTTTGATGGCCTCGCTGTAATCCAGAATCGCACGATCATTCTCCCGCAATCCTTTTCTCGCCTCGGCGCGAACGGCATAGGCGGTGGCAGAGCTGGGGTTGAGCTTCAAGGCGGCGTCGGCATCAGCAATGGCCTTTTGCCAGGAGAACTTCTCCACCCAAGCGAGAGCACGATTCTGCAGAACAATCGCCTCGAACCGGGAATCCAGCCCCTTGGCGAGGGCGGAAGTATAGTGCGTGATGGCGAGGTCAGGGTTGCCTTTGCGTTGAGCATCAACGCCCTGGGTGATCAACTCACCTGCCGTCTGCGCGAGGCAGGCACCAGCACAGGTGAGGAATGCAAGAGCGGAGTAACCGAGGGAAAGCAGCTTCACGTGCTGGGAACTGATGAAGGTTGTGGCCGAAGAGTGCGAAGAAAAACAATGCTAGCTAGGCTGAAGGGGGATGATACGGGCTGCAAGGGTAAAAAAGCGTTCTCAAAATAGAAAAAAGATGCCAATTTCGAGGCGAAAGGGGAGAAAACTCGGAAAAAGAGGTTGCACGTTTTTGAAACCTCTGTAGCATCTGCGCTCCCACAATCTTAGTCCCGCCAACCGCGGGACGGTTTCTAGGCCCGCTTCGGCGGGTCTTCCTATCGGAAGCTGCTCCGGACAAGATGCGCACAATACAAGGGTGACGTGTCTTTCCGTATCGCTATCGATCGCGAACGTGAAAATTCTTTGACATCGTATGCCCACCATCAACCAACTCGTGCGACATGGCCGCAAGGATAAAGCGGTCAAATCCAAGTCACCCGCGCTTGCGAACTGCCCCCAGCGTCGTGGTGTATGTCTGCAGGTGATGACCAGAACCCCGAAGAAGCCAAACTCGGCTCTCCGTAAGGTTGCCAAGGTGCGCTTGACCAACGGATTCGAAGTCATCGCCTACATCGGCGGTGAAGGACACAACCTCCAGGAACACTCCATCGTCCTGGTTCGCGGCGGCCGAGTAAAGGATTTGCCGGGTGTCCGTTATCACATCGTTCGCGGTACGCTGGACTGCCTTGGGGTGGACAAGCGTCGCCGTGGTCGTTCGAAGTACGGTGCGAAGCGTCCGAAGCCGGGCCAAGCCGCCGCCACTGGCAAGGGCAAGAAATAAGCCCGGCCTTCTCTGCCTCTTTAATCTTTAGCAGCTAATTTACCATGTCCCGCAGGAAACGCGTTTTCGACAAACCGGTCAGCAAAGACTCTCGCTATGACAGCGAGTTGGTGGCTCACCTCATCAGCAAAATCATGGTGGGCGGCAAGAAGTCCCTCGCCGAGCGCATCGTGTATGCCGCAATCGACGCCCTGAATGAGAACAGCGACGCCGTGGATCCGCTTGAGTTGGTGACCCGTGCGATCGAAAACGCCAAACCCCGTGTGGAAGTGAAAGCCCGCCGCGTGGGTGGTGCGACCTACCAGGTGCCCCTCGAAGTGGTGCCGGCTCGCTCCGAAGCCATGGCGCTCCGCTGGATCGTCAACTTCGCCCGCTCCCGCAAAGGTACTCCGATGCACCGCGCCCTCGCCAACGAGCTGCGTGACGCGTCCACCAACCAGGGTAACGCCATCCGCAAGCGTGATGACGTGCACAAGCAGGCTCAGGCGAACCGCGCCTTCGCCCACTTCCGCTGGTAGTCGGTCCTGCAGTTTTCCCCGTACGTCGTTCGTCCTCTTCACCTGATCTTTGACTCATGTCCGCCACCCCGAATTCCCCCCAACGCGAGTACCCGCTTGAGCGGACCCGCAACATCGGCATCTGCGCCCACATCGATGCCGGCAAGACCACGCTCACCGAGCGTATCTTGTTCTACACCGGGATGATCCACAAGATCGGTGAGGTGCACGACGGTGCAGCCACCACGGACTGGATGGAACAGGAGAAAGAGCGCGGGATCACGATCACCTCCGCTGCTGTGACCACCAAGTGGAAGCAGCTCCCCGGGCCAGGTACGGTCAAGCTCTTCGAAAACCAGGACATTCGCGTTAACATCATCGACACCCCCGGTCACGTGGACTTCACGGCTGAGGTGGAGCGCTCCCTGCGCGTTCTTGACGGTGCGATCTTCGTGCTTTGCGGCGTGGCTGGTGTGCAGCCCCAGTCCGAGACGGTTTACCGTCAGGCTGAGAAGTACGGTGTGCCTCGTATTGCGTTCGTCAATAAGATGGACCGTACTGGTGCCAACTTCCAGCGTGTGGTGGAAGACGTTCGCACCAAGCTGGGCGCAAACGCCTGGCCGATCCTCATCCCGATCGGTGCTGAAGACAGCCTTCGTGGCCAGATCGACGTGGTGAACAAGAAGGCCGTCATCTTCTCTGACGATGACAAATTCGGTTCCACCTACGAAGTTCGCGAACTTGAAGGCGATCAGGTTGACATCGCCAATCAGGCTTACGATGAACTCGTCGAAGAACTCTGCAACGTGGACGATGAAATCGGCACGATGTTCCTCGAAGAGAAGCCGATCTCAGTCAATGACGTGAAGCAGGCTCTCCGCCGCGCCGTCATCGGTCTCAAGATCATCCCGATGGCAGGTGGTTCTGCCTTCAAGAACAAGGGTGTTCAGTATCTTGTGGACGCCGTGGTGGATTACCTCCCAGGCCCCCTCGACATTCCAGCCGCCCAAGGCCAGAGCGCTGACGACGAAGCAATCAAGATCGAAGCCCGTCCGGACGACGGCGAGAAGTTTGTCTCCCTCGCTTTCAAACTCTGGAGCGACAAATTCGTCGGTAAGCTGGTGTTCTTCCGTGTGTACTCCGGCTGCGTCAAAAAAGGCGACGTCGTTTACAACCCCCGCACCCGCAAGACTGAGCGTGTGGGCCGCTTGATCCAGATTCAGGCCAACCAGCACAAGGACATCGACTGCTGTTATTCCGGTGACATCGCCGCCATGGTCGGCATCAAGAACGTCACCACGGGCGACACCCTCGCCGAAGACGATTACGATATCTTGCTTGAGCCCCCGTCGTTCCCAGAGCCAGTTATTTCCATGGCCGTGGAACCCAAGGCCAAAGGCGACCAGGAGAAGATGGCCATGGCCCTCCAGCGCCTCTCCGACGAAGATCCGACCTTCGTGGTCCGGACCGACGAAGAGACCGGCCAGACGATCATCGCCGGCATGGGCGAGCTTCACCTCGAAATTCTGCGCGACCGTATGCTGCGCGAGTTCAAGGTGGACACCAACGCTGGTGCTCCGCAGATCGCTTACCGCGAAACGCTTACCAAGGAAGCCGACGGCGAAGGCAAACTCGTCAAGCAGTCCGGTGGTCGTGGTCAGTACGGTCACGTGATCCTCAAGGTGTATCCTTCCGAGCGCGGCAAGGGCATCACCGTGGAGAACAAAGTGGTCGGCGGTACGATTCCCAAGGAATACATCAATGCCTGTAAGTCGGGCGTGAACGAAGCCATGCACAATGGCATCATCGCTGGCTACGAAGTGGTGGACATCCACGTGGACATCCTTGACGGATCCAGCCACGAAGTGGACTCCAACGAAAACGCCTTCAAAATGGCGGCCATCTTCGCAGTCAAAGACGCCCTCAAGAAAGCCAAGTGTATCATGATGGAACCCATCATGGCAGTCGAGGCCACCACTCCTGAGGAATATCAGGGCGACATCATGGGTGACATCAACCGCCGCCGCGGTCGTATCACCGCGATCGACAGCCGCAACAACATGAGCATCGTGAAGGCCGAAGTGCCCCTGGCTGAAATGTTCGGCTACAGCACGACGATCCGCACGCTCTCCAGCGGCCGCGCATCCTACTCGATGCAGCCGTCCCATTTCGACCAGGTGCCGCAACAGATCGTGGACCAGATCGTCGAGCAGCGCGGTGGCAAGAAGGCCTAATTAACAACCAACATTTCAACCAGCGGGAGTACCCATCATGCAAAGCCAACGCATCAGAATCCGCCTGCGCGCCTACGACTATCGCGTCCTGGACAAGTCCACGGCCGAGATCGTCGAGACCGCCAAGCGTACCGGCGCCAAAGTCGCGGGACCGATCCCTCTTCCTACGCGCATCGAGAAGTTCAACGTGAACCGCTCACCGCACGTGGACAAGAAGTCCTCCGAGCATTTCGAAATCCGCACGCACAAGCGCCTGCTGGACATCGTTGACCCGACCGCCCGCACAGTGGACGAGCTCAAGAAGCTCAACCTCCCGTCCGGCGTGGACATTACCATTCGCATCTAAGTCACACCTGAGGATTACCATCCATGAGCATCGGATTGATTGGCAAAAAAGTGGGGATGACCCAGGTTTACCTCAAGGACGGCAGTGCCGTCGCTGTGACGGTGATCGACGTGGCCGGCAACCAGGTTGTCCAGGTCAAGAACGCAGACAAGGACGGCTACAGCGCCGTGCAAGTTGGCTATAACGACAAGAAGGAAACTCGCTGCTCCAAGCCGGAGCTGGCACACTTCAAGAAGCACAATGCTTCCGCGAAGTATGTCATCCGCGAATTCCGCACGGAAGGGGAGGCCCCTGAGGCCGGTTCCACCCTCGGTGCAGACAAGTTTGCTGACGGTGAGTATGTCGATGTGATCGGCACCACCAAGGGCAAGGGTTTCTCCGGCGTTGTGAAGCGTTACAACTTCAAGGGCCAGCCCGCTTCCCACGGTTCCATGATGCACCGCCGGACAGGTTCCATCGGTTGCCGTCTGACCCCTGGTCGCGTCTGGAAAAACCAGAAAATGCCCGGACGCCACGGCTTCGACCGTCGCACGACACAGAATCTTAAAGTGGTCCAGAGTCGCGCAGAAGACGGCGTGCTCCTGATCGCGGGCGCCGTTCCCGGACCGAATGGCAGCTATGTCATCGTCCGTCCTGCTCTCAAGAAGCAGGCCAAGAAGTAATTTGAAAGGAGTGCAGTCATCATGGCATCGAATGTATTAACGATCGACGCGGCCAAGCAGGCCAATGTGCAAGTGGTGGAGGGCCGCAAGGGCGCCCACGCGTTGCATGACACTATCATCGCCTACCGCGCCAACCGCCGCCAGGGTAACGCCTCCACGAAGTCGCGCAATGAAGTTGCCGGCAGTGGCAAAAAGCTCTGGAAGCAAAAGGGAACCGGCCGCGCTCGTATGGGCAGCGCCCGCTCCCCGATCTGGAGTGGTGGTGGCGTGGTCTGGGGTCCCAAGCCCCGCGATTACTCCAAGAAGATCCCTCGTCAGGTGAAGACCCTTGCGTTCCGCACGGCGCTTACCTCCCGCATCAACGACGGAGACGTGCTGGTTACGGCTGACTTCCAGGTCGCCGACGGCAAGACTAAGAGCTTTGTCGCCGCCATCGCCGGCCTCACGGATGCCCGCAAGGTGCTCGTGCTCGCCAACAGCTTTGACGAGCTGACATTCCGCAGCGGACGCAACGTTCAGAACGTGCAGCTCATGGCCGCCTCTGACGTGAATGCCGAGAACCTTCTCGCGTTCGACAAGATCATCATCTCGGGCGACGCCCTTGAAACCATCGCCCGGAGGACTGCCTAACATGAAAGACCTTTATCAAGTCATCAAGACCATCCGGTTGAGCGAAAAGGCCACCGTTCTTGGCGAAACTCTCAACGAGTACGTCTTCAACGTGGATCCCCGCGCCAACAAGCTTGAGATCAAGCAGGCTGTTGAGAAGATCTTTGGCAAATCGGTCGTCGGCGTCCGCACGATGAACTACGCTGGCAAGAAGAAGCGCGAACGTCGCGCCGACTTTGGCCGCACCAACCACTGGAAGAAAGCCGTCGTCCGGCTCAAAGACGGCGAGAAGATTGAACTCGCCTAGTCGACGGCCCGAGCAACCGCCAACCTATTTCCAAACCCAGCGTTATGGCTCTTACTACTTACAAGCCCAACACGCCCTCAAACCGCTACAAGCAGTGGCCTGGTTTTGAGGAAATCACCAAGAGCACCCCGGAGCCGAATCTCACGGTGGCCCTCCGCAAGAGCGGTGGTCGCAACAACACCGGCCGCATCACGTGCCGCCACATTGGTGGTGGTCACAAGCGCCGGTACCGTCTCATTGATTTCAAGCGTTCCCGTCGTGACGACGTCGCCACCGTGGTCGGCATCGAATACGATCCGAACCGCTCCGCCCGCATCGCCCTCATCCAGTTCGCAGACGGCCAGAAGAGCTATATCCTCGCTCCGGTCAAACTCGAAGTGGGTGCCAAGGTGGTCGCAGGTGAGAAGGCAGCACCAGAAGTGGGCAACGCCCTTCCTCTGAGCCGCATTCCTCTCGGTACGCAGATCCACAACATCGAAATCACCCCGAACAAGGGTGGCCAGATCGCCCGATCCGCCGGCCAGGCAGCCATTCTCTCCAACCGTGAAGGTGACTTCGCCCTCGTGCGTCTTCCCTCCGGTGAGATCCGCAAGATCCTTGCGGTGTGCTACGCAACCATCGGTCAGGTGGGCAACGTGGAGCACATGAACGTGGTGAGCGGCAAGGCCGGTCGTACGCGCTGGCAGGGTGTTCGCCCGACAGTCCGCGGTATGTGTATGAACCCCATCGACCACCCGAACGGTGGTGGTGAAGGTCGCTCCAAGTCCGGTGGTGGTCGCCAGCACCTTCTCAGCCCCTGGGGTCATGCCAAGGGTCAGAAGACCCGCAAGAAGCGGAAGTACTCCAACCGTCTCATCGTGCAGGGCCGCAAAGGCAAGTAACTGCAATTTAGAAACTTACTGATTCAGCCCTCCTCTTACCATGGGACGCTCACTTAAAAAAGGACCTTTCGTCAACCAGAAACTCCTCTGGAAGATCGACCAGCTCAATGAGACCGGCGCCAAACGCCCTATCAAGACCTGGGCCCGCAGCTCCATGATCACACCTGACTTTGTTGGTCACACCTTCTTGGTGCACAACGGCAAGGACTTCGTGAGCGTGTATGTTTCGGAAAACATGGTCGGTCACCGCCTGGGTGAATTCTCACCCACCCGTACCTTCAAAGGTCACGGCGCGCACACCGCCAAGGTCTCCAAGTAACCGGTCAGACCCTCCTGGTCCTTCTATTCCAGACTTTCAGACGCCTCATGAAATTTCGAGTTCCAATCCTGAACCTCTCTACCGCACCGCTTCTGGCGATGCTGGTGGTGGCTGGGCAGGCCTCGGGGCAGTCGAAAGAGGTTCTGGAAGTCCGGGAGGCCCGGGCCACCGCCCAGATTTCTGCCGCCCAGATCGCTGATTTGGAAACGCGGCTCAACAAGGCCAAGGAGCAGATCAACTCTCTCTCCGAAAGCCTGGCAGCTGCCAATGGTGAAAGCCAGCAGTCACGCGAAGCTTATGAAAAGCTCCGCGTGCAGATGGAAGGCCTTGGTATTGCCGCACTCGACGCCACGGATGCCGTGCTTCGGGAGCGGATGCTGACCGCGTTGAGCGATCTGCGAATTCTTGAAACTCAAAAACGAGCGCTTCAGAGCGCTCTCTCCGGCCTGTCAGAGGCTGCATCGGGCATTGTCAGCTCCGGTGTGAATCTGGCTCCGGAAGCCAAGACCAACCTGACAGAGAAGCTCACCGCTGCAGACCGCGCGCTGGCCTCTCTCAAGGATCAAGGCGAAACGGCGGTTGCCGACCTTCAAAACGCCCGTGTGGTGAGTTTGAAGGACGATCTAGGCATCGCCATCCTCAACGTGGGCTCCAGGCACGGCGTGCATCCTGGAATGCCCTTCTCTCTTTATCGTCAGGACAAACCCATCGCCCGCGCCGTGGTGGTGGATGTCCGCAGCGGCATCTGCGGCGCAGTTGTTCAAGAACTGATCAACAAGGCAGAACCTGTGAAAGTCGGCGACACCGGTAAGGTGGAAGCAATGAAAGGTTAACACGAAGCAACGTCATGGAAGTAAAATCCGTCCTCAAATACGCGAGAATCTCCGACCAGAAAGCCCGGGAAGTGGCCCGTGCCATTCAGGGGATGCCGGTTTCTCAGGCTCTCAGCGTGTTGAACTTCACCCCGAAGAAAGCCGCCCTCCTCATCGGCAAGGCTCTGCGTTCCGCAGTGGCCAATGCTGAAAACAACCACGAGATGGATGCGGATGAACTTTTCGTCAAAAGCGCCACGGCCACCAAGGGTCCGGTGCTGAAGCGAATCATGCCCCGCGCCCGCGGTTCCGCCGGCGGCATCAAAAAGCGCATGAGCCACATCACCCTCATCCTCGCCGCCAAGGAAGCGGAGGCTGAGAAGAAGCCGAAGGCAGCGAAAGCCGCCAAGGCCGAGGCCAAGTAACCGCCCGTCCGAACCACCAACGAATCACAAAGCTATGGGTCAGAAAGTTCATCCTATCGGTTTCCGCCTCGCCGTCACCAAAGACTGGCGCTCCAAGTGGTACGCTCCTGAAAAGGAGTTTGCTGACTTCCTTCACGCCGACCTGGCAATTCGCAGCTACCTGAAGGGCAAGCTGTCCTCGGCCGCTCTCGCGAAAATCGTGATCGAGCGTGCGTGGAACCTCGTCCGCGTGACGCTTCACACCGCCCGTCCGGGCCTTGTGATCGGTCGCAAAGGTCAGGAAATCGAAGTGATGAGCGTCGAGATCTCCAAGATGTGCGGCGGCAAGCAAGTCAAGATCGACATCATCGAGATCAAGCAGCCTGAGCTGGATGCCCAGTTGGTTGCCGAGACGGTGGCGACCCAGCTTGAGCGTCGTATCTCTTTCCGGCGCGCCATGAAGCGTGCGGTGCAGACCGCCATGGACATGGGTGCTGACGGCATTCGTATCCGTTGCGCCGGTCGTCTCGGTGGTGCGGACATCGCCCGCGCTGAGCAGTACCGCCAGGGCAAAGTGCCTCTTCAGAGCCTTCGTATCCCGATCGACTATGGCTTCACCGAAGCTCGTACCGTGTACGGCATCATCGGCGTGAAGTGCTGGTTGAACCGCAAGCCCGAAGTGGAAGGCGCTCCTCAGGCCGAGCGTCGTGATAATCGCGAACGCCGCCCTCGTGGCGATCGCGACAACCGTGGCGGCGACCGCCGTGGTGGTGGTGGCGGTGGAGACCGCCGTGGTGGTGGTGACCGTGGCGGCGACCGCCATTCGGCTCCCGCACCGGCCCCAGCTCCCGCTCCCGCTCCAGCCCCTGAGCAGGCTTAATCCTGCACGGACCGAGTTTACAAGAGTAACGATCAGCAACCTTTTGGAGGAATCAAGTTATGGCAATGTTGCCCAGCAGAGTTAAGCATCGCAAGACCCACCGCGGAAGCCGCGCGGGAAATGCGACCGTAGGAAACAAGGTCAGCTACGGCGAGTTCGGTCTCCAGACCCTCGAGCGCGCCTGGATCAAGAACACGCAGATTGAAGCCTGCCGTGTGGCGATCACCCGCCACCTGAAGCGTAAAGGCTCCGTGTACATCCGCATTTTCCCACACAAGCCAGTGACCGCCCGTCCGCCAGAAACCCGAATGGGTAAAGGTAAGGGTGCTCCAGAGTTCTGGGTTGCCGTGGTTTATCCTGGCACGATGCTCTTTGAAGTGGCTGGCGTGAGCGAGGCTCTTGCCCGCGACGCTTGCCGCCTGGCAGCAAACAAACTCGGGGTTCGCACGCGCTTTGTAACGCGTCAGGCGATGCACTAACACGTTGACCATTAAGAGATAGCGCAGGAAGCGACGATATGAAGATCAAAGAACTTCGCGAATTGACCAATGAGGAAGTCGGCGGAAAGCGCCGTGAACTCAAGCAGGACGCGCTCAACATGCGTGTCCAGCAGGCCAGCGGCCAGCTGGAGAACCCCTCCCGTCTCAAGCAGGCGCGTCGCGACGTGGCCCGGATGGAGACCATCCTGTCTGAGCGCCGCCTCAACCTGACCGTTGGCAAGAAGTCAACGGACGCCGCCCCGGCTGCAAAGCCCAAGGCAGCAAAGAAAGTGGCGGCCAAGAAGGCCCCTGCAAAGAAAGCCGCGAAGAAAGCCGCGGAGTAACCAAATTAAAGGGAGACCCTGAAAGATGAGCGAAGTGACCGCTAACGAAACCGCCGCAACCAAGGCGCCTGTCCGCAAGACCCGCGTGGGCGAGGTTGTGTCCAACAAGATGTCGAAGACGATTGTGGTGGAGGTGGAGCGCCGCGTGCCGCACCCCCAGTTCAAGAAGATCGTCCGCATGACCTCCAAGTTCTACGCCCACGATGAAGAAGGCACCGCCAAAGTTGGCGACAAGGTGCGCATCGAGGAGACCCGTCCGCTGAGCAAGCTCAAGCGCTGGAAGTTGGTGGAAGTTCTGGCCCACTAAGCCGGGCAGGCATTCGCATCGAATCAGGTAACTTTACCAACCCAAGGAGGATCAGCTTATGTTGCAGATGGAATCCGAAATCGCGATCGCCGACAACACCGGCGCGCGTATGGCCGAGATGATTGGCGTCATCGGCAAGAAGAACAAGCGCACAGCCGGGGTGGGGGACATCATCACCGCCCACGTCCGCGTCTCAACCCCCACCGCCCAGGTGAAAAAGGGTGAAGTGGTCCGGGCCGTTGTGGTTCGCACCGCCGCCCCGATCCGCCGCAATGATGGCTCGATCCTGCGCTTCGACAAGAACGCGATCGTCATCATCGACAAGGACAACAACCCCCGCGGCACCCGCATTTTTGGCCCTGTGGCCCGTGAACTGCGCGACCGCAACTTCATGAAAATCGTTTCCCTCGCACCCGAAGTGCTATGAGCAGAATCAAAACACACGTCAACAAAGGCGACCTCGTGGAGGTCACTAGCGGGGCCCACAAGGGTTCCCAGGGCAACGTTCTTCAGGTCGTTGCCAAGAAAAATCAGGTTCTCGTCGAAGGCGTGCGCATGATCAAGAAAGCTGTCCGTCCTTCTCAGGACAAGCCCCAGGGCGGTATTATCGAGCGCGAAGGCCCAATTCACATTTCGAATGTGAAACTTGTTGAAAAGAAGAAATAACCAGGCAATTTGCCAGCCCCGTATTCGCGGCCTCACAGTGGGGCCGCGGGGTGTGAAACCAACTAGGGTGTCATCATCATGCAGCCAGAATTGTTAACGCTATATAAGGATAAAGTCATCGCGCATCTCCACAAGGAGCTCGGTCTTACCAACATCCATCAGGTGCCGAAGCTGGAGAAGATCGTCATCAACTGCTGCGTGGGCAAAGAAGCCGACCGCAAGCAGGCTGTCGAAGACGCGGTCAAGGAAATCGTCCTGATCACCGGCCAGAAGCCGATCGTGACCTTCAGCAAGAAGGCGATCGCGAACTTCAAGCTGCGCGCCGGTGAAGCCATCGGGGTCAAGGTGACTCTTCGCGGTGTGAAGATGTATGACTTCATGATGCGCCTGGTGCGCACTGCGATTCCCCGCATTCGTGACTTCCGTGGGATCTCCGGTCGTGCTTTCGACGGCCGTGGTAACTACACGCTCGGCATCGCCGACCAGTCCATCTTCCCTGAGATCGAGCTCGACAAAATCAAGCGCTCCCTGGGTTTTGACGTCACCTTCGTGACGGACGCCAGCAATGACGACCATGCCCGTGAGCTGCTTCGCTGCCTCGGCATGCCCTTCCGCGCGAAAGGCGGCAACAAGGCGGACACTGCCGATCTGGCAGCTGCCTAACCAACCATTTCAAGACCGAGGCCAATAAGATGAGCGTTTTGACCGACCCCATTTCTGACTTTCTCACTCGCATCAAGAATGCGAGCCGCGCTGCCAAGGAAGGCGCAAGCGCACCGTATTCCAAGATCAAGGCGGAAGTCGCCCGTATCCTTCAGGAAGAAGGATACATCTGGTCCTATGAGGTGCAGCCGAACGACGGCAAGCCCCAGATCCAGGTGAAAATCAAGTACCAGGGCAAGACCCCCGCGATCACGGATGTGAAGCGCGTGAGCAAGCCCGGTCTGCGTCACTATGTGGGCGTGGATGATGTCCCCCGCGTTCTGGGTGGCCTTGGTATCACCATTCTCTCCACGCCGAAAGGCGTGATGACGGGCGCCAAAGCGCGCAAAGCAAATGTCGGCGGTGAGCTGCTGGCCAAAGTCTGGTAAGTCAGGAGGAACTGAATCATGTCACGAGTAGGTAAACAACCCATCGCGCTTCCGGACAAGGTCAACGTCAAGATCACCGGCAAGAACGTGCACGTCGAAGGCCCCAAGGGCAAACTCGATTACGTGCTCCCTGACGGTATCTCGCTTCAGCAGGACGGCAACGTCCTCGCTGTGAACCGCGCCTCCGAAGATCGCCGTGTGCGCGCTTTCCATGGCACGGCCCAACGCCTCATCAGCAACATGGTGCAGGGTGTGAGCACAGGCTTCAAGAAGGACCTCGAAATCCAGGGCGTCGGTTTCCGCGCCGCTGTTAAAGGTTCCCACCTTGACCTTAGCCTTGGCTATTCTCATCCGCTGCTTCACCCCATTCCCCAGGGCCTCAAGGTCACGGTGAATGAAAACACGAAGATCAGCGTGGAAGGCATCGACAAGCAGGTCGTCGGCCAGTTCGCTGCAGACGTCCGTGGCTACTACCCGCCGGAGCCTTACAAGGGCAAGGGTGTGCGTTACGTGGGCGAATACGTCCGCCGTAAGGAAGGCAAGAGCGTCAAGTAATCCATTTCGCAGAGACACATCATGGCTACCATCAAACGCAAAGCGATCCGGCGCCTCGTTCATGCCCGTATTCGCAAGACCCTCCGGGGGACGGCCGAGCGCCCCCGTCTCGCGGTTCATTTCTCCAATCAACGTGTTTACGCCCAGCTCATCAATGATGACGAGGGCAAGACGATTGTGTCGGCTTCGACCATCGAAGCGACGCTTGCCTCCAAGGCTGCCAACGTGGCCAACGCCACCAAGGTGGGTGAGGCGATCGCTGAGCGCGCTCTTGAGAAGAACATCACGAGCGTGGTGTTCGACCGCGGCGGTTTCTTCTTTCACGGCAAAGTCAAAGCGCTGGCTGATGCCGCACGCGCCAAGGGTCTTCAGTTCTAATCATCACTCGCAACACTATGGCAACGTTTAACAGGAACCCCCGGGGCGGCAATCAGCGTCAGGAATCCGAGTCCCGTTCCGACATGTCCGAGAAGGTGGTTTTCATCAACCGCTGCGCCAAGGTCGTGAAGGGTGGTCGTCGCTTCAGCTTCAGCGCCCTCGTGGTGGCTGGCGATCTGAAGGGCAAAGTTGGCTTCGGCTTCGGCAAAGCCAACGAAGTTTCCGACGCGATCAAGAAAGCGACGGAGTCTTCCCGCAAGGATCTCGTGAAGGTCAATATTCTCAACGCCACGATCCCTCACGAAGTGATGGGTGAACATGGCGGTGGTCGCGTCCTGCTCAAGCCCGCCTCTCCTGGTACGGGCATTATCGCTGGCGGCGGTGTGCGTGCGGTGTGTGAAGCAGCTGGCATCAAGGACGTCCTTGCGAAGTCCTTCGGCTCCAGCAACCACGCCAACGTGGTGAAGGCAACTCTGGCGGCTCTCGCTGCTCTGCGCCTTCCTGATGAAATCCTCAAGATGCGCGGCAAGAAAGTGGCTGAGAAAGCCGCTCTGTAAGGTCGCCTGGCAACCTATATCCTAGATTAAGACTATGAGACTGCACAACCTCAAACCCCAGCCCGGGGCCAAGCATCGCCGCAAGCGTGTTGGCTGCGGAGAGAGCTCGGGTCACGGCAAGACCTCTGGCCGTGGTAACAAGGGTCAGAAGGCCCGTTCCGGTGGCGCTATCCGCCCCGGTTTCGAAGGCGGCCAGATGCCCCTTCACCGCCGTCTTCCCAAGAAGGGTTTCAACAACACGCAGTTCCGTGACACAACGGAAACGGTGAATGTGGGTGACCTTGATGGCCGTTTCGACGACGGCGCAGTGGTGAATGAGCAGACCCTCCGTGATGTGGGTCTTGTGAACCGCCGTTGTGACGTGGTGAAAATCCTCGGCGACGGCGTCGTGGAGCGGAAGTTGACCGTCCAGGTGGACAAGATCAGCGCGTCCGCCAAAGAGAAGATTGAAAAGGCTGGCGGTACGGTAACTCTGACCGCATAAACCTTGCCTTGCGGCTAGGTTACATCAATGTTCTTCGCGAGCGGCTCAGCTTTGTCCTGAGTCGCTTGCTATTTTAAGACACGACCTCACCTCATGATCTCCGCTTTCGTCAACATCTTCAAAATACCGGATCTGCGCCAGCGCATCCTTTACACGCTGGCCATGATCGTCATTGTGCGCATCGGCTACGCGATCACGCTGCCCGGGGTTAACCCCCACGTGCTGCAGGCTTGGATCGATAGCAAGGCAGAAGCTTCTGCCTCGCCCTTTGCTGCTGCGGCGGCATTGTTGAACGTGTTCAGCGGTGGCGGTCTGGAGCGTTGTGCCATCTTCGCCCTAGGGATCATGCCCTACATCAGCGCCAGCATCATGATGCAGTTGCTGACGGCGGTGGTGCCCAGCATCAGCAAGCTCTCCCGTGAAGACGGTGGACGCCAGAAGATCAACCAGTGGACTCGGTTTGCCACGGTTGGTCTTTGTGTGTTTCAAGGCTACCTGCTTGCGGTGTCTCTCAAAAACCCAGGACAGAACATCTTCCTGCACGGTCTTGAGGAGATCATCGGCAAATACGGTCCGCTGGTGCCTGACTATGGATTCTGGAGCTTCGTGGTTCCGGCTGTGTTCGCCATGACGGCTGGCAGCTTGTTCATCATGTGGCTCGGCGAACAGATCACTGAGCGCGGTATCGGCAACGGTGTCTCCCTCTTGATCTGTATCAACATCGTGGCTGAACTTCCCGGTGCCTTGGTGCGTGTGTGGAAGACCTACATCGGCCGTGAAGGTGCTGGTGCCATGGATGCTCTTACCCTGCTGGGACTGATCACACTGCTCATTGTAGTGATCGCCGGCATTATCGCCCTGACCCAGGCGCAACGCCGCATTCCGATTCAGTACGCCAAGCGCGTGGTGGGTCGCAAGGTTTACGGCGGTCAGACCCAGTACATGCCGCTCAAGGTGAACTATGCAGGCGTGATGCCCATCATCTTTGCCCAGGCGATCGTGCTCTTCCCGTCGCAGATCATCAGCTTCCTTTTCCCAGATGTCGCCAGCGTGCGCCAGTGGGCAGAGTGGCTGACCAGCGGCACTCCGTACGTCGTGATCTCCACGTCACTGATCTTCTTCTTCAGCTACTTCTGGGTGGCGACCATGTTCCAGCCCAACCAGATCGCAGAAGACCTCAAGAAGAGCGGTGGTTATATTCCTGGAGTCCGCCCTGGCAAGCCCACGGCTGATTTCATGGACTTCACCATGAGCCGCCTCACTTTCGCCGGCGCCTTGTTCCTGACGTTGATCTATGTGTTCCCGATGCTGCTGCAAAAGCAGGTCAACCTTGATCCTCGCGTGAGCCAGTTCTTCGGTGGTACGAGCATTCTGATCCTTGTAGGTGTGGTGCTCGACATGATGCGCCAGGTGGAAACCCACCTGCTGCAACGCCACTACGACGGTTTCCTTCGTAAGGGCAAGATTCGTGGTCGTTTCGACCGCCCCGGCCAGTCCGGTGGTATCGCTGCCAACCCCAAAGTGGTGGTGATGCTCTGGACGGTGATCGCCGTAATCGCTTTGATCGGCGTTTCGTTCGCGATTTTCCACGGCAAATAACTTTTGCCAAATTGATTGCGCCCCGCAGATTCTGCGGGGCGCACTTGTTTATAGACATCGCATTGCAATGGCACTTTCGTTTGACCGCATTCCCACCCGTCACGGCAAAGCCCTGGACGGCATCCGCGCTGCTTGCGGACTGGCTCGTGACATCCTTCTCAAGACGGCCGCACTGGTTGAACCCGGCATGACGACGGCTGAGTTGGACCGGTTCGTCGCCGCTGAAATCAAGGCGCAGGGGGCGGTCAGCGCCTTCTACAAGTACAAAGGCGCAGGTGGACCTTTCCCAGCCTATGCCTGCATTGGGCTGAACGACGTCGTGGTGCATGGCATTGGCAACAATGTGCCGATCAAGGCTGGAGACATCGTGAAGATCGATGTTGGGATCATCAAGGACGGTTGGGTCGGTGACAACGCCCTAACGGTTCCGGTTCCTCCCATTGCTGCGGATGTTCAGAAGCTGCTCTCAGCCACAGAAGATGCGCTTGAAGTGGCGATCGACTGGGCGCGGGACGGGCTGATGCTCGGAGACCTTTGCCACTCCGTGGAGAACTACGTGCGGCGCTTCGGCTTCTCGGTGGTTCGGGAGTTTGTCGGTCACGGAGTAGGCCGCAAGCTTCACGAGGAACCGCAGGTGCCGAACTACGGTGTTAAGGGGGCTCGTCCACGGTTGCGCACCGGGATGACCCTGGCCATCGAGCCGATGATCAACATGGGGGCTGAGCAGACGAAGATCCTGAGTGATGGATGGACGGTCCTGACCATGGACAACAAGCCCAGTGCTCACTATGAGCATGTGGTGCTGATCACTGACGGGGAACCTGAGGTGCTCACGGCCCGGCCCCGGTTGAATCCGCGTTTGACGACTCCGTTGAATCGCACGGTCGCCTGAGACCATGACCCGGTTCCGCCCCTGCATTGACCTTCACGATGGCAAAGTGAAGCAGATCGTCGGCTCCACCCTCAAAGATGAGGGTGAGGGGCCGAAGGAGAACTTTGTCAGCGAAAAACCAGCGGCCTGGTTCGCAGAGAAGTACCGCGAAGATGGTCTGGCAGGCGGACATGTGATCATGTTGGGCAAAGGGAACGAGGAGGCTGCGATCTCCGCGCTCCAAGCTTATCCGGGTGGTTTGCACGTCGGGGGTGGCATCCGCCCGGAGAATGCTGCGAAGTATCTGGAGGCGGGGGCCAGTCATGTGATCGTGACGAGCTACGTTTTCGATGAGGCGTTCCGCTTCAGTGAAGCCCGGTTGCAGCAGATGGTGAACGAGGTCGGTGCGTCCTGCCTGGTTTTGGACTTGAGCTGCCGGGCGACTCAGGATGGCTGGGTGGTCGCGATGAATCGATGGCAGACCATGACGGACCTGATGGTTGACGGGGATGCCTTCGACCGTCTGGCTCCCTACTGTGATGAGTTCCTGATTCATGCCGTCGATGTGGAGGGCAAGTGCGAGGGAATCGATGAATCCCTGGTGCAATGCCTCAGCCTCTGGTGTGAGAAGCCTGTGACCTATGCAGGCGGTGCCAGAAGTGTGGCCGACCTCAAGAGGGTAGAGGAGATCAGTGGTGGTCGAGTCGATGTGACCATCGGCAGCGCCCTGGATATTTTTGGCGGCAAGCTGGCCAAGTACGAGGACTGCGTAGCGTACAACCGGCGGTAGTTGGCGGGCCGGCGCTGAAAATGCCGGATGCGCGGCACTCTGTCTTGTGGCAGTGATCTGTCTCATGATGGAGACGCGTGATCCAAAGTCTGAGTCTCTGCTACGGGAGAGCGCGGTTCCCAGGCGGATCAATGTGATTGGCGCCAGTGGCAGTGGGAAGTCTACTTTTGCCCGGCGTCTGGCCGATCAGTTGAGATTGCCCTGTGTGGAGATGGACAGTCTCTTCTGGGGTGCCAACTGGCACAAAGCCACTGACGAACAATTCTTTGCTAGGGTGCAGACAGCGGTGAACGAGCCAGGCTGGGTGCTGGACGGCAATTATACCCGCACCATTCCGATCAAGTGGGCGCAGGTGGAGCTGGTGGTCTGGCTGGACTACCCTTTTCACATCACGATGTGGCAAGCTATCAAGCGGGCCTTGCGGCGGGCGTGGAGCAAGGAAGAGATCTGGCCGGGGACAGGGAATCGTGAGTCATTTCGGCAGACGCTGTTCAGCAAGGACTCCATGATCTGGTGGACGCTGACCACGCATGGAAAGGTCCGCGCCAAGTATGAAGCTATGCTGGCTGATTCGCAGTTTACAGAGGTGCAGTTTGTCAGGCTGCGAAGTCATGCGGAGGCAGCAGCCTTCATTGAGCGATGGAAATGCCTGTCCGCCCAGGAGCAGCGATAGTGATGCCACAGTAGGTGGGTTGGAGGCTGAGAGGCTTCACGGTCAGGCGCATCGCTTGCTCCCGATACCAGAAAGTCACCCACACGACCGCTTGCCGCCACGCATTCTTACGAATGCATCCACAAGCTTCCCTCTCGTGTCACCGCAGAGGCCGTTCGTGGCAGCGCTACTCAGACGACTCCTGGGCTGCCATTTCATACAGGGTCTGGATCGCCTTACGGAGGGTTTCGTGTTTGGCCGGAGCCACCACACTTGCTGTGGCCTCATAAGATTCACTTTGAAGCCAGCTGAGCATGCTGACCAGTTGGTCCGGCTTCAGTTCAGATTGTGGTGGGCGGCTGGCGTGAAACTCCAGCAACAGGCGTTGCATCCGCCCCATGGCGAGTGTGATCATCTGGGTCTCTGCCGGGGTCAGCCAAGGGGTGCCGCCTTGTGCGGCGATCACTTCGGCGAAGCCTTGGCCGTCTTGACAGAGCTCCCAGTGGTCGAATGCTTGATACAAGGCAGGGCCAAGGAGGGCCTTCAGGCGCGGAGCATATGACTTCTGGGTGGTAGAGAGACATTGCGTGTAGGCGTGGGGATCCGCTTGAGCTGCATTTTGCAGATTGGTGCGCCGCGCCACCAGGAGGGTCAGGAGGGCTTGGGCCTGAGTTTGTGGCAGTTTGACCTGCTCCAAAAACGAGACGTATTCCTTTTGGACACTGACCACCAGATCTTCTTGCTGCTTTGTCTGGCGATCCTTTTCAACGACCGTGATCGAAAGACCTGACAGGCTTTCTTTCAATCGAGACGTCAGGCTTTGCGAGCTGTCACTACTGGTGAACCCATTGGGTGAGGAAACAACATAAATGTTCGGCGGCAGGTTCAAGGACAGTTCCTCAGAAGAGGGGAGTCCCTGGGCGGTGAAGGTCCCATCCGAAGCAACATCGAGCCTCTGGGCGTCCCAAGCTGAGCTACGGCTGAGGTTCATGCGGGTGCCTTCAGGAAAGGGCCTGCCATCCTGGCGCACGAGGCGGCCCTGCAGGGTAAGGGCCTTTGTTGTCTGGATGTTGCCGAGATCGTGAATGGAGTCGGGGGAGGGTGAGTGAAACTCCCTCGCCGGAATGAAGCCCAAAGATTTTGCGCTGTCCATTTCGCCATAAAAGATCCAGTCATCATCGGACCGGACGTCATGGATGGCGAACCGCCCTTCCGTATCGGTTGTGGTGCAGAGTGGTCCGAGGAATTGACCGGCGTTCCGGTTGGTTTGGGCCACGCCGACGGTGACGTTGGGAACTGGACGGCCTTCGAGAAGCAGTCTGCCGACTACTGTGCTTCCACGCTGAAGAGAGACAGTTACATCTGGCGCGTTTTCAGTGCGATTGGCAACTTCGATCCACATGCCAGCATGGCCGGGTGCCGTGATCTTGAGTTTGGTCTTTTTGAATGGCTTGCTGGAGCAGAGAACGAAATGGCCGTCGGCATTGGTGAGGGTTTGATCGTCGCCCTCTGGACCAGAGAAGTTGGGGGAGATCGTCGCACCAGCGAGTGGTTTTCCATGAGGATCCAGGACCTGCCCGCGGATCTGATGGGTGAGCGGGATGCGGGAGAGATCGCGTGGGGGCAGTGACAGAGTGACTGGATTTTTTTGTGGATCCACGCCGCGAAGCACGGCTGGGGCGTGATGCTCGGCAAGGGCTAGAAGATTGAAGACAAGGTCGTCCGCCACTCCTGAAATGCGGAACTCCCCTTGAGCGTTGGTACGGGCACTACGCTGACAATCGCGCCAGCAGGTGGGGCACATCGTCGAGTCGCCCGTGCGCATGCGGGCGGATTGAATGAGGACCGTAGCGGATTGAGCAGGGATGCCAGTGCCGAGTATTACCGTACCTGTGATGTCGGCCGCGCTTGCTTTCGCCACGAACGAAAGGAGGGCGACCAATGAATTCAGGCGCAATCTCAGCATTTTTCCATCGTCTCATGGGGTGGGACGATGGCGCAAGGCGAATTCCAACCGTCGCAGAAGTGGGTAATCAAGAAATCAAAGAGCTATCAAAGGCACCTCTAAATCAACGGTTCCAATACCACACCGCCCGTGGTGGATTCGATGTGCGATCAAGAAAGATGTAGGCGACGCCATCGCTGCCAAAGTTTGCCAAGTTCACCATCGCGGCCGCTGGCTGTATCGCTTCTATTCGTGCGAGAAGCTCGGCTTCGTTTTCCGTGGGTGCGGCGAGCTGGCTCCGTCGTTCGTTCGTAACATCGTCTTCAGTGAGTCCCGGGACAAATTGGCACTGATTCACTTGGCCCAGGTATTCGAATGGAGGCGGGGGAAAGCCCGAGGGGCCCGCATTGGTCCAGTACGGAAGTCCCCCAAACTTTGTCGCATATTGCTCGAAGAACCCCCAGGGGCGCTGTTGTTCCTCTGGGAGGGCAAAGTACTCGCGGTGGTCGTAGAACTTGGAGGTCTGAGAAACGGGTATCTGATCTTCGCTGGGGAGCCAGGATTCGATCCAGAGTTCGGGCAGCAACTCTGCGGTTTCAGGGGGATTTGTTGCCGCGCTTATGCGATTGTTCACTTGCCAGACAAATGCCTGACCAGCGCCAGATTCGTATTCATAGGAAGGGCAGATGTTGTCACTGGTGCACTGGAAGAGAAACAGATGACGTTGGTCATCCCCAAGATCAATGACAGGCAGGTGATGCTGGAATTGCGCAAGCAAGGCCATGGGAGCATCGCAAATTAGGCATGATGGCCATAGTGAGCTGGGAAGGTCGATTGGGAGCCCACCAAGTTGAGCAATGGGGCCAAAGGGACGGGGACCGCAGGCGTGCTGGAGTCTGGGAAACCACGCGGTCATGGTGGGGTGATGATCTCACAGACTGGTCTAGCGATCGACCACCAGCACATCCTTCAGGATCTCAGCGGCCTTGCGATTGTCTGAGGCGACGAGGCTGGCGAAGGTACTGCCTTCTTCGCGACGCAGAATGTGCATGGAGCGAAGATCGAGTCCGGCGTCGCGGAGGCGCATGGCGATGCGGGCGAGGGCACCGGGGCGATCTTCCAGGCAGATCAAGAGGGTGTCCTGGGTGATGGCCTGGAAGCCGTGATCGCGAAGCGCGCGGAGGGCCTCGTCATAGTGGTCCACGGTGAGCACGACGATGCCATGAGTCTCGATGCTCTCAATGTCCAGGGCCTCGATGTTGACTCCCCGGTCGGCCAGGGCTGAAGCGAGGCGGGCGGCGACGCCGATTTCGTTGGGGACAAAGACAGTGAGTTGTTTCATAGGACAGCTGGCTCGGGGGCGACCGGAGCGGGGCGGAGAGCGGAGGCAAAATCGGCCACAAATTCATCAATGATGGCCTGGGTGACGTGGGGCATGACAATCATGTGGCCGATGTCTTTCATGGGGGCGATGATCCACTTGGCCATCACGGAGGCGGGAGGACGCGGGAAGACGACGGTGACGGAGTTCTTGTGCCGCCAGGCCGGGATACCCGCGGCGTTGAGCTTCTCCACTGCGTACTGGGAGAGCTCCAGGCAACGGTGCACCAGGTCCTTGATTCCTTCAACCCGGAGCGTGCGCAGACGATGCCACAGGAAGAGGGGGGTGATGGCGCTGCGGGAGCCGGCGATGGTGGTGTCCAGGGCACCGACATACTCGATGGACCGGGCCACCCGTTCGACATGTTGTTTCCTCGCCAAGACTACGCCGCAGGGCAGGGGGGACCCGAGGAACTTGTGCCCGCTGATGGCGATGCTGTCTGCCCCGCCCGCGAAGTCCCAGGGCTGGGGATCGGCGACGAAGGGCAGGATCATGCCACTGAGGGCGGCGTCGGCATGCAGGTAGGCGTTGGTGATGGCCAGCTCATCCAGAATGGCCCGGATCTTGTGGAGATTGTCCACTGCGCCCTTCATGGTGGTGCCGATATTGGCAAAGATGATGGGAGGGACATCACGGTGGATGCGCAGCGTTTCGCGGAGGTCACTGTAGTCCATCTCCCCGTTGGGCTGACTCTTGAGCATGATGTTCCGCGTGTGCTGCAGGCGGAGGATCTTGGCCACACTGTAGTGGGTGTCTTCTGAGAAGTAACAAATGCCGTCTGGGAACAATTCCCGCGCGACGTAGAGGCCGTACATGTTGCCCTCTGTGCCTCCCGCGGTGACGTAGCCCCACCAGCCGTCAACCGGAGCGTGGGTGAGACGGGCAAACTCTGCCAGGACGTCGCGCTCAAAGTCCTGGGTGTTCAGCCGGTAGTTGGTGCTGCCGAAAGGATCCCCAACGTTGTTGATGGAATAAGAGAGGAAGGGGAAGAGGTCCTCGAAATCGAAGTTCTGATTGCAGGGGTACCCGATGTTCCGGGGACGAAGCGACTCAAGCCGCTCTTGCAGGGCATCGAGACGCTGGCGGTCTGCCGACGATAGGGAGGGGAACTTCAACTGGGGTGGGAGAAGGGGTGCGGCTTTCATTCTGGCAGGTTGGAAAGCGGTGGGCAAGCCTGGAAAAAAGTCCGGGGGATTGCGGGAACTCCGTCTGGCTGGTAGAGTGATGCCATGAAGAAAACGAGTCTCTCAAGTCTGGCTCTGGTGTGGTGGGTTGCGGTGCTGATGATGCTGCCGACAGCCGTGGTGATGGGTGACGAACAGGCAGAGAAGGGCTTCGCACTCATGAAGGAGGAGGCTCTAAATGAGATACGTCTGGAAATGCCCCAGCAAGCGGTGCTCAAAGTACTGGGGAAGCCAGCGAAGAAAGGTGAGGATGTGGAATGGGAGGCGATAGGAGAGCATGTGCAGGAGTGGCAATACCCTGCGCAGGGGGTGACGCTGCAAATGGCCTCTGTCAAAAAGGGCGGGGCCAAGAAGGTGCTGTGCGTCGCGCAAAAGGCACCTGGGGCGTTGGCAACCCGGAAGGGGCTGCGCATCGGGAGCAGCGAAGCCGAGGTTCGTAAAGCCTATGGAGCGCTGGAAGACAAGGAGGCGAGTCGAAAGGGGGAGATCTTCGTGGCAGGAACCGTGTATGGCGGTCTGGTGTTCCACTTTGAGAAGGGGAAGGTTTCGGAAATCTTTCTGGGAGCCATGGCGGAGTAAGCCGGGGTCGCGAGGAAAAATGGGACGCCATGCTGGGCGCAACAATCCAGGAGGACTCGCGTATCCGTTTCCTCCCGCATGAAGCTTCCTCTTTCCCTTTTCTCCGCGAGCCTGGGTCTTTTCGGCTCGCTGGCATTTGTCCACGCGGTGTCCGCTGAGGGCACCAGTCAGACCCACATCCGGAGCGAAGACCTCGCTGCGGAGTCTTTGTTAACTCTAGAGACCGGGGATGGGGCGGCTCTGGTCCCGCTGGCCGCAGGGGCGAAAACGGTTCTCTGGACGCAGAACACGCAGCCGGACTTCCGTGGGGTGACCTTTGGCGATTCGTCCACGCCTGGCGCAAGGCATCTGCTGGTGCAACTGAAGGTGCCAACTGCGGTGGGGACGGTGATCGTGCGAGGCGGCGGAAGATTGAGCGTGCTGAAAGAGGGCGTGGCGGGGCCAGGGAGACCGGCCGCGGAGGAGGAATGGATTTCTGCGGAGCGTCTGTCCGCTACCAAGCCGGGAAGTGAAGCGGTGGCTAAAGACGAACTGGCCACCTGGGTGCTGCCGCCAGGGACAAAGACGAGCGTCTTGCGCTTCACTCATGATGCCCAGGCTTCTGACCCCAAATATGCGGGTTGGCTTGGCGGTGCCATCATCCTGCAGGAGCGATACGCCAATGTGGCGCCCCAAGCCCAAGTGGCTGCCAGCAGCCAGGAAGAGGCGGCGGGAAAACTCATCAACTCCCAGGATGAGCAATGGAAGACCTGGGACAACGGCACGGAGGGCGCTGCACAAGTGGTAACCTCGGAACGGTCTGAATGGGTCATGTTGATCTGGCCGCAGGCGGTGAAGCTCACGGGGTTGGAGACACTGGGGACGGGTTTTGGCACGGCAGAAGTGGAGCAGTATGCAGGCGACGCCAGTGTGCACCCGAGGGAGGCCGCGGCTTCGCAATGGAAATCGGTGAAGACCTATACCGGGCTGTCAAGCGGGTACCCGCTGCCCTTCAGTCCCCGTGGGCTGATGTTTGACCAGCCAATCACCACCCGGGCGGTGCGGCTGAGGCTCACGTCCTCCCCGCAGGAGGGGCATCCCCACATGAAGTCCCGGCCCAAGGACGGGCGGCGGGTGTGGCTGGCAGAAGTGATGGCACTCACCCCGCTGGGAACGGCCGGTTTGAAAAGCGCGGTGCAGGAATCCGTGAAGCAGGAGTTGTTTCCTCCGATCCCGGTGAAGTTCCATCTGAAGGAGCCCGGGGTGGTGACGCTGGTGATTGAGGATCAGGCAGGCAAACGCGTGCGCAACCTGGTGGCGGAGACCCCTTATCCCGCTGGTGAGAACACCGCATGGTGGGATGGGACGGATGATCTGGGCAGGGATCGGGATGCCGCGGAGCATGGGCTCTATCACATCCCCGGGCAGCCTGTCGCCCCGGGAGCCTACCGGGTCCGGGGACTGGTGCGGAAGCCGCTCGATCTGCGCTATGAGTTCTCCATCTACAACGCGGGGAATCCCGCCTGGTCCACGGCAGATACCACGGGGGGATGGCTTACCAACCACTCACCACCGCAGGCAGCCCTCTTCGTGGGAGCGGACAAGTCCCCCACAGGAAAGGCGATGGTGTATCTGGGCAGCGCGGTGAGCGAGGGCGGAGCGGGGTTGGCCTGGGTGGGCCTCGACGGCGTCAAACTGGGAGGCCGGGGATGGATTGGGGGCAACTGGACGGCCGCCCCTCATCTGGCCGCTGACCGTGGGACCAAGGCACTGCCGGATGTCTATGCCTATGTGGCGGCCACCTGGACGGCCACCAGCGACAATCGCAACATGAAGGATGGCGAACTGCGCATCACTGGACTCACCGCGAAGGGGGACAAGGCGATCCTGAAGATGCCGTTCAATCCACCACCCTACGTGGAAGATGGCTCACATGGGGATCATCACTGGCTCAGCCAGTTGGCGGGGATTGCCGCGCATGATGGGGTGGTGGTGGCCAGCATGCCGAAGCTGGGCAAACTGATCTTTGTCGATGCTGCGGCGGGCAAGGTGATCGGCGAGGTGTTGCTGCCGGGAACCCGGGGCGTGGCCTTTGACTCGAAAGGGCGCCTGCTGGTGGTGACGGAGAAAACAGTGTTCCGCTACGGCGGAGACGTACGGCTCGTGGCCCAAGGGGTGGCTCCTGAGGCACTGATCACCGTCGGGCTGGAAGACGGGCAGGGGATCACGCTGGATGGTTCAGGAAACATCCTGGTGAGCGACCATGGCGCCTCGCATCAGGTGAAGGTCTTCAGTCCGGATGGGAAATTGGTGCGAGCCATCGGCCGGGCGGGCCAGCCGGCAGCTGGCAAGTACGATCCCCTGCACATGAACCAGCCGCTCGGCATGGCGGTGGATGAGAAGGGGAACATCTGGGTGACAGAGCATGACTTCCAGCCCAAGAGGGTGAGTGTGTGGTCGCCTGAAGGGAAGCTGGAAAAGACCTTCTACGGCCCGGGGCGCTACGGCGGGGGCGGGACGCTGGACCCCGTGGACAAGACCCGCTTCTACTACGATGGACTCGAGTTCAAACTGGACTGGGAGAAGGGCACGAGTGTGCCGGTCGCGGTGATCTACCGGCCGGGCGGGGATGAATTGAGCAACCAGTTCCGCTCCGGAGCACCGGAAGGAACCGTGCATGTGGAGGGGCGTCAGTACATGACGAACAGCTACAACAGCAATCCCACTGGCGGGCATGGCTTTGTGACGGTGTGGCTTTTGAAGAATGCTGTGGCGATGCCCGTGGCTTCCTTGGGACGGGCGGATTTGTGGCCGTTGTTGAAGGAAGACCGGTTCCGCTCGCGCTGGCCGCAGGGCGTGGACCTGGCCTCTGAAAAGACGAAGAACCAGGTGTTGTTTGCCTGGAGTGATCTCAATGAAGACGGACGGGTGCAGGAGGATGAGGTGCAGCTGCAGAAGGCTGCGGGCGGCGGCTATACGCTGATGAGTGACCTCTCCATCACGGCCTCCCGGGTGGATGACAAGGCAGTGCAATATCCCGTGACGCGCTTTACCAAGGCAGGGGTGCCGGTCTATGAACTAACGGCAGGCAAGGTGCTTGCGACAGGCGTGCAGAACCCGGCATCCTCCGGTGGGGACCAGGTCCTGGTGTCGAAAGATGGTTGGAGCGTGCTGACCGTGGCCCCTCTCCCGTACGCCAAGGAAGGCTTCGGCGGGGTGAAGGATGGTGTGCCCATGTGGAGCTACCCCAGTGTCTGGCCAGGGCTTCATGCTTCGCATGAGGCGGCGTTGCCGGATCAGCCCGGCCAGGTGATCGGCAGCACCCGCCTTTTGGGTGGGTTCATCGAACCCGCCGGGAAGGAGGTGGGCCCGCTCTGGGGCATCAATGGCAACATGGGCGACGCGTATCTCTTCACGGCGGACGGATTGTTTGTGGCGCAGTTGTTTCAGGACTCCCGACTGGGCAAGCCCTGGACGATGCCACGGGCGGAGCGTGGGGCGTTGCTCAATGAGCTGACCCTGCATGATGAGAACTTCTTCCCCACGCTGGCCCAGGCTGCAGATGGGAAGGTGTATCTCTGTGATGGCTCACGCACCAGTCTGGTGCGGGTGGACGGTCTGGAGAGCCTGAAACGCCTGCCAGCGACGGAGCTGAAAGTGACCGAGAAAGAGTTGAAAGCCGCGGCGGCTTGGCGGGTGCAGGCGGAGGTGGCGCGTCAACAGGCTCGTGGCTCTGGCACCATGGAGGTGCCGATGCTGTCTCAAGCTCCGGTGGTGGACGGCAAGATCGGGGAGTGGGAAAAGGCCGTGTGGACGGTGATTGACCGGAGGGGCACGGCGGCCAACTTCAATAGCGACAGCAAGCCGTATGACATCACGGGAAGCGTGGCCATCGCGGGTGACCGGCTCTATGCAGCCTACCGGACGCAGGACCCTGAATTGCTGAAGAACTCAGGCGAAACCCCCAATGCCCCCTTCAAGACGGGAGGCTGCCTGGATGTCATGATTGGCACCGATGAGAAGGCGGATCCCAAACGCCCACGCCCTGTGGCGGGAGATCAGCGGTTGCTTGTCACCCAAGTGAAGGGCAAGACGGTGGCTCTGGTGTATCGTGCGGTGGTTCCTGGAACCAAGATTCCGGTGCCCTTCTCCTCACCCTGGCGCACCATCACGCTGGATGCGGTGCATGACGTCAGCGCGGATGTGGAGCTGGCCAGCAGTGTGGAGAAGGATGAGAAGGGCAAGGTGAAGAGCGCCTTTTACGAGATTTCCATCCCGCTCTCGGCCTTGGGCTGGAAACCCGTCGCAGGCTCGGAGGTAAAAGGGGATATCGGCATCCTGCGGGGCAATGGCTTCCAGACGTTGCAGCGTGTCTATTGGAACAACAAGGCCACCGGCATCACGGCGGATGTGCCCAGCGAGGCGGAGCTGACGCCTGCGCTCTGGGGGAAATGGAAACTGGTGCCGGCTTCGCCTCAGACAAAAGACTAGAAGACACCAGACTCCAGACATGAAAGATACTGTTGCTGCTACATCAATCGCCCGCCGAGTTCTTCTGAAGCGGGGGGCGCTCTGCCTCGCCGCCAGTGTAGGAGCGCGTATGCTCGCTGCCGAGGATGAAACGCCTGCCTTGATCAAGATCGGTCTGCTCACGGACCTTCACTACGGCGACAAAGAGCCCACCAAGACCCGGTTCTACCGGGAAACACCAGGGAAGCTGAGGGAGGCGGTGGCCAAGTTCAATGAAATCAACCCGGCATTTGTGATTGAGCTGGGAGATCTGATTGATCAGGCACCCACGGTGGAGCAGGAGATTGCCTGGCTGGAAGAGATCGACAAGATCTATGCAGGCTTGACCTGCCCCCGTCACTACGTGCTGGGAAACCACTGTGTGGCGACGCTGACGAAGGAGGAGTTTGCCCGGCATTCGGGAGCCTCCAAGGCACCGTACTATTCATTCGATCAGAATGGCGTGCACTTTGTGGTGCTGGACGCCTGCTATCGGTCTGATGGCGCGCCGTACGGGCGGAACAACGCTGACTGGAAGGATGCCAATGTGCCAGAGGCGGAGCTGGAGTGGTTGCGGAAGGATCTCGCCGCGACGGCCGGCCCGGTGGTGGTGTTTGCCCATCAGCGGCTGGATGAGGCGGCACCGCACAGTGTTGTGAATGCTGCCGCGGTGCGAAAGGTGCTGGAGGACAGTGGGAAAGTGCTGGCCGTGTTTCAGGGACACTCCCACAAGAACGACTACCAGCAGATTCAGGGCATCCACTACTGCACCCTCGTGGCGTTGATCGAGGGCTCGGGGGCGGAGAACAATGGGTATGGGGTGCTCGAAGTGATGCCGGACCGATCGTTGAGGTTGCAGGGGTTCAGGCGGCAGGTGGACCGGAAGTGGGCGGGCAAGGCGGGGTGAGGAGGCGTGGCGGCAAGGAGGAGTTTGCTGCCATCCCTCCGGGATGGGATCTATTTGCTGAGGGTACCGGAGGTGTTCGGTCGCTACGCTCCCTCGACCTCCGGCTAAGGGCTGCGATGCCTCCGGCATCAGTACATTGGGGCCTCGATCGCTTTTATGGCAATGCCAACAGGGAAAAGCTGGCGAGGTCGATGATCTACCTTTGGCGAACGAGCTGAGGGCTGAAGGCCCAAGGTTGGTGGTAGTTTTAGATGTAGAGGGCTGTAGGCCCAGCGTCATTCAGGAATGCTTTGTCGTGGGCAGGCTTGATGAGGCCGGGCTTTCAGACTTCAAGGGTTGTTTGGTCATCTATTCCTTGGGCGTTGCCCAAGGCTGGGTATTACGCCGGGCCTTCGGCTCACCTGAGGTGGCATTTGTATCCGTTTCCCTGATGGCATTGGCTCATATGCGGCCGCCCACTGGTGAGGTCCGGGCTGGACCGACGAGGTGGCGGCATCTCATTGGTTCCATGCTGGCAGCCAAGAGTTGGACGGTCGCCAAACTTTTCTTGCATTCGTCCTGCTTCCGTCCAATCCAGAGGGACTCGAATGAAAACCATCCTCTGCTACGGCGATTCCAACACGTGGGGCTATGACCCCGTGGCCACCGCTGCGTCGACCTTTCCTCGCAGGCATGCTCACGATGTGCGCTGGACGGGCGTGCTGGCCCGTGAACTGGGAACTGGCTACCGAGTGGTGGAAGAGGGGCAGAACGGACGTACAACCGTGCATGACGATCCCATCATGGGAAATCGCAACGGGCGGGACTACCTCCCTGCGTGCCTGGAGTCGCACAAGCCGATCGATCTGGTGGTGCTCATGCTGGGCTCCAATGACCTGAAGATGATGTTCAACCTGCCCGCCGGTGAGATCGCCGCCGGAGCTGGACAGCTCGTGAAGATGATCCGGCAAAGTGAGGCTGGTGTGGAGGCAGCGGCACCGCCTGTGCTCCTGCTCTGCCCGCCTCCCGTGGGCGACATGAGTCATCTGCCGGATCTTGATGAGAAATTCACCGGCGTGGCCGCCAAGGCAAAACGCTTCCCTCAGCACTACGCCGCGGTGGCCCAGCAACAGGGCTGTGCCTATCTCAATACCCAGACCATCGTTACTCCAAGCACGGTGGATGCCCTGCACCTGGAGGCCGGTGAGCATGAGAAGCTCGGCAAGGCCGTGGCGGAGAAGGTGAGGGGTTTGTTGGGGGATTGAGGAAATACAAATTTAACCACAGAGGCACAGAGAACACAGAGGAATGAAACTGAGGTTTAGACAGAATTAACAGAATTTACGGAATTAGATTTAGCTTCTGACTAACGTGCAAGAGCACCATGAGCTGAAGCTTGAACCTTAATTTTGTTAATTCCGATAATTCTGTCTAAAAAGTCATTCCTCTGTGCTCTCTGTGCCTCTGTGGTCAATTCGAACGCGCACCTACGTCATGATTTCCTTTACCACGTTGCCATGCACATCGGTGAGCCGGAAGTCGCGGCCGGCGTAGCGGTAGGTTAGCTTTTCGTGATCGAGCCCCAGGAGGGCGAGGATGGTGGCGTGCCAGTCGTGGATGTGGACCTTGTTCTCGACGGCTTCGTAGCCGTAGTCGTCGGTGCTGCCGTAGGAGAGGCCGCCTTTGACGCCGCCGCCAGCCATCCAGAGGGTGAAGCCTTTGTTGTTGTGATCGCGGCCATCACCTGACTGTCCGTGTGGGGTGCGGCCGAATTCGCCACCCCACATCACAAGGGTGTCTTTGAGCAGGCCGCGCTGTTTCAGGTCGGTGAGCAGGCCCGCGATGGGCTGGTCGATGGCGCTACAGTTGCGCTCCAGGTCGGCGGTGAGGTTGCGGTGCTGGTCCCAGTTTCCCGCAGACACTTCAATGAATCGGACGCCGGCCTCTGCAAAGCGGCGGGCCATGAGGCACTGGCGGCCGAAGGTCTCCGTGGCGCTGTTGTCCAGGCCGTAGAGCTTTTTGGTGGCCTCGGTTTCCTTGGCCAGATCCATGACCTGCGGCACGACGTTCTGCATGCGAAACGCGAGTTCGTTGCTCTGGATGACGCCTTCGATCTGGGGATCGTAGCCCTCCCGCTGGAGTTTGGCACGGTTGAGCGTCTGCATGAAGTCGAGCTGGGTGCGCTCCACCTCCGCAGGATAGCGGGGGTTCGAGATGTTGCTCATGGTCTCCTGCCCGCCCGCGTTGCGGCGTCCCGGGCCTGCTCCAGCACCGGGAAAACCGGCTGCACCGATCTTCGTGCCCTGGTAGATGGCGGGGAGAAAGGCGCTGCCGTAGTTCTTGGCGCCACCGTTCTGGGCTGGGGGATTGATGGTGATGAAGCCGGGGAGGTTCTCATTGAGCGTGCCCAGGCCATAGAGTGCCCACGAGCCAAGGGATGGCCGGACGAACTGGGACGTACCCGTGTGCATCTGGCTGAAGGCCTGGGGATGGTTGGGCAGATCCGTGTGCATGGACCGGACCAGGCAGAGATCATCAGCATGTCCGGCCACCTGAGGAAACAACTCAGAAATCCACAAGCCACTGTGACCGTGTTGCTTGAACTGGAACCGCGGGGCCAGAAGCGTGGCGGGTCCGCCGCGACCTCGTCCCGATTCCTTGCCGTCATCTGCCACCAGCTTGGGCTTGTAGTCAAACGTGTCCAGGTGGGAGGGGCCACCGGACATGCACAGGAAGATGACGCGCTTGGCCCTGGGCGCGAAGTGGGGTGCCTTCGCCGCGAGCGGAGACGCTCCGCCTGCGGCACCCTGTTCGGCGGCCCAGGTGGAAAGCGCACTGAAAGCCAGGTAGCCGAACCCGCTGGAAGTGCCCTGGAGGAAGCGACGGCGGCTAAAAGGGAGCGGTTCGCCAGAGAGGTTCATAGGGGCAGGGTGTGGAGTTGAGTGGGCGGGAGTTGTGAAAATCAGTCCAGATGCCGGAACTCAGCGGATGCCATCAAAGACTGACAGAAGGCGCTCCAGGCGTAACGGGTGAGGTCTGTACCTTTCGACTTGGCCTTGGCGACGTCCTGGGTGTACTCGCTGAAGAAGGTGTAGGCGGCACGAACCTCCTCCGCGGTGGGCGCGCGACCCAGAGCCGTCCAGAAGGCGAACTGAATGCGACCGGGCTGATCTTTGGCCGATGCATAGACGCGGCGGGCAAAGGCGTCGCTGAGCTCCTGCACCTGCTTGTTGTTGAGCAGATAGAGGCTCTGGGCAGGCACGTTGGTGGATTCCCGATCACCAGTGACGAGGCTGGGGTTGGCGAAGTCGAAGAGGGACAGCGCCTCTGGAACCAAGTCCCGGACGACCGGAAGGTAGACGGAGCGGTCGTAGCGAGGCTCCTGCAGGGTGGTGAAGAGGCGGAAGAGCCCCTCGCGTCCCTCACTGGCCCGTGCCACCACGGAGCCCTCCTGGGGATAGAGGTCCAACTTGCCGCTCACCAGAAGCATGGCGTCCCGGAGGGACTCTGCATCCACCGTGCGGCTGGTCATGCGCCAGCAGAGGGTGTTCTCAGGATCGGCTGCGAAATTCTGCGGAGCATGCAGGGTGGCGAGCTGGTAGGTGCGGCTGAGAACGATCTCGCGCACCATCTTCTTGATGGACCAGCTCTGATCCATGAATTGCAGGGCCAGGTGGTCCAGCAGCTCCGGGTGAGAAGGCTTTTCTCCCATCGCGCCGAAGTTGTCCACCGTGGGGACAATGCCCCGGCCAAACAGCCAGCGCCACATGCGGTTCACCATCACGCGGGCGGTCTGGGGATTGTCGCGGGATGCCAGCCACTCTGCCAGATCCAACCGGCCGCTGCCGCGGGTAACATGGGGAGGGGTTTCCTGAAACAACACTTGGACGAAACCTCGGGGCACCACAGCGCCGGGCTGGGTGGCCTCCCCACGGTTGAAGACGGGGCTGTCCACGGGGCGGGCCCGGTCATACACCCCCATGGCCAGGATACGGGCATTCCCGCTTTCATCGTAACGGTTGAGCTCGCCTGAGAGCGTGCCGATCTGCTGACGCAGGGCGAGGAGGCGGAGGTTGTCTGCTTCTTTCCCGGCACGTCGCGCTGCCTGAGCGGTGCGGAACGATTCTGCCTGGGTGCCTTTGGCCTCCTCCAGCCTGCCGGCCAGTTGGGCACGCTGGGCGGGGGAGATGCCCTCAAATCCCGCGGACATGCCAGACTCGTGACCGAGGTCAATGAGGTCGGAGGCATTCTGGTTCTGCAGCCCGCGATTGGTTCCATAGAGCGTCTCGCTGCTGAGGAAGATGCCCGCCAGGGCGTAGTAGTCCTTCTGTGGGATGGGATCAAACTTGTGATCGTGGCAGCGGGCGCAGGCGATGGTGATGCCCAGGACCGATTGGGAGAGGGTGTCGATCTGTTCGTCTGCGAGTTCGAGGGCAAACTGCCGTGGGTTTCGCTCATTTTGAGGCTTGGACCCGATGGCCAGGAAGCCGGTGGCGACGATCTTGCGGCTCTGATCGGCGGCATCCTTGAAGGGGAGGAGATCCCCGGCCACCTGTTGTTTCACAAACTCGTTGTAGGGCAGGTCGCGGTTGAGGGCATCAATGACCCAGTCGCGGTACCTCCAGGCGAAGGGGTAGAGTACGTTGGCATCGCGCCCGGCTGACTCCCCGTAGCGGGCGACATCCAGCCAGTGGCGGCCCCAATATTCGCCAAATCGTTCGGAGGCGAGGAGGTTGTCGACGACCTTGGCAAAGGCATCGGGCGATGTGTCCTTCACGTACGCCTGGATGAGGTCGGGCGTGGGGGGCAGACCAGTGAGATCAAAAGTCACGCGCCGCAGCAACTCCAGCCTGCCCGCATCGGCGACGGGTTGAAGCCCTTTTTCTTCAATCCGGGCGAGGATGAAGCGGTCGATATCGCCCCTGGGCCAGTTCGTGTTCTTGACCGTTGGAGTCGGGGAGGCCTTGGGCGGTTGAAATGCCCAGAAAGCACGGCCTGCGGCGATATCGATCTCTTTCTTCTGCCACTGGGCGGAGGCAGCATTTGCATCGGCCACGGTGGGGCCGGTGCGGGGATCCGGGGCGCCCATCTTCACCCATGTTTCGAAGTCAGCGATGACGCTGTCGGGAAGCTTGCCCTTCGGGGGCATCTCCATGTCCTTGTTGCCATAGCGGATGGCCGCGATGAGGATGCTGTCATCGATATTTCCGGGAACCACGGCGGGACCGTTGTCGCCTCCGTGGAGGGTGCCGTCTTTGGTGTCGAGGACGAGGCCGCCCTTCACCTTCTTGGCAGAGGCAGAGTGGCAGTCGTAGCACTTCTCCACCAGCACAGGGCGGATCTTGCGCTCGAAGAAGCGGGTTTGTTCGTCCGAGAGCGCGACATCCGCTCCGGTGAGGGCGGGTGCGAGTGCCAGGGCAGCGACGGCGGGAAGGAAGACGGGCACGGGCTTCATGGCACGGGCAGGCAGTGGTTACCCTGTACAACCGCGGATTGCTCCGGGAGTTGCACAGAGAAAAGGACAATTTCTGGTGATGCAGCTCGGTGGGGCTCAACGGCCGGCCACTTTGGGCGCGACGTAGGGCACATAGTGCTCCACGTAGCCGATCATCATCTCGTCGAAAGTCTGCTGACCCCAGCGCACGCTCTTGGTCGGGTCGGGATTCGCGGGGTTGCCGGTGCTGTTGTCGTAAACGGCGGTTACCTTGACGATGCTGCCGCGGGGAATCAGCTTGGGCTGGGCCAGGTTGTAGGCGAGTTGCCAGTTGAAGTCGTAGCGGGGAATATCGAGCAACACCTCCTGTTTGCCATCTGGGTAGGTGACCTCGTATTTGAACGCCTTGCCCCGTACGTGCATGTGCGCCATGAAGGCGGTCATCATCATGTCAAAGGGAAGCTTCTGCTGGGCGGTTTCCACGTGATTGGCCTCGCCTGCCGGGATGTTGAGCCGGGGTTGGGCCACTGCGTTCACGTGCACCACATACTGAGGCGGCTGGGGGGCAAACTTGAAACCAATTTTCAACTGGTCCTGGGTGGCCTTGCCATTGGGGGTGTAGTGGATCTGGAAATGCAGGGTGGCTCCCGCGGGGAGCTTCTTGGCAAAGCCTTCTGGCAGAATGCGGGAGCTGTTTCCAGGGACGTAGGCGGCGTAGTAGCCTTCGCGCTCGGCACGATCTTCATCCTTGGTGCCGGACTTGCCCTTCTCCACGACCTTCACGATCACGTGGTGGACGACACCGCGGTCGGTGGGAACGATCTCGTAGGACTGCACCCAGCGGTCTTCAGGGAAGTTGGTTGGCACGGTGACATTCTGATAGGGCATGGTGCCCTCCGCCTTGATGTTGATGGGTTGGCCCAGCTGGAAGATCGCGTCGGGCTCGCCGATGGACCAGCCGCTGTGGAACTTCCGGGGTAGGGGGGCGTCTGCAATGTCTCCCTGAGGGCGGCCGGACTCCAGCCAGGATAGGAGTGTGGACTTGTCCTGATCGTTCAAGGAACGGTCGTTGGCCCAGGGCGTGTCGTGGGTGGAAGTGGTGGGCGCGGCGAACCATGGCGGCATGGCACCGCGGGTCACCTGCTTCTTGATCATGCCGGCATTCTTAATGACGTCGGCGTAGGTCTCGAGGCTGAAGGGGGCCAGACCATCCTTGCGATGGCATTCCACGCAGTTGGCCTGGAGGATACGGGAAATATCACGATGATAGGAGGATTGGGCGGGTGCCGCGTTGGCCGCAACATCGGGCTTGGCGGCATCCAGATCCAATGCGCACCCAGGTGCTGTGGTGGCGGCGATGGAGGGCGATTCACCGCGCAGGAGGGAGGCGAGAGCATCGCGCAGGAACTGTTTGCGGGGAGCCTCCAGTTGATAGCCCAGACCGTACTGATCGTTGATGGCGCCGCGATACGTGAGGGTGCGGGCGGCATCCAGGAGGAACACCTCAGTGGTTACGGTGGCTTTCAGCGCCTGGGAAATGGCCAGTGATTTGTCATGCACCAGTGGTGCGGTGAGACCGAACTTCGTGGCAAAGGCTTTGATGTCCTCCGGGGTGTCCGTGGGGATGGCGTTCACCAGCAGGAAGGCGACGTTGTCCTTGGCGCAATCTTTCTGCAATCGGGCGAGCTCCGGGCCGAGTTTGCCGCTGAGGGGGCAGGAGGCGCTGAACCATGCCAACACGATGGCCTTGGACTTCTTGTAGTCGCTAAGCCGCTGGGGGCTGCCGTCGGCAAGAGTGAGCGTGAGATCTGGGATGAGGTGTCCCACGAGGTGATCGCTGGCTTTGAGAACCAGGGGGCCTTCCGTGAGCGTCTTGTCGAGCTCCACAGGTGGTGGGGGTGGAGTGTCACCGGGGTCCTGGCCGTTCTGGAAAATGAGCCTCACCTTCTGGCGGGCTTCCTCCTTGGAGACCAAGCCATCGCCATTGGCATCCAACCGGGTGCGCCATTCTGCCTGGGGCAGCTCTTGGGAGTCCAGTTGTCCGTCGCCGTTGCGGTCCAGCCGCTTGAAGAGCTTCTCCAATCGGGGACCTGTGGCCGCTTCCGCAGGGGAGGTTTGTGCAGGAGTTTCGTCCTTCGCCTTCTTCTTCTTGGCCAGCTGCCAGAGGGCGAGGGCCGCTCGGGACTCCTCCAGGGTGAGGGTGCCGTCTTTGTTCAGATCCAGCTTGGGGAGGTAGACCTCGCCGTTGAACTCGTCCCCGGTGATCTTTCCGTCAGAATCGCGGTCGAACTGGCGAAACTTGTCCTCGATTTCGTCGGCGCGGAGGCTGGTCCAGGGCAGAGCCGCGGCCGCGGTGAGGAGAAGGACGGGAACCTTGGGGGTGGGGAACTTCATGGCAGGGCAGAACGGGAAAAGGTGGTGCTCGAAACGGGGAGTGGCTGCCAGGCTGGCCCGCCATTTCCCCCCTCGTCCTGCATGAGACGATCACACCGCAGGGCTGGTTACGATAGATCCAAAATTCCAGAGTTTTGGATTTGGATGCGCTGCCGAGAATCTGACCCTCAAAGCAGACCGAGTGAGCGGAGGAAAGCTTCCGTCTTGGTTTGGGTGTCATCGTAGAGCGGCTTGGTGCGCATCAAGTAGCCGTGGGCACCGCCTTCGTTGATGTCGAGTTCGCAGCGGTTGCCAGCCTTAATCATGGCTTCGTGGAAAGCTTTGGCTCCTTTGAAGGGCGTCACGGTATCGCCGGTGCCATGGAAGACCAGAGTGGGTGGTGCTCCGGGAGTGACTTGGTGGGCGGGGGAGATGGTCTGCCAGTCCTTCCCGACCTTGGCATTGCCATAGCCTTCGGCAGAAGTGTCGATCACGGGGAAGAGCAGCACCAGCGCGTTGGGCTTGCAGGAGACCGATGTGTCTTCACCGGTTTCGTTGATGCCGTCAAAGAAGGCGGTGGCTGCGGCGAGATGCCCGCCGGCGGAACCCCCGCTGACAATGATCTTATTGGGATCAATGCCGAGTTCCGCAGCGTGAGCGCGGACGTATCGCACTGCCGAGCGGGCGTCTTTAACGCAATCGAAGACCGTCGTCTGGGTTTTGGCGTTGTAGAGGCGGTATTGAACGCTGATACCCACCATGCCGAGCTTGGTGAAATGGGCTGCAAAGGGGAACATGCGCGCGGGTGTCATGCCGCCCCAGCCGCCGCCGTGAATGGTGATGTAGCAGGTGCGCTTGTCTGTGGTTTTGAAGCCAGCGGGTTCAAAGATGTGAAGCTGAAGCTGGCGATCTCCGATGGTCTTGTACGTGATGGAGCGGGTGGGCTGCAGGCCTTCGCCAAGGGTGTCGACGTAGTCCTTGGATTTGGGTTTTGCAGGGGCGGGTGAGGTTGCTGTGGTGGGGGTGGGAGTTGTGGTGGGGGGCGTGTCGGCTGAAGGTGCGATGGTGGTTAGCAGGCCGGAGAGGGCGAGGATGTTGAAGGCGGGCGGGAGAAAACGCATACGACGGTCTAACGATGTGGAAGGGCGGGGTGTTGCAGTGGGGTGTGGAGGGGGAGGCGGATGCAAATGCCCATGCTGACATCGATGCTCGTCCCGGAGGGACGTCGGAATGTAGCCGGTGGTGACAACCACCGGATTATTGGTCTCAGGCTCAATGCGTCCCGGAGGGACGCCGGATCGGATTGCGATTGGATGGATTGTGCGCCAAAATTGCCGGATGCCGTCAACGCATCTGGCTTTCCATGTTCACGTTGTCTTCAGCACCAAAAATCGTGAACCGTGGCTTGCCCCAACGCCTCGGCCTCGTGTTCATGAGTACATTGGTGGAGTACTCACGGCAGAGAACGTGTTTCCTCATATGATTGGAGGAATGGGGGATCATCTCCATGCACTGATCGGCCTAAGGGCCACGCATTGTCTCGCCGACGTTGTGCAACGAATGAAGAGCGTGTCTTCACGATGGATACACGAGGAACTGCGTCTGGCGGGATTTGCCTGGCAGGAGGGATATGGAGCGTTCTCCGTTAGTCCGTCTCATCTGGAACGCGTGGCCCGGTCCAGAATCAGGACAAGCATCACCGGGTAAAGTCGTTTCAAGAAGAGTACGTTGAGATGCTGCAAGCGGGGATGGTGGCGTACGATGAGCGCCATTTGTGGTAGGGGCCGATCCGGCGTCCCTCCGGGACGCGGGTGGTAGGGTAGGAGGTGGTCCGGTGGTTGTCACCACCGGCTACTGTCCGACGTCCCTCCGGGACTGATGAAATGCACGCGCCACCGCAAAGACGCCCGGCATGAACCGGGCGTCGTCCAGGGCTTCCAAAGCCCGCATTTTGTTTTCAAGATCATCGAATCTCACAAGCATATTCCTCCACGATGAACGAGCCTGCTTCGATGCGGACGACGCTCAATTGATCATAGCCTTCATCGTACGAAGGCGGTTCGAGGTTCTTGGCGGCGGTCAGGATGGCCACTTCCGGCACCCGGGCCATGCCGATGCGGGTGGTGTTGCGTCGCAGCGCCTCTTCCACATCGGCATCAAAGAAGTACCCATGAATGGAGAAGTGGTTGAGCCGTGCCCTCCGGATGTAGTCCGCCCTGGCTGCCCGGGTGAGGTTCGTGTTGTCCACGACCATCTGGGCCTTGCCTTCCAGGCAGGCGCGGTAGAGGATGGACTCCCGGTGCCGGGTGCGCAGCATGTCGAGGTTGATGCGGACGTGCGTGTCAGCAAACCGTTGCTTGTAAAACAACGACTTGCCTGAGGCCGGGATGCCGGTGAAGAGCATGAGTTGCATGGGGAGGTGGCACGATGGCGTGAGTTCTGGAATGGAGAAAACTCTGCCTTCGCAGGTTCCATGACTATTAAGTCAGGTATGAAGGGCCGTGTGAGACGGTGATGCTGGGGGCGCGTGGCGGGAGTCAGTACGGCGGCAAGAGCCGACGGAATCCGTGGCAGAGTACCACAAATAGGAACAAGAGATTCCGTGGCAGCACCAGGGCCCAATGCGGTTTGTCTGGAATGGACGCCGATGGAGAACTCGGGTCAAATGCGGCCAGATGTCTGCCTAGATCAAGCAGATACTCTTGAGTTGTCGGCCAGTCGCACCAACCTTTTCTCCATGGGGTGGGGATGCCATGGATGCCAACGTCAAGGCCAGCCAGGGCTCCGGCCATGGCAGCAACCGTGTCGGTATCGCCGCCGCAACGAACCACCTCGGTAAGCGTGTCCGAATAGTTGCCGCGATGGTGGAGCCAGGCATAAAGGGCAATTGGAACGCTGTGGTAGATGTATCCAGACACACGTCGGGTGCAGCCAAAGCGAGCGGCAAATTCGGAAACAGATACTTGTGCTCCATGGCAGCTTTGGATCAATGACACGGCGTTACGCCATTCTTGATCTATGCTGAGACTTTCCCACGTGAGAAACAATTCCTCCAAGGGCGTGTCTGCCGCCCGGATCCACGCGGCGGAATGGGCCAGGGCCAAGGCTCCGGTGAGGGCCTTGGGATCCGTGTGAGTCAGCCGCGTGGATGCGGTGACGTACAGTATTATCAGGTCTGGTGATCCAGGCAGAACGGCGCCGATGACGCTGCTGCGCATGCCAGGTCCATTGCCGGCGGAGAAGACGCCATTTCGTCCCGGTTTCCATCCCAGCCAGAGTTTGACCAGGGCGCGCGCGGTGGCGAGCCCGACTCCAGCAGGCAGGAGCAGCAGCCACCATCGCAAATGTCTGGCCAGAGTTGTTTGAAACAACTTAGTGTCTCCCCGGCACTTCAGGATGGCCAGGGCGGTGAAGACGAGGTGCTCGGTATCATCACTGCCCATGCCCCGTCCTGCGATGAAGCGATGCGTGAGCGGCCCTGGCCAGAGCCGGGCGATGCGCTGTCGGGAGAGTCCTTCCGAAGGAAGGCCCAAGGCATCGCCCAGCGAGGCTCCCACCACGAGACCCTGCAGGCGTTCAACGACCGGGATGTTATTGGGGGCCATAGTTGGCGACCACTTCAATGGTGCCTACGATGTGGTCATTGAACTCTTCCAGCTCTTCGGCCGGAACCCAGAGTTCTTCGTGCTGTGAGCCACCCACAATCTGTCGGTCGAATCGGGAGATGTACTCGGCGTCGATCTCGAACTTCAGGACATGTCCCGAGCCAGAGGCTGCGACATTCCAGTCCCGGGCAATTTGTGCCGCATAGGCCTCATTGAGCACTGGGTAGAAGATCGGCTGGTCTGGGAGGCGGGGCGGGAAGCGCTTCCAGGCCGATGCCGAGATCAGTTCCAACTCTGCGGGACCGACAGGGCGATACAGCGTGACGGTTGGTTTGGGTTCTGCGTTCATTGGGGATGAGGGAAGGCGGCTTGGAAGGCATTCAGCACGGGAGTGCCTGAAGAGGAATCGTAGATCGCAAAGACAACACGTTGGAAGGTGCCCCCGAATGGCCCGTCGGGTCCGAGCTGTTCTGCAAAAACCTGTGCCACCTGGGCAGAGGAATCTGCCCGTGAGCTTCTCTTGCCGGAGATCTTGGTTGTCATGAGGGGAAATCGATGAAGCTGGCGGGCACATGGTCAGTGAGCCAAACCCCATTGGTTGAAAGGTAAAAAGGGTGTCCCGCGGTGTGCATGGTGCTGGCCTGGACGGTCAAAACGACCGGTTTGCAGCGGCGCGTGCCAACGATGCGAGCGATGGCGGGATCCGCAGAGAGATGAACATGATGGCGCTCGCCTTTGACCAGGCCTTGGGACCGTATGGGATCGAGGAAATCTTCCACTGTGCCGTGGTAGAGCACGGCGGGCGGAACCTGTGGAGTGTAGCCCAGATCGACTTCCACAGAATGTCCCTGGGAGGCCCGGATGCGGGAACCGTCGGCGTTGAACTCGAAACGCTTCTTCTCGTTGGTGTTGACCAGAAGCTGGAGCGTGGAGAGGTCCAATCTGGGGCCATGACGATTGCAGGCATCGATCAACTCATCAGTCGAGGCCCAGCCAGCCTCATCCAGCACGAGGCCGATCTCCTCAGGTTTGTGGCGGAGCACGAGACTGAGAAACTTGCTGGTTTGAGTGAGAGCCTTGGGGGAAGGTTGCATTGAAGTTGGCAAAGGGGAGGTTTGGAAAGTTGCTGATCGAAGCGCGCTGTTACTGACTAGGGAGGAATCGGCTCTCTAGAGTCGAGCCATTCTTGAGGAATGCTCGGCAGCCCGGCGGACAGGGCGACGATGCTGCCCACGATGGCGCAGGTGGTGTCGCGGTCCCCAAGGCCGCTCACGGTGGACCAGATGGCGGCAGGATAACTGCTCCAGTGTCTGGCGGCGCACCACAGCGCGAAGGGGACAGTGTCTTGTGCCAGCACCCGCTCGCCGCTGCCCAGCATGGCGGCGACCACTCCAGGAGGGCGGGTGAACGGAATGTCCATGGCGCGACGAATGATGCTGCGTGTCTCGCCATCGGGAAGGTGACCCTGAACGTGGGCGAGAAGCTCTGGGCAGGTTTCACGCCCCGGATGATTCACGGCATACGCGGCGGCCAGGGCGACTGCCATGGCACCGGCCTGACCTTCAGGATGGCTGTGAGTCACTGCTGCGGAGCGTTGAGCCTGCTCCAGGATCACTTCCACAAGATCACAGGCAAACCATGCCCCCAACGGGCCAGCGCGCATGGCTCCGCCATTGCCCATGGAGCCCATGCCGTCGAACGCTTCCGATGCTGCGACCTGCCACGAGGTGCCGCTGGCAATGGACCGAAGAATCCGGTGCGCGGTGCCGCCATATCCTCTCCCAGGATCTCGCGTGTAGCGGTTGGCGAACGCTTGGGCGAGCTTGTCCTGATCGATGGTCCCAGATGACGAGAGCACCTCCACCACGGACTGGGCCATGATGGTATCGTCGGTGACAAACCACACTGGGGGTGGTGGACTGCGATGCAGGAGGCGAAGCTCGATGATCTGATCTGACACAAAGAACTGGTCGCCAAACGAGTCGCCAACCGAAAGGCCGGTGAGCGATGCGGAGGCGCGCTCCAGTCGAGAGTGATGATCGGATTTCACGGTGGATTCAGGAGGTTCGCAGCTGATCTCGCAATTCCATGAGCAAGATGCCGAGACGGTTCTTTCCAGAACCATCGCCGCCATCGGCCCAGTACGAGTCGTTTTTGGTGTGTTCGATCAGTTGCGCTTCACCTGTGGACAGGAGGAGGGATTGCAGATCCTGGTGTTGCGTGAACTTCGCGCGCAGGGCTTTCCTCATGACGTCATCTTTTACCGCGTCCCAGTCTTTGCGAAGCGGTCGCTGGCGGGATCGGCCCATGCGTGCGGCCACCATGGGGGAGGCGATCATTCGAATCGCTTCCTCATGTTCGGTGTCGGCAAATTTCTGAGCCTGGAAGTAATGCTCTGTGGTGGGCCAGCGCTTGTTGTTCAGCACGAAAGGATGCGCGGAGAAGTTGGAGAACGCGCCGTACATTCCCTTGGTGCTGTAGAAGAGGATGGGTTCCATGAAGGGGGGTTAGAGACTGAAGTTGAGACCTTCTTTGCGGAGGCGTTCGTAGCGGCGTCGGTCAAAGGACCAGAGGGCGGCGGCACGATGAGCCACGTCTTGTTGGACTTCGCCTGTGTCTTTGAGCAGATCCATGGCGAGGAACCTTTTGCGAAAGTTGCGTTTGTCGAGGGCCTGACCCAGCACGGCTTCATAAAGATGCTGCAACTGTGTGAGGGTAAACTTTGAGGGAAGAAGCTCGAAGCCGATCGGCTCGTACCGGATCTTGGACTGAATGCGGCGGTGCGCTGTCTCGAGGATCTGGTCGTGGTCGAAAGCCAGTGGGGGCAGTTCGCTCAAGCTGAACCACGCGGCCTGCGCGGCATCGGTCGCAGCCTGAGGAGGGTGATCCAGCAGATGCACCAGGGCCATGTAGGCGACAGTGATGACATGCTCACGGGGGTCCCTCTCGGGGGCGCTGAAAGTGTAGAGCTGTTCCAGGAAGACCTTCTGCAAGCCCGCCTCCTCCTGCAATTCGCGGCGTGCCGCTTCATCAGTGGACTCACCCACCCGGACAAAACCTCCCGGAAGAGCCCACTTCCCCTGGAAGGGCGGGAGGGCCCGTTGGATGAGCAAGACGCGCAGTTCGTTTTCTGAGGCGTCATACCCGAAGATCACGGCGTCCACCGTGAGGGCGGCTCTTGGGTATTCGTAGGTGAAGCTCATGGTGTAACATCTACACTATGCATTGTGTGATTGCAACACTAAGGTGAAAGCTCGATGTAAACTTGTGCAATGATGCAGGCCGTGAAATGGTCTCTCAATCCTCCCCACCGTTGATGAGCGAACCCCACGAGACCTTTTTTGCTTCAGGAATTCTGTTCGCCCACTTTCACCTCGATCCGGTTGGGCGATGTGCCTCGGGGCATGCTTTTTGGAACTACCCAAGCGGCAAGAGGTGGATCGAGGGCTGCTATGCTTTCGGGGTGCGCCGCGGGCTGTGGAGGGAATACTCCGAGGAGGGAGAGGTGCTCAGTCTGGTGGAGTTCGGCGAGGGAGAGTATGCAAAGTCGCAAGTAATCCCGGCCTTGTCAGACATCGCAATGACGCCTGATAACACCTTGCTTCTGGTGGAGGAGCACGGGTTCAAACGCTGGTTGTGGATCATGGATCGCCCCGCAGCGGACTTATTGGACTGGTGGAGAGGGCTGTTTTCGGTGGAGCCGTACTTTTATGGCGCCGGGCCCTTGCCGGGGACGTTGATCGAGGTTCGGGGTCAGGAAGCCGAAGAAGTCTGGGATCGCTTGAGCCTCACCGGCCTTTGTCATCGAGGACATTTGCATGAAGACGACGATTCGTGGCTGGAAACGCCTGCCGGAGAAAGAGTTCATCCGCGGGCGTACGATGTCTGCAACTTTTTCGAGATGGGGTGAAGTTGGGTCAGGTTTCGGGAGTTAGGATTTGTCTATTTCACTACTCAATGACTAATCAACCGTTTGATACCTATATGCTGTGGGACCGCGTCCAGAAAGACGACGGAGACACAGTCAGCTCATCTATCGCACAATGGCAGCGTGACAATCCACAGGAGGTGGAATGGCTTGGTCAGCTTCCGGATGTGGTCGGAGACGTGGTTCCGAGAGTTTCAGATGGAGATTTGTGGGGGCTTTACGCGCTGTCGAGGGTGGCTGATGTTTTGATCTCGAGAATTGAGGAGCATCATGGATTTTTAAGTGCCTACCGACAGTTCATGCTGGGGCTCGGGTTGCAGGAGGTGATCCAAGGAACTTTTCATCCATTTTACCATGAGATTTCCCATGTTTGGCAGGCGTCTGAACCAGAAGCTTCGGTGGAGATCTTAGGCACGATTTGGCCGGGATTTATGCTCGGCTCCCTCATGATTTCCCGGGCCGGGGTGTCAGTAGCAGCGGGGACGCGATCAGTTCAAAAAGACATTGCCGAGAGCTCGACGATTTATTGGACGCATCGTCGAGGTTCTCGTCCGTGTGAAGATTTGTCGGTAGGTTGGGGACACAACTCCCAGTGGCGGACGAGATTCCGGCGAGACTACAGGACGGCAAGTTCGTTCATGTACAACGTGGATGCGAGGGGGGAGCCTTCAGATCCGCCGCTTGAAGAACATGCAAGGGTGGAGCTCGTCAGGCATCGGTGTTTCATCCATTGCAACCAGGAGCACCGCGATTTGTTTCCGTACGGCGAGACGTATGTGGAAGCGAGGGATTCTGATACAAATGGTTTCTCTGCGTGATAGCGGAGGGGGCAGGGGAGACTTGAACGTGCGTCCCTGCGGCGACTGAGCCGACGGGGACCGTCGGACTACTCCTGGCGAGTTCCTCGGGGGTAGTTCGGACGTGCCTTACGACTTTGGGAGCGGAAGGTGGGGGCTTGCTGAGGACTCTCAGGTGATAGCCCGTCAGACCGCCGCAACTCCTTCGGAGAAGGTCACCATCTCTCGCTTACCCTACGTAGACTCGCTGGAAGCTCGTCAACGTTGGGCTTGGAGCCACATCCTCTTCGAGGAAGAGATTCCGTAAGGCTCCTCTCAGCACTTCGTGGATAGGTGCATTTGCTCAGTTCGCCCACGTCAATGCCCTGAACTGCCCCACTCCTTCTTCCACTCCAGTACTTGCTTGTCCTTCAGCAGTTGCTCGCGGAGCTTTGCTTGGTCCACGTTCTGCACGGTGACTCCCGCATCAAGTGCCTGGCAGGCGGCGGTGGCGGCGGACTGGCTGGTAACCATGAAGACGGGCTCCATGCGGATGCTGCTGAAGGCGGTGTGGCTGGCGGAGAGGGCGAAGGTTACGTAGAGGTTGGTGCATTCTGATGCCTTGGGCACAATGGCGCTGTAGCCGATTGGGTAGGGGGGAGCACCGTCGCGACCGCCTGCGGTCTTGCCTTCGCGTTGCACCACGCCGTCTTTGACGATGCGGCGAATCTCATGGGTGTCGGTGCCGTAGGAGCCCAAGCCCACAGAGTGAGCGGCGATTTGGCGACCGAAGGTGTGATGCTCAGTCAGCACAAGGTCGGACACCATGCGGCGGGCTTCGCGAATGTAGAGCTGGTGAGGCCAGCCGCCGTTGTCCTTGAACTCATCTTTGGGCAGACCATAGCGCTTCATATCCGCGCGGACTTTCTCGGGCACACGGGAATCTGTGGCCAGGAAGTGCAATAGGCCCCGGTGATAGTTCTCGTGTTCTTTTGCGATCTCAACGCGCCGATCGTACGAGGCCTCGGGCCACTCCCAACTGGCTCCGGGGAGATTGCCGCCAAACGTGGCAGTGTTGAAATCCCATTTGTCATTGGGCAGGGCGTCGTGCTTGGAGAACCAGCGGAGATCCATGTCATCCCCCATGGCCAGGCAGCCGGCGATGAATCTGGCAACGAGCTCGTAGCGTTTGGGATCGTAGTCAGTGGGAGGAGAAATAGGGAGCCGGTCAGGGGCAGTGCTGAGGCAGAGGCGGAAACAGTAGGCCTGGACGCCGGGGGCGGGTTCGCCTGGAGTGCCGGGGTCTCCAGCATTCAGCAGTGGCAGCAAGCCGCTATTGGGATCGCCCGGGACGACATAGGGATCGAGGGGCAGGTCTCGGTCCCAGACACCCTGGCCGCCCTTCACGCGGCCGGTGGGGCCCGGTTTCAGATGGTTGGTGCGGGGCTGATACTTCGGATCATAGGAAATACCGTTGTACGTCTCGCCATACTTGGCGTTGCCTTCCCGGGTGATGGTGTAACTGACGCCGGCTTTGGCCATGAGATCGCCTTCATAAGTGGTGTCCACATACATGCGGGCGCGGACGGTTTGACCGTCTGCCAACACGATTGCCGTGATGTTGGCACCATCTTTCTCTGCTTTGGCGAGCCGGCTGTCGAAGCGTACGGTCACCCCCGCCTCATTCACCATGTCATTGAACACTTGTTCGGCGACATGCGGTTCAATGGAATAAGCGCCGCCCGTGGCAGGGCCGCCTCCTTTGCTGATGAAGGGCTTGTCCCACTCCAGCGTCTTGCCGTAGCCCGCAACGAGGCGGGTGAAGTATTCCTTCGCAATCCCGCCCACGGTGCGCGGATCGCCAATGTCCACCGCGCTGAGGCCCCCCGAAGTCATGCTTCCCAGATGGCGACCTGGCTCCAGCAGCACCACCTTCTTCCCCATGCGGGCGGCCTGGACGGCGGCGGCCACGCCACCCGAGGTGCCACCGTAGACGCAGACATCTGCCTCCAAGATGGCAGCGGAGGGAGATTGCGCCCACGCGGTGAGCGAGCAGGCAGCACTGCAGGTGAGGAGGGTGAGGAAAGCGGGGCGTTTCATGCGTGCCAAAAAGAACGCCATCCCTCGGGTCGCCCTAACAGGTTAGATATAATGACCAGTGTAAGAGAGAGGGATGGCGCGTTTCGAGACGCAGAAACTTTGACTACTTTGCCGCTGGCGGGGACATCAACTCCTGCACGGTCCAGAAGGTGGTCCGGCCTTCCGTGGCGGCGCGGACGGCCTTCACCTCGTCCACCGTGATGGGGGCGGAACTGTTGCCAAACTGGCTGCGGATGTACGTGGCCACATGGGCGATCTGCTGGTCATCCAGACCCATGGGGGGCATGGGAATGGGGGCCGCGACGCCATAGGTCTGCCCGGAGACCGTGATGGGGCCGGTGAGACCGTGGATGACGATTTTGATGAAGGCCGCCTTGTCACCGTTCACCCACTCGCTGTTGGCCAGAGGGGGGTAGATGCCTGGAAGCCCCTTGCCCTCAGGCTGGTGGCAGTTGAGGCACAGGGCGTCATAGATGGTCTTGCCGGGATGCTCCACCGTGGCGCCCTGATTGGCCAGATCCCGCACATACGCGACCTGGGTGGCACTGCCGCCGAAGGTGAGCTGGCCAGCCGCTAGCGCCGGTTTCCAGACGGGTTTCAGACCACGTACGGACTGCTTGAGGGCGTAGTCCAGGAACTTGTCGCGAGGCTGATCCAGCACCTGCATGGCGGCTTCCACCGCGGCGGGTTGTTGGAAATAGCTGGCCGCCACTACTGCCTCCAGCCTTACCCGTGGGTTGGCATCGAGGGCGGCATTCTTCAAGAGGGCCAGACTCTCCGGCAGCCGGTCATGCCAAGATGCCAGCACGCGGGCACCGTACGCACGGACGCGGCTGTCCTGGGCAGTGGCGAGCTTTTGCAGCACCTCCAGGCTCGGAGATTCATGGGCCTCGTACACGCCGCAGACTTCCATGAGCAGGTGCTCGTTTTCAGCCTTGGACAGGTCAAGCCCTGCCACAAGAGCGTCAGCGGCTTTCAGGGCATCGGCAGTGGGGGTGTCAAAGAGCAGACGCTTGGCCTGATAGCGGGTCCAGCGCTCAGGGGAGCGGAGTTGCTCCAGTAGTTCCGCCGGCTTCATGGCAGCCAGGTTGGGTTGCTTGACGGGTGCATAGCCCTTGGCCGTGATGCGCCAGATGCGCCCGTGCCGGCGATCACGACGGGGATCTGCGTAGCTGGCCTGGTAGTGACCGATGACTGGATTGAACCAGTCTGCCAGGTAAATGGCTCCATCAGGGCCCACGCTCACGTCCACCGGGCGGAAGGCGGTCTCACTGGAGCGCAGCAGCTTGGGAAGCTGTTCACTCTTGAACCCGGAGCCGTCATCCTTCAGGCGGTGCAACTCCACCACATTCCCAAAGTAGCCGCCGATCAGGGCGCAGCCCTGGATGTCTTTGGGCAGGGCTTTGGTGCCGATGAAATCAATCGCAGTGGTCTTGGGGCTGGTGTCGAAGAGGGCTCCCGTGGGGTGATACTCGTCGGGATCCGCCAGCTTGGTCATGCCGGGCACGGTGTAGTAGCCCACCGGGCGGTCGCCGCTCTTGTGGAAGACTTGATTGTAGTCGTCAAAGGCCACACCCCAGCAGTTGTGGCCGGCCTTGCCGCCGTTGAAGAAGGCGTCCATGCGCCGGGTTCGAGGATTCCACCGCCACACGCCGGCCTTGTCCAGGCGGGAGAGACCCCACTCCGTCTCCACGCGGGAGAAGGCATGCAGCCCCTGGCTGAACCACAATGAGCCATCTGGACCGTGGCAGATGGAGTTGACGAGCTGGTGCGTGTCCCCAATGCCGAAGCCGGAGTAGAGCACCTCCTTCACATCCGCCTTTCCGTCGCCATCGGTGTCTTTGAAGTGGAGGATCTGGTCGAAGTCGCACACGTACAAGCCGCCTGCCCCTGGCTCCAGGCCCTGGATCATGGTGAGACCCTCCGCGAAACGGTGGGATTTGTCGGCCTTGCCGTCGCCGTTGGTGTCTTCCAACACGAGCACGTAGTCAGAGGGCTTCACCCCCGGAATGGCCTGGGGGTAGGTGGGAGAGCAGGCGACCCAGAGGCGCCCTTTTTCGTCCCAGGAGAACTGCGTGGGCTTGGCCACACCTTCGATTTCAGAGGCAAAGAGATTGGCCTCATAGCCTTCTGCAAGGGTGAAGCTGGCGAGCTGCGCTTCAGGAGTCAACGGTGCCTTCTCCTCCTGGACAATCTCAGGAGCGGGAGGCGGCTCCGGGGGCTTCTCTCCCTTGGCCAGAGCATGGATGCGGGCATCCAGACCGGCGATGAGGGGCTTGTGTTTCTCAAAGCTCTCGCGCAGCGAGGGTTCGTCTCCACCCGCCTTGCCGAAGAGCTGGGTGACCCGGTCTCCATACACAAAGGACCAGTTGGCCGGCCGCCAGCAGTCGAACCAGAGGCGGTTCTTCTCGACAATGGCGTCGCGGAGCGGGCCGAGGTTTTCCGCCTCACTCACGCTGGCGCCCAGTTGGGTGGCGATGAGCTTCGCCACCGTCCGCAGGCCCTCAGCATTCAGATGCAAGCCATTGTCCGTGAGTCGGGGTGATCCGGCAGCGCGCTGGGAAAGCGGAGTGAAGAGATCCACATAGATCGCTCCCCGGTGGCGGGCGACATCCTGGATGGCTTTGGCATAGGCAGCCACGTCCTCGTTACGCTTGGTCAGATCCGGAGCCTGCGGGGAGGCTGGCTTTTCAAAAGGAATGGGGGAGATCAGGACGAGGCGCGGCGTGCGGGAGGCGAACTGGTCGATCAGGCGGTGGTACGCGGAAACAAACTCCGGGATGCGGCCTTTGCCGTCGAAGGATTCCACCTGGCCAAATTGCGCCAGCACCGTGGTGGCTCCCGTGGCGTCCAGCTGGCCTTTCCATGAACCGAAGTTCAGGTCGCGCCATTGTTCATACACCGTGTCGCCCTCCCAGGCCATGGAGCGAAAACTTGGCTCACGGCTGGCATAGGACGAGGTGAGGATGGCCTCCAACTCGCCAGCCTTTTGCTCCCGCACCAGATTTGCCTGGCCTGCCAGGGCGATCACCTCTTTGTCCGCAATTTGAAACTTCCCACCTTGCCATGGGGCGAGGGCCACGTTGAGGGCAGGCAAGTCGCCAAAGCGATTCAGCACTTCTTGTTCAGACGGCACGAGGGTATCCGGCAGCACCTCCAGTTTGATGTCCCGGAAGGCGATGACCGCTTTGCAGTTGCCGTGAATCTGGAGGGCGATCACGCCATCGGATTCAATGCCTGCCTCACGCTCCACATAGTCGATGGTAAGCTTGCCATTCAGAAAGATCCGGATGCGCGGGCCTTCGGCACGGATCTCGTACTTGTTCCACTCCCCGGGTTTCTCCGTGCTGGTGATCAAAGCTTTGTCCGCTGTGGCCATCATCTTCTTGCGACGGGATTCGTCGTAGAGACACCCGGTATAGCCCGCGCCGATGTCGGCCTGGAAGCCGGACATTTCGTTGGGGGGATTGGGGATGCGCTTGCTGCGGAACTGCACCCCGCCGTTCACGAAACCTTCCGTCCCGTCCAGCTTGTACTCCAGCTGCAGGGTGAAGTTTTTGTAGCTCTTCTTGGTGGTGAGGAACTCGTTCTGGGGATTCCCCTCCATCGAGCCGCCCACAATGGTGCCGTCAGTGATCCGCCAGACTTTGGCGGTCTCGCCCTCCCAACCGTCGAAGGTCTTGCCATCGAAGATAGGAACAGGGGCAGCGAAAAGGGGGCTGGCGCAGACAAGGGCGGCGACGACAGCAAAGCGGGGAGGCGGAAACAGCATGGGACCGGTGGAAGGGTAAGGAGAAAATGAGGACGGAAGGAAAGGGAATCTCCCCTCCGATCTTTCACAAGTCCTGATTCCAGGCGGTTTCAAGCTGGCCCGATGGCGGCCTAGAAGCTGTCCCGCGCGTCCGAGCCCTTGCTGGGCGGGGCGATGATCGGGGCGGGCAAGGGTCCCATTCCGGCATCCCCGTGCCGCTTCTGGTCTTTCAACGCGTTGGCGATGGCCCTGGCCAGCTTGGCCCGATACTCCGGCGTCTTGAGCAGCGCTGCTTCCCGGGCATTGGTCAGGTAACCGCATTCCACCAGCACGCAGGGAATCTCGGGGTTGCGGGTGAGCCGTAGACGGCGTCGTACGAGCCCGCGGTTGCCGGATTCCACCGAGCAGGCGCTCATCAGGTTCTGGTGCAGGCGGCGGGCCAGCGAGGAACTGTCCACCCGCCACCAGTAGGTCTCCGGCCCCGCCAGGCGACGGGGACCGTAGTTGAAATGCACGCTCACCAGCACGCCGCCATCGTAGCGGTTGGCCTTGCGCACCCGGTCGTCCAGGTCCACGAACTGGTCACCGTCCCGGATCATCACGACACGGAAGTCGCCAGCCAGCTCCTTCTTCACCCGCTGGGCGATGTCCAGCGTCAGCTCCTTCTCCATCTGCCCCCGGGCTCGTGCACCAGAATCCTTGCCGCCGTGGCCTGCATCCAGCACCACTGTGCTGAAGCCCTTGGGACCAGGCTTGTTCCCATAGATCTCCTGGTGGCTGGCGGTCTGGCAGGCTGCCAGGAGACCCAGCAGTGCTGCGCCCAGCAGGCGGAAGGCCGGTTTGGGGAGCTGAGAAATGGAGGGTGGCATCATATTACGGATCGCAAGGGTTGTGCCGTCGAATCCCGTTCATGTGTGGTGCTGGTGGGTTTTTTCCCTATTGTGACCGATACGTTCTCCAACTCGTCGAGAGAACTTTCCTTTTTTGACGTTAGCTTGATGTGACCCTCGTCAGCTCCGGCGACTCGTGCAGGGTTGCGGATGACCTGTCTGACGAGGTTCAGGGCAAGACAGACATCAATCTTTAACAGACTCCACGTATGAGCACTGTACCACCACCCCCGCCGGACAATGGAGGAAACGGAGGACAAGTTTGCTGGGTAGCTAGGGAAGTTTACGGAGTGAATGACGGCCGCTGGCTGGAGTTCCGCGCATGGTTGTTGGGCGAGGCGCCCGGATGGCTGAGGCGCAGCTACATCAAGCACGGCGCTTCCTTCGCCGGCTGGATCGCGGACAAGCCCTCTATCAAGCGGTTCTTGAGGCACCTGATGGACCGGGCCATCAGAAAGTCGTAGCGAGACAGTATCCCCGAAAAAAGTGAGCCTCCGGTCACCCTCGGTGCCGGAGGCTTTTTCAAGCTCCAAAACTGATCTGCGGATCAGTGGCTGTAGGGGCCGCGCAGCACGCGGTCATTGTAGGTGTCTGCCACGTAGAGAAGTCCGTCTGGGCCAATCCGCACGCCGTGAGGGCGGCGAAGTTCCGTGCCGAGGAAATCACTGCCGATCTTGGTGCCTGCCTTCGGGGGCTGCCCGGCGACGAGCTCGATCTTCCCGGATTTCGGGTCGAAACGGCGAATGCAGTGGTTCTCCGTGTCACAGATGAGCACGCGGTTCTCCGCATCCATGGCCACGTACTTGGGGCCGTTCATCTGGGCGTCACGGCCTGGGCCGCCATCGCCGCCGTAGCCTTTTTTGCCACCCGCATTCACCACCGTGTTCACCTTGCCATCCTTCACCGCGACCAGGGAATTGCCACCGCGCAGCAGCACGTAGAGCGTGCCGTCTTTGGCCTGGGTGACAGCCCGGGTGTCGCCCATGGGCGTCTCCAGAGCGTTTGCGCCATCGGTGGGCAGTCCTTTCTGACCGTTGCCAGCGACCGTGGAGATCTTGCCGGTGGCCAGATCGATCTCGCGGGTACGATGGTTCCCGATGTCGGCCACGTAGTAACGCTTCCGATCTGGCGAAAGCGTCGCCGTCATGGTGACGTTGAAACTGGCTGCCGTGGCAGGACCGCCATCGCCGCCAAAGGCCGCCTTCCCCGTGCCCGCGATGGTGCTCACTGCACCGGACTTTAGATCCAGCTGGCGCACCCGGTGGTTAAAGGAGTCACCGAGGATGGCCTTGCCATCATTAGTGATCTGGATGTCATGCATCCCGTTGAAAAGCGCCTTTTGCGGGTCGCTGCCGTCTCCCACCTCTGCGAGGCCCTTGATCTTCTCAGTGTTGTGCTGAACACCGGCGACGAAATCCAGCTTGCCATCCTTCCAGCGGAAGACGCGGTTGGACTTGGTGAACTCCACGCCGTAGAGCGTTTTGTCCGCGTCGAAGTCCACGCTGAACGGCTCTGAGACGGCGGCAGTCTTGGGCGCACCAATGATCTGTTCCACGGCAGCTGGGAGTCCCGGTACGGTGGAAGTGGCCGCGAACAGAAGAGGAAGAACGAAACGCATTTTCATAGGGTCGTAATCAACAATCCAAAATCACCAGTAAACGGGACCTACTTCTTCTTCATCACGCGGACGCGGTGCGCCTCACTGTCTCCAATGAAGACGGAGCCGTCGGTATCGACATAGATCCCGTGCAGGCGGGCCATCTTGCACTTGAGCGGATCGCCATCGGGTCCGTCGCCTTTTTCACCGGTACCGGCCAGGAGTTCCAGGTTGCCGGTTTTGGCAATGATGACTCGCACGGTGTGGCTCTCCGTGTCGGCCAGCCAGGCATTGCCTTCTGCATCCAGAGCGATGCCTTTGGGGCCCTTCAGCGTGGCCAGCTTGGCCGGTCCACCATTGCCAGTGAAGCCGCTGGCTCCCGTGCCGGCGATGTGATGGATGACGCCCGCCTTCAGGTCGAGCTTGAAGACCTGGTTGCCCTCACGGGTGGCCAGCCAGAGGTTGCCCTCTTTGTCGAAGTCCATGGAGCGCGGCCCTTTCAATGGCGTGCCTTTGATGGGAGCGCCATCGGGGGTCGGGCCGGGCTTGCCCGTGCCGGCAAAGGTGGAGATCTTGCCGGTCTTCATGTCGATCTTGCGGATCACGTGGTTGCCGATGTCGCAGATGTAGAGATCGCCGTCTGGACCGAACTGGATGCTGTGCGGTTGTTTGAGCTCCGCTTTCTCGGAAGGGCCACCGTCGCCGGTGTAGCCCCCGCGCCCGGTTCCCGCCAAGGTGGTGATGATGCCCGTTTTCGCGTCCACCTTGCGGATGGCGTGGTTCGACATGTCCGCGATGTAGTAGTTGCCCGCCTTGTCGAAACGAATCTCGTGAGGGAGGTCAAAGGAGGCTGCTGTGGCGGGACCTCCGTCACCGGTGTAGCCCTTCTTGCCGTTGCCCGCCATGGTTTCAATCTTGCCATCTGGAGTGACGCGGCGGATGCGCTGGCCGGTGTATTCCGTGTACCAGATGGCACCGTCCGGTCCGCGTACTACGCCAAAGGGATTGTCCATCTGGGCCTGGGTGGCGGGGCCGCCATCGCCGGAGAAGCCCTTCACGCCCGTTCCGGCGAAGGTGGAGATCGTCCAGTCTGCGGCCTGCAGACGGGGCGAGAGGATGGCGCAGGCGAGTCCGGTGACCAGAAGGAGACAAGGGAGTTTCATGGTTGGGTAATAAAATATCAGGACAGGAGCGTGGAGAATTGGACGCGATTGTCGGCAAAAAGACAAGACCGCAATCGCCGTCCGCCGAGGGCTCAGGGTGGCAGGGGAATGTTGGAGATGCCAGACCGGCCGGGATGAAACAGATTGCCGGAGAAGTGCAGCCCTTGGGCTTCTGAGGCAATGCGCACGGCATACTCGTACTTGGGCTTGGCCGGACCTTCGGTACCCGCAGCAGGGGCTTCATCGCGGTCCGAGTCGTAGATCACGTTCCCTTGGATCACGACATCGGTGAGCGGGGGATTGTGCGGCTTCTGACGGCTGTCGAAACGGATGGGCGTGCCCTGACCTTCCCAGACCCAGGCGGAGTGCCCCCGGCCGAAGTCGGAGATGATGTTGTTCGCGATGACTGACCCACCATCCACGTTGGGCGGTGTGGCGGGCTTGCCCTCAGCCGCTGGTGCGGCGGCATGGGAGCTCGCTCCCGGCATGAGCCCGATGCTCCAGAGGTCGTTTTTGATGAACTGGTTTCCGGTGATGATGACATTCCTTGAACCGTGCATCGCCTTCATGCCCATGAAGGAGTTGTGGATCACATTGCCGGAGAGGATGACGTGGTCCGAGTGCAGGTCCACGCCCTGGGCGGCGTTCTCGATGTGGTTGTTCAGGATGCGGGTGAGATCGCTGGACTCCGGAGCGGTGACGATGATGGCGGATCCCTGGTGCCAGTTCGAGACGAACTCCTCATCCCAGGTCTTCTGGCTGATGATGGCCCCTTTCTGCGGGTTCTTTTTCACGAACTTGCCCAACCCATGCTTCTGCTGCACCTCCCGGGTGGGGAGCAGATCCTCCTCCACCACGCGACAGCCGGTGATGCTGGTGCCCTGGCTATAGGAAACGGCGATGCCGGTACCGTCGATGCAGTTGAACGCATAGCCCCAGTCTGGACTATGGGTGCGGTCATCGATGGTGAGGCTCATGTAGTTGCGCACCCGGCAATCGCGGATGTCCGTGCTCTGGCTTTCCCGTATGGCGATGGCGGCCGAGCGAGTCCGGTTGTTGATGACCCAGATGCCATCCAGCACCAGGTCTCGGCATTTGATGGCGACCACGCCTTCAGCCCGCGTGACTTCCTTGTCCTTGGCACGGGTGAAGGTGAGTCCTTGCACCGTCACATCCCGTGAGTCTTCGATGATGAGGATGGGCACCTCAGGATTCTGCTGGATGATGCGCCCTTCGCCATAGAGTCCGCTGTGATCGTGGTGCAGCCGCAGGGGTGCGGAGATCAGGTGATCCCCGGCGGGCACGTGGACCATGGTGCCGGGATTGGTATCCAGGGCTGCCTGAATGGAGAACGGTTTGTCACCGGGCTCGGCTCCAACGATCATGCCGGGACCGATGAGAGCGATCAGCAGATGCGTCAGTGGGCGGGTCAGACGTGAAAGCGGCATCAGCCCATAACGGGCCTGCCACCGCGCCCTTGCGTAGTGGCGTGCATTTTGCCCCACGTTATTCCCAATCCCACAGCGTGGAGGCATCCACCTGGTCCAGCGTGGCCCGACCGGTGAAGGCCATGGCCATTTCCAGCTCGGCCCGCAGGATATTGAGCACATGCGCCACCCCCACCGCACCTGCGGCGGCGAGCCCGTAAATGTACGGGCGGCCGATGAGCACGGCTTTGGCGCCCAGTGCGACTGCCTTCAAGATGTCTGTCCCGCGGCGGATGCCGCCATCCAGCAGGATGGGGACCTGGCCTGCCACTCGGTCCGCAATGGCGGGAAGTACCTCAATCGTGGCCGGAGCAGTGTCGAGGGTGCGGCCGCCGTGGTTCGAGACCACCAACCCTGCCACCTGGTGCTGGAGGGCCAGAGAGGCATCGTCTGGGTGCATGATGCCTTTTACTAGCACCGGGAGGGAGGTGTTTTCCTGCAACCAGGCGATGTCACGCCAGGTCGGGGCGGCATCAAGGTGGGGGCCAAAGTAAATGGAAGGATCACCGGGCCGCGCATACACCGGGGGCAGGGATTCCATCCCCTGCAGGTTCACGGCCTCAATGCCCGGAGGCAGTTTGAAGAGCGCATGGTGTTCACGATTGCGCAGCCCTTTGAGCGGGGCATCCACCGTCACGACGATGGCCCGATATCCGGCGTCGGCCACCCGCTGAAGCAGCTCGCGGATGAAGCCACGATCCGGCTGAAGGTAGAGCTGGTACCACAACGGGGCCTGGGCGGCTGCAGCCACCTGCTCCAGCAGCATGCTGGCATGCGTGCTGAGGATCATGCCCGCCTTCAATGCCGAGGCTCCCAAAGCGGTCGCCACCTCTCCCTCTGGGTGGGCCATGCGGTGGTAGGCAATGGGAGCGAGGAGGATGGGGTGATCGTACTCGTGCCCAAGCAGGCTGACGCGCGTGTGACCTCCGGTCATGGAAGCGAGCACGCGGGGGGCCAGCGCAAGCTCCGCGAAGGCCTCGCGATTGCGGCGTACCGTGATTTCATCGCCCGCTCCGCCATAGTAGTAGGCCCAGGCGTGATCAGTGAGCCGTTCCCGCGCGAGCCGTTCATAGTCCTCCAAAGACGCCACTTCCGGCGGGATTTGGGTGAGGGGAGGGAGCAGGGACATCGTTGCCCTCTGTCAGCTCCGGGAATCGGACTGTCAATGGATGGCTTCAGCCCGCAGAGGCCTCGTCTGTCACCAGTCGCTTGCCGAGGCTGACCACGTCATCCTGGACAAAGCCCAGACGCTCGTAGAAGGCGATCACCCCACGGTTGGCGGTTCTCACCTGCAGGTTGATCTTGGGGCAGCCGCGCTCGCGCAGCAGGCGCTCCGCGTGGTCCATGAGCTGGCGGCCCAGCCCTCCCTTCTGCAAGGCGGGCGCGACGGCGAGGTAGTTGATCCAGCCGCGATGCCCCTCGTAACCGGCCATGGCGGTGCCGATGATTGCCCCCTCCTGCTCCGCCACCAGAAAGAGTTCCGGCTGGGTATTCAGCTTGCGCTGGATGTCCTTGAGCGGGTCATTAACCGGCCGGACCAGACCACAAGCCTGCCAGAGGGCCACGACGGCAGCCTGGTCGCTCGCCGCATAGGGGCGGATCAGTAAGGAATTCATGGATGGAGGAGATGGCTTGCCCGGATGGGGACGCTGGCCCAAAGTGACAATCTTGCACGTGAAAAGCAGCTCTATCGCCAGACGTTTCATGGCATCGCTTCTGCTTCTTTCTTTGCAACTTGCCCTTGATTGACATCCCGTTTTTGATCCCGCTGCTTCGTGAACCTCCACATCCCAACCCTCGGACCTTGCCACATTCCCTCACCGCTGCCGCACTTCGGCGGCATGGAGGCCCCCTTCAAGACGGACGAAAATCGCATCTATTTTAATAATCGGACCTCGGATCACGAGCCGGGGGCCATGCCCTACAGCTTTGAGGAGGCGGGTCCACGCGAGCACATCTTCTTTGATCCACCGAAGACCACGGTGGGCATCGTGACGTGTGGTGGCCTCTGTCCGGGCTTGAACGACATCATCCGCGGCATCGTGCTGCAGTCGCACAATCAGTATGGGATCACCAAGATCTATGGGTTCCGATACGGGTATGAAGGTCTGGTGCAGCGGTATGGGCACACCCCGCTCATCCTCCGGCCGCAATCCGTGGAGCAGATCCACAACTTCGGTGGCACCATGCTGGGGAGCTCCCGCGGTCACCAGAACATTGGCGACATGGTGGACACGCTCGAAGACATGAAGGTGGACATCCTCTATGTGATCGGTGGGGACGGCAGCCTGCGCGGTGCCTCGGCCATCACCCAGGAGATTGAGCGTCGTGGACTGAAGAAGGCGGTCGTGGGCATCCCCAAGACCATCGACAACGACATCATGTACCTGGACAAGAGCTTCGGGTTCGACACCGCGTTTGCCGAAGCTGTGCAGGCGGTGAAGTGTGCCTACACGGAGTCCACTGGCGCGGTGAACGGCGTGGGTTTGGTGAAGCTCATGGGCCGGGATTCCGGGTTCATTGCCTGCTTTGCCGCTCTGGCCGGGAGCAATGTGGACTTCGTCTTGATTCCGGAAGTGAATTTCGAGCTCGAGGGGCCCAAGGGACTGCTGGAAATGCTGCGCTATCGCCTGGTGAAGCGCGGAAGCGCGGTCATCGTCGTCTCTGAAGGGGCTGGACAGTATCTCATGGACCGTGATGCATCCGCTACCGACGCCAGCGGAAACCAGCGCTATGGGGATATCGGCCTGTATCTGAAGGACACGATCAATGCCTTCTTCAAGAGCCGCCGGATGGAGGTGAACCTCAAGTACATCGACCCCAGTTACATCGTGCGCAGCGTGCCGGCCAATGCGCAGGACAACGTGTACTGCTCACGGTTGGCCCAAGGGGCGGTGCATGCTGCCATGGCGGGCAAGACGAACATGCTGGTGGGATGTTGGCACGGCGCCTTCGTGCACCTGCCGCTGGACCTGGTGACGGGCGGTCGTCGCAAGGTGGACCCCACGCGCGAGCTCTGGCACTCCGTGCTGGAATCCACCGGCCAACCCGCCCTCTTCAAATAAGGAGGGCGAGGAGGCTGGGCGACTATCGGACGGCGTTTGCGAGGGCCAGGAAGCCTTTGCGAAGCAGTGCCACATCAGAGTCCAGCGCCAGATAGGTGTAGCCGAGATCTCTGAATTTGGGGATCTCGGCAGCGTCGCGCAAAAGGATGCCGCACGCCTTGCCTGCGCTCTGGGCGGCGCTGGCCACGGAGATCAGACATTCCTCATAGCTGAGGGTGGCTAGGTCAGGGCGGGCCGCCAGATCGAACTGCAGATCGGCCGGGCCGACAAAGAGGACGTCTACGCCGTCCACGGCGGCGATTTCATCGGCGTGAGCCACGCCCTCGATGTTCTCAATCTGGGCCATGATCAGAGGCTGGGGGATGGTCTCTGCGGAGGTGGGTGGTCGCAGACCCAGCCCATAGGTCCGCGCAGAGCGGGAGAATCCGCGGTGTCCCCGGGGCGCGTATGACGCGGCCTGGACGCAGGCGGCGGCCTCTGCTGCGGAGGTGACCCGGGGGATCATGATGCCGTGCGCACCCCAGTCCAGGGCACGCAGCACCTGGTCGGCATGAGGGATACCAAAACGGACGATGACCTGAGTGGAGGTGCCCTTGGTGGCCATCAGTTGGGGCAACAAGGTGGCATCCGTGCTGGCACCGTGCTCCAGATCGAGCAGAAGCCATTGGAAGCCACACTCAGCCGCCAGTTCGGCGACGAGCGGAGAGCCTAGCGAGAGGAAGGTGCCCAGAAGAACGGGGGCGGACGAAAAATCGGCGGACATGGGAGAAGTGGAAGCAAAAGGAAAGGAACAATCTATCTAGAGAGACTCAATCGGCAGATCCTCGCGGAGGCCGCGCAGGGCAGTGGCGAGACGTTGTTTGGTGAACTCCTCCAGGTTCTGGCCATTGCTGCCGCTGCCAATCAGGAAGAAGCCGTCGGATTTCTTGAAATAACCTGCACCGACCCTGATGACGGCTTTGACGATCATGTTGCGCAGGAGGTGAAGCCAGAAACGTCGGCGATGCTCCCGGGGCAGGGGGCGGAGCATCTGATAGCCCTGGAGGGCGCGGTCCAGCACCCTGCCATCATGGAAACAACCCAGCAGGGAGAGATCGTCCATGGGGTCGCCGGAGATGGCGTCATCCCAGTCGATGAACGCGGCGATGCCTTCCGGGGTGCCGAGAATGTTCCAGAGGGCCAGATCCTTGTGAACCAGGCAGCCGCGCTCCAGACTGAGCAGACTGCGGTGCCCAAGCACTTCGGATTCCATCTCTGCGGCTTCGCGGGTGCTGAGCAGTTCCTGGTTGGTCAGATAGCGAAGATGCCGCTCAAAGTGCAGGAAAAAGTAGTCCTCATAGCAGGCGTGAAATCCACTGAGGGTGTTGGCTCCTGTGACCACGGCAGGATCAAAGGGCCCGAAGCCTGATGGCTCCAGACACTGCCAGTGGGCAATGGCGGAGCCAATCTCCTTCGCCATGGCGGGAAGATCCAGTGCACCTTGCTTGTGGAAGTGGTTCAGGTCGGGGGCGTCCACGAGATCCAGCACTTGCCAGGCAAAGGGCACCTTTTCCCGGCTGGCATCCACGGCATGCACCCGGGGGGCTGGCAGACCGAGGGTGCGCACTTCTTGGAGCACCCGGGACTCCACCATGAGGTAGTTGTCCTTTTCCGGACCGTCTTCCACACGCACGAAGCGCTTGGCATCGTCCAGGGTGCAGATGAACGTGATGTGATTCCCCTGGCCGTGCCCTGGTTGGAGGGAGAGGCGAGCCTTGGGAAACTTCTCCTGCAGCGCTCGTTTTAAGGAACTCTGCAGGCTGGAGGCGTCGGTGCGGCCAGTCGTGCCGTGGAACGCGGCGGGGCGGTCGCACTTCCAATAGTAAGTCGTGCGACGATGGGAAAGGGGAACGGAATCCGCAGGGGAGGCGGAGGGGGGAGTAGGAAGGGCGGTGGCGTTCATTCCGGGCGGGCCTCAGGAATGGCAGGGGACGTAGGCAAGGGAGCGGGCTTGGCAGCGGCGAGAGTCGCTTCCGGGTTGGAGGAAGGGACGGGATGGTTCCGCCACCAGGTGGCGAGCAGGCTGCCCAGCAGGGTCTGGGTGATGGCGCTGAAGATGGCTGGTACCGCCGCCAGCGGCTGGAGCGGGAAGTTCTGCTTCGCCAGCACCGCCGCCAGTCCGCCGTTCTGCATACCCACCTCAATCGAGATGGTGCGGGCGATTTCCTCGGGACGGCGCAGGATCTTGGCGACCAGATAGCCGACGCCGAAACCCAACAAATGCAGCAGCACGGCGGCGAGCGCCAGTTTGCCAGCATTGATCTTCACGGCCTCGGCGTTCTGGGCGACGATGCCGCCCGTCACGAACATCAAGGACAGCACCGAGATAAGCGGGCCGACGCGGGAGGCCGAGGCGGTTGCCTTTGGGAAGAGCCAGTTGCAGAAGACGCCCATCATGACGGGGGCTACAGCAATCTGGATGGTGGAGAGGCTCAGTTTTGCGGCATCCACGGGCACGTACTGTCCAGCCAGCACCTTGCACCACGCGGGCGTCATCAGGAACGCCAGCAGGGTGGAGGTCAGCGTCACCATGACGGCGAGGGCGACATTCGCCCTTGCCAGGTAGCAGATGACGTTGGACGCAGTGCCGGAAGGGCAGCTGGCCACCAGGATAAGGCCGACCGCGAAACCGGGATCGAGGTTTAACAAGTGCGCCACCGACCACCCCGCCAGCGGCATGATGGTGTAGTGGGCCAGGAAGCCGAGGGCGAGGGAGGATGGCGCCTTGAAGAGCCGTCGGAAGTCCTCCACCTTGAGCGTGAAGCCCATTCCCAACATGACCAGAGTGAGGGCCCAGACCACCCACGGGCCGTTGAACCACGTGAGCAGTTCTGGCCGGATGAGGCCGACCACGGCGAAGGAGATGACCCAGACCGGGTACAACCCGGTAAACCAGTTGATAAAGCGGAACATGATGGTGGTGGAGGAAGAGATGGGTTTAAGGAAACGTCACTTGGCCGCCGGGGTGCCGTCGCCCACCGTGTCCACTACTCCCGGGAAGCCAGGGCCGCCGGAGCCGACGTAGCCACCGCTGGCGCCGCTGAGGTGTGGCGTGATCCAGAAGGAATAGAGGCTGCCGTTGGTGAGGTGGAAGCGCAGACGCACGGCCTTGCCCCGCACACCTTCCAGATCGACCGCCCCTTTCCACAGCACCCGCGTGCGGGTGCTGTCTGCGGTGATGGCTTCGCTGTTGGCGATCGTATAGGGCTCGATGGCCCTGCCTGTTTCATCGATGACTTCGGCCTTCAGGCTGCCCTGAGGCGAGTTCACGTTGACGAAGAGATGCGAGCCATTGAACGCCACTGGGCGAGTGGTCAGCGTACCGGTGGTGGCACCGGCTTCCATCGAGGCGAAGCCATCGCGCCGCAGGGTGGCCAGACCTATGCTGGCGCCCGTGTACATGCCGCGAGTACCATTGGGGGCGATGCCGGAGTAGCCGGTGTAGGGGAAGTACAGGCGGTCTTCCTTCACCACCATGACACCCGTGGTGCCGTGGATATAGGCCCGGTCCCAGTCGCCTTCCTTCTTGGTGGCAGCGATGAAGGGCTTGCGTTCGGGACGGTGCCAGTGGAAGCCATCACGGCTGAATCCCAGCATCACCTGGGTGACCTTGGGGAATTTGCCCTTGTCGCAGATCTCGTTGTTGGGTCCCTGGAGGATGTAGAACTCACCCAGCATCAGGCTCTCATAGGCCACCGCATTGAGGCTGTACAGTTGAGGAGCCTCGCCGATCTCGGGATCGGCAGGGTCCAGTTGATCGGCGTTGGTCCAGTACACGGAGTTCTTCCAGTCCGCACCTTTGACGAACTCGTTGGTCTCCGCGTAGTAGCGGCTGCGTCCCCGGGGGCCGCCTTGTTTGATGCTGTACACCCACTTCTTGCGGAAGGGATTGTAGAAGAAGGAGCAGTAGTCACCAGCCTTGCCCGTGGGGATGCCCTGGGACCAGATGCGGCCGTCCAGGGAAGTGTGGATGGTATGGGGCTGACGATCCGTCAGCAGCTTGTAGCGTTCTTCAGGCAGCTTGGAGCTCAGGTCCAGCCACACGGAGTTGTCACCACCGGCCCATTGTTTGCCGCCGGGGAGGATCAGGTTTCCACCCGCGAGGCCGAGAGACGGACGCTCCCATTGGAGCAGATCCTTGCTGGTGGCCAGCGCCAGACCGCCTCTCCAGCCGGCGGTGTAGAACATTTTGAACTGCTTCTCCTTGGGCTCGAAGAACACCCCGCCATGGCCCAGGTAGCACACGGCCTCCTCACCGGTTTCCCCCACCGTAGAAGGTTTGAGCTCGTCGGGAGTTTCTGCTTTAAAGACGGGATTGCCCGAGTACTTCTCCGCAGCGTGGTAGGTGCGCTTCAGGTCGGTTTGCTGAATGAGGAAGTCATCCACGAAGAGCTGACGCCCAAAGTTGATGGGGACGACGGCAGGCGGATTGGTCAAATAAGGCACCGCCATAGGCTCCGTGGATTTCGGATCCTGGGTGCGGGGTGGCCACTCGCTATCGAGTTGAATGCCGTTGTAAGTGACCTCGCCGATATGCTTGCCCAAGGCCTTGCTCACCATCAGCATACCCGCGGAATCAGGCTGGGTGAACTTGCCTGCCAGCACATCTTCTTCTTTGAACTTCGCAAAGAGGATCTCGCGATCCTTGTCCCGGTTGTGATCGTGGATGACGTAGATTGTGCCATCAGGGGCCTGGAAACCATCAGGATAGGAGACGCCACCACGTTCATCGATGACCAGCCCGCCTTTCCAGCTTTTGCCTTCGTCATCAGAAAGGTAGGCCGTCATATGGCTGCGCCCTTTGAGCCGTTGGTCCCGAGGGCCATTCTTTACCAGGAGCAGGTTGCCTGAGGCGAGCCGGCGCAGGAAGAATCGAGAACTGACATTCTGAATCTTGGATGGCTGCGCCTCGGTCCAGGTCCGGCCTTGGTCTGAGGAGTAGCTCTCGGCAATGCCGTATTTAGTGCGGGCCAGCAGCCAGAGGCGTCCATCATTCAGCTCCACGAACATGTGCTCATCGAAGTCCGTCTCTGGCACGGTCACGCCGCCGCGCCGTGTCCACGTTTTGCCCTGATCGGTGGATACGAAGATGTTTGCCATGCGGAACTCATCCAGTTCCTTGAATCCTTCCCGGAGTTCCCCAGGCCCGATGCGGTCACGCGTCCAGAGGGAGATGGGGAGGAGCCATTCGCCGTTCTTTAATACAATCGGCTTGTTCAGAGTGAGTCCGTGCCAGATGCGGCGAGGCTCTGACCAAGTGGGGTTCTCTGCATCCGGGTTTTCGCAGCAGATGGCCCATACACCCGCGCGGCCGTCGTAGTACCCCATGGATTGATCATAGAAGAGCCACAGTTTGCCGTTGGGATCCGTCCAGAGATTGCCGACCAGGATGCGCTTGCGCAGGCCCGTCGGAGCTTCCGGGGGATCAATCACAAGGCGGGGCTTGGACCACGTGGCACCGTTGTCATCACTGGATGCCAGCACGAAGTAGCCGAGATCACTGTCGCCACCACCCACCCAGGCGGACCAGATGCGGCCCTTCGGCGTGCGATCCATCCCGATCACCATCGCGTAGTCCCGTTCTTCGGCGGAGTATTTGGCCCCGGGGTTGGTGATCAGCTCGGAAGGCTGCATGGCCAGATCCAGTACCGAGGCCGGGACCAGGGAAGGAGAGGGGGAGGAGGCAGGCTCCGACCCTGCGGCGTGCAAGGCAGGGAGGAGGCAGAGGGACAGAGAGCCCGCGCAGAATAGGGGAAGTGATTTCATGCGGTGAGGAAAGAAGAACGGCCCCTATGAGGCACCGAACCGCGCGCGGAGGCAATCAAGGTGCTGTGTTATGGTAACACGATGAGCGGCCAGGGTTTCGCGGTGCTTTTTTGGGAGCGGAGCGATGCGCCAAGCATCGAATTGCCACTTTCTGACCGCGAAATTTCGCATCCAAACATCCCTACAGAACCCGCTTTGGGGGCTTCGCGGCGTTCTGAAGGGCTTTTTTCGGCTTCGAGGTGCGCATTTTTTCGGCGCTTGAATCTGCTAATGATTTGTCAGTCTTAATTAATGAGACCGCTCGATCCGCCTGCCACTAGGGGGCTTTGCGAGGCCTTCCATTTTTCGTCTCCATGGGTTCGTTAAACGGCTCAGTTTGCCAGTTTTCGATCTTCAAAAATCTTCAAAAAAAGAGCCTCACATTGTTGACGAAAT